>NZ_PUBZ01000083.1 GCF_003205875.1 Herpetosiphon llansteffanensis
GGGGTCAGGGGCTGGGGCTAGCAGAGCAATTATCGATAGTTCTAATCAATCTCCGCTAGCCCATAGCCAACAGCCTATAGCCATCGTCTGGTTAGCGGAACAACTGTTGAGGTTGCAATGGATCTCCGATAGCCAAAAGCCAAACGCCACTAAACCTAATCCCTGATCCCCGACCCCCAACAACCGATCCCCAAACCCAATCTGTCATCAAAATTTCATGCAGCTTGGTTGCCAAAAATCGCTTGCTCAACTATGATCAAGGGAGAGTTGGCCGCGTTGACCAACCTAGGAGATCTATTATGAGCGACGTACAATCGGTAATTCGCCGAGAAGAGTGGGATGATGTCGTGCTGTTGCATATTTTGACCAACAGCGTCGATGCCGTTTCGGCGGCAACGATCGAGCATGCTTGTACTCAAATGAAACCAATCACGGTTTTAGATTTTGCTGATGTGGCTTTTATCAACTCAGCTGGCATTTCGGTGCTGCTGAAGTTTGTGGTGGCTGCACGCAAGAATGGCTATAAAGTCTTTTGTCTCCATGTCAGCCCCCATCATCAAAAAATCTTCAAGATGGTCGAGATGACGCGCTTTATGCCAGTGATTGAAGAACAAGATTTGGCGGCCTATACCAACACCCAACAATCATCAATCTCCAATTCTTAACGTTCTTCTTAACCATTTGTTGTTCGGTGAATGCTGGGTTAAACACCAAAGCGCAGGGATTCAATGCTCCCTGCGCTTTTGGATTTAAGCAAAATCCTAGGCAGCTTCGACTTCTGCATCTGGCTGCATTGAAATTACAAACTCGCCATCGCGGCCAATTGCGACGTGTTCAGGGCCAAGACCGGTTGGCAAAAGCTTGGCATGTTGCACGGCCCGTTCGAGCGCGCGTTTGTTGTTGAAGCCCATCGCATCGAGCACGGGGTTGGCGACAAAGCGGCCATGCTTGAGTGGCGTGTAGAGTTTGGTGCGTTCCAACGAGGCTTTCAGTTCCTCTGCATTGGGCAAAATATGCAGCGCTGGCATGTTGAAGCCATTCAGCACCCGAAACACCATATCGAGCGTTTCATAGGGCAAATAGCGCTTGTAAATATCGATCACGCGCAAAAACATGCCGTGGTGGGCAATTTCATCAACGCCAACAATTTTGAAGGCTGCAGCTGCGCCAATTTGCTTACCGCGTTTGCGTTCTTCGTCGGTGCTTTGCTCAGGCAAGCCATATTCGCTGCGAATTCGTTTGCGCAATTCTTCATAATTGAAATAGGTGGCGCGTTCTTGCACCATGGCATAGGCGGCAACGCCCAAGGGCGTGTCAAAGCCAGGGTGATTTTCATACATCGTCCAGCGATGCTCAGCCACTTTATCGCGATAGGTTTCTAATTGTTCTTTGGTGCGGCGGCCTGAGTGCAACAGCACCAATTCCCATGCTTCTGCATGTTTTGATTCTTCAGCGCCCCATTGCAGTTGAATATTGCGCCGTTCGCGTTTGCCATGCACAATGTTGATGGTATCCTCGACATAATCGCCAACGTAATCTTCAACGCCGAGGAAACTTTCGACCAAGGTCACCGTATCTTCGCTGAGCAGATGGCCATATTGTTCCATCTCGCGCAAGGGCAAATCGTCCCATGGCAACCAATTGCGGGTTTTAACAGCTTTGCGAAAATATTCGATATAGGCTAATTTTACTTCTTCAGCAATGGCACGTTCGCGGGCTTCGCGCGTCCATGGGCCGTTGATAACTAAGGGGGTGATGGGGGTTTGTTGTTCGTGTAACACAGAGCTACTCCTTGTTTTAGGCACACTAAAGAAACCCCGCTCGAACGGGGCAGCCACATTAGCGGCTTAATACGTCCGTTGTAGTCGGGTTCCTGTCCACAACAACAAAGGGCCGAAGATCAAATAGAAACTGCTGAAACTAATCACCGATGGTAGGCCGATTAAGGTCAAACCAGTGCTGCCACTCCAAAAAAGCCATTGGCCGACCGTTTGTTTTGGCAGCCAAATTCCTACAACTGAGAGAATTGAGCAGACCACGGCTGTGCCACCAAGGATGAAGGCCAAGAGATTGCCATCGATCCATGGAAAAATAAACGAGAGCACAATTGCAATGCTGGCAATTACGGTTGCGATGATCATCATCGTGCGATGTTTGGCGGCCTCGCGTTTGGCCGAGCGATGAATACGCTTGAGCTTGCGTCCAATTTGATCGGCCTGAAACGGCAAACCTAAGCGTAATGTCTGATCATCAGCACTGGGATCGGCAGCTGCATCGTCGTAGTGCGAACGAAGCTCGCGCAGAATGGCTTCACGTTCGGCCACACTGAGCGCTGCTAATTCATGTTCAAGTTCAGCAAAATAGCTATCATTGGGACGGTGCATCGGAGACCACCTTTGAAACTGCGGCACTAAATCGACTCCATTGGGCGCGACGTTCGTCTAAGACAGCTTGACCAGCTGCCGTTATCCGATAGTAGCGTCGGTCAACACCGTCTTCACGGCGTTGCCAGAAGCCTTCTATCATCCCTTCCTTTTCCAACCGATGAAGTGCAGGATAGAGCGATCCCTCTTTCAGGTCGATCACATCGTCGGTGAGGGAGCGAATTTCCTTGGCGATCAGGTAGCCATACATTGGGCCTTGCTCAATGAGTGCCATCAGCATCAAACCGAGGCTACCTTTAAGAAGTTCACGTTCAAACATAGGCTACCTTGCGATAAAGGATACTTTGTTATACAAGGTATAGAATAATAGATCTAAAGCCTGCTTGTCAAACATGCAAATTTGGCCCATGATTAACCATAATCGATCGGATTGGTTCGGCAGGCATGGCCCATTGTGTGCTACAGTATTAACCGCCATGCTTTGACTTAGAGGAGCACGCTATGACTCGTGTTGATTGGTTCGTTTTTGGCTTTTTAGCGGTGTTTGCTGTTCTTGTGTTGTTTGTTTTTCGCAAGCGCTGGCAAGGTGCGTTGGGCTGGCTAACCCTCGCAACTGCCTTTGTGAGCGGTTTGGTCTATACTCGCAACGCTGAAGGCCTGGTTGGTTCGGTGGTTATCGCGGTTGCTGCCGTGATTGGGGTTGGCTTAGTTGGCTTCGATTATTATCGCTTTGAACGGCCCAAGCGCCGCGCTCGCTTGGCAGCTGATGATCCATTAACTCCCCCATCGCCGTTTAAAATTCGCCGTCGCCCAACCCTTATGCAACGCCGCCGCTTCCAGCGCGAGGCTCGCCATTAATGAAAACAATCAGGTTAGGAGTGCTTGGCGCTGGTTTAGCGGTCAAGCATTTGCATCTGCCAGCGCTCAAAGCATTACCGAATTTATTCCAAATTGTTAGCATTTGCGACCATAATCGGGCAAATGCTGAGGCGTTGGCAGGCCTGCTGGATGTCCACCTAACGATCACTGATTCGTGGGTGGATTTCTTTGCTGACTCGTCGATCGATGCAGTGTTAATTTCGTTGCCAATTCAACGTAACGCCGAAGCAATTCAGGCGGCAGTGGCAGCGGGCAAACATGTAATTTGCGAAAAACCGTTGGCGGCGAATTTGCCCCAGGCTGAAGCGCTGGTTGCTGCGTGCAAGCATGCTCCAGTCAAAATTCTAATTGCCGAGAATTTTCATTATCGCGATGATCTGAAGCAAGCGCGGGCTTGGATGGATGCAGGAGCGATTGGCGATGTGGTGTTGATTGATGTGCGCGCAACCTTTTGGAGCGATCCAACCCAAGGTTTTGGCGCAACGCCATGGCGGCACGATCATCAATATCGCGGCGCGGTGTTGGCCGATGCTGGCGTGCATCAAGCAGCCTTGTTGCGCGAAATTGGCGGGCCAATCGAAAGCGCTCATGCCTTCATCAAGGATGTGCATCCAGTGCTGCGCGGCCCTGACACCATGGTTTTGAATTTGCGTTTTGCCTCGGGTGTGCTTGGCTCGCTATGTTTTTCGGGCGCGGTGAAAACCGAAAATCCCTCGTTCGATTGGACGGTTGTGCATGGCACGAGCGGTAGTATTACGATTCGTGGCGATCAGACGACATTATATCGGGCTGATGGTACAATAGAACACTACCAAGCTCGCGATTTGCGTGGTTACGAAAGCGAGTTTCGTAATTTTTACGCGGCGATTGTTGACGATGAGCCAATTGTGGCCACGTTGGCAAGTGCATTGGCCGATTGGCGCTTGATTATGCGGGCAATTGATGCCGCTGAAAGCAATAGCGTGCAGCAAATCGACCCAATTGTGCCGTTGGCGAGCTTGAACGATATTCAGAACTAAATCTACCAAAGGATTATTCGAAAATGACAGAGCAATGGCCTGAAGATGCCGAGCAAATTGGCAATTTAGTATTTGTGCCCAACCGCGAATATCCCTATCCATTTAAGGTGGCAGTGCCACCGCGCTTTTGGATGGAAGAACAAACTGGGGTGTTAGAAGCTGCCGTCGATGCCTATATGAACGGCGAGCGCTTGGATGAAGGCCAATTAGCGGCCTTGAAACTGTATTTGACCCAATATGTTGAGCGAGCGGTGATGGCCCACGATGCCAATCGCCAAAAATATACTGGGCTGATCAAAAAAATGCGCACCATCCACGATATTGAATCGATTGCCGACGAGCTAGCCGAATTCGGCGCAGAAGTCTTTTAAAATTATGAAGGATGAATTATGAATTATGAAAGGTATAAACCAATAGTTATAGGTTATTGGGTTTATTGTCATTAATCTAGCCTAAAAATTGGCTTACTCATGATTCGCTCTGGATTTTCATCCTTCATAATTCATCCCTCATCCTTTATTTACGGGGTTACGTCAATGCGGGTGATTACTGGCAGTGCCAAGGGGCGACAATTAAAAGGCCCGCCAGATATTGGCACGCGCCCGATGCTTGATCGGGTCAAAGAATCGTTATTTGGTATTTTAGAGGGCTTTGATGCCTTTGAAGGTCGCGCCTTAGATTTATTTGCGGGCACGGGATCGTTGGGCATCGAGTGCTTATCGCGCGGGGCTGAATGGGCCGATTTTGTCGAGGCTCGTAGCCATGTGGCGGCGGTAACCAAAGAGAACCTAAAAACAACCAAACTGGCTGAGCGAGCCAAAGTTTGGAACCTTTCCGTCGATAAATTTCTGCAAATCATCGACGAAAAAACAAAATATGCTATAATCCTGCTCGATCCGCCATATGCTATGGAAGGCATTCCCGACCTTGTGGTGCGGGTTGCTGAACGAGGCATTTTAGATCCAAATGGCGTATTAGTTTTAGGCCATTGGCCAAAGCTGGTGATGCCGCCCCAACTTGGGCCACTGAGTTTACTCAAGCATCGGCGTATCGGCGATTCCTGTTTCTCAATGTATGAATTGAGCGCGTTACCGCCGCAATCGGAGTAATCACCTGTGACTATTGCTGTCTACCCTGCAAGCTTCGACCCGATTACCAACGGACATCTTGATGTTACCGAGCGCGCATCACGGTTGTTTGATGAGTTGGTCTTAGCGGTAGCTGATCGTCCGTACAAAAAGTTGCTCTTTACCACCGAGCAACGGATTGCCATGATTCGCGAATCGGTAGCGCACCTGCCAAATGTGCGGGTGGATGCTTTTTCGAGTTTAGTTGTGGAATATGCGCTTGGCATCAATGCGACGGTGTTGGTTCGTGGCTTGCGGGCCTCGACCGACTTCGAGCACGAATTCCAAATGGCGCATATCAATCATCACTTGGCTCCCACGCTTGATACGGTCTGTTTGATGGCTGACCAACGCTTTACGTTGCTTAGCTCAAGCGCGGTGCGCGAAATTGCGGCCTATGGCGGCGATGTTAGCTCGTTTGTGCCCGCCCATATTGCCCTTGCGCTCAAGCAAGCCTATCAAAAGCATGAGGAGTCACGCACATGAGCGAACAAGCCCAATGGGGAGAACAGCCCAGTGAACATCAGGAAGCAACCAGCGTGGAGCCAGTCGGGCAACACCAGCGCCCCCCAGAATATGCTGAGGCCGAGTTTGAGCGCCTGATTAACGAGTTGGAAGAGGTTTTAGCGAGTGGTGGCCGTGTGCCCTTAACCAGCCGATTAATGATCGACGAGAAGCAAGTGTTCGACATTATCGACCGGATGCGGGTTGCGGTTCCCAATGAATTACGCCAAGCACGCCAGATTGTGCGCGAACGCGACCAACTGATCGAGGCAACCAAAAAGAAAATTGCGTTAACGCTTTCGGAACAGGGCATGCTTGAAATTGCCCAGCGCGAACGCACCAGAATGATTGCCGAAGCAGAATCAGAAGCTGCCAAAGTGCGCTCTGATGCCGATGAATATGCGCGTCAAGTGTTGCTCAACCTTGAAGAACATATCGGCAAATCGCTGACAATTATTCAAAATGGCCTCGATGAACTGGGCGTAGTTTGACAGAGCGCGTTCTCGCGCCTATAATGTCACGTCGCTTGCGGGTTGAATTCCAGCAGGAGGTCACTGTATGTCATCCGAACTCCAATTCAATGTATCCCAACTGTTGCAAGAATACGTTGGGGCGACCCGCCAGTATACATATGAAAACGAACAGCTTGATTTGGGTGATGGTACGAGCCTGAGGATTACCGAAGGCGATGTTAAAATGACCCGCACCAAAAATGGGGTCTTAGTTGATGCCGCCATGAGCGGCAACGTCACCGTAGAATGTGTGCGATGCTTAAGCGATTTCAGCCAACCTGTTGAGTTCGATTTCGCTGAAGAATATTTTGCGACGGTTCATGCAACGACGGGCGCACCGTTGCCAGAACCAGAAGAGCCTGATGTGTTCAAAATTAACGGCAACCATTTGCTTGACCTTGGCGATGCTGCCCGTGAATACACGCTCATCAACTTACCAATCGCGCCGATTTGTCGCCCAGATTGTCGTGGATTGTCGTTGGATGGCCAAAACCGCAACGATAACCCAGCAGCCGACGATCTGGACGATCAAGTGATCGATGAGCGTTTAGCCGCGCTCAAACAATTGCTGAAAGGAGCCTAGTTTCTCATGGGCGCATTGCCACGACGTAAAATTACCCGCGAACAACGCGGGCACCGCCGCCAACACCTTGCTTTGACCGCACCTTCATTGTCGGCTTGTCCAAACTGTGGCGGCTATCGCCGTCCACACCGCGTTTGCTTGAATTGCGGTACCTACAAAGGTCGCCAATACCTCAAGAAGGACAATGCTGAAGCATAAGCCATGTTTGGCAGCAAAGCAGCGAAAGGGTCGAGAACATGGTTCTCGTCCCTTTCGCATTTTAGGCGGTTTATTGTGCAGTGCAGCATGAAACGGCTTCACCACGGGAGTGTTTTGCAATGAATGCAGCAATTACTGGCTGGGGGCGCTACGCTCCCGAACGCGTGCTTACCAACGAAGAGCTTGAACACATTGTCGATACCAATGCCGAATGGATTCAATCGCGCACTGGCATTCAGCGCCGCCATATTGTGGCCGAAGGCCAAGCAACCTCAGATATGGCCACCCGCGCCGCGCGGATTGCGCTCGCTAAAGCTGGCGTGCAGCCAGAAGAGCTTGATTTAATTGTGGTTGCTACCACCTCGCCCGATTTGCTCTTGCCCTCAACCGCCGCCTTAGTTCAAACCAAATTGGGCGCAATCAACGCTGGCGTGATGGATATGAACGCCGCTTGCTGTGGCTTTTTATATGCACTCAGCGCAGTCACCGCCATGATTCGCGGCGGCGGTTTGCGTAAAGTATTACTCTGCGGAGCAGAAACCATCTCGCCATTCCTAAATTGGCAAGATCGTAATACCTGCGTGATTTTCGGCGATGCTGCTGGTGCGGTGATTCTCGAAGCAACCGAGCAAGAACATGGCTTGCAAGCCTACAAGTTGGGCGCGATTCCCGATACCGCCGAATTATTGTGGATCAAGGCTGGAGCCACGCTCTACCCTGCAACTCACGAGCGGCTTGATCAGTCTGAACAATATATTCAGATGAATGGCGCTGAAGTGTTCAAGTATGCGGTGCGCTCGATGGTTGATAGTTCGTTGCATGTGTTGCAGCAAGTTGGCAAAACACCCGCCGATGTGCAATTGGTCGTGCCACATCAAGCGAATCTGCGCATTATCGAGGCGGTTGCTAAGCGGCTCAACGTGCCAATGGAGCAGGTATTTGTCAATATTCAAGAATATGGCAATACCTCAGCCGCCACCTTGCCCGTAGCCTTGGCCGAAGCCGCCGATGCTGGCCGCATGCAGCCAGGCGATACCATTTTGCTGACCGCATTTGGCGGCGGCCTAACTTGGGCTTCAGGCGTGTTGGTGTGGGGCGGGAAGTAGAACATAGAGCATAGAGCATAGAGCATAGGTATTTGGGAGCGGGAATTGGGTGTTGGGGATCAGTTTTGAAACCGCGAAGAGCGTTCCGATCCCCAGCCCCCAACCCCCGACCTCCAGCATATACAGAAAGATACCCAATGACAATCGGATTGCTTTTTCCTGGCCAAGGCTCGCAGAAAGTGGGCATGGGTCGTGAGGTCTACGAACAATCGGCGGCGGCCCGGGCAATTTTTGCTGAAGCCAATGCAGTGCTGGGCTTTGATTTGGCAGCGTTGTGCTTTGATGGGCCAGAAGCTGATTTAAGCGCAACTGAAAATACCCAACCAGCCTTGCTGACCGTGAGCGTGGCCTTGTTGGCGGCGCTGGCCGAGGCAGGCATCGCGCTGAAACCAAGCGTAGTTGCAGGCCATTCGTTGGGCGAATATAGCGCCTTGGTTGCCGCCAAAGCCCTTGATTTTGCTACCGCGCTGCGTTTGGTGCGCCAACGTGGCGAATTGATGGCCCAAGCCAGCGAAGGTGCGATGGCTGCCGTCATTGGGCTGGATCTTGCGCCGCTCGAAGCTGTGTGTGCTAACGTGAGCGAGCTTGGCCCATGCGTTGTGGCTAACCAAAACGCCCACGGCCAATTGGTGATTAGCGGAGCGAGTGCGGCGGTCGCGGCAGCAAGCGAACAAGCCAAAGCTGCTGGGGCCAAAAAAATCATGCCTTTGAATGTGAGTGCTGCGTTTCACTCACCCTTGATGGAAGCAACCGCTGCTGGCTTAGCGCCGGCAATTGAGGCAGCGGCGATTGTTGCTGCCCAAGTGCCAGTAATTGCCAATAGCACCGCCCAAGCAATCAGCAGTGCCGCCGAGATTCGGGCCGAGCTAGTGGCCCAAATTACGGCTCCAGTCCGCTGGATTGCCTCAATCGAACAAATGGCGGCCTTGGGTGTGCAAACTGTGATTGAAATTGGCGCTGGCAGCGTGCTGACTGGCTTGGTTAAGCGCATCGATCCAAGCTTACAACGCCTGAATCTTGCCAGCTTTGATGACATAGCTACGATTGGCGAGTACAATAACGCCCAGTAGTATAAGCTTTCAAGGGTAGAATGAATCGTCGATTGGCATGCCCTCACCCCCCTAACCCCCTCTCCCGCCCAGCGAGCGAGGGGGAACCATCCTGGCATGAAGCCTAGAACTCCCCTCTCCCGCCGCAGTGGGAGAGGGGCTGGGGGTGAGGGCATGGAGCGTATCCTTGAAAACCTACCCTTGAAAGCATAATGTAAGTGGGTGAGGCAGCTGCTATGCGGGGAATGAAAGACCATGTGGCGATTGTTACCGGAGCATCGCGCGGAATTGGCCGAGCGATTGCCTTGGAGCTAGCCAGTTGGGGCGTTAAAGTCGTTGTCAATTATCAATCAAGTGCCGCTAAAGCCGAAGCCGTGGTTGGCGAAATCCAAGCTGCTGGTGGCACGGCCATGGCAATTCAAGCAGATGTGACCGATCAGCAGGCAGTTGAAACCATGGTGACCCAAACCTTAACCGAATGGGGCATGATTCACATTTTGATCAACAATGCGGGCATTACCCGCGACAACCTATTTCAGCGGTTGAAAGACGAGGAATGGGACGATGTGATCAAAGCTGATCTGACCTCGGCATTTTTATGTACCCAAGCAGTGTTGCCAGCGATGCGGGCCAACAGCTATGGCCGAATCGTCAGCATTGCCTCGTTGGCGGGTTTGGCGGGCAATGTTGGCCAAACCAACTATGCTGCTGCCAAGATGGGCTTGGTTGGTTTTTCCAAGGCTGTAGCGCGCGAAGTAACCGCCGATGGAATTGTGGTGAATGTGGTAGCACCTGGCTATATCGACACCGACTTTATCGACCATATTCCGCAATGGCTGCGGACATGGGCGCTTGATGTGATTCCGCTCAAACGCTTTGGCAAAGTTGAAGAAGTTGCGCCAGCGGTGGCCTTTCTGGCCTCGCCTGCTGCATCGTATATTATTGGCCATGTGCTGACGATTGACGGCGGCTGGGTCATGCCATAGGGGTGCAGAATGAGTATCAACGATCAAGTAGCGATTGTCACAGGTGGTACTGGCGCGATTGGGCGTGAAGTTGTCTCAGGGCTCATTCAACGCGGCGCACGGGTGGTTTTTTGCTATCGCCAACGCGATGAGCTGGCCGAAGAAATGTGTGCCACGATTGCCGACGAACAACGCCTGATTGCGATCAAGGCCGATGTGCGCGATGCTGAAGCCATGAACAGCTTGGTTGAGGTTGCGGTGCGGCGCTGGGAGCGGCTCGATATGCTGATCACCGCGCATTCAGCGGTTAACAACGCGCCGGTTGCTGAGATGACGCTGGAGCAATGGAACGATGTGCTGGAGACGATGCTGCGTGGCGTAACCCGCATTACCCGCGCCGTGTTGCGGCCTATGCAAAAAGCCCGTTATGGGCGGATTATTACAATTACTGGCTATCAGCCTTTGGCTGGCGGCCTGACCCAAGCCAATTATGCTGCCGCGCTTGGCGGAATTATTGGCTTTTCTAAATCGCTGGCTCGCGAGGTTGCGCCGTGGGGCATTACGGTCAATAGCGTTGCGCCGGGCCTGATTTCGCGGCCACATATGTCGAGTTTTGACCCAAGTTATATCCCATGGGCCACCAATATTGTGCCGCTCAAACGCTTGGGTGCGCCTGCCGAAATTACGCCAGCGATTTTTATGCTGGCCAATCCAGAGGCAGGCTATATTACCGGCCAAGTGCTGCCAGTCGATGGCGGTTGGCGCATGGTTTAGTATTGAAGGAGCAAGCATGCAACTAGATTTAACAGGTCGTGTCGCAATTGTGACTGGAGCTTCACGTGGCATCGGGCGTTCGATTGCCGAGGCGTTGGCTGCAAGCGGAGCCGCCGTGGTGGTCAATTATCGTGGCAGCGAAGCAGCAGCCGCCGAGGTCGTTGAGTCGATTACGGCCAAAGGTGGCAAAGCGCTTGCTGTGCAAGCAGATGTAGCCGACCCTGCCAGCCACGAAACCTTGCTCAAAGCAACAACCGAAGCCTTTGGGCGGGTCGATATTCTGGTCAACAATGCTGGCATTACCCGTGATAACTTGTTGTTGCGCATGAAAGAGAGCGAAATTGATGATGTGTTGCAAACCAACTTGCGCGGCGTGATGTTGCTCACCAAGGCTGTGCTGCGCCCGATGATGAAAAATAAATGGGGCCGCGTAATCACGATTAGCTCAGTGATTGGCTTGACGGGCAATGCTGGCCAATCCAATTATGCCGCCGCCAAAGCAGGCCTGATCGGTTTTAGCAAATCGGTGGCCCAAGAAATGGCTTCGCGCGGCATTACCGCCAATGCGATATGCCCAGGCTTCATTGAAACCGATATGACCCGCAACGCCATGTCCGAAGACTTGATCAACAAAGCCTTGGATCGGATTCCCTTGGCGCGCATGGGCCAACCTGCCGAAATCGCCAATGCGGTGGTTTTCTTGGCTTCCGATGCTGCTGGCTACATCACAGGCCAAACCTTGGCCGTCGATGGCGGCATGACCATGTATTAGAGAGCAGCGTTGGGACGTTTGCTTGAACGCTTTAGCTGAGGAACCACCATGTTACGCAAAATTCTCGTTGCCAATCGTGGCGAAATTGCCGTGCGGATCATTCGCGCCTGCCATGAACTAGGCATCAAAGCGGTTGCCGCCTATTCCGAGGCCGATCGTGATTCGCTGGCAGTGCGCATGGCCGATGAAGCAATTTGTATCGGCCCGCCAGCCCCCGCTAAATCCTACCTGAACGCGCCAGCTTTGATTAGCGCCGCGCTGATTAGCGATTGCGATGCGATTCACCCTGGCTATGGCTTTCTTTCGGAAAACCCCTATTTTGCCGAGAGTTGCCGCGAATGTGGCCTGACCTTCATTGGCCCTTCGGCAGATTCGATTCAGCGCATGGGCGATAAAGCCCTTGCCAAACAAGCCATGAAACTTGCTGGCCTGCCCTTGATTCCAGGCACCGAAAACCCCTTGACCAGCGTTGAAGAAGCCCAAGGCCTTGCAGATAGCATTGGCTACCCGGTGCTCTTGAAGGCTGTCGCTGGCGGTGGCGGGCGTGGGATGCGCGTCGTCAACCAGCCAGACGAATTGACCAGAGCCTTCAATACGGCGCGGGCCGAGGCCGAAGCCGCTTTTGGGCGTGGCGATTTGTATATGGAAAAATACTTGCCCGTCGTGCGCCACGTTGAAATTCAAATCTTGGCCGACCAGCATGGCAATGCAATTCACCTTGGCGAGCGCGATTGCTCGTTGCAACGTCGCCACCAAAAAGTGGTTGAAGAAGGCCCATCGCCAGCTTTGACCCCAGAATTGCGTCAAAAAATGGGCGAAGCCGCCTTGCACGGCGTGCGCGAGATTGGCTACTACAACGCCGGAACCATGGAATTTTTGCTCGATCATCAGGGAAATTTCTATTTTATGGAAATGAATACCCGCTTGCAGGTTGAGCATCCAGTGACCGAATGGCTGACCGGCTTGGATTTAGTTAAGTGGCAAATTCGGATTGCTTCTGGCGAACGCTTGACGCTCGCTCAGGATGACATTAAAATACGCGGGCATGCGATTGAATGTCGGATTAATGCCGAAGATGCTGACCGTGATTTTATGCCTGCTGGCGGTACTGTCGATCTCTATTTACCACCAGGTGGCCCAGGTGTGCGGGTCGATTCGCATCTGTATTCAGGCTATCGTACCCCTACCAACTACGACTCGATGTTAGCCAAAGTGATCGTATGGGGCGAAACGCGGCTTGAGGCCATTGAACGGATGCGGCGGGCATTAAGCGAGTGTGTGATTAGTGGCATTACAACCACCTTGCCATTTCAACTGCGCATGATGAACGAACCAGCTTTTGTGAGCGGTGATGTTGCCACGCACACCTTGGCTGATATTTTAAATCAACAGACTGCCAAAGAAGCGACAGCCTAGGGCAGTCGTGGAGAAAACCGTGAATCAACCATTTGGAACTGTGACAATTGCTCCCGATGTGCTTTCAGCGATTGTCTCGCTGACGGCCCAAGATGTTGCTGGCGTTGCGCGTTTGGGCAGCGTGCCCGGCCAACAACGCATGGGCAGCATGCTGGGGAGCGGAACTGCCAACGCCGATGGCGTGGCAATTCGGGTTGTCGATGATAGTGTCAGTGCCGATTGCTACCTGATCGCCCAACCCGATATCAACTTGCTTGATCTCGGTGCTCGTGTTCAATCGGCAGTAACCGAAGCGTTAAACGAAATGGTCGGGATGCCCGTCCGCGCCGTTAACGTCTATATTCAGGATGTCGAGCAGAACCGTGGGTAGCCTTCGCCACCGAGTGCGTGCTGCGGCACTTCAGGCACTCTTTGAACTTGATCAAACCACCCACGACCTTGATTCGGTTGTTGCACGCATCAGCGATGATGAAATGTTCAGCGCAGAAGGTCGTGATTTTTTTGCCCGTATTGTCAATGGTGCATGGAGCAATCGTCAAGAGATTGATGATTTAATTGCCAAAATTGCCCCATCTTGGCCTGTCCACCAAATGCCAGGCGTGGATATTGCGGTGCTGCGCATCGCCTTGTTTGAAATTCTTTACGATGCGGCAGCGGATAAAGCTCCGGTTAAAGCCGTGATTAATGAAGCGGTCGAGCTTGCAAAACACTTCGGCAGCGATAATTCTGGCCGATTTGTCAATGGCGTGCTCAGTACCGTGGTCAATAAACCTGAATCCGAGGAATAACGCAGGAAGCATTTTTGCTAGCCTCGGACATATTTTCTATACGGAGATTCTACCAATGGCAGACTTAAACGAACGCTTGAAGAAATTGGTTGCTGAACAATTGGGCGTGGAAGAAGAAAAAATTGTCCCAAGCGCAACCTTCTTGGATGACCTCAACGCCGATTCACTCGATTTGGTCGAGTTGGTCATGTCGCTCGAAGAAGAATTCGGCGTGGAAATTACCGACGAAGAAGCTGAAAAATTGCGCACCGTCGGCGATGCCGAAGCATTTATCAAAGCACACATCCAAGAGTAATTTGTATGCGAACAGTGGACAATGCCACCCAAGGCTCAAACCTTGCGGCATTGTCCATTTGTTATTTGTTGGGCTTGAGGTTAATACTTGCTTAAAGCGTATCCCCAAAGCCTTTAGCTAGTGGTCAGACGCTTATGACAATTTTTGGGATTGGCCCGTTTGAATTTGTGATCATCTTGGTGATTGCCCTCGTGGTCGTCGGCCCTGAACGCTTGCCTGAAATGCTGTTTCAAATTGGCCAGTGGATCAGCAAAGGCCGCAAGATGATCAACGATCTGCGCAATCAGGCCCGCAATGAGTTGGGCGACGATTATGAATCGGTCGAGAAGATGGCCCGCCAGTTGCGCGACCTCGATCCGCGCCGCCAAATTCAGGAGCTTGGGCGCTCGATTCTCTCCGATGACGATCGGGCAATGATCGTCGACCTTGGCCTCGACCCCAAAACCACTGCCGCTGCCAACGTGATTGACCCAACTCCCAAACCTCCCTTGGCCCGTCCAGAGATTGCCAACCAAGCCCGTATGATGCTCGATGACGATTTGCTTGACCAACCGCTTGATCAGGCATTGCGTGCCTCAGCCGCCGAGGAGCAAACCAATGGCTAAAGCTACACCTGTTGTTGATGGCACCATGACCTTGCTCGACCACTTGCGCGAGTTGCGTTCACGCCTTACCAAAGTTTCGATTGCAGTTTTAATTGGCATGCTTGGTGGTTTTTATATCGTCAATAGCACTGGCTTTATCAAATATTTGATTTTGAGCTTTGCTGGCGAGCAGGGCGTACAAACCACCGAAGTCACCGAAACCTTTACGACCTACCTCAGCACCGCGCTCACCTTGGGCATTGCTGCTGCGATGCCGATTATCATCTATCAACTGCTGGCCTTCTTAGCGCCCGGCCTAACCCGCACCGAACGCAAATGGATTTTTATTGGCATGCCATTGGTGATTTTATGTTTTGTAGGCGGCATTGCTTTTGGCTGGTTTGTTACCGCACCTGCTGCCATTAAATTTTTGATCAATTTTGGCACTGAGAATACTGGTAATTTGATTGAAAATAAGCCGCGGCTTGATGATTTTCTCTCGATTCTGACCCGCTTATTGCTGATCAATGGGATTGTGTTTGAGTTGCCAATGATCATGTTTACGCTGACCAAAATTGGTATTCTCAACCCCCGCAAACTTGGCCGCTATCGCCGCTATGTGGTGCTGATCACCGTGGTGGCGGCAGCAATTCTGACTCCAACCGGCGACCCTGCCAACCTCGCATTTTTGGCAGTGCCAATGTATTTCTTGTTTGAATTTGGCTTGTTGCTAGGCCGCTTGGCTCAGCCCAAAAACGCAAATTAACTAACGCAATGCCCGTGCCCCCGCACCCGCTCCTACTGAACGCGGGTGCGGGGTTCATGCGTTTTTACCGACGTATTGCGGGAGAATCACGGGGTGAAAGGATGCTCTCACCCCCTAGCCCCCTCTCCCACTGAACGCGGGCGAGGGGGAACCGACCAGTGTTTCGCGAAAAACCACGAAGTTAAAGCATGCCCTCACCCCCTAGCCCCCTCTCCCACTAAACGCGGGCGAGGGGGAGCAACGGAATTTGTGGCCGAACCACAGCGTTAAAGCCCCTCTCCCATCCGATGGGAGAGGGGTTGGGGTGAGGGGATCGCAAATATCGCAATCAAGTCGAATTAGACAGGAAACCATCATGACAAGCACCCAACAACGCGCCGCACTCCAACGCCAAATCTGGCAGATTGCCAATGATGTCCGCGGCGCTGTCGATGGCTGGGATTTTAAGCAATATGTGCTCGGCACGCTGTTTTACCGTTTTATGAGCGAAAACTTCGCCAGCCACATGGAAGGTGGCGATGAGAGTGTCAATTACGCCGAGCTTGATGAGCAGCTGCTCACTCCCGATATCATCGAAGATGCGATTAAAACCAAAGGCTACTTCATCTACCCACACCAACTGTTTGAGAATGTTGCCAAAACTGCGCATAAGAACGATAGCTTAAATGCCGATCTTGCGGCGATCTTCGACGCGATTGAACGTTCTGCCATCGGCTATGATTCTGAGGACGCTATCAAAGGGCTGTTTGCCGATTTTAATACCACTAGCAATCGCCTTGGTAATACCGTCAAGGAGAAAAATGAGCGTTTGGCCGCCGTGATCAAAGGTGTTGCTGGGCTGGACTTCGGTGATTTTCAAAACAGCAACATCGATCTGTTTGGCGATGCCTATGAGTATCTGATCTCCAACTATGCCGCCAATGCTGGTAAATCTGGCGGCGAGTTTTTCACGCCACAGTATGTCTCCAAACTAATCGCCAAGCTAGCCATGCACCAGCAAACGAGCGTTAATAAAATTTACGACCCCGCCGCTGGTTCTGGCTCACTGTTGCTGCAAGCCAAAAAGCACTTCGACGAGCATATTATTCAAGAGGGCTTTTGGGGCCAAGAGATCAACCATACAACCTATAACCTTGCTCGCATGAACATGTTTTTGCACAATATCAATTACGATAAGTTCAATATCCAGCTCGGCAATACCTTGATCAATCCGCATTTTCTTGGCGATAAGCCCTTTGATGCGATCGTTTCCAACCCGCCCTATTCGGTCAAATGGATAGGCTCCGATGATCCGACGTTGATCAATGATGACCGTTTTGCGCCAGCTGCGGTCTTAGCACCCAAATCCAAAGCCGATTTTGCTTTTGTTTTGCATGCGCTCAGTTATCTTTCGAGTAAAGGCCGTGCCGCGATTGTCTGCTTCCCTGGCATTTTTTACCGTGGCGGGGCCGAGCAGAAAATCCGCCAATATTTGATTGATAATAACTTCGTGGAAACGGTGATTGCGCTCGCGCCCAATTTGTTCTTCGGCACGACGATTGCGGTGACGATTCTGGTCTTATCCAAACATAAAACCGATACCACCACCCAATTTATCGATGCTAGCAGCTTATATAAAAAAGAAACGAATAACAACACGCTCACCGACGCGCACATCGACCAGATTATGCAGGCTTTCGATAGCAAGGATAATATCGATCACTTCGCCCAATCGATAGCCTATGCAACCATCGTTGCCAACGACTACAATTTGTCGGTCAGCAGCTATGTCGAAGCCAAAGATAACCGCGAAGTGGTGGATATTGCGCAGCTCAATGCCAATTTGAAAACGACAGTCGCCAGAATTGATCAACTCCGTAAAGAAATTGATGCAATTGTTGCTGAGCTTGAAGGCGAGGAGGTGGAGGCATGAGCTATTTAGAAAAACTGCTGGATGGAGTTGAGGTGGAGTGGTTGCCGTTGGGCGAGGTAACAAAATATGAACAACCAACGAAATACCTTGTTCAATCAACCAATTATAGCGATGACTTTGAAATTCCGGTATTAACAGCTGGTAAAACATTCATCCTTGGTTATACCGATGAAATAGATGGAATTTATCAAGCATCAGATAACCCTGTGATCATTTTTGATGATTTTACAACAGCACATAAATGGGTTGATTTTGATTTCAAACCTAAATCATCAGCGATGAAAATGATTTCATCAGCAGATGAGTCTAGAACCTTATCTAAATACATTTATTATTGGCTAAACACATTGCCAAGTGAATTAGTTGACGGCGATCATAAACGGCAATGGATTAGTAATTATGCAAATAAAAAAATTCCCATTCCATGCCCTGAAAATCCAAAAAAATCGCTGCAAATCCAGTCCAAAATCGTTACGATTTTGGACGGCTTTGCCGAGCTGACCGCCGAGCTGACCGCCGAGCTGACCGCCCGTAAAAAACAATATACATATTATCGTGAGCAATTGTTGAGTTTTGAAGATGGCGAAGTGCAGAGGAGCACATTGGGAGAGATTGGCGAATTTATTCGCGGCGGCGGATTACAGAAAAAAGATTTTACGGAAACGGGTGTTGGTTGCATTCACTACGGACAAATCTATACACACTATGGCACATACACGAATAAGACTAAAACGTATGTATCAAAAGAATTTTTTAAGAAAGCTCGTAAAGCTAAATCAGGCGATTTAGTTATAGCTACAACCAGTGAGAATGATGAAGATGTATGTAAAGCTGTTGCTTGGCTAGGGAGTGAAGAAATTGCAGTAAGCAGCGATGCTTGCATTTATAGACATAGCTTGAATCCAAAATATGTTTCTTACTTCTTTCAAACAGAACAATTTCAAAAACAAAAACGACAGTACATCACTGGCACGAAAGTACGGCGCGTGAGTGTTGATAATCTCGCTAAAATCCAAATCCCTGTTCCCTCTCTCGCAGAACAGGAACGCATCGTTGCCATCTTGGACAAATTCGATAGCCTGACCAACTCGATTAGCGAAGGCTTGCCGCGCGAAATCGCCTTGCGCCAGCAACAATACGCATACTACCGCGATCTACTGTTCAGCTTTCCAAAACCAGCTGAGGTTTAATAATGAGCAAGACCCTCGTCGAAATCGCCCAGCAACTCAAGGCGGCCAACAAAAAGGTGCAGCTGATCTATGCCTTTAATGGAGTTGGCAAAACCCGCTTATCACAGGCATTTAGGCGGTTGATTGCCCCCAAACAAGCCAATGGCGAAGCTGAAACTGAATCAGCACGCAGCAAAATTCTGTATTACAATGCCTTTACCGAAGATTTATTCTACTGGGATAACGATTTGGCACTGGATGCAGAACCCAAACTGAAGATTCAGCCCAATACCTTTACCGATTGGATTCTTCAGGAGCAAGGCCACGATCGCACCATCATTAGCAATTTTCAACGCTACGTCAATGACAAGTTAACCCCACGCTTCAACGAAACCTATTCGGCGGTGACATTCTCGCTGGAGCGTGGCGATGACGAGCGCTCAGGCAACCTGAAAATTTCCAAAGGCGAAGAAAGCAATTTTATCTGGAGTGTTTTTTATACGCTGCTGGATCAGGTTATCAGCATCCGCAATGTGGCCGAACCCGCTGATCGTGAAACCAATCAGTTTGACCACCTAGAGTATGTCTTTGTTGATGATCCAGTTAGTTCGTTAGATGAAAACCATCTCATTCAATTGGCGGTTGATCTGGCTCAACTGATCAAAGCCAATAAGTCGGATGTAAAATTCATCATCACCACCCATAATCCGCTTTTTTACAATGTTTTATTCAATGAGTTGTCTAGGCAGAAAGGATTTGAAAAATATCGCTTGGAAAAACAAGCTGATGCAACCTATCAATTGGTTGCACATTCCAACGATTCGCCCTTTTCCTATCACCTTTACCTGATGACTGAACTCGAAAAAGCTGTGAGCACTGGGCAGGTGCATAAATATCATTTCAACTTCCTGCGCAACATCTTAGAAAAAACCGCGACCTTTCTGGGCTACAACGACTGGGTTGACTTATTGCCAACCACCGATGATGGCCGCCCGAATCCATATGAGAAACGGATTATCAATATTTCGAGCCACTCCAAGCATGCTGGCGAAGAAGTCATGGCACTTACCGACGACGATAAACGGGTATTAACCTATTTGATCACGAATCTTCAGGACATGTATCGTTTCAAAAAGAACATTGGCTAAATTAAAGGAAATGCAATGACAGATTATCGAACGATCGTTGAATCAAATAACTTTATCGTGCTTGATCACTACGTCAAGCAATTACGGCTCGCAGAAACCTACCAAAATGAAAAGGCCTTGGAGCATGAGTTTATTCAGGATTTAGAAGCGCAGGGCTATGAGTACCTGCCTGAATTAACCACTCGCCAAGCCATGTTGACCAATGTGCGCGAGCAATTGCAAACGCTGAATAACGTGCAGTTTTCAGAGGATGAGTGGCTGCGCTTTGTTGAAACCTACCTCGATAAACCCAGCGATGGTATTATTGAAAAAACGCGCAAAATTCATGACGACTACATTTATGATTTTGTCTTTGACGATGGCCGGATTCAAAATATCTACCTGCTCGATAAGCAGACCTTGGCCCGCAATAAAGTCCAAGTCATCAAACAATTTGAACAAACTGGCAGCTACGCCAATCGCTACGATGTGACGATTTTGGTCAATGGCTTGCCCTTGGTGCATGTCGAGTTGAAAAAACGCGGCGTGGCGATTCGCGAAGCCTTCAATCAAATCCACCGCTATAGCAAAGAAAGCTTCAATAGCGAACACTCGCTCTTCAAATACATCCAAGTATTCGTGATTTCTAACGGCACCGACACCCGCTACTTTGCCAATACCGTGACCCGCAATAAAAACAGTTTTGATTTCACCATGAACTGGGCCAAAGCCGATAACAGCCCAATCAAAGACCTCAAAGATTTTACCGCCACCTTTTTGCAGAAAAACACCCTGCTGAATGTTGTGTTGAAGTATGCCGTGTTTGACGCAAACAATACGTTGCTGATCATGCGTCCGTATCAGATTGCCGCCACAGAACGGATTCTGCGCAAAATCAATAGTTCCTATCAGACAAAAAATTGGAGTAGCAATGAAAGCGGCGGTTACATCTGGCATACCACTGGTTCTGGGAAGACCTTGACCAGTTTTAAAGCGGCCCGGCTAGCGACCGAACTGAGCTTCATCGACAAAGTGTTTTTTGTGGTCGATCGCAAAGACCTCGACTACCAAACCATGAAAGAGTATCAGCGTTTTTCGCCGGAGAGTGTCAACGGCTCTGATAGCACCGCCGGACTCAAGCGCAATCTAGAGCAAGACGACAACAAAATCATCGTTACCACCATTCAAAAGCTCAACAACCTGATCAAGGCGGAAAGCGATTTAGCTATTTACCATAAGCAGGTAGTTTTTATTTTTGATGAATGTCACCGTAGCCAATTTGGCGAAGCCCAGAAAAACCTCAAGAAAAAATTCAAAAAATTCTACCAGTTTGGTTTTACGGGCACACCGATTTTTGACGATATTATCAAAGACGGAATTTTGATTCGCAAGGGTAATGCCATAGGCAACACCACCACCGCCAGCGTGTTTGGCCATCAATTGCATGCCTATATCATCACCGATGCCATTCGCGATGAAAAGGTGCTCAAGTTCAAGGTCGATTACAATGATACTCGTCCGCGGTTTAAGGCGCTCGAAACCGAAACCGATGAGCTAAAACTCAACGCCGCCGACTACAATCAGGCACTACTGCAACAAGATCGTATTCGGAAGATCTCGCGCTATATTCTGGACAACTTTCACCAAAAAACGCATCGGCTGCAAGCAGGCAGCAAGGGATTTAATGCCATGTTTGCCGTCAGCAGCATCGAGGCCGCCCAAGCCTATTACAAAATGTTTGAGGAGCTACAGAAAACTGCTGATTCAAAAAAACCGCCGCTCAAAATCGCCACGATCTTCTCATTTGCTGCCAATGAAGAACAAGATGCCGTTGGCGAAATTCGTGACGAGACTTTTGATGTAGAGGCGATGAAACCCAGCGCCAAAGAGTTTCTAACCAGTGCCATCGCCGACTACAACGCATTGTTTAAGACCAATTTCAGCGTTGATAGTCATGGCTTCCAAAACTATTACCGCGACCTCGCCAAGCGGGTTATCGCCAGAGAAATCGACCTGCTGATTGTGGTCGGGATGTTTTTAACCGGCTTTGATGCGCCAACACTCAACACCCTGTTTGTCGATAAAAACCTGCGCTATCACGGCTTGATGCAGGCTTATTCACGCACCAACCGCATCTACGATGCGACCAAAGCCTTCGGCAATATCATCACCTTTCGCGATCTCGAGCAAGCAACGATTGATGCGATTACCTTGTTTGGCGATAAAAACACCCAAAACGTGGTGCTTGAAAAAAGCTACGACGAATACATGCACGGCTTCACCGATGTACTGACTGATGACAAACGGCGTGGTTTTATCGAGTTGGTCAGAGAGTTAGAACAGCGTTTTCCTGAGCCTGATGCGATCGTTCTCGAAAAAGACAAAAAGAACTTCGTCAAGTTATTTAGTGAATATTTGCGCGTCGAGAACGTGCTGCAAAACTACGATGAGTTTGCCAACCTCAAGGCCTTGCAACTGATTGATCGCAGCGATCCGCAGGCGCTTAAAGACTTCAAGAAGGAGCATTCGTTAAGTGATGCTGACATGGCCGAACTGCAAGCCATCCATCTGCCGAGCGAACGGATGCTTCAGGATTACCGATCAACCTATAACGATATTCGTGATTGGCTGCGCCGCGCCAAGCTTGCCGAAGATCAGGAAAAGACGACGATTGATTGGAACGATGTCGTATTTGAAGTGGAACTGCTGAAATCGCAGGAGATTACGCTTGATTACATCCTTGAGCTAATTTTTGAGCAACATAAAAAGAATAAAAGTAAAGGCGAGTTAATCGAAGACGTGCGCCGCTTGATTCGAGCAAGCCTTGGCAATCGGGCCAAAGAAAGCCTAATTATTGATTTTATCAACCAAACCAACCTCGATGCGATTGTCGATAAAGCCACAATTATTGACGAGTTCTTTAGCTTCGCCCAGGTGGAGCAAGCTCGTGAAGCTGACGACTTGATTCAGTCGGAGGATTTGAATGAAGCTGCGGCTAAGCGCTATATCCTTGCCTCATTGAGACGGGAATACGCCAGTGAGAACGGTACTGATCTCAACGCGACCCTGCCAAAAATGAGTCCGCTCAATCCACAGTACATCATCAAGAAGCAGCGGGTTTTTCAGAAAATCTCGGCGTTTGTTGAGAAGTTTAAAGGTGTGGGTGGCCAGATTTAGGCAATAAGATCCCCTCACCCCAATCCCGCTCCCGTGGCGCGGGGCTTTAACGCTGCGATGTTGCTGCACTGTGTCGTGAAAAACGGTCGGCTCCCCCTCGCCCGCGTTTTCGTGGGAGAGGGGGCTGGCTTTCAAAGGTAGGCAATTAAGATCCCCTCACCCCAACCCCTCGCCCGTGCGCGGGGCTTTTTCACCTAGATCACTGGGAAACCATCGTTGGCTCCCCCTCGCCCGCGTTGAGTGGGAGAGGGGGCTAGGGGGTGAGGGCATACTATTCCTAAACATGGACGATCAGCCGCCCAATTTCGCTGAGCAAGGTCAATATGGCGATTGCGAGCGTCAAACGACAGACCTTGACGACAAAGTGCTCAAAACGGGTTATTTCTTCATCACGCGCCACCCCTTTGAGATTGACATCCTCGCGCAAGGCCTGCCAGATCCAATTGGTGGGCATGCGCACGACCAATGGCGTAAGCGCCGACCAAACCACATAGCCCACGGCCAGAATCGCCAGCGGTTGCAAGTGCTCAAGGAACGAAACCAAAATAAACGAGAGCAGCGTTGTCCAGACAAACATCAACAAGGCTTTGATATAACGCAAGACCAAGCGCCGTAGACATAAGGCATAACGCACCACCGAGATTTCCGTTCGTGCTACTTCTTCAATCAGCGTGCGATCCAAAAAGCCCGATAAACCCAAGGCCGTGTTAAAGCGATCGATTGCTTGCTGGCTGATTTGGCTTTGGTTGACCCCTTGGCTGGCCAGTTGAGCTGCATCACGGCTGGGCGGCACGATCAAGCCCTCGCTTTGCAAATAAACATGATCATAAAACGCTGCCTCGTGGCGCTCAAACGGCAAAATAAACTCCAGCAAATCGGAATTATATTGATGCTGAATCACGGCGCGTTTGACTGCTGGTGCTTCGTCGGTGGAAAACGCCAAGCCCGAAAGAATAAAGCGCGGGTTAAACAATTTATGGGTAAAGCCAGGGCTTTGGTTGGCAAAATAAAAATAGACAATATCTTTCAGCAACAGCAAAAACGCATATAGTGGAATGCCCAAGGTTGCGATAAACGGAATAAACAGCAGCGTGTAGAGGCCTAAATCGGCGACTGCCGACCACGAAAATTGGCCATTCTGCCACAGCGTAAATAGCTGGGAAATCTGGGTGAGCACAATGTTGTTGATGTCGCTAATTGCATCGCGAAAAAAGACTGGCAATAAAATCAATAAGCCTGCGCCATTCAAAAATACGCCTGCAATTCGATGCATCGTCGAGATGCGCACCTCGGCGCGTTGCAAAAATGCGCGCATGGCTTGGCGTTCATCGCTGCTTGGTTGATAGGAATCCATAAAGACAACCCTTTAATCAAAAGCAGCCCCTAGCATTGCTGCTAGAGGCCGCTGGCTGAGCTATTTGCAGGTTACTCTGCGCCTTCTTCGGTTGGCAACGAGGTTGAAATATCGTAAATCAAAATCTGAACATCCAAATCGTGTTCGGTTAACAAGGCGATTGAACGTTCGCGGGTTGCTTCACGAATGGCATCCTCGTGGTCGGCTGGGGCATAGACCCGAATCGCCAACTCGTCGCTGCCCCGTTTTTTATAGCGTAACACAGCATCGGGTGAAGCTCCCAAGACCAAGTTGGTCAATTCGGTTTTGGCTTCGTCAAGCGTCATTGAACATCCTCCTGACTAATCGAACTATACAGAGGCAGAGGAAAGCGCCGCAGCAGCAGTGCTGATTCGCGCGAGCGTCACGGCCTTACCCAACACCGCCATGGTTTCAAACAGGCCTGGTGAGGTGGTTCGCCCAGTGAGCGCAACCCGAATAGGCATAAACACTTGGGGAATTTTCAGCCCAAGTTGATTGACAAAATCGTGCAAAAGCTTGTCGAGGCTTGGGCTATCCCACGTTTCGAGAGCTTCCAAACTGGCCTTGACTTGACCAAGCACTTCGACGGTTTGGGCTGGGTCGCCCTTCTTTGGCACCAGCAAGGCTGGGTCGTAGCCCTGTGGATCGACAAAGAAGAAATCAAGCAATTCTGGCGCTTCACTGAGTAGCTTAATCCGTTCTTGAACCAATGGCAAATATTCGGCTACTTTGGCCAATTCTGCCGCAGTTGGTTCAGCACTAATCAAGCCAGCCTTGCTCAGATATGGGGCGATGCGTTGCGACAAATCGGCAGCAGCCAAATTGCGCAAATAGACCCCATTGAAGTGCAAAAGCTTATCGCGGTCAAACACCCCGCCCGATGGGCGAATCCGATTCAGGTCAAAGCGCTCGATCAACTCTTCAAGGGTCATAAACTCAGTTTTATCGTCGTATGACCAGCCAATTAAGGCCAAATAGTTGACGATTGCTTCGGGCAAAAAGCCAAGCTCAATATACTCGGTAACCGAGGTATCGCCATGGCGTTTGGAAAGCTTCTTGCCATCGCTGCCCAAAACTTGGGGCACATGCACCCAAACCGGTTGCTCCCAGCCAAAGGCTTCGTAGATTTGGTGGTGAATGGGCCAGGTTGGCAGCCATTCATCAGCCCGCAGCACGTGGGTGATCCCCATCAAGTGATCATCGACCATGGCGGCGAGGGCATAGGTTGGGAAGCCATCGGTTTTCAACAGCACAGGATCGGGCATTTTCAAGGCCGCATTATCAAACTCAATTTGGCCGCGAACCAGATCATGGACGATCGTTTTACCAGTGGTTTTGAGGCTAAGCCGTACGTTGTATGGCTCGCCAGCTGCTTCACGAGCTGCGTCGTCGATGCCGGGCAAATTGCGAAACACCAACAGCTTGGGCTCGCCACGCGCCTCGCGTTCGGCGTTGAGGGCGGCAATTTCTTCGGCGGTGGCATACGAACGATAGGCCACGCCTTTTTCAATTAAGCTTGCAGCGTGAGCCTGATAAATATCCAAGCGTTCGGATTGTTTATAAGGTGCGTGAGGACCGCCAACAATTGGACCTTCATCCCACATGAGGCCGATCGCTTGCATCGAACTGGTTAATTGTTCTTCTGCGCCTTCAACAAAGCGCTTGCGATCAGTATCTTCAATCCGTAATAAAAATTGACCGCCGGTGTGGCGTGCCCACAACCAGCTAAATAACACGGTACGTAAACTACCGATATGCAGATAGCCCGTCGGACTTGGCGCAAAGCGCGTGCGGGCTGGTGTTGGACGATCCGACATAATACCTCCTTGCGTCGCGATTATACCATAGCCGTTGCTGGCGGTGATATAGGCGCACGACCCTTCTCGCTTAAACAGCTACGCCACGTTGACAAGTAGCTACTCGTAACGTGGCGCAACCTTGACCCTGGAGCAAACCCTTTAGCCAACAGCCTCGGCAATTTCATCGAAGGTAAATGGTGAGCCAGCGCGGCGAGCGTCATCATTTAACATTGGCTCTAAGATCCGTTGCAATGCCATCACGTGTGAGCAGGTGTTCCAATGGGCAAAAAATTCACAATCACAGTGCCATTCACCGCTTGCCAACAGCTGGACTTCGTGGTTATTGCCACCACGGAAGGTAGCGCTAAACTGTTGAATTGCAATCCGTTCTGGTTCTTGGGCGTACCGTTTGGCTTTGTCGATCTTGCTAATCATATCGGAGTACATTGGACGATCCTCCTTATATAGCGAAAAACGCCGTGAGCCGTTCCCACGCCGTAGCGTTGGTACAAAAAACGACACAGGCTGATGCCTCTGTCGTGCTATCGTTAACCCAATTGTCGAATTCAATTCGCATTGTGGGTGGGCCTTTCCGTGTACAGCAGCCTCTTGGTGTGTATTATAACAGTGCCTGTGAGTGCGTCAAGGAACTTTTGGTAAATCTTTGTGAGCATTTGGTGAGCAATTGACCACCAATTGGCCTATTCAAAACAAGGCCGATTCTGTGAGACCAAGCCCAACCCATTATGCTATAATTCACTGCATAAGATTGCCAACGAACAGATGCTTTTATGGAGGAAATCGATGCCTATTCGGCGCTGGACACGTCCGCTTGCGGGCGTTTTATTAGCAGGCACATTGGTTGCTTGCGGTGGTACTGCTGACGACAACGTAGGGGTGTTTAAAAGTGTCCCCGATGTCGTGGTTGCTGGCTCAGTGAGCAATGATTTGACCATTGATAGTGCCGATGGTGCCACCTTGGCCTTTGCCAAAACCGAGTTAACCGCAGGTACCGGTGAAATTAAAGTAACCTTCAATAACAAGGGTGTTGTGCCTCATAACTGGGTGTTGGTCAACCCCGGCGAAGAAGATAAAACCGTGGCCGATGCAGCAAATGCTACCAATTTTGAAGCTGCTAACGCCTTGGCCCACACCAAAACCATCGATGGCGGGGCCAATGATACAGCCACCTTCAATATTGCTGAGCCAGGTACCTACAGCTATGTTTGTACCTATCCTGGCCACTATGCAGCTGGTATGAAGGGCACGTTCAAGGTTGTGGCTGCTGGTGGCGGCGGGGCTGCTCCTGCTGGCGGTGGCGCTGGCCTGACCGTCAATAGCGGCGATGCAGCGAGCATGACGTTTGCCGAAACCGAATTGAGCGCGAATGCTGGTGAGGTAACTGTTAGCTTTAATAACGCAGGGACTTTGCCACACAATCTTGTAATCGTCAAACCAGGTGAAGAGCAAAAGGCTGTTGATTCAGCCGTTGCTAATGCCCCTGATTTTACGCCAAGTGCCGATTTGGTACTGGGTACAACCAAGACGATCAATGGCGGCGAAACTGCAAGCGTCAGTGCAACCTTGGAACCTGGCACGTATAGCTATATTTGTGCCTACCCAGGCCACTTCGCGAGCGGCATGAAGGGTACGCTAACCGTCAAATAAGCTCATTAGCTGCAATCAAAACCACGCTTGATTACATCGATCAAGCGTGGTTTTTTGTTCGATTAAACCATTCGCTCAGGCAAACTGCCGCCAACAAACCCAGCATGACGTAGGCTTGAGCATTCAACACATGGTTAATCGTTTGATGCGCTTCAATGAGCCACAAAATTTGGCCAATGCCAGCCCCCAGCGTCAGCCAAACTCCAATCTGGCGCTGTTGAGCCGCTTGATAAGCAACGAGGAAATTTACCACGGCATAGCCACTAGCAATCGCTGCGTAACGCCAAAGCACCCCAGCAATCGGCAGATAGGCTGAACCAAATAGCCCCTTAACCAGCAGTTGCGGCATTGCCCAGCAGCCAAGGCTGAAGATGAATCCAATGCCAATGATCAGCGCCAAGCTTTGCCAAAATGCCTGGCGCTGTTCAGTTTTAGCCTGATCGGCGCGTAAAAGCTTGGCAAAACCCAAGCTTGCAACCGTACTGCTTACAAAGAAGCCAAACCTGCCAATCAAGGCTAAGGCAGCATATTGGCCAGCAATATGCTGCGAAAACCACAGCGTTACCAAAAGCATATCACTATGGAGCATCAAGCCTTGGCCTAGCATGCGCAAGCCAAGTGGCCATAATGGCTGAAGTTGACTGGTCGAACCAACGCTCTCGGGTATGGCTGGTTTGGCGTAGCTCAAACCCCACGCCGCGAGCAACGAACCAGCAAAAACTAAACTGACCGCCGTTACGCCCAAGCCCAATTCGAGCACGCTGATTGCTCCAGCGAGCCGCATCATCGTTTCTAGCAGCAAATTACTTGCAAGCCGCCCAAAAGCCGCTTGGCTTTGCATAATTCCCCGTTCAACGCCAAGCGGATAGTAGCTGATCAAGCCAAAGCCCAGCAGCAACAATGGCGTTGGACTTGTACCAAACAGCTTTTGCCAAAATCCCGCCAATCCTGCGCAGAGCAGACCATTAACCGCCCCGATGATCCAGGCTAGCTGGCGCAGTTGGCGCAGTTTGGCGTAGTTGTTGAGGCTAAGGCTGGCCCGAGCAGCTTGAATTTGCAAAAAACCACTGGCCAAGGTTGCAATGGCGAACAGGGTCATAATGACGTTAATTTGGGCATAGGCTGCTGGAACTAGCCCATGACCAAGCACGCTCGCAACGCCATAATTCGCCAGATTAACTAAGAGCATACTGCCGAACAGCCAAAACTTGGTTAATTGTTTGAGCCGCTGCAGGAGTGGAATGTGGCTGATTGTAAAACCAGAACGTTGAAGTACGCCCATAAAATGAGGCTTTCGTATAAAAATACCGTTAGCTTAACTATAGATTGCTTCATAGCCGGAACCAATAAGCGAATAGTCACCCATTCGAGCGCTACTAAAGTGTCAAGGGGGGAAACAGAAAGGACTATCAAACCCAAGCTATTCAACTAGTTCTTGTGCTTAGGATTAGAACCATCGCCTATGCTAAAGCTGCTCATTGCAACGCGAAGCCCCTCGGCTACGTGGCCAGGGGCTGAGGAGCAGCAAATGCTTCGTTAATCAACGCTTCAAGCAGCAAAATAGAGGTTTTTTAGGCAAACCACTGGCCTGATTGCTGTGATTTAGCTTTTGTTTTTTTTTGGCTTGAGCTTGGGTAGCGCCCACGCCAATGGTTAATTTGAATGATCATAATGTCGCGGAGAAACTGATAGGCATCACGAATTGGATGGACTTTTGAGCCAGCAACATCAACCCATTCGACTGAAATTTCATTGGTTTGATAACCAAAAATATCGGCAATCACCAAAAGCTCTAAATCGAAGGCAAAGCCATTGATCGTTTGGACTTGGGCCAGATGTTTGGCTACCGCCCGATGAAACAGCTTGAAGCCACATTGGCTATCGTGAATATTCAGTTTCAAGCCATGTTCAACAATCAGCCGCAGCCCAGCGCTCATCACGCAGCGGCTCAAACGCCGTTCTTTGGTTTGCAGCAGTTGTTTGGCCCGCGAGCCAATCGCCAAATCGTAGTTGCCTTGCTCTAATGAGGGCAACAATTTATTTAACTCAGTGATTGGCGTAGCATTATCTGCATCAGTAAACAGAATAAAGTTACCTTTGGCTGCAATAATGCCAGCTCGCACTGCATGGCCTTTGCCATGGTTGCTTGAGCTTTTGATGATCGTCAGATTGGGATATTTTTGAGCTTCGATCAGACTAATTGTTTGATCGGTTGAGCCATCGTCGCTGATGATTAACTCCCACGAACGGTTTCGCTCGTTGAGGTAATGAACAATTGAGTCGATGCTGGGGATGATCCGTTTTTGTTCGTTGAAACAGGGAATGATGACTGAAAGTTCAGGGGCTTGCCCGACGAGTGTTTGATTGGTGTGCTTGGCTGATGGCTGAAACATAGCGGCAATCCCTTAATCCATTAATCATTTGCTTGCAAGCAGCATAGATCCGATAACCTAGGACGGGTATGGTCTATCAGTCCGCCCTGGTATAGGCCTTTTTGCAAGCTGCTATAAGGCTTCGTAGCAGGGTTGTTTATGACTATTGGGGTAGAGCAGGGGAAGCCAAGCGAGGGAGAAGCTTATTTTTGGCAAGCAAAAACCCATCCAAGCAAACCATATGGCGTACTGGATGGGCTAATAATGCTTAAACGGTGCGGCTGGTTTGTGCGTCGAGCACTTCGGCTTCGTTCCATGGGCGCATTTTGCCGCCAGGAATATGGCCACAAATGCCGCCTTTGATAACTTGCCCAGGCACTTCGTGGCCAAGCAAGCTTTCGATCAGTTTGGCACACGAAACGAGCTTTGGAATATCGAGGCCTGTGTCGATACCCATTTCATGCAACATGTGTACGGTATCTTCGGTGCTGATATTGCCTGGCGCGCCTGGAGCAAATGGGCAGCCGCCAATCCCACCAATGCTTGCATCAATCCGATCGATTCCAACTTCGAGTGCAGCCAATACGTTGGCTAAGCCAGCTCCGCGCGCACTATGTGGGTGCAAACGCAAAGGTGCATGTGGGAAGCGCTCTCGTAAGGCTAGCACAACTGCTTGGACTAAGCGCGGATGGGCCATGCCGGTTGTATCGCCAAGCGTAATTTGGCTTGCGCCAAGCTCGAGCAGCCGTTCAGTCATGCTCACGACGCGCTCGATGGGCACATCGTTTTCGAAGGGGCAGCCAAAGACCACCGAAAGCACAGCTTCGAACTCAATCTGGGCTTCTTTGAGTGCAAGGGCAATATCGGCGGCAGCAGCCAGCGATTCGTTGATGCTCATGCGCACATTGCTTTGATTATGGCTTTCGGATGCGCTCAAAAAGATTTGCACCGAATCGGCGCGCGCTTCGATGGCGCGTTGTGCTCCGCGTAAATTTGGCGCAATTGCGCTATAAATCACATCGGGGCGGCGTTCGATGCGCGCAAAAACCTCGGCGGTATCGGCCATTTGGGGCACATAACGCGGGTTGACGAATGAACCAACTTCGATTTGGCGCAAGCCAGAATTATTGAGGGCATTGATCAGCAGGATTTTTTGCTCGGTGGTGAGGATGCGATCCTCGTTTTGCAAGCCATCGCGGGGGCCAACTTCGCGGATGCTGACTGTGGCAGGCAAGTTAGTTAAGGGAATCATCATCGACTCCTTGGATATTGATTGGCGGGTGCTGAGAACAACACCCGCGCAACCACAGCGCTAATCGCCATTGATTAGCGTTTTGGATAAATAACGATTTTTCGATGCTCACCTTCGCCAGCGCTTTCGGTATAGACTGACGGATCTTCGCGCAGCGCCATATGGATGATGCGGCGTTCGAATGAACTCATTGGCTCAAGCGGCATTGGGCGGCCTGATTGGCGCACGCGTTCGGCCATGCGCAACGCCAAGCCCTCAAGTGAATCTTGGCGACGTTGGCGATATTGGCCAATATCGATTACCACTTGCGACCAGCGCCCAGTTTGGCGATGAATTAAGACATTCAGCAGATATTGCAATGAGCGCAAGGTTTCGCCACGGCGGCCAATCATCAGGCCGGTGGTTTCTTCATCGACACCCTCGATATGCAAGGTCAGCGTATCTTCTTCTTCATCGGAGCCTTTGGCCTTCTGTACAACCGGCGTTACAAAGGCATCGATGTTCATGCGAGTGAGCAAGGCCTCAAGCAACTGACGGGCGAGCGCCACGGTTTGCTCATCGGTGCTAGCGACGCGGCGGCGACGACGTTTTGGTTGTTCCTCATCGTCATCATCGCCATACTCAGCCAGCAACTCATCCTCATCATCATCGACGCTGACGCGGACAAGGGCTGAATCAGCGGTTTGCGCTAAAACCTCGATCAGAGCTTCATCTTCATCTTTGCCGAGTTGGGCGAGGGCTTGAGCCACGGCCTCGGCCACGCTTGCTGCGCGTACTTCAACTTTTTGCAACGCCATGTCCTACACGTTCCTCCGAATTATAAGCCGAGACTAGCGCCGTTTTTTCGGCTTGCCAAGCTGCGCCTTAACATCTTCAATTGCTTGTTCAGTTACGATGTCGCTGCTACCACTTTCGGCGGCAGCACCAGCGGCGCTGACATCAGTAACCGGTTCTAATTTGCCAAGCGCAGTCCAAAAATCGCGGCGTTGGGGCTGATCACTTGGGCTTTCTGGTTCTTCAATCGTGATTGTAGCCGATTCTGGCAATGGTTGGTGCAAGAAGCCGGTTTTTTCGGGCAAAAATGGCAAATATTTCGAAAGCAAGCCAAAGCCTGAGGTGAAATATTGTTGCACCATTTGAATCAACGAACCAGTGACCGAATACAGGGTTGCGCCTGCTGGGAATTGGAAGTAGATAAAGCCAAAGATAAATGGCATAAACATCATCACTTTGTTCATTGAGGCTTGCTGTGGGTCTGGGTTGCGTTGCATCGCCATCAAGGTTGTGATGAATTGAAAGCCAATTGCCAAGAGTGGCAAAATATAGTAGGGGTCTTTGGCACTCCCAGCAATCGCTTGGCCTGCACCGTCAACCAACGGGGTTAGGCGGGGCAACCACAAAAACTGCACTTGTTCGGCAGTGGCTTCAACTTTCGTGCCAAATAATTGAATCGCTTGCCAAACCCCAAACAAAATTGGCAATGAGATCAAGAGCGGCAGACAACCACCAACGGGGCTGGCTCCATGCTCACGATAGAGCTTCATGGTTTCTTGGGTCAGTTTTTCGCGATCTTTGCCATATTTACGTTGCAATTCGCGCAATTTTGGTTGGATGACCATAATTTTGCGTTGCGAACGTAATTGCTTCAGCGTCAGCGGCAACATGCCTAAACGAACTAAAATCGTAAAAGAGATGATTGCCCACCCCAAGTTGCCAAACAGATGAAACAGCCATTCGAGAAATGGTAAAAAGATTGGACCTAGAAAATTCATAGCCGTATATTCCTACGTTGTCATAGCAAAAAACCCTGTGCCAACTTATGGAACAGGGTCTTCACCACCCTGTGCCCATGGATGGCAACGGGCGATCCGTTTCAGTGTCAACCATGTACCTTTGAATGCCCCATATTTCGCGATAGCTTGATAGCCATAGTGGGAACAGGTTGGCGTATAGATACAACTTGGTGGTGTATATCGCGAAAAACGCTGGTACAAGCGAATAAGTGCCAATAATATCTTACCCATGGCGATCTTCCTGTGATGGTTGTTCACGATCATGCCATAGCTGCGCTTGTTGCAGTAAACGCGAAACGGCCTGCTGAATCTGCTCCCAGGCCGCTGTGCGAAATCCCGCTCGTACAATAAAAATAACATCCCATCCTGGGCGAATCTGATCGTAGATCAAACGGATAGCTTCGCGCACTCGGCGTTTGTAACGATTGCGTTCGACGGCTGTGCCCAGCGCTTTGCGAACCACAATCCCACACCGAACGCGATTGGCCCGCGCTGGCGCGACGCTCAACACCAAGAGTGGATGTGACCATGTACGACCGCCTTCGCGAACACGGCGAAAATCGCGTGGCGAGCGAAGGCGCTGTGAACGTTGCATTGTTTAGCGATGACCGCCTGGGCCTGCTGGTCGGCGTTTGTCGCTCACAGTTAACTTCCAGCGACCACGTTGACGACGGGCTTTTACAACGGCGCGGCCTGTGCGAGTTTGCATGCGCTCCAAGAAACCGTGAACACGGCGGCGCTTGATGCGTTTTGGTTGCCAAGTTCGTTTTGGCATTGTGCGAATCCTCCGGTGTCAGACGAAACAAAAGCGCGTGCTCGCGCTTCTGTATAGATAAGACAAAATTGATAGCACGCCGCCATGGACGCGCTGTAGCTTATCTATTATAGCCTGACCGTCCGAACCATGTCAAATTGTATCTTGCTTTGCCTATCAGTTAATTACATTTATCGCCAAGATGCTATTCTCAACTGAATCAGGTAAAATAGCCATACATTGATTTTGTAATCGAAACGGAGTGCAATGATGCAAGTTCCGCTGACGCAACTGAGCGATCAGATTGCCATGATCGATAATGGCCTGCTGACAACCGATGGTTTTGGCGCTACCTATGTGGTACAAGGCGATCAGGTTGCTCTAATCGAAACTGGTACATCATTAACCGCCGAAGCAACCTTAGCTGGTTTGCAACAACTTGGAATCGACCCCGACGCAGTTGAACATATCCTCTTAACTCATGTCCACATGGATCACAGTGGTGGGGCGGGGATTTTGGCTCAACATTTGCCCAATGCCAAGGTCTATTTGCACTCGCTGACAGCTGCGCATTTGGCCGAGCCAAGCAAGCTGATGCGCAGCGTGGAGCGGGCCGTTGGCCCAATGTGGCAGGTTTATGGCACGATGCAGCCAATTGCCGCCGAACGGATTGTAGCTGCCGAGCATTTGAGCCTAAATCTCGGCAAAGAGATTGTGCTCGAAGCTGTGCCAACGCCTGGCCACTCGCCCGATCATCTCGCCTTTTGGGAAGCTCATTCGGGCACGCTGTGGGCTGGCGATTCAATTGGGATTTTGATGAGTAGCTATAATCTCAATATGCCCGTAACCCCGCCACCAGCCTTCAATTTGGCCGATCAGCTGCAAGCCTTCCAAACTTTAGCCAACTATCCGATTCGCCAATTGTTGCCTTCGCACTTTGGCCCGACGGTTGCGCCGCCAGCCTTGGCAATCGAAGAAATGCACGAGCGTTTGGTCAAGATCGTGCGCGATGTACGTGATAATCTGCATGCTGCTGAATTGCCAGTTGAGGCGATTGTTGAACGAGCTTTGCCGACCAAAGAGCCTGTTTCGCCAGCGCTCAATTTGGTGTTGTGGGGCAATTTGGCGATGAGTGTGCATGGCTTAAAACTGTTTTTTGATCGCAATCCGCAGGCAGTTGAATTGATTTAAATGCAGGAGCGCAGGATGAAGCTCATCCTGCGCTCTATTGCTTAATCGTTTAAGCTCAAAATTGTGTTCGAAATTTGCTCGCCCAAATCGCGGCGGCGTTGCAATAATTGGCTGGTGAGGTCTGGTTGGGTGAGGCGTAGCCACGAAGCGGCGGTTGCCTCGCGCACAGCGCGCCAGCGTTCGCTCCAGCGCAGGGCAATAAAGCCAAATAACGGGGCTAGTAGCAACACAATCAAGCCAGCTTGCCAAGTTGTCAACAAGCCAATGATTAGGCTGGTTACAATCCAGCCAATTGGTTGCAAAACCATGCCTGCAATCAATTTAATTGTGCTCAACACTTCTAGCTCTTTGGTCATTCTGGTGGCGATGATGCCGCTGAGCCGATACATTGGGTAGCTGAGCAAAATGCCACATGCTGCCGGAATAAAAGCCAGCAATGTCCACAAAAATTTGCGCCAAAAGCGCCAACGGGTGGCCAAGGGCAATTGTGGTGCCCACGGGTCGGCGATGCCCAAAAGCCGCAAAGTGCGGGCGTAGCGTTGCGCTTTGGCCGCTAGGGTTGCTAATTGCACCCGTTCGGTTGGGGTGAGCGAGGTATAGGCTTCGCGGCCACTTGGGCGCTTGCGTCGTAAGCGATCGACCGTCCAGCCGACCATCACTGGTAGGCCACGTAATAGCTCGGCATTGCCAGCTTGGAACACCACGCCGCCCAAATGCTCAGCCATGCGTGTGGTCAAACTAGCAACTGCTTGTTCGCGCTCGGCCTCGGCATGCTGAAATTGATTAACGTTAATTGGTTTGCCAACTAATAAGAGTACTGAAGAACGAAAAATATGCTTATCTTCATACCACAAGCCAATTGGCACAATCTTCAAATCGAGTTGCCAATTGTGCTCGGCCTCTGCGCCTAAGGCAATTCGGGCGGCACCTGAACGCAACGGCAACAGATAGGCTTCTGAGTGTGATGTGCCTTCGGGAAACAAGGCTAAATGGTGTTGATCGGCGAGTAATTGACGGCAGCGGGCAAAGGTTTGTTCATTCAAATCGCGGGTATTGCTGCCCTCAGCTGCATCGCTTTGGCGATAAATTGGCAAAGCTCCAAACGCTTGCATCATCCAACGGCCAATTGGATTGTTGAAAAAGGTATTTTTGGCCAAAAACGCGACCGGCTGGCCGAGAATCAACATTAACAACAATGGGTCGAGCAAGCCATTGGGGTGGTTGAGCACGAACATCACCCGCCCACGGGGCAACTGTTCTAAGCCTTCGACGGCGATGCGTGGGTAGTACAAACGTAAGAGGCGAAACACCAGCCAACGAACAAAACGACCCATGAATGTCCCCCAAACTTCTGTGATACGATAGCTGCAAAGGAGGCAGTTATGGATACCACCGAACTACGTGGCTTGCTTGCCAGTTTACCCCCAGCTGTGCTGCAAGCGCTAGAAAGCGGCGATAGCGTGGCGTTTGAAGCAGCTTTTGCCGCGATGCCGGTCGCACAACAAACCCTCGTTAGTCAACAGCTTGAGCAATTTCAGCAGTTTCAGATTGAGCAAGCGCTTGATACCTATGCAGAAGCGCCAACCCTTGAGCAATTGATCGACCAACTTCCACTCGATTTGCGCGAAGCGGTGTTGAATAACGATCAAGCCCAAATTCAAGCCTTGTATGATCGCTTAGAGCGCCATGAGCAAGACCAAATTGGTGAGTTATTGCTGAGCATTCAAATGCTGGTTGCCAAACAGAGTGATGCTGGCGGCGGAATGGATCTTGAAGATTTTACAAGTTTGCTTGATGCTATTGTAGCAGCAACTCATGATCCTGCGCTACCACGGGCCGAACTACGTTTGACCTTGGCCGACCTTGAGAGCCTTGGTTGGCAACTGAGCAACCCAGTTGAGCAAATTTGGGCTGGCGAACGCGACCAGCAACGCCTACTCTATGGCCTTGATGATCGCGACCGCGACCTGATTAATTATATTCTCGCAACACTCAAGCACTAATATACGCAACATAACCAACAGATGATTGTACCCAAAGATACATTGCTTGATGTAGCTACGGCTTCGCTTGAACTGTAAGAATGGCTTGAACTGATAACCTATTGCTAATATCCAAGATCTTCATATAATGATGGTCATCCAACATCCTACCCTGGAGGAACCGTATGAGTTCAAAGCATAGCGATGAATTTCAACGCCTGATCGATCAAGCCACCTCGGACGAAGCCTTCCGTCAAGAACTGTTGGATAGCAGCGACATTGCTGCAACGCTTAAAAACCATGGCTTTGATTTAACTGATGATGAGCTGAAACAAGTCGAAACATCTGCAACTAATTATAAAGATACGAGTTTCCACCGAGGCGCAGCATTCTGGGGTTAATCCTTATCGATTGAAACCCTTTCTATTGAGTCACAATCACAACGGTTGTGACTCAGTACTATACTATGGCCCAACAACATTTATCTGCACAAAACCGAGATCTTGAAATTCAAAGTACACTGCAACGAAAAGCAGTGTTTCTTCGTTACATCAATAAAACAATAATTTATATTCATTACTTTCTCTTAGCATATATATTTTTATTACTATTCAAGACATTAGATATTAAGTATATATATTCAGTGTTGTATATATTATCGAGTATAGGTATACTAATTTATACAGATACGCTTCGAAAGAAAGGTAAGATAGATTTATCAGCTAAAATAATATCGATCTTTATTAATGTACTTATTGCATTGACAATGCTTATTAATCTTCTTTCAGATTCGTTTGATACAGCGATTACATTTAGTTATGTTCTTAGCCTCTCGATATTAATCTCAGCTTTTATTGTAAATTCAAAATTTTCTATTATTCAAACTATTGTTAACATTATTTTTATTTTAGCTGTTTTTATACCTCGAAACGGTGTTTCTGCAATTATTCCAATCACTGGATTCTTAATCATGATTACTTTAATTGCTTGGCTCTACCAACGCACGCTTGATAATTCGATGATCTCGCTCCAAGAAGCCCGTCAACAATTGATGCAAGATACGCTGATTCGCCAAGAGTTGGCGATTGCGCGTAATTTGCAACAAGACCTCTACCCCAAGCCCCAACACTATAGCGAATGCCTCGATATTGGCGCTTCGGTGCAGCCAGCACTTGAAACGAGCGGTGATTTGTATGATCTGATTCGTTTGAACGATGATGAAATTGCAATTATTGTCGGTGATGCAACTGGCAAGAGTGTTGCTGCGGCGATGGTTATGGCCATGACCCGCTCGATTATTCGCAGCGAGGCGCGGCGTTCGCGCAACCCCGGCCATGTGTTGCGCCATGTCAATGCAATTTTGCACGCCGACGATGCAGTTAATCAGATGATGACGGTTTGGTATGGGGTGCTCAATTTGCGCAATCATCAATTGCGATTTGCCAATGCAGGACACCCGTTTCCACTCTTGCGGCGCAATGGCACGATTCAGGAATTAGAGGCCTTTGGCACGCCGCTGCGCTCAATTCGCAACTTCCCCTATGCCGAGCAAACCATCCAATTGCAAGCCAAAGATCGCTTGGTAGTTTATACCGATGGCGTAATTGAGACCATGAACGAGCAACGCGAGTTGTATAGTTTTGATCGCTGGTGTACCGCCGTGCGCGAGTTGGAAGCAGAAAATACCGCTAGCTTGATTGATGCCTATTGCGCAGATGTTGATCGCTTCCGTGGTGCTGCCCGCCAAGCAGACGACCTGACCTTGGTGATCGTTGATATTATTAAAGATCCTAGCGAGTTGATAACCCTTCCCGTCGCTGATACCACAACTGTTGTTGTAGGCGCTGATCAATAATCTGTGCATCAGGCCGCACTCCCAACACCGCTTGCACATACCAGGCACTAAATGTTGTTTGATCGTCGTTGCTTAGCAATTGGCCATTCGCTGGCTGTTGTTGCAGCAGCACGATTGCTTGATCGCGGCTTTGGGTTTGGCCCCGCAGCGAATAGTGCCAACCCAAGGGCAAGCAGATTAACATCAACATTGGCGCGAGCCAAATCCAACCTGCCAGCCTTGGCTTTTGTGCCAACCACACTACGCCCAAACCAAGCAGCCAACCAGCCAAGCCATGGATTGGCAAAAGATAGATTTGGGCATCAGCGCCGCCATAACTGATAGCCCAAAGCAGTGTTATCCCAGCCCAACCAATCAGCATCCAGCGTTGTGCTAGCGTAATTTTTTGCCAGCCACAGCCAATTAACAGCGGCCCGACGATCCACCAATAGCTGGCCAGTAAATCACGAAATGCTAAAATGCAGCGTTGAAGTTGCTCGCTCAGTGGCACTGCGCCAACTAAATAGCGGTATTCACTAGCGCTGATGTGGCTGATTGCGCCAGCAAAACTGCGCCAATCGCCCCAACTTGCTTGCGGAACCGCCGCGCCACGCCATGGCAATACGAGATAGCTACTCACGCCAAGCAGCAGCATGAGCAAAAATAGCCCAATTTGCTGCCATTTAATCGGCCATTTGGCCTTAAACCACCACAAACCAAAGCCGACCAACCACGCAGCAACTGGTAGTTGCACACCCAACCCCAAGCCGCATACGAAGCCAAGCGCCGCCAGCGTACGCGTTTGTTGCCAGCACTGCCAACGCAGGCTGAGCCACAGCAAAAGCAGCTGAAACAAATTGGCCAACGCATACACTTCTACCACTAATGCTTGTTGCCAAATTCGTTGGCTCAAGCCAAAGCCCAAACCTGCGGCCAGCATTGCGCTCCAGCGGATCGAGCGTGGTTGTTCGCTGGCGCTTAATCCAACACATGCGGCTGCGATGCCTGCACTCAAGGCCGTTACTAATCCACTCAATAGTGCTAAGCGCTGGGCTGGCTCGCCGCCAAACCAGTGGAGCGCAACTTCCCCAATCAGGAGGTAGGTTGGCGAGCCTGGTGGATGCGGCACTGCGCCAAACCAGAGTGCGGTTGCTAATTCGCCGCTGTCGCTGCTGCCATAAGCTGTGCTTATACTTGGGCTGCTCATCAGCCAATAGATTGGCAAGAGTAGGCCGACAATCAGCCAAGGCAAGGTCTGATCCATCCATTGGCGTGCTGGCTGCGTGATATAGTGTGACGATTGTTTTGCAGTTTGAGGATTCATCGATCTATGCTTCCTGTTGTGATTGGGCTTGGCTTAGGCTTGGCTTCGTTGATTTTATTGGTGCGTGATGCGCTGTTGCTCAAAAAGATTCCCCAAATTGAGCCACGCCCAGCACTTGAGCCGCTGCCAAGCATCGATGTATTGGTGCCAGCTCGTAATGAAGCGCACAATATCGGCCATGTATTGCGTGGTATGGCGCTGCAAACCAGCAGCGATTGGCAACTGACCATTCTTGATGATCATTCGACCGACCAAACTAGCGCGATTGTAGCCGAAGTTGCGGCCCACGATCAACGAGTGCGCTTGTTGCACGGCCAAAGCTTGCCCGCTGGCTGGACTGGTAAATGCTGGGCTTGTTGGCAATTGGCCGAGGCCAGTTCGAGCGACTGGTTGTTGTTTCTTGATGCTGATACCAAGCCACAGCCTGCGATGTTGAGCCAAGCGTTGGCCTATGCTGAAGCAGAAAAGCTCGATTTGCTGACATTTTTGCCTTTTTCGGAGCTTGGCAGTTTTTGGGAAAAAACCTTGCTACCAGCGTTTTTCTCAATTATTCAGGCGGCCTATCCGGTGAGCAAAGTTAATACGCCTGGCTCTGGCGTTGTTTTAGCGAATGGCCAGTTTATTTTGGTGCGGCGCAGCGCCTACCTGCGCGCTGGCGGCCATGCAGCAGTGCGCGATCGGGTACTTGAGGATGTTGAATTAGCCCAAGCAATTGTGCGAGCCGGCGGTGTGATGAAGGCGGTGTATGCTGGCGAGTTGCTGCGAGTGCGCATGTACACCAATGGCAGCGAGGTACGCGAGGGCTTGGTTAAGAATGCGATTGCTGGCTTGCGCAATGGCGGCGCACGCTCTTCGTGGGCTGGTTTTCGCCAGATTTTGGTTGGAGTTGTGCCATTTGGCTTGGGTTTGCTGAGCATGTGGGCTTGGCTGCGCCGCTGGACATTCTGGCCAAAACTCGTATTGAGTGGCATGGCTGTGTTGTTAAATGGCTTTGCATTTTGGAGTTGGGGCCGTTTTATGCAGCAATTATATGGCTTGTCGCGTCGCCATGCGCTGCTTTTTCCCTTGGGGATTGTCTGCTATATGCTGTTGGCGGCAGAAGCGGCATGGCGCATTTGGTCGGGGCGCGGCGTAACCTGGAAAGGCCGTACCTACAAAGAATAATTAAGTTAAAACGAGCTGCTTGACGACATGCTCCCAGCGAATATTGGCAACCATTGCTGGGCCATTGCTACCAAGGTTGGCTGCCAAGTCGGGCGATTGCCAAAGTGCATCGAGCCGCGCAGCCATGGCCCGTGGCTCTGCGGGAGCGACAAATCCGGTTAGTCCATCGTGGATAAACTCTAAAACGGTGCCAGAATCTTGGGCTGTCAGCACTGGTTTGGCAGCCTCAAGCGCTTCGATCGTAGCAAAGCCAAAATCCTCGTCGATGGGGGCATAAAACACGGCGCGGGCATCAGCATACAAATCAATTAATGTTTGATCATCCATCCAGCCGCGAAACTCGACCCGTTGTTCTAGCCCCAATTGCTTGCTCAGGGCTTGGAGTTCGGCCATCGCTGGGCCACGGCCACCGATAATCGCCTTGACTGGTTGTTCGGTGTAGGCCAGCGCATGCAGCAATAAATCGAGCCGTTTGGCCTGATCAAGCCGCGAAATGCTCAAAATATAGGGTTTGTAGCTGCCTTGGCGCAAGCGCCCGCTATAAATCGATGGTGGATAGAGCGGCGTACTGGCGAGGTCGTTGAAGCGTTGCAAGCGTTGGCTAACAATCTTGGAAATGCTAAAACGACGTTTGGCTTCAGCTAAGGCTTGGTGATCAAGCTTGGTTAATGTTCGTGCCAGTTGATCATCATCAGGTTGGCTGCCCCAATCGCTCCAGTTTGTGCCACGCCAATCGTAGAGTTGACGATGCTGATGCACCAACCAAACAACTTTTTTGGGGTGAGCAACCGCATATGAGGGGAATTTGGTACAGATAACTTGATCGACAGGCCGATCTTCGACGTGGCTTAGATCGAGCATGCGCCAAGCCAACGCGCTATTCAGCAACTCGCGATGCGGCGTGCGGGTGAAGGGCAAGGCCACCAAATCGGCTTCGTGGCCTGCTTGACGTAAGGCGTTTACCAGCCCTTCGGCGAGCAATTCGGCCCCACCACGGGCAAAAGGCACTTGGGCTGTACAAACAAGAATCCGTTTCATTGGCTCTCAACGCTAAGTGATTAGGCCGCCATTATACTATTTGTTGCAGCGCAGCTTGAGCGCGTAAGGCTAATTGGGTCAGAATAATTGAGGTTGCGCCCCAAATTTTGTGCTCGCCATAGGGGTAATGTGGCACTTGCAAGGCTACGCCGCGGATCATGCGTTGCTCGGTTTGCACCGCATCGGCGGCCCAAAGTTGCTGTAATGGCAAATGCAGCACAGCGGCAACCTCACTGGGATTTGGCGCTAAATCGGGCGCATGATCAAGCCATGCGACAATTGGCGTGATCAGAAAATTACTGACTGGTACATACAACTCGCTGAGCCGCCCAATGATTGTGGGCTGATCGATGTCTAAGCCAATTTCTTCGTGGGCTTCGCGCAGGGCGGCGGCCTCAGGGCTGGCATCGCTTGGGTCTATCGAGCCGCCTGGCAACGAGATCTCGCCGGTGTGGCTACGCAGATTGCCGCTACGCACCGTTAATGGCACAAACAAGTGCTCTGCCTCTGGATAAAGCAAGGCCAGAACAGCGCCATGGCGTGGCTGGATGTTGGCTGGAGGCAATAAATTACGGCTCGGGTTGCCATTATCGAAGGTTGGCAACAGCCGTGCGCGCGCTTCATCATCGTGGTTTAAATTGGCGAGTTGCGCTTGGAGCGCTGCGACGAAGGCTTGGTTAGGCATAGATCCGATTCCACTAAAATAAAAACTGATGGATTATTACATCCACCAGTTCTCATTATACCGTTGATAGGGCTGAAATTAATCGGCTAATTTACCAAAGACCATATAACTGCTATTCGAGCCAGGCATGCCATTTGATGAACCTTGATGCAGTTCATTACCTCGTAGCGTCCGCCAGCCTCGAAAACACTGCACTCGTGGACTAGAATGTTTGGTGCGCGATACGCTGGATCGCGTTGGGTTTCATCGGCGACCGAAATGCGAGCAAATAAGCCTTGTTGGGTTTGGCCTTGCTCGTCGGTATATTCGCTATTTTCAACAAACTCTAGGCCAATGCCAAATTGATCTTCGGTATGATGCATTGTGCCATGCTTGACTGACATTTTCTGAATAAAGCGTGTTGCTTGAGCGGTCATGGTTGCTTGCTCCTGTTGGGTAGTACTGCACCCAGTCAAAAAGAAGCCACCTAACCAAAAAAGCTTGAATTAAAACCTTTCCCATAGTGCACATATGATCTCGCATGCTGAAATTAATCGGCTAATTTACCAAAGACCATATAACTGCTATTCGATCCAGGCATGCCATTCGATGAACCTTTATGCAGTTCAATTACCTCATAGCGGCCATCGGCCTCGAAAATGCTGCCCTCGTGGACTAGAATGTTTGGTGCGCGATACTCAGGATCAGTTTGCAACCGATCGGCAATACTAATTCTGGCTACGAGGCCTTCTTGCTGGACTCCATTGGTATCGGTATAGGTACTATTGCTAACCCCAAGTAAACCAACTGCAAATTGATGGTTGAGGGTTTGCACGACCCCATGGTTAACGTTTTGAATCTGGATGAAACGCGTTGCTTGGGCGGTCATGGTTGCTTGCTCCTGTTGGGCATTACTGCACCCAGTCATAAGAAAGATCAAAAAAATACTCAATATTCGTTTGTAAAGCATACGCTTTGCCCTCAAGAAAAATACTATTTAAGTGGATTAGTCACTGTATGATTATAATATTTATTGAAATCCTCTAGGCTCATTGGTTGCGGAGCACTACCCGTGCCCCAAGGATTTCGCAAATAGATTAAGCCCTTTTCGACATCAACTTTTTCCACCGAATAAGCGTGATTTGCAACAACATTGTCGGGCCAAGTTGTTGTATCTTCAAACCAACCTTCAGTGCGGGTCGCAACTGTAACGCTATCACCGTTGCTAAGGCGGGTATTTAGGTCTTGTAAGACAGTTTTAGTCTGCTCAGGAGTTGAGGCTGTAGTGCTGATTTCAGTTGGAGCCTTGCCCGTTAATAATTCAACGGCATCGCCAGGCCAGCCACCTTCAATCTCTTCATAGCTATTTTCTGTATGTTGGGCATAGGCTTTTTCTAAGATCATTGGCCATAATTCATCAGGAGTACTGCCATGCTGGGCATATGCTAGATTATTGGTGCTATTACCGCTCGAATCTTCTTTGACTGGAAAATCAGAATCAACAGTTACTTTAACTGGTTTGCCATCTTCATAAAAGGTAACCGTATAAGTACCATCGCCATTATCAGCAATAGCATTTTTGATCAAATCGGGGTTTTGCTGAGCCACAGAGGCTAGTGCCGCCATAAAGTAACAATCACCAAGATAGCCTTGAGTAACATCGCCTGCACTAATGCCATCGGTAGTAATGTTGCCTTTAAAAGTTTTATAGCGTGGTTCGTATTCATATTTATCAGTGAAGAAGCCAAAGACAGTCCTATCGCGGCTAGAGTCATGCAATTCGGTAACTGCTGGATCGCCGCCTGGGGGAGTGCTAAACACCCCTTTGCCGCGTTGTTTACTTGCCAGCACCCCATCCTGTGAGTGGTGAAATAAGCGTGCTGCTTCCTCTTCGTGGGTTTTGAAGAGTTTACCAATTTCTATGGTTACTGATTGCTGGGTCTCAAAAACTTGAATTAAGCGTTGAAGTGTTGGGGCAATTTCGGTTTCAAACTCTTTAAAGAATGCTTGGGCTGCTTGGCCTTGCCAAGCACCATTTTGAAGCGTCGCTAAAGTTTGCTTGAGCGATTGGTGCATGGTTTGGACTGCTTGGGCCTGTTTTTGGAAGCGTTGCGCAACCTGTGCCAGTACGTCGTACTGCACTTCTACAAGTGGTGCGGTCATTCTGTTCTACCTCATTCTGTGGGGAGAAAATGCTCTCGATAAATCTCTAGCTAATTAATTCATCTCTATTAATTGGCTGAGTCCATCATAGTAAACAGAAAAATGCTTGTCAAGGGTGAATTTAAACGCAAATCAGCGCAGCATGCTGCATGCTGCGCTGATGTTTTAGGCTTTGCCAAAGCCTAGGTTTAGATTAAAGCTTTTTCGGTGGCGATGTCGAAGATATGCATTTTTTCCATATCGTAGACTGCGCGAATTGGCTGGCCTGGGCGGGCTGAAGTCCGTGGGTCGAAACGCCCAATGATCGAGTGTTGGCCGCTTTGCAGGTAGGCGTAGATTTCGCTCCCCATCGGTTCGGTCACATCGACGGTGGTTTCGACGACTGCATCGCCATTAATGCCTGGTGGCAAGAGCGCTGCATCGTGCACGTCTTCTGGGCGCACGCCAAGCTCAACTTCTTTGCCAACATACGATTCGATGTGGGCGCGGCGGCTGTTGGGAATTGGCACTGCGAAGCTGCCACCATCGAAGAACAAGCGGCCATCGCCTTTGGTCAAGGTACCTTTGATGAAGTTCATCGAAGGCGAACCAATGAAGCCTGCCACAAATTTGTTCACTGGATGATCGTACAAGGTTTGCGGGCTATCGAGTTGTTGCAACAAGCCATCACGCATCACCGCAATCCGCGAACCCATGGTCATGGCTTCGGTTTGGTCGTGGGTCACGTAGATGAAGGTGGTTTTGAGCCGTTGGTGCAGCTTGCTGATTTCAGCCCGCGTTTGCACCCGCAACTTAGCATCCAAGTTCGAGAGTGGTTCGTCCATCAAGAAGACGGCTGGGTCGCGGACGATGGCACGGCCCAAGGCAACCCGCTGGCGTTGACCACCAGAAAGTTGGCGTGGCTTGCGATCAAGCAAGTGGCCGATCGCCATCATTTCGGCAGCTTCTTCGACGCGGCGCTTAATTTCGGGTTTGGGCACTTTGCGCAGCTTCAAACCAAAGGCCATGTTATCAAACACGGTCATGTGGGGATACAACGCATAGCTTTGGAACACCATCGCAATATCGCGATCTTTGGGCGCAACATTGTTGACCACGCGATCCCCGATCATAATTTGGCCGCCGGTAATTTCTTCGAGGCCAGCCAAACAGCGCAACGCGGTTGATTTACCACAGCCTGAAGGGCCAACCAGCACCAAAAATTCTTGGTCGGGAATATCAATGTTGAGATCTTTGAGCACATGCACGTCGCCAAAGACTTTATCAACGTGATCAAACGTAATTGAAGCCATCGAGATCCTCCTTGAAACCTAATGAACCAATGACCAAGCTTGGGTTAAGCCATGTGCGGTGAGCAATGGCTGCTCCATCAAGCTGTTGTAGGAGTTTGCGAACCAAGGTGTGCGCCCAGAGCTCAGTTGGCCAGCGAAAGCCAGAGATGCCGCGTTGGCTGCTGCTATGGCTTACAATCACTGGCACTTTGGCGTGATCAACCATCACAACCCCGGTTGCTAATTGGTGACCACAGACAATCAAGCCATCGTAGTCGTTTTCGCTGGCGGCAAGGGTTTCGTAGGCCGCTACGCCATCGTGAAAACGATTCGCTGCTGGCTCAACCACTAAACCTGGGTCAAAGCCAAGGCCAGCTCGCCGTAACGCTCGCCGATAGCCAAGATACCAACGTGCAGAGCCTGGAATGCTACGCGGTAGCGTAATCAGGCCAATGCGCCGCATGCCCGAATGGGTTAGGGTTTCGACCGCGCGCTGCGCTGCAAAGGCTGCATCACACAAGACGGCTGGTTGATCAAACGGCGGCGCGAGTGCCCATACTTGGGGCAATTGTGGGTCGAGCGGCGTACCAAAGCTAATCCAACCATCAGCCAAATCTCCGCGGGCTTGACTATCTGCTGGTTGCAGTAGCAGACTATAGCCGGCGCTCGTCGCAGCATTGGTTGCTTCGAGCAGCCACGTCGCTAAATCAACTTCACATAAAAGATTGGCTTGTGGTAGGAGCACACCGATGGTTAAGGTGCGTTGACGTTGTAGATTGCGGCCTTGACGATGAGGTTGATAGCCGAGCTTTGTGACTGCGGCTAGCACTTTGTTGCGCGTGGCTTCGCTGACCGGCATGCTGTCGTTCAAGACATACGATACCGTGGCAAATGAAACCCCTGCTAATTGCGCAACATCCTTAATCGTTGCCATCGTTGGCCTCATCTATTTAAACGTTTAAATGAAGTATACTGTACTTGTTTGAGCTTGACAAGTTTGCTTAATCAGGGAGTGTCTATGGCGCTTGGGCAACAACTGGTGCATCCCGATTGTCTGGCGTTTGTTGGGGTCGTTGAAGAATTGTTAGTGCGTCGTCAGCAAGGCAACGTGCCGCACAATCATTGGCAACACGACGATCCATGGGGGCCGCGCAGCTGGAATCGCACCGAACTCGAAGATATGGTTTATAGCAGCTACAAACAGATGCGCAAAGGCCGCATTACTCGCCCGCCTCGTCGCGAGGTGGTGATGGATATTGGCGATTATCTGAATTGTACAATCGAGGAGCGCAATCGCTTATTGATTGCCGCCGATAGCTCGCCAATTATGCCCTATCTGACCGGCGCTGATCTCAGCCCAATTCTTGAAATTACGATTGAAATTGTGCAGCAGCTGAGCATGCCAGCGTTTGTGATCAATCGCGATTGGCAGATGCACTATTTCAATCAGCATTTACTCAATTTATTTGGCATAACTCCCGCAATGCTGGCGGCGATTGATCCAACCCAGTTGAATGTTTTGGGCCTGTTATGCGACCCCACCTTGCCGCTCTACCAGCAGTTGATTCAGAATCGGCCTTCGTGGCAGCATATGCTGCGCAAAACGATCTACGGCTTTAAACAGGCCAATCTGTTGTGCCAATATGAGCCATGGTATCAACAATTGGTTGCGCGGTTGTTGCAATTGCCCGAATTTGCCAGCCACTGGTCAACAGTCAGCCTTGATAAACCAATTGTGCCCCCAAGCGGCGGCTTTGAATCGCCAACGATTGTGCTTGAGGCGCTGATTCCGCATACCCAGCCAACGCCCAAGCGGGCATGGTTGCGACCCTTATTGATGTCAGCGGGCTATTTTCAATTTGATTTTCCGCAGATTGTGGCCTTTTTGCCAGCCAACGCCGAGAGCCAAGCAATTTATGCAGAAATTGGCGTGCCACTTGGCCTCAACCACAGTAACTAACTGTAAAGGATGAGGGATGAAGGATGAGGGATGAAGCCGAGGGATCAGGGGTTAGGGGCAAGGGGGCAGCGTAACGTCAAAAGTCAGAAGGCAATAGCCAATAGCCTATAGCTGTACTGGTTCATCACGTTAACCAGTGTCTGATCCCCTCACCCCCAACCCCTCTCCCGTGCGCGGGCGAGGGGCTTTCACCGTGTGGTTCTGCCGCAATGTATGCAAAAAAAGAGTCGACTCCCCTCGCCCGCGTCTAGTGGGAGAGGGGCTGGGGGTGAGGGCATGTTCCTCGTTGCCAATCCAATTAACCAGTACATATAGCCAATAGCCTTCGTGTGCTTCGCGGTTCCGATCCTTCGTGCCCTTCGTGGATCAATTCATTAACACAGCGGCGCAGCGAAAGTATGAGGGATGAGGGATGAAGTCAATAGCCAATCGCCAAATACCTCAAAGCGCTTATGTTTTATGCTCTCTGTTCTATGTTCTTTAACATAGGCGCAAAGGACATTTTGTCCCTTGAGGCTCAGCTAGAATCCATTCAGTTATCGCGCTGCGACCAATGTCGCCTATCGAAATGGATGGATATTTATGGCAAAGCCAACGATTGTGTTGATTCACGGTTTATTTGTTAGCAAGCACTCATGGCAACCATGGGTCGACCACTACCAAGCCAAGGGCTATACGGTCTTAACGCCTGCTTGGCCAGGCCGCGATCAGAGCGTGGCAGAATTGCAGCAACGCGCCAACGACCCTAGCTTGGCAAAGCACGATTTGCGCGAAAGTATTGATTTTCATGCGCAATTTGTGCAAAATCTGTCCGAAAAACCAATTGTCATCGGCCATTCGATGGGCGGCTTGATTACCCAAATTTTGGCCAATCGCCAATTAATTAGGGCTGGCGTGGCGATCGATTCTGCACCGCCGCAGGGCGTGATTAGCACCAAATGGTCGTTTATCAAATCGGCCTTGCCGATGATCAACCCATTGCGTTCAGCAAGCAAGCCCTACTCGATGCCATTCGCGCATTTTCAATACACTTTTGTTAATGGCATGCCCTTGGCCGAACAACAAGCAATTTATCAAAGCCAAGTTGTGCCCGAATCGCTGAAGAATTTGCGTCAATCGTTGACCAGCGTGAGCAAGGTTGATTTTAATGCCGACCATGCGCCGCTGCTGTTGATTGCTGGCGAAATCGACCATATTATTCCAGCCTCGCTGAATTACAGTAATTATCGCAAATATCGCCACAGCCCAAGTTTGACCGATTTTAAGCAATTTGCTGGGCGCAACCACTACATTGTGGGCCAGCCAAACTGGCAAGAAGTCGCCGATTATGCGCTCGATTGGGTTGAAACCAAAGCCTTGGTTCAGCAAGCGGTTGCCCAATAACCAACAGGCAAGCATGGGTTGATGTAGCAATCCATTTAGCTGCTTCTGCTGAAACAAAGAGCAAAGTTCAATCGCAAAGACATAATGGTGGTAAGCTAAGGGTTAATCAATCGAGATGAGGTTGCGATGATTGAACAACGACCCTTAGCCGAACTTGCCAACGATCGTCGTTTTCCGCCTGATCCCCAATTTGGCTTGGTGTATGCCGCGCTTGCTGCTGGCAATTCGCAAGGCAGCTATTGGCATTCCGCAACGTGGAGCAGTTGTTGGGATCAAGCTAACAATGTGCTGTATTTGGCTGGCGATCGTTCGCTCGATCACGCTGAATTCAAGCAACACTGGCTGCAAACAGTTGTCCCAGCCATGCCAGCTCGCCATGTGATTAAGCTGCGTTTGCTGCGCAATAGCCAGCTTGAATTGAGCGATTTGCTGAGCCCCTACCAAGCCCAGCCAAGCAGCAGCTATTTCTTTAGCGATCACGCGCAAGCACTTGCCACTAATCCTTTGGCGAGCCAATTTGTGCTGCGCCAGCTTGATGCTGAACTCTTGCAACTGCCAAGTGCTCAGCCAATTATCCAAGAAATTAGCTGGATGTGGCCGAGCCTTGAGCGTTTTCTGAGCCATGGCTTGGGCTTGGCAATTTGCGTTGACCAAACAATTGTTGCTTGGTGTACTGCCGAATATCTGAGCGCTAACCGCTGTGGTTTAGGCATCGAAACCTTGGAAGCCTACCAAAAACAAGGCTTGGGCTTTCATTTGGCAACCGCCATGCTTGCTGCCTGCCGTGAGCGTGGGCTGCAAGCCCATTGGGAATGTTCGAGCAAAAATCTTGCTTCGTATCGCCTAGCCCAAAAGCTTGGTTTGCAGCAACAACCTGGCTTAATTAGCTATGGCTTGGTTTGGCTTTAGCTAGCCTTTGGCAAAGCCTGCAAGACGCTTGACCATTCTGGGTAGCGATAAATTGGGTTGGCGACATGGTGATAGACGACTTCGCCTGCCCGATTGATCGCGACTGTGCCGCCGAGTCGACGCATTGAGCCAGAGCCATTCAACAACTCCATGCCGCCAACTAACAGCCGAGCTTGCCGAATCAGCACTTGTGGCGAGAGCACTTCAAACCACGAACCTTCGCCAATATCGAAATAATCGTACACCTGCAAGCTTTGGTCGATATAAATTGGGAAGGGAATGTTATACATCGAACGGAAACGCGAAACTAATTCGGCGTTGCCCATCATCAGCACCGCAATTTGCCAACCAGCCTTTTCGAAGGCTTCAGCATGATCACGCAGTTTTAATAAGGTTTGGCGGCAAATGCCACAGCCAATATTGCGCATAAAAAAGACCAAAACCGGCTTTTCGTGCCAGAGCGTTTCGAACTCTACCCGTTCGCCTGCTTCATTTAAAATCCATAAATCGACGATTGAATTTGTTGCTATTGCTGTCATAATCGAATCCTAGTGCTCCACATATTCACTATCTTGTTCTACGTGTAGCGAGCTGTAAAAGGATGTATGCAGCTTAAGCAGCCCGTTGTTGTGGTTGTTCCAACAGGTGCAAAACGTCTTCCCAAGGCGGGTAGCGGTGAATTGGGTTGGCAACGTGATGAAAGGCAATTTCTGCTTGTGGATTGAGCAGCACGATTCCGCCAAGGCGGCGAATTGATTCAGCGGCGAGATTGACTGATGAAGGAATGCCTTTGAAGGCCAGCAGCATTTGGCGCGCTAAAACATGTGGCCCGGCGACCGTCCAGAGCGAGCCTTGGCCAATTTCAAACGCCTCGTAGACCTGTTGCTTCGGATCGGAATAGACGGCAAATGGCAGTTGGTTGAGTTGGCGAAAGCCTTTGGCCATTGCTGCATCGCCCATTGTAATAATCGCAATCTCGCAATCTGCTTGAGCAAAGCGTTGTTGATAGTCGCGCAAACGATAGAGCTGTTGGCGGCAGAGGCCACAGCCAAGATGGCGCATCAGCATTAACAAAATTGAACGGTTCTGATAGTGTTGCAGCAAATCTACCTGCTGATCAGTTTCATCAACGACCAACAAACTGCGCCCGACCTGTTGTCCTAGCATAAGCCACCCAATTCTTGCTAAAAAGAAAACTGCATCGACCTCTATTCGTTGAAACGCAGCAAGGCAGATGCAGTTTTGCGCTTAGTTATTGGATGGTGATTCGTTTTGCAGCCGTTGTTCGGCGATTTTGCGCAGCCCGCTTGCTGCCCGCCAAATAACCGCCAATAAAGCAATTGTGATCAGCAACCAGATGGCCCAAATCACCAAACCATAATTACTTTGGCCTGCGGTAAAAGCCAATAATGGCAAAACACACATTGTTGGCGAAAAAAGCATTGCCAAAGCAATCGAACGGCGCAATTTGCGCTCTTCGGGAGTTAAGTTGGCACGATTTAGCGAACGTGGCTGCTGATCAGACGATTGCATGCGATTTCCTTATACTAATTGGTTGCAGGACAGCTCACTGGCTGATTGGATGGTTGGGCAGCTTGGGTTGTGCGCTTGAAAATTAAGCTTTGTTGATCGGCGTAAACCTCTTGCCAAGCGGCGTTAGCTTGCACAGCACTCACCAGATCTTTGCCGATTTCGCGATCAACCATAATTGTATCCATCGCATATTTGGCTAAAAGGCGTTCCCAATCATCACCTGCCATAATGCATTTATATTCATTCCATTGGGCAATTGGGTATAACTCAACCCGTGTATCAACAAACACCGGCAATTGTTCGCCAGCCTTCCAAATTAAATAGCTGCTATAGCGCATTTCATGATAATAGGCTTGGCTTGGCGGGTTCGTTTGGAGAAAGGCTACTGCTTCAATTGGCGTTGCTGCGGTGGCTAATTCGGCATGAGGCAAATCGCCGCTTGCGCCATTTAATGCAGCAGGCATTGGCAGCCAAATCCGAATGATTGGCTGAACCAGCAAGCCAACGACAGCAAGCGCCATAGTTAACAAGGCAATAGCTTTGGGTGCAGGAGGATTGCGCTTGATCAATTTCAAGCGTCCGCGCTGGACCAAGGCTTCGGCAATAATTGGGCCTGCTACCATGCCAAACCACAGTTGATAGCGAATGCCAGTCAAGGTTAATCCAATCATTGTGCCGATGATCAACAGATCAGCGCTCCGCATTTTTTTCCAAACCACCAAGATCATGATCACAGCAATAAAGACTACTAAAAGCAAGAGCTGAGAAACAGGGTTGCTCAGGGTGGCTAAAGGCGAAGCCCATTCGCTGATAAGTTCTTGGCTCGATGGATCGGTTAGCAGTTTCCAGACATAGACTAAAACGCCCCAGCCTTGCGGATTGATCAGGGTTGCTGCAATCATTGCTGCAAAGGCCAGCCAAAGTGCCCGCATTGTCGCGTAAATTGGCGCTTCAGGATGATCGCGCCGCCGATCGATGATTGCGCCAACTGCTGCTGCGCCAACAAGAATCGGCCCAAGCGTAAAAGCGCCATGCAGGTTGACCCATGCTACTTCAATGATTGGCAGGAGCCATAAGGCTTTGGTCGACCAGCGTTCGGTGGCAACTTCGCTGACAATCACAAATGTTGCGGCAAAAAGCAACCAAGAAAACATCTGGGGCCGAACATTCCAATTATTGAATGCGACGATCACCATAAATACCAAGCCAAGCATGGCGGCGCGACCATTGCCTTTTGCTCGGCGCAGGCTGTGCCAGAGTAATAATCCGTAGGTCGCAATTAATAACATATTGCGCAATTGTAAAATTGCCACCAATCCACCAAGCTGATATGTCCACGAGAACATAACTTCAGCCAACCAGCTTTGATAGAAAAATGGTGTGTTGGCTTGGGTTGCAGAAAAAAGCCCAACCTCGGGAATCGTGCCTGTTTCACGAATGAGATCGCCAATTTTGAGATGCCACCAGAAATCTTCTGGATTGACTAGCCATAAACTGCCGCCAGCCATCGCTAGAGCGAAAAAGAGCAATGGCCACCAATAAGCTGAAGACCAAGATATGCGTCGGATAGGTTGCTCCTTCCTCTAAGGATGCTGAATGCTGGCTGAATTTTAGCATAGTTTATTAAATGCCAAACACTGCTTGAAGCTCAAGCAGTGTTTGGGGTTGTGGGCTACTGATGAATTAAGCTTGGAGACTGGCTGCCAATTGATCGAATAGCACGTCTTGGCGTGCTAATTCAGTTCGCAGTTGAATTTCGGCTTGGGCGGTTTGCAATGCGCGTTCGCGGGCTTGACGGGCCAATTCTGGCTCATCACAGCGTTTTGCGAGCGCAATTCGTTCAAGCCAACGTTGCGATTCAGCGGCGTAGCGCTGTGCTTGTCGCCGTGTGCGATCGCGCTCAACTGCTAATTGCAGATAGGCCTGTTTAAGCTTGTTCATCACCGCCTGCCTTTTTCAAACGCCGAACGACGCGCATGCGGCGTGCTGGTTGAGCCGATTGTTCAGTGCTTGGCGCTGGCGTAGGTGCTGGGTTATTTCGCGCAGTAATTGGCCCACGATCAGCGATATTTTCGCGTGGCGCTTGATCGCGACGTGGTGCTTGATCGCGGCGAGGTGCCGAGCGATCATCGAAGCCACGGCGGTCATCACGGCCACGGTTATCAAAGCCACGGCGATCATCGCGGCCACGATTATCGAAGCCACGGCGTTCGAACGAGCCTTGATTATTTGAGCGCCGGCCACCACCGAAGGTATTTTTAGGCCGATCATCGCCACGATGTGCACGATCAAGGGCTAAGCCGCGCTCGCCACGTGGTCGATCATCGAAAAATTCTTCACGCCGATTTGTGCGATCAAAGCCACTTGCATCACGACGTGGGCCGCGTTCGCCAAAGCCGCCACCTTCACGGCGTGGGCCGCGTTCGCCAAAACCGCCACCTTCACGACGTGGGCCGCGTTCGCCAAAGCCGCCACCTTCGCGACGTGGGCCGCGTTCGCCAAAGCCGCCACCTTCGCGACGTGGGCCGCGTTCGCCGAAACCGCCACCTTCACGGCGTGGGCCGCGTTCGCCGAAACCGCCACCTTCACGGCGTGGGCCGCGTTCGCCAAAACCACCACCTTCGCGACGAGGGCCGCGTTCGCCAAAACCACCACCTTCGCGACGAGGGCCGCGTTCGCCAAAGCCGCCGCCTTCGCGGCGTGGACCGCGTTCGCCAAAACCGCCGCCTTCGCGGCGTGGACCGCGTTCGCCAAAACCGCCGCCTTCACGGCGTGGACCGCGTTCGCCAAAACCGCCGCCTTCACGGCGTGGGCCGCGTTCGCCAAAGCCGCCGCCTTCGCGGCGTGGGCCGCGTTCGCCAAAGCCGCCACCTTCGCGGCGTGGACCACGGTCACCAAAGCCGCCACCTTCGCGGCGTGGACCACGGTCACCGAAGTCGCCGCCTTCACGACGAGGGCCACGGTCACCGAAGTCGCCGCCTTCACGACGAGGGCCACGGTCGCTAAATCCATCTTCGCGGCGCGGGCCACGGTCGCCGAAGTCGCCACCATCACGGCGCGGGCCACGGTCACCAAAATCGCCACCTTCACGACGAGGGCCACGGTCGCTGAATCCACCTTCGCGGCGAGGACCACGGTCACCGAAGTCGCCGCCTTCACGACGAGGGCCACGGTCGCTGAATCCACCTTCGCGACGAGGGCCACGGTCGCTGAAGCCACCATCACGGCGCGGGCCACGGTCGCTAGGGCTGCCACCATCACGGCGGGGGCCACGGTCGCTGAATCCGCCTTCACGGCGCGGGCCACGGTCGCTAGGGCTGCCACCATCACGGCGGGGGCCACGGTCGCTAAATCCACCTTCGCGGCGAGGTTCTGGGCGACGGCTTGGGCGATCGGTGTTAGCGCGTTCTTCTTCGATTGAGAAATCTTCAAATGACATTGTATTTTCCTGTGAAGTAAAGTGAGGCGCTCGTTGTAAGCGCGGTTCAACATCAGCCCGACGTTCTACCAACTGTCCAGACCGATCAATGCGGCGAACTTGGCGGCGCTGTTTGCCACCCTCGGCGTTCTCTTGTGGGCGGACTGGAGTCCAAGCTTTGCTTTGCTTGCCGTGCATGCGCAAGCGATCGATTTCGGTTGGCGTTAATGCACGCCATTCACCTGGTTTTAATTCGCCTAAAGTTAGTGGGCCTTCGCGCAAGCGGATCAAGCGGCGTACTTCGAGGCCAATTGCTTCGGCCACGCGGCGAATTTGGCGGTTGCGGCCTTCGTGAATAACCACCCGAACCCATGTCCCATCGGGTGTTTCATTCAACATTTCGATCCAAGCGGGTGCGGTTTTGCCATCGTCGAGCTCAACCCCATTGCGCCACTCGCGCAACTGCTCAACTGATGGAGTCTGATTCAACAAGGCCTGATATTCTTTTTCGACTTCAAACGATGGGTGGGTCAAACGAAAGGTCAGATCGCCATCATCGGTCATCAACAATAGCCCTTCGCTATCGTAATCGAGGCGGCCTACCGGAAATAAACGATTGTGTGATTTAACCAAATCGGCGACTGTTTGGCGGCCTTCAGGGTCACTGAGCGTGGTCATGACGCTGCTTGGTTTGTTCAATAAGACGTAATGAAGCTCGGTTGGCGGGGTAATTCGTTCGCCATCAACTCGAATGTCATCTTTATCGGGGTCGATCTGGGTTCCTAATTCGCGTTGAACGCGCCCATTAACCGATACGCGTCCAGCCAACATCAAATCTTCGCAAGCTCGACGTGAATCTACGCCGGCCCGCGCCAAAAACTTATGTAAACGTTCCATTATTACTCCACAGGTCGTGGTTCTTACTGTTGGGGTCGTCAGTGCATGCTTGAATGATCGGGAGTACAGCGGACATCCGAACGATAATACGTGCATCAAGCGACGAGGTTCTTCACAGTGGCAGTGCCTCCTAACGGCACCTTTGGGCCATTATAACATAGCTTTGGGCAAAATACGCAAGTTTTTTGTTAAATGCTTAAAATAAGCAACTGTTGGCCCAATCTCTAGCAGATTGCGCGCCAACAGTTGCTTATTCACGTGCTCATTTAATTTTTGCTTACAACGGGCAGAAACAGTTGATGTTGTTCACGAATCACAAACATGCCACCACCATGATAGCTCAGCGCCACAATTGCATCTGCATGCAACGCTGGCAGAATCCACGAATCGCGGGCGAGCAGCAGATTGGCAACAATTTGAGGGTTGCTTGGCTGGTGAATATCGATTTGCTGAATGCCACCATCCACGCCAATATAAAGCTTATCATCGGCGACAACGACCCCATCAACCAAGCCACTTTCTAAACGACTGACTGAGGTTGGCGCGCTTGAGTCGCTAATATCGACAATTTCGAGGCCTGCGGTGGTTGCTACAAAGGCAAGGTCATCCTGAATTGCCACATCCATCGCAAACCAGGTATCGGCATATTGGCCGAGCATTTGAATATTGTCTGGGTTGCGCACATCAAGAATCCGCAAACCGCCCTCGTTATCGGCCACATACAGGGTTTGATCCACCACGGCGAGTTGGGCAACTTTGCTGGTGTAAAACTGGCTGTGTTCAACTGGATTAGCCAAATCGCTCAGATCGAAAATTCGTACGCTGCCACCAACGCCTTGATCGTTGATCGATTCGCCAACATAGACCATTGGGCCGTTGACCGCGATTGCTGCCGGAAAGCCAGCAGTCGCGAAGAAACTAACTTGGGTTGGTTCAGTCGGGTCGCTGACATCAATCACATAAATGCCATGACTCCAATCGACCATATAGACCAGCGAGCCTTGGACGGCAATATCGCTGACTGCATTACGCTCGGTTGTGAGGTCGAAGCGCCCAACGACTGTTGGTTGGTTGGGGTTGCGCAAATCGACAATACACAAACCGCGACCCCAATCGGCAACATAGGCATAATCGCCGACAACTTGCAAGGCCACATTTTCCTTACAACCTGGGGTTTCGCTGTGGGTAAGCCGGGTGGGCGCTTGGCGATTGCTCCAATCGAACACATTGAGTTGCCCAGAACGGGTCAGCACATAGCCACGCTGCTGCTTGGCAATCAAGTTGGTTGGCCAGCCAAGAATCGTTTCGTTGCTGGCGGCGATTTCGGTCGGCGTAAGTGGGTTGGTGATGTCCCAGGTGTGTAAGGCTAAATCCAAGCCAATCATGGCGAGAGTATTATCGCTTACCGCGAGTTGCAGGCCAGCAACATCATCGGTTTGGTTGATGATGCTGGGGTTGCTCGCATCGCGAATATCAACCACCCGCAAGCCTAGTTGGGTGTTGACATAGGCAATATCGTTGGCAATTTCAATATCTAAAATATCGCCCAGTGTGGTTGAACTCTTGAGCGTTGGGGTCATTGGCTCGCTCAAATCGAGAATATCGAGGCTATCGAAGCCTGCAAGCCACGATTGAACGTTCAAAAATGCCTGATTGCCTTGGATGGTCACGTTGGCAATCCCATACTGATTTAATTGATTGACCAGCTGTGGTTGGCGCGGATTGGTCAGATCAAAAACCTTCAAGCCATCATCAACTTGCACATAGACATAATGTTGATAGCTGAAAACCGTCATGGCCGATAGTTCAAGCTGATAAAAGCTGACCAAGGTTGGGGTGAGCGGCGTGGCTAATGAAAATGTTGCTAAGCCATGCTCGCGGCCATAGCCCAAGGCAGCGTATAAATACCCATCGCCAAGCGCTAAATCTTGCACCGTGGCTGGTAAGATGGCGCTTTGATTGTGCAGGCTTGGCTGATCGGGGTTGCTAAGATCATAGGTGGCAATTCGGGGGCCGATGCCAACATAGGCTGCGTTGGCGGCAACGACCATGGTGGAGCTATCGCCGCCAATTTGGCCAGTAATTGCCAATTGGCTTGGGCTAGGCTGTGGGCTTTGGGCGGCCAGCGGAGTGGCATGATGGCTGGCAATAGCTCCAACGACAAGCGCAAGGAGCAGGCTACAACGAAGCAAACGATGAACCACTAATACCTCCAAAGGCAGTATGTCCCGAATACTGCAGCAAAAATTTGGGCCTAGTGCTGGCCACGATCAACCATCATCCTCCCTCGTTGCACCCATAACATGAGCAAATCGAAGGCATATCAATAAAATCGCATATGCCTATGCAGGAATAACGTCAATGATTGAAATAAGTTCCCCTCACGCTAACCACTCGTTCTTGCGCAATTTGCGGTGAAACACAGATGCTCCCCCTCGCCCGCGTTCAGTGGGAGAGGAGGTTGGGGGGGTGAGGGAACGATGCGCTATCGGCTGTAGTGGACAAGCAGCGAGGGCTAGAGTATGATGCGACCTACATACGGGCTATCGAGCTTGGAGGGTCGCTGATGTACGAAGAAGTTGCGCGGATTGCTCTGGGTGCAGGAACTGAGGCAGTCCTCTCGCGCATCCAACCGCTTGCTTCTGAATTTGCCCAACCGCTTGAGGAGCTTTATCACCGATGGGGTGAAGATCCGGCGGTAGCATGGCGCTGGTCATTTGATATGCACCTGCGGCTTGTTGGGCTGCGCTTTAGCCAAGATGTTTGGTATTTGGCCCAAGTGCAGGGACGGCCTGTCAGCGCTATGCTGCTGTGTCGTTCAAAATTCTGTCCACAATTGGGGTCGATTCATCGGGTGTATACAGCTGAGCCGTATCGTCGCCGTGGCTTGGCTAGTAAGTTGTTGAAGTTGGCGATTAACGATTTTGAGGCGAGTGGCGGTCAAGCGCTCATTATTAGCACTGAACATAATGATAGTGCCATGTCGTTCTATGAGCAGTATCATTTTGTGACGATTAATGAGAGCGAAAGTAGCCGCACAGGCAATCGAATTGCATGGCGCATTAGCGATGGCGATTCGCCCGAAAACTTCCTCAAGCATTTATTTGCGCCCAGTACCGCTGTCTTTATGCGATCATCGGATCGGGCCGATGTGCCATTGTTATTGTCGTTGTTCAATGCGCCAGATAATCGGATTGTGCGCCATTATGGCTTGCAAATGTTGGGCGATGCCAACATTGGAGCCGACGATTTCTTCCCAGCCTTCGAGCAGCAAGAGGGCGATGTGGCGGTATTAACGGGCCTGACCGCAGCCAGCGGGGCGATTGTTGGCTGGGGCAGCATTATGCCACCAGTTTATCCATGGCCAAACCCTTATTACCAGCAACATCAGCTTTTGGTCGATTGTTATTTGGCAGCAGGCCATATGGATCAAGCGCCGATTTTGTTGAATGAAATGCTGCGCCAATTACCAGCGAACCATTTTGCCAACCAGTTGCTTGGACATGTGCCGCTTGATCATCCGGCGTTGCCTGCGGCCTACGAGCAAGCAGGTTTCGAGCGAGTTGGCTTTATTCCCAAGGCCTATATCGATCCGCGCAATAATCAGGGCACTGATATCGCGCTCTATCTCCGCGAGCGATAATTCATGCGATTCATGATTTGTGTTCTTGTTTGTATTCTCTTGTCGAGTTGTGGGGCTGCTAGCTCGCCGACGGCCACGCCGCCAGCTGCGGTTGCCCCAACGCTTGGCACTATTTCGCTGATTATCTCGCGCGGTGGCGATTTGTGGCGCTTCGATTTGCCCGCTAAACAGTGGACGCAATTAACCAGCGAAGCGCCTAATGCCTATTCAACTTTCCCAAGCATTGCCCCCGATGGCAAAAGCGTGGTCTATTCGTATCGGCCTCCGGTGCCAACCCCAAGTGCTGAACAACCATTTGTGGTTCCAGTTAATCACGCCAACCAAATTGCGGTCACTGGTGGAGCCAGCAAAGCGTTGTTTGTGCCCGAGGCTGGCAAACGCGATGGCCAGCAAATTTACGATTCACTCGATACGCCAACATGGTCGCCTGATGGCAAAACCTTGTATGGCGTGTATCAGACCTTGCGTTTTGATAACGATGGGGTCTTTTTGCAATCTGGTAGCTCAATCGTCGCGATTGATGTTGCTAGCGGCACGCAACAAACTATCGTGATGACCGGAACGTTTCCTTCGATCTCGCCTGATGGACAGCAAATGGCGTTTGTGCGCACCCGCGATGGCATTTATCCAACCCTTTATCTCTACGATTTACAAACCAAGCAAGAACGGGTGCTGTTTGATCAACCAGAATTGGTCAGTGCTTTGGAAGCGCCGATTTGGTCGCCAGATGGCAAAACGATTTATCTGGCCGCTAGCCCATTGACGCTTGGCCAACGCCAACCAAGTTGGGTCGATTGGTTCGTCAAGCCTGCTGCGGCCCATGGTTTGGGTTGGCAGGTGTGGTCGGTCGATGTCGCATCTGGCCAAGGCAAAGCAGTCAATCGCGAAATCTTCGAAGATCCTCGGATTGTGCTCGATGGTTCGCTATTGTATGTTTGGACGTTCTCTGGCCTTTGGCAAATGGATTTGGTGGGCAATCCACCAGTGTTAATCGAAGAACCAGGCGACATCGGCGGCATGACGCGGGTTCCCTGATAAGAACATAGAGCATAGAGCATAGAACATAGGGGGCAGAGAGATGGATGAAGGCCAAAGCCAAAAATCAAAAGTCAAAAGTCAAAAATCAAAAGCCCAATCTCAATAATCTGTGCCAATCTGTGGCCAAAAAAACTTAATCTTCGCGTCCTTCGCGCTCTTCGCGGTTTCAGTCCTTCGTGCTCTTCGTGTCCTTCGTGGATCAAAACTTCTGATCACTACCCCTTCGCCCCAGCTAAATTGAGCAAAACTCCTTCAAGCGCCAATTGAGGGCTAACATTCTCGCGAATTTGAGTCACCGCATCGTTGATGCCTTTGAGCGTTTTATGAATTGCTGGCAACGGCAGACGCGCGAGCGCTTGCAAATCCTCAATGCGATCAATATTAATCAGGCCTTGCTGTGTGCCAGCAGCGGTCAGCAGCACATCGCGCCACCAAACTTGCCATAATTCGAGCATGGCAAACAGTTCGTCGCGCTCGCGATTGGCTTTGCTCCAGCTTTCGGCCCATTTGAAGCGCTCGACCAACGGCTTGCTTGGCAATTCGATCAAGCTCTCAAGTTGTTCGGCGCGGGCTTGCAAGAGGTCTGGCGATTGGGCGACCGTCGCGGCCCAGCCAATGCGGCCTGCACTCCAAGCTGCTACAATCGCTGCATCGGCGGGGGCAATTTGCCAGCGTTCGATTAATGCTTGGGTTACTTGTTGGCGCGGCACTGGGCGCAGTTTCAGCACATGGCAGCGCGAGGTGATCGTTGGCAACAAATCGCCAGCGCTATTGGCAACCAAAATCAAGGTAGCAAACGGTGGTGGCTCTTCAAGCGTTTTGAGCAAGGCATTGGCTGCTTGTTCGGTCATGGTTTCTGCGTCGTGCATAATAAAAACCCGCCGTCGCCCTTCGTATGGCCGCAGCGCAATATCGGCCTGCCATTCGCGCACGGTGTCAATGCCCAAGCGGGTTTTGACGCTTTCGCTGGCTTTTTGTTGGGCTGCTTGTTCCGCCAAGCCAACAATCCGCACATCAGGAAAATTGCCTTTGGCAATGCGCTTGCAGGCGCGACATTCGCCACAAACATCGCCATTGTTGTGCTCGCAATTGAGCGCTTGGGCGATGTGCAACGCCAAGGTTGCTTTGCCAATATTGGGCAAACCGGTGAGCAAATAGGCATGGCTGGCCGAATTACGGGCAATTGCCAAGCGTAATAATTCAATCGCCCACTCATTTCCGATGATATTCCATGCTCCCACCGCTGTACGCTCCAATCCATCCAACGAATGATCTCGTTTTGCCATGATACCAACAAAATAGCGTAGTACCAAATAGCCGAATGTGAGGTAAATAGATGCCAACGATTAACCGTATGCAACCAGACCAGATTGACCAAGCAGCCGCGTTTATGGCTCAATTTCAGCACGAACCAAGCACCCATTTGGGCTTTGCTGGCGCGCAAGCTGATCAAATTGCTCAAACATGGCGCGAGCTTGAGCTGCCAATCGAACAACAATTTGCTTTGGCTAGCAACGATGGCCAATTGCAAGGCTTGATTGGCCTAGAGCAAATTTCGGATACTGGCCGCGCTTTCTTGTGGGGGCCAATTGCCTTGGGCGACCAGCGCTTTGAGCTTGCCGATGGCTTGCTGGCTGAATTATTGCCCGAACTAAAGCCACACGTCACCATGATTGATATTTTTTGCAATTTGCAAAATCAATTTGTGCGTGATTGGGCTGCGCACCAGCAATTTTACCAGCGCAATACCCACGCAATTCTCGCCTACAAACGTTCACAATTAACCGACCATGCAACCGCTAGTGAGGTTGAAGCGTTGCCAGCAGAATTCCATGCAGCGTTCTGCGAATTGCATGATCAATTATTTCCTCAAACTTACTATAGCGGCAGCCAAATTCTCGAACGAATTAATCACGATCGCCAAGTATTTATTATGCGTGACGGTGAACAATTGTTGGGCTATATTCATACCGAGCGCCAACCAGAATTTGCCGAAGCAGGGATTGAATTTGTTGGCGTTGCGCCGATTGCCCGTGGCCGTGGAATTGCCACTAAAATTATGCAGCATTGTTTAACATGGATTTTTAGCGCACCTGAGATTCAGGAACTTGAATTAGTTGTTGACCAAGATAATCCAACTGCGCGCGGTTTATATGAAAAAGTTGGCTTTCGTTTATCTCATGAGATGATTAGCTTACGTCGCGATGTCGTAGCGCAATAAATACATAATCGAATATTAATAAGCAAAATAACGTGGCATGCCACGTTATTTTTATTTTAAGCGCCGCTTCTTGCTACATAGGAGTTAAATCTATATCAAATTAGCTCTGTTAACGCCACGGATAAATGTTAATGTAGCGAGCTATATACATAACGATCTATTAATTATTTTTATAACTTGGGTTATAATACAGCATGCATTGCGAGAAACATCCAAAATAACGTTGATTCTCCTTTCTCAACGATGCGCAGAGGAGTCTTTATGGAACGCCGGATGTTGTTACATCATCCAACCAGCGACCAATGGTTGGTCATTGCGACGACTGATTCGCAGGTTTGTAGCGCCGTATCAGAACCACTCCACCCCGATCAGCTTGGCTTCCCCTTGGCTACGTTTCCATTGCACTCAATTGAAGATCATGGTGAGCCTGTCGAATTGGCCGAATATGTGTGTATTCGCACCAATCGCGAGGAAAGTAGCGCCCACGAAATTGCCGATATGCTGAATAGCGCAATTATGTTGGAGCTTGACCATAAGGCGGCGAACCTTGGCTTGGGTGAAGGCGATCAGCTTTTTGCCCAGCAGCCGCAACGCTATATCCAAGAGATTGAGCAATGGCTCAACACCCCACACTCGAATTTAAACCTCGAATTTTTGTTGATCGATCAAACCGAAACCCAAGCTCTTTTTCAAATTACCGATCCCACCACTCGTCAAGTTTGGCGCTTGACCCGTACCATGCCCAGTGCCGATGCCAAACCCGATGGCGTTGGATGGGGTTGGTCGGCCTAATTTACAATCCCCCGTGGATCAGCGCTTGATCCACGGGGGATAATTTTTTAACCACAAAGAATGCGAAGGGCTATTGGCTCTAGGCTTTTGGCTTTTGGCTCTACAAACCAGTGAAATCCTATAGCTCAGTGTCTGAATCGCTAGGTTATAGCTTTTTTTCGACGATTATGAATTGGCTGAATTAGAAGAAGCCCCAAGCCGTTGATTAAGCTGGCGCAGCCCATCACCATCTCTATGCTTAAAGCCAGACCAGCGTCGAGCGAACTATTAACCCACATAACTGTCAACGAAGCCGTTATCCAACTAAAGAGCATGATTGGAACCCAATGTAGCATCCGATAGCCAAATGTGCGCAAAATCAAGGCTTGGATACTACTAACAATCAAACATGTTATTGCAATTGAGATTAATTGTGTAGTGAGCCATTGATCGAGCGTGAAGCGCGGGCCAAGATTGCGAACCATCTTCAATATTAAATAATCGATACTCAACATATATCTTACGATGAGAATCACACTTATTACGCCAAACGTTGCTCTAAACCATGGCTTGGCTAAATTGGCATCAATTGTGCGTTTTAATAGCCAAGCCTGCCCATAACTTATACTACCAATGCTTATTAGCGCGGTTGCCATAATCAGACCTAAGAAAAATAAACCGTCGCTGGCGGGAGGAGCTTGCTTAAGATAGGCTGTTAATAGGAGACTCAACAGCAGCGCTGGAATATGCACGCCAATCCAATAAACCCATGTAACGATGGGAATTCGCAGCCGTTGTGAGCGGGCATGGGCAACTTCATACATTCTCAGCCTCTTTCTCGAATAACGGGAGCTATATTAATTTGAGCTTGTTTGATTGATGGCTGGGTTTGGTTTGATCAAGAAGAGTGCCAAACCACTCAAGATACTACTGATAATGATTTGCTGCGAATAAATCACGAACTCATAAAGACCAAATTGGGTGCTTGCAACCAATACAATTTCATTTACTCCATAAATAAGCAAATGAATCAAGATCCAATAGTGCATAGTATAGCCATGCTTTTTCATCAGCCGATATTGTACAGATGCAATCAAAATTGAGCTGATCAAGCTACCTGGAAATCCAGGAAATAATAGATGGATTCGGATGACCCAGCGTAAAACTAGGTGGATACCTATTGAGAGGATAATCCATGACTTAAAGATACTGGGCGTAATAAATTTGCTGAGTACCCACGCTTGCGTTGCATAAATTAGCCCTTCCGCAAGGACTAACCCTGCCATAAAGATGATAAATCCAAGCAAATTGAAATCCGCTATGCGCGGGAAGATCAGCATAAACAATGCTATCGCTAGTTGCGGCCCAATCCAAAGCCCGAAAGCGTTTAGCGGTAGTCGGATTTGTTGGGGTGTTTGGGTGGTATTTGAATTAACCATAGTAATTCCCTTCGCTCAAAAGATGGTGAGCCTACTATGGCATAGCAACAATAACAATTCAATGATAATTTGGTAGGTTTATGGCTAGTCCTTGTTTACCCCAATGGTTTTTGCATCAAAATATTCGGAATTGTCACGCGATCGAGCCATTTGGGCGAGCGATAGACCGTGCGATAGCCTAAGCGCTCGTATAATTTGGCTGCTTGCTGATTATCGACGATCACTTGTAGTTGTGCGCCAGCAACCTTGTGAGCGGCTAATTGCTGCTCAACTGCCTGCATAATCGCCGCGCCATAGCCTTGGCCGCGCTGTTGTGCTCGCACCACAATGCCATGAATGTAGGCATAGTCGGGGTTGAATTTCGGCGCTGGCATCAGCATCGAGGCCGCAACCGTGCTCAGCAGGTGCATGGTGTGTTTCAAGCCAATAAGTTGCACTGCCATGTTCAACGTGCCGCGTGGCACGCGGTCGGGGGCTGGTTCGTTGGGAAATTGAATGCCTGCCATGCCGACAATCTCGCCTGCTTGATTGCTCACGACATAGCGCCCGCGCACTCCAGCAAAATTGTTGGCGTGCAAGGTGTAGCGCAACAAGGCTTGGCGTTGGCTATCTGCTCCGCGCAACGAATCGGGCAATTCTGCATCATACAAATCGAGCAACAACTCGCCCAAAATCGCCAAATCGTTGGCGTTGGCTGGGCGTAATTCTACAGTTGGTTGATTGTGTGTCATTGCTAACTCCGCCCCATGGCCCGAATGGCTGGTTCGGCCAAGGCGCGATCTAAGCCATCGCCAGCATGAATTCGATAGACTGGCACGCGTAGTTCGGCCAAGCGCGCAAAGGTTGGCTCAGGGTCGCGCCAGCCGCCAAACGATTTGCCATCGAGAAACATAATTGAAGCCCGTGCGCCACGATAGACCAAGCGTTGCACCGCCGCCACCCAGCGTTCATCAAGCGCCGCCGTGATGATCAACAATGAGGAATTACGGCCAAAACGTTGGCTTTCAGCGGCCAATAATTCAGCTAACGAGGTGTTGCTGGTGGCATGCAGCATCGCCAATGGCTCTAAAATTTTATACAGCTGGCGAGCTTCACGCTCAGGCAGAATAATTTCCCGTTGTGCGCCGTAGGTCAATAAGCCAACGCTGCGATTGAGCCGCAACAAGTGGCGGGCCAACGAAGCCGCCAAGGTAATGCTATATTCCTCGGTAGTGTTGGGAATCGCAATTTTGCCTTGCAAGCTTTTGATAATCGCCGGAATCGCTGCATCGGGCTGGCCGTGGTGAAAACGCTCTTCCATATCTAAGATGATCCACACATCTGCCGAAGGATCAAGCTCGAATTCTTTGACCATCAGCGCGCCAGTACGCGCGGTCGAACGCCAGTGAATGCGGTTGAAACTATCGCCTGGCACATATTGGCGCACGGTCGAAACATTGGGCGTAACGTGAAATGTGCGCGAACGCACATCTTGGCCACCAATTAGCTCAGCGGTCGGTAGCTCGAATTTGGGCAAATCGACCGTTGCCGGATAGACCAAAAGATCGTGGGTCAGATCGACCATTTTGTGCAGTTGGAAGATACCAAAAGGATCGCCGCTGCGCACTGAAACTGGCCCCAAGCGCCATTTGCCGCGTAATGTACAGGGTGTGCGCACCATCCAGCGTCGTTTCTCGCGGCCTGGAATATAGCTCACAAAGCCCGACCCATGCGAAGGCAAATCGGAGTGATCGCGTACTTCGACCCAGAGTTTGGGCAATGGCCAGGTATTATAAATGGTGATTCGTTCGCGCACTGTTTCGCCAACTTGGGCGCGGGTCGTGCTCGATTCGCGCTCAATCTCGAGGCCTTCGAGGTTGCTCCAGGCCCAAGCATAGGCAATCACCAACAACCCAAGCAGGGTATAGGTCAAGTAATAAAAGAAAGGAATATTACTCGAAAGCCCAGTCAGAAACAGGATAACAGCCAAGATAAGGATGCCTAATGCCCGCATATGCTGCCCCTATTGTGCAACCGCTGGCTGCCGCTCATATCGTCGCCCAGCGCGTGCGCCTGGTACGGGCACTTGGCTTACAATTTGGTGAATCAATTCGTCTGCATGAATGTTGCGAATTCGCGCTGCTGGGCTGATGATCATGCGGTGCGCTAAGACAGGTTTGACCAGCACTTTAATATCATCAGGAATGACATAATCGCGACCTTGCAATGCCGATAAGGCTTGGGCTGTGCGATAGAGCGCCAACGAGCCACGCGGGCTAGCGCCAAGATAGACATCGCTATTGTTGCGGGTGGCGGTGGTAATCGCCACAATATATTCTTTGATCTGCTCATCAACATAGACATCGCGAATTTCAGCTTGCATTTGTTGCAATTCTTCAATCGTGACGACTTGCTCAAGCGCATCGATGGGGTGCGCTTTGCGTTGGCTCTCCAAGATCGCCAATTCATCGGCCTTGGCGGGATAGCCCAGCGTAATCCGCAGCAAGAAGCGGTCGAGTTGAGCTTCGGGCAAGGGAAAGGTGCCTTCGTACTCGATCGGGTTTTGGGTGGCTAGCACGATGAAGGGCTGTGGCAATGGGCGAGTGATGCCGTCGACGGTCAATTGGCCTTCTTCCATGCTTTCGAGCAAGGCCGATTGGGTTTTGGGCGTAGCGCGATTAATTTCATCGGCCAGCACCAAGTTGGCAATAATTGGCCCAGGCCGAAACTCAAACTCGCCCGATTTCTGATTGAAAATCGAAACCCCGCTGACATCGGTTGGCAAGAGATCGGGGGTGAACTGAATGCGCTTGAAGCTACAGCCAATGCTACGGGCAATTGCCTTGGCAAGGGTGGTTTTGCCCACGCCTGGCACATCTTCCAACAGCACATGGCCGCGACACAACAAGGCAATCAGGGTTAAGTCCACAGCAGCGCGTTTGCCGATGATGACCTTTTCGACGTTGGCCGCCAGCCGTTGAGCTATATCTTGCACATGTTTCACTTCAAGATCCTCCCGAAAACAGAGCCACGCTTAGATATCTTTGACTAAAACAGTTTGGCGTTCGCCGTTGCGCATAAACCCAAACCACTCGTAGAGCCGTTGGGCATGTTGGTTGGTATTTTGGGTATTCAGCGAAAGCAACTGCACGCCGTTTAAACTACACCAATCGACCAATTCGGCCAAAAGCCGCACTCCAATGCCTTGGCCTTGCAGCGTCGGATCGACCGCAATCCGCACGAGATGGGCCATGATGCCGCCATGGTGCACGGTTGCAAAGGCATAGCCCACAATCGTTTGGTTGAGTTCGGCCACAATATAAAATGGCGCAACCGGAAAAACTCCAGCCAGAATTGTGCTACTTTTGACCCATTCGGCGGCAAAGGCCGCAGCATCGATCTTGGCAATCATCGGCACATCAGCGGCTGTTGCTGGGCGAATCCACGCCCCAGTATTGCCCCAAGCAGGAATGTGCATTGCCCGTTTTTCGTAGCCCACCACATCGAGTTGTTGCTGATAGCCTTCGTGCAAAACCCACGGCAAGAGCCAACTCGCATCGCGTTCGTCGCTCATCAGCAGCAAGCGCTCAACTCCTCGGGCCTTGGCATACTGTTCGGCAGCCTGCAAAAATGTCGTTACCGCCTCGGCGGGGCGCAACGAATGATGCACGATCAGCGCGCGAATCCAGGCAATGGGGCCAACTGCGTAGCCCATCAGCACACAGCCCCACAATTTGCCGTTGTATTCCAAAACAATGCTCAGTTGATCGCTGAGAGTTAGGCCAAACTCATCGTGGGGAATCGAAAGCGAAGCCCAAGGTGTTTGCTCAAGCAAACCCATGAGCGGTGCGAGATCGCTCTCAAGCAGTGGCCGCATCGCCAAATCGTGAATGCTGGGAACGCGCCGAAACAAATGCATAATTTAGGCTTCTTCTCGCAAGACCGAAATGCCCAATGCGCCCGGCCCGCCGTGTACGGCCAAAACTGGGCCAGCATCGGAAATTAACAACGGGATGCCTGGAAAATGCTCGGCAACCTGTTTGGCAAAGGCCTCTGCTTCTGCTTGCACGTTGGTGTGCAAAATGCCCATGCGCCGAATTTTGGCACTGCCGACAAACTCTTTTGCTTGTTGAATCATCATGGTCAGCGAATCGGCGCGCGAGCGAGCGCGGCCAACCATCTCTGCTTGGCCTTTGCGGTCAAGCCCCAAAATTGGGTAGATGCCCAAGAGCGAAGCTGCCATTGCACCAATGCGACCCAAACGACCGCTCAGCCGCAAATAACGTACGGTTTCGAGCGAGGCCACGGTCAAGATATTCGGAATTTGATGTTCGATTTGCGAAACGACCGCTGCGGCGCTAGCTCCACTGGCCATGGCTTCGGCGGCTTCGAGCACCAATAAACCGGTGCCAAGCGCAAATTGACGTGAATCGATGTTATAAATCATGCGGCCTTGAACCCGTGAAGCTGCTTGCATGGCGTTGGCATAGCTTTGGCTAAGCATCGAACCAACATGAATCACAATGATGTCATCGGCTGGGTGTTGACGAAAATAATTAATAAACTGGCCTGCCGACGAAGGCGCAGTTGTTGGAATAACATCTTCATGAACTAAACGGCGATAAAATTCATCGAGTGAGACATCTTCGCTTTCGCGCAGATTGCCATCGACAAATTGAATGGTAAATGGAATTAATTCAATGCCATAGCGCTGAATAAGCTCCATTGGCAAGCTCGATGTAGAGGCGGTAACCAATGCAGTGGTCATGTTGTTCAATCCTCGGAGCCACACAGACACTCCAATGCAACCCTGCGGTGGAGCATAGATTAATAAGTATTATAGAGGTTTTTTGGTTTGCCCGAAAGTGCTACTTTGATGAAGAGATGCTGAGGAAATGGGCTTAACCAGCCACGCTTGACCGATTAAGCCCAATTGAGGTTTTAGAGTTTAATCCGGCGGGGGCGAATACGCGATTTTTCAGCCCGAATAATTGCTTGAATCATGCTTGCTGCTTCGTCGGGTCGTGATTCAGGGTTCATCACCACATAATCGAATTCATCGACGCGGCCCATTTCTTCTTCGGCCAAGGCCATGCGCTGCTCTAAGCCTTCTGCCGATTCGGTGCGGCGCAGGCGCAGGCGGTTGGCCAATTCGGCGCTCGATGGTGGCACAATGAAGATCAAAACTGCATCGGGCACTAATTTGCGCATGGTCGCAGCGCCCTGCACGTCGATCCGCAAAATCACATCTTTGCCACTGGCAAGTGCATCGCGCACCTGCGATTTGGGAATCCCCTTGTATTCGCCATAGACCACGGCATGCTCCAACAGGTCATCATTGGCGATCATGGTTTCAAATTCATCTTTGGAAATAAAATTATAATCAAAGCCTTCTAATTCGCCTGGGCGTTGGCCACGGCTGGTGGTGGTGACCACAAAATGAAAGGGCATGCCAAATTCGCGCATCCGCATCAACACCGTATCTTTGCCAACCCCTGATGGGCCTGAAATAATCACGAATAGCGGCACAGGAGCCTGGTTGTGCAAAATCGGGTTGAGTTCTGGGTGTGACACAATGCCTCCTAAACTAAGGATTGCTAAATTATTGACGATCCGCCAATGCTTGAGTACGATTGAGCCATGAAGGAGAATCGTCTATGCACATTGATGCGCTTGTTGTAGCAGCGATTGTCGCTGAATTACAGATTTTGGTTGGCGGCAAAATTCAACAGGTGGTTTTGCCAAATCCCGATAGCGTGGGCTTTGAAGTCTATGCCGATGGCCAGCGCCACCAGCTGTTGCTTTCGGCCAATCCCAAATTTGCCCGCCTGCATACCGTGCCAACCAAACTAACCCGTGACCCGAATGCCGATTCGCCTTTGTTATTGTTGTTACGCAAATATGTTCGCGGCGGACGAATCACGAAGATCGAATCTGCGCCATTGGAACGGGTTATTTCGCTCAGTATAGCCAAGATGCCAATTCCTCGCAAGGAACTAGAGCCTGATGAGGATGACGACGATGAGGTGATGCTTACGCCGCGTTATAGTGAGTTGGTACTAGAAATTATCGGCCATTCATCGAATCTTATTTTGGTTGATGATAATGGTTTGGTCTTGGAAAGCATTCGCCACTATAACCCGCAGCGTTCGCAACGCCCAATTATGCCGCGTAGTATGTACGAAGGGCCGCCAAGCCAAGGCAAAAACGACCCGCGCACGGCAACCGCCGCCGCGATTGCGGCCTTGGGCGGCGATTTGGCCAAAGCCTTGGTAACTGAATATAGTGGGGTTTCGCCGCAAACTGGGCGCGAAATTGCTTGGCGCGCAACAGGTGCAACCAGCGTCGAAATTTCGCCAGCACTTGATTTTGAATCCATCGCCAACCAGCTGCGCGAATTAACCAGCCTCGCGACGATTGAACCAACCTTAGCTCGCAACGCCGAAGGTAAGCCGATTGGCATCGCCGCGTTTGGTTTGCAGCATCAAGCTCATAGCGAAGCCTACCCAAGCATGAATGAGGCTTTGGCAACCGCCTTTGCCGAGCTTGATCAGGTGACGGCCCATGCTCAACGCCGTGATGCCTTGCTCGAACGGGTGGCCGAAGCTCAACGCCGCGCCAAAACCAAGGCCGATCAATTGCGCACTCAACTGGCACGCGTCGAACAACTTGAACAATTGCGCTGGGAAGGCGAAATGATTTTTGGCTATATTTATGCGATCAAACCTGGCCAAAGTGAATTATTGCTTGACCAAGGTGTAATCACGCTTGATCCAAAATTGTCTGCGGTGGAGAATGCCCAGGCTCGTTTTCGCGAGTACGACAAAGCCAAAGGCGCGTTGGAAGATGTGCCGCAGCTGTTGGAACAAACCGAGGCCCAAGCAGAATATTTGCAACAAACTAACGATTTGCTGAGTTTGGCCGAGAGTTTCGCTGAAATCGAGCAATTTGAGCGCGAGTTGATTGCTGGCGGCTGGTTGCGCCAAACCATTGGCAAAGCCAAGAGTAAGCCCAATTCGAGCGTTGGTCGTGGCCCGTTGCGCGTGATTTCGCCCGATGGTTGGACGATTTTCGTGGGCCGTAGCGCCGACCAAAACGATGAAGTGACCTTTAAGCTTGGTCAGCCAGAGGATTATTGGTTGCACGCCCGCGAACGCACTGGTGGCCATGTGATTATCCGCATGCAAGCTGCAACTGTGCCGCCGCGCACGCTCGAACAAGCAGCCCAACTGGCGGCCTACTATTCATCAGCACGCAATGATGGGGCAGTTGAAGTCGATATTTCGCTGCGCAAACATGTGCGCAAAATCAAAGGCGGCCCACCAGGCTTGGTACGCTACACCGCCGAACGCACATTACGAGTTGAACCGAAGAAAGAGCAGAAAAAAGCATAGAACATAGAACATAGAGCATAGGGGTTGAGGATCGGTTGTTAAGATCCCCTCACCCCAACCCGTGCGCGGGCGAGGGGCTTTAACACCGTAGCTCTCCCCCAATTCCTTGGTGAGAAACGGTCGGCTCCCCCTCGCCCGCGTCCAGTGGGAGAGGGGGTTGGGGGGTGAGGGCATGCTCATCGTTGTCAATCCAATGAACCATTACACATAGAACATAGAGCATAGGGGTTGAGGATCGGTTGTTAAGATCCCCTCACCCCAACCCCTCTCCCGTGCGCGGGAGAGGGGCTTTTTCACCCAGATCGCTGGGAAATCAGCGTTAACTCCCCCTCGCCCGCGTTTTCGTGGGAGAGGGGGTGAGTGCATGCTCCTCATTGTTAATCCAATGAACCAGTACACACAGAGCATAGAACATTTGGGGATCAGGGGTCGGGGACTGGGGATCAGGTTATGGCCTAGGAAGAACATCATCAAAAAATCTGTGCAATCTGTGGTTAAAACAAGCCTTTGTGCAATTCGTGGCTCAACTGACCCCTGACCCCCAACAACCGACCCCTCGATCTAAATCACACGCCCAACTTTGCTTTGGGTATCGCGCTGCTTGCGCCAATAGATAATCTGCTTCCAAGCATCGGTTGGCTCATCGGCAAAAATCATCAACAAATCGCCACGCTGCGCCGAATCTAAGGCCAAGGCAATTGCCTCGCGCTCTTGGCGGTGGTATTGAATGTTGCTCTCAGCAAAGCCAGCGTCAATCAACCCCTCGCGAATGTAGCCAGGCATTTCACCCTCTTTGCGTCCGCGCAAGCTGGTATCTTCTTTGATGATGATCTGATCGAATACCCCTGAGCCGAGCAAGCGCCCAATCTCACGAGCATCAACTTCGCGCCGATCACCTGGCACCGAAATGACACAAATCGCTTTGCCTTCACGTGGCAATTGACGAACGACATCAACCAGATTGCCGACCGCCGCCGGATTATGCCCATAATCCAAAATTACGCGGAATGGGTGTTCATCAAAAACGTTCAAGCGGCCTGGCGTTTGGTAGAACGAAGTCGTGAAGGTGCGCAGCCCTTGGCGAATGTTTTCGATGCTAATGCCCAAGCTATAGGCCATTGCCGCAGCTGCCATGGCATTGGCAACATTAAATTTGGCTCGGCCTTCCAAAGTCGCGGGAATCAGGTGCGTCCATAAGAGCGGAATATGTCGACCCTTGTCGTAGAGAGTCACCATATCGCCGTTGACCCCTTTTTCGACCACAATTGCCCGTCCGCCGTTTTGCACTTGTTCGCGCACCAACGGATTGGCCGGATCGAAGCTGAAGTAGAAGGGCTTGGCGCGGGTGCGGCTGATCATTTTGGCCACTAATGGATCATCTGCATTCAAAACGGCCCAGCCATCACGCTTGATCACTTCGATGATCAGCGATTTAACTTTGGCCATCTCTTCAAGCGTGTCAATCCCACGCAGGCCAAGGTGATCGGCACTAATATTGAGAATTGCCCCAACATCCACCTCGTCGTAGCCCAAGCCTTCGCGCAAAATGCCGCCGCGCGCCGTTTCGAGCACTGCCGCATCAACGGTTGGGTCGCGCAGCACCATGCGCGCCGATTTTGGCCCAGTCATATCGCCGCGCAACACCCGCTCGCCGTCGATATAAATGCCATCGGTGCTGGTCATGCCAACGAGGTAGCCCGCCATTTTGAGAATGTGGGCGGTCATGCGGGCAGTGGTAGTTTTGCCGTTGGTGCCAGTTAACGCAGCCAACGGTATGCGGCTCGGTGTGCCCGCTGGAAACAGCATATCGATAACTGGGCCAGCTGCATCGCGTGGCGTGCCTTCGGAAGGCGCAACGTGCATGCGAAAGCCTGGTGCTGCGTTAACTTCAACAATCCCGCCGCCAACTTCGCTCACCGGACGGCTAATGTCGGGAATGATAAAATCGATCCCAGCCACATCTAAGCCCACGATTTTAGCAGCGCGAATTGCGATTTGCGCATTTTCGTAATGAATCATATCGGTGCGATCGATCGCCGTGCCGCCAGTTGAAAGGTTGCCAGTTGAGCGCAAATAGAGCAATTGGCCTGCATCGAGCACCGTTTCCAAGGTTACGCCAGCTTTTTCCATGCAGCGCTCAGCTTGATGATCAATTTCAAGCCGCGTCAAGACGTTTTCGTGACCAACCCCGCGCCGTGGATCGCTATTGACGATCTCGACTAATTCGGCGACCGTGCGCTGGCCATCGCCAACTACATGGCCTGGCACGCGCTCTGAAACCGCGACGACCTCGCCATTAATCACCAATACCCGATGATCGCTGCCTGGCACTAATTCTTCAACAATCACATACGAGCGATGCTCTTGGGCTTGGGCAAACGCGACCTCAACTTCGGCCTCGGTCGTTAGGCCAATCGAAATCCCGCGTCCATGCGAGGCATCCAAAGGCTTGACCACCAAAGGATAGCGCAAGCGCCGCGCTGCTTCAACCGCACCCTCAGCCGAACGCACCACGCGTTGGCGTGGCACTGGCAAGCCAGCATCCTCAAGCAATTTGTTGGTCAATTGCTTATCTTGGGCAACTTCGACCCCAATATGGCTGGTTTGCGAGGTGATTGTGGCTTGAATGCGTTTTTGATATTTGCCATGGCCAAATTGCACCAGCGAATGTTGGTTCAAGCGCAACCATGGAATCCCGCGTTCTTCGGCGGCCTTGACCAACGAAGCTGTGGAAGGTCCAAATGCCAATCGCACCGCCATACGAGCCAAATCTTCCTTTTCGCGCACCAGATCGAAGGTCGCGCGTTCGGCGGCGGGCATGGCTGAAGGCAATTCTGCTGGCAGCAAAAATTGAATCAAGCGCAGCGCCAAATTGGCTGCCTCGATGCCAACATCCTCTTGGCCATATTGAAAAATAACAAAATACTGGCCCTCTTGGCCAGTGCCACGGGTTTTGCCTTGGGTGACATAGGTTCCAGCCAAACACTGCAATTCGAGTGCCAAATGCTCCATCACATGGCCAAGCCATGTGCCGTTGCGCAGCCGCTCCACAAAGCCACCTGGTCGTCCCAACGAACAATGATGATCATCGAGACTTGGCACGAGCGCCAACAAACGATCAACGAAATCCCCCAATACATCGGTTGGATAAGCCTCAAGTTCTTCGAGATCAACCGTCATGTTGATAGCTGGCTTATACAACCAATAGTTAGGCCCACGATAGACGCGCGTGTCGAGAATTTTCATCGAGAAACCTCCACAGAATAGTGGCAATGGGTAGGCTAGAATTTTGGGGAAATAGGGAAAGTGGGTGGCGCAGCGTTGAACCACGTTGCGCCGTATTGTACCACGAGCGGCTAACGCACCAAGGTTTAGACAATATCGCTATCGGCAGCAGGTTGCTCAAGCCGTGGAGCCACAGGCAAGGGTGGCATAACCACTGGCGGAATGACCTCACGTTTGATCAGATCATACGACCAGCCACGGGTCAGTACATGCAATTTCACGCCAACGATGGCCTCTTTTTGGCCAACTTTCAGCTGGTGAATGTTGCTATAGGTAATGCCAGAGCCATCGACTACCGTCACTGAGCCTTCGCCAATCACCTGCATCAGATGATCATCATCGATCTCGGCGGCGGTGTTTTCATCGAGGCCCAACCCAATCAGAAATGGATTAAAGCTGACTGCCGCAATTAAACGCCCAAGCCGATGGCGTGCGCCAAAGTGTTGATCAAGCACGACCCGATTGGTTAAGCCAAGCCCTGGGCCAAACTGCACCATGCCATAGCGTGGTACCAGCCCTTTGGCTCCATATGCAATCATATGTGCACTCATCGCCGACGCACCTGCACTGGTGCCCGCCACCGGAACCCCCCGCGCGTTAGCTCGCCGAATAGCAGTGGCAACTGGTGTGCCACCAAGCACAGCCGTGAGCTTCAATTGATTGCCGCCGGTCATGAAAATGCCCGTTGCGTGGGAAATAATTTCAAGCGCCTTGGGATCATTGGCGTTGATCCGTTCGCGCACTGGCAGCAGATCGACGCTGGCAACGCCTAAATTGCCAAAGACCTCAAGGTATTCGCGGCCACCATCAGGTAGTTCCGAGGCGGTGGGAATAACCACGATGCGGGCATTGGTTCCACCTGCAAGGTCGAAGAAGCGTAATAGAATTAACCGTCTGCGGTGCAAATCCATTGCACCGCCAATTGGCAGCAACGCGCCGCGAACGTGTCCATCTGGCACTGGCGAAGGCATATCCGAGGTGTCCTTCCATGACTGGAGTAGCTTTAACGCTGCATTATTACGGATAGCACTCCATTGTGCAAATGAAGGAGCTGGAGAGCAAAGAACGTAGAACAATAGATGGAAAGGTTAATTGTGTTAACGATTAGGCTTCAGGAGGTGACTCATTTCGCAACTACGAAGAACGCGAAACTCACGCAGTGGTATGTTCTATGCTCTTTGCTCTATGTTCTTTTCCCCTTGTTGCTAATCAAACGCTAGTTCATCGGGGGTAACGAAGAAATCAACAGCGCCGCTGCCAATCTCATAGTAGGCTCCGATGACAGCAATTGTGCCAGCCGCTTCATAGCCTTGCACAACTGGGTTTTGGCGTAAAAGCGCTACTTGCGCGCGCACATGCTGGGTTACGGCCTCGCGCATGCGAGCTTTTTCGTCGCGAATTGCTGGCAAACGCTGACACACAGGCCGAATTTGATCAATCAGATAGCGAATATTGGCCGATTCTTTGGCAATTTGCTCGTCGCTAGCTAGCGCTGCTTTAACTGCGCCACAGCCCTCATGGCCCATAACCACAATCAACTTGCACTTAAGATGCGAGATCGCATATTCAATGCTTCCCTGCGTTGCCTGATCGACAATTTGGCCAGCCACCCGCACCACAAACAAATCGCCCAAATTACAGTCGAAAATCATCTGCGGCGGTACGCGGCTATCCGAGCAGCCAAGAATCACCGAAAATGGAGTTTGGCTAATAATTTGCGAGCGACGTTGATTGACGCTCACTACGGTGCGCTGGGTTTCGCCGCTAAAAAAGCGTTCGTTGCCCAGTTTCAGCGCCTCAATTGCTGCCGCAGGTGTACTGACTTCAGGGCCACGCAGATTGGCAATATCTTCCATTGAGGCCCGACCACGAATCGCATCAAGCAGTTGGCGATCCTTGTTTTCATCAGCAAAATCAGTCATCATGCTCCTCGTAAATTTGATTCATGAAGTACGACTAAGCACCACGAAGGCTTGAAACCGCGAAGATCGCGAAGGTTCAGTTTTTTGCCATAGATTGCCCAGATTATTTTGATTATGCTCTATGCTCTCGGTTGACAATTTCTGACCCCTGACCCCTAGCCCCCGACACCTCTACGCACCACGAAGGTTCAGTTTTTCGCCACAAATTGCCCAGCTTAGCTCAGATTCATAGTCCCAAAAGCCAATTGCCTAGAGTCTATAGCCATGGATTCTCTGCGTTACTCGTTGATCCACGAAGAACGTGAATTGCGCAGATGAAAATTTCCTCCCTCATAATTCATCCTTCATCCTTTTATTCGCCACAGATTGCACAGATTAGTTTGATTATGCTCTATGCTCTCGGTTGACAATTTCTGACCCCTGAACCCTAGCCCCTGAATCCTGACCCCTCATCCCGCAGTGTAAACCGTTTCTGCTGGTGGGTAGCAAATAACTTCGAGCACATTATCGTTGGGATCGCGCAGATAGAAGCCTTTGGTTCCATCGCGATGGCGATCAATCGGCTGATTGTGCTGGGCTGCAAGGGCATTCAGCTGGTTTTCATCAACACGCACCGCCACATGCGGCGGGTGTTGATAGGCCATGACCAAGGCCAACTTGCCTTGACCAATGCGCAAAAAAGCCCATGTATCGTCAGCATATAACACTTGTGCGCCACATTGCGCAACATACCACGCAGTTGATTCAGCAATATTGTTGACAACAACCGCCACATGATCCATTTCCATGCGCAAGCTCCTTGCTAAAGTAAGGCCTGATAGTGTTGCTGTAATTGCAGGCCAATTGCGCGCCAATCGTAGCGATCGGCAATTAACTGGCGGCCTGCATCGCCAAGTTGTGCACCCAAAGCTGGGGTTTGCAAGATGCGTACAAGCGCTGCGGCAAAATCTGCTGGGCGTTCGGCAAATAGGGCATGTTCTTCTGGTTTGAGTGGCAAGCCTTCTGCAGCCAACGCAGTTGTTACCAATGGCAAGCCCGCCGCCAAGCCTTCGAGAATTTTAATCCGCACGCCGCTACCCCAAAAAATTGGTGCTGCTACGACCCGACTTTGACGATAAACTTGGCGCAAATCGTCGACTGTGCCTAGCACTTCAATTGTAGCACTCGCCAATTGTTGAATCTCAGTCGTGGGGCTGCGCCCTGCTAGCATTAATCGCGCTTCAGGCATTTGAGCTTGGACTAACGGCCAAACCTCGCGGGCTAGCCACAAAGCGCCTTCAACATTTGGCGGATGAAAATAATTGCCCACGAACAGCACTTGCTGCGGCGCTTGCTGCTGCCGACACAATGGCCATTCAGTTAAATCAACTCCTGATGGCACGGTCACAATCTTTAATTTTGGCTGCCAACGAGCCAAGGTTTGTTGATCAGTCTCGCTGAGCGTGACCAACAAATCGCAATGGCGCAAGGCTCGCTGCTCATAGAGCCATAAACTGAGCAATCCTGCTAGGCGGCGGGCACGCAGCGGCCAGCTTTTTTCACGTTGCAAACGTCGCCACTGGGCCACAAACCCAACTTGGTGCACGGTACAAATAGTTGCATGCACGCCCAAACGCCGTGCAAACGGCGCATATTGGGCCATCGTCGTGCCTTCAAGTTGCAGCAAATTCGGGGCCGCTTGCTGCCAACGCTGTTGCAAATAATCCAGCATCGGCTGCGAAAACTCCAAATCAACCGCTGGCGGGTCGAGGTTGCGCCGAGTTGGTTTGGTTGGTGCAAACGCCCGCAAATCGCGACACCATTGCGTTAGCGGCCCCCAATCAACGGCTTCAGGTTGCTTGGTTAAACAATAACTATCGACGGTATAATACTGACTTAATTGCCGTAAAGCATTGAGACTATGGGTTTTCGCGCCAGCATGGGCTGGATACAGCGGGGTTGGGGTCAACATACTGAGGCTTGCAGGTTGCATCAATCGGCCTACCGAAGCTAAAGAACCATTGGCCTCAGTATAGCAGACGAACAGAGAACATAGAGCATAGAGCATAGAACATAGAACATAGAACATAGAACATAGGGGGCAACTCAAAAGTCAGAAGTCAAAAGTCAAAAATCAAAAGTCAGAAGCCAGAAGTCAGAAGCCAGAAGTCAATAGCCTATAGACATACAATCGTTTAACGCAGAGGAAGGATGGCTTTTGGCTATGGGCTTTGGTCTGGCACAATCATAATCCCAAGAATCTGTGCCAATCTGTGGCTAAAAACCTTCGCGTGTTTCGCGGTTTTGATCCTTCGTGCCTTTCGTGGATTAATTATTAACGCAGAGGGAATTTGGCTATGGGCTTTGGTCTGGCACAATCATAATCCCAAGAATCTGTGCCAATCTGTGGCAAAATTATGGGTTAGTACGCTTGACTGAACACTGAACCCCGATCCCTAATCCACCAAGGAGCAAGCATGACGATTGCATTTTTAACGGCCCAATGGGCCAATCTTGGCTTGATCTCGTATGCAGTGCCAGATCAACTTTTACAGCCCTATTTGCCAAATGGCTTAGAGCTTGATCGGCGCGATGGCTCAGCGTTTGTTAGTTTGGTAGTATTTGATTTTCTGCAAACCAAGGTTTTAGGCGTGGCTTGGCCCGGCTTTCGCAACTTTGCCGAGATGAATTTGCGCTTTTATGTGCGCCGTGGCCAGCAACGCGGCGTGGTGTTTGTGCGCGAAATCGTGCCCCAATGGCTAGTTGCCACTCTCGCGAACGTGATCTACAACGAGCCATATGTGGCCGCACCTTTGCAAAGCCAAACCCAGCACAGCCCAGGCCAAATCACGGTTGAGCACACGTTATACTGGCAAAGCCAAACCAATTTGGTCAAGCTGAACGCCAGCAATCAGCTCTATCACCCTGATGCTGCAAGCACTGAACATTTTTTCAAAGAACACGAATGGGGTTTTGGGCGCAGGCGCAATGGCAAGCCGATTATCTATCGGGTTGAGCACCCTGAGTGGGATGTGTATCCCGTGGAGCGTTACCAACTGCACTTCGATTGGGGTGCGATCTATGGCCCGCAATGGGCTTGGCTTGCCAACGAAACGCCCTATTCGGTCGTTTTGGCCAAAGGCTCGGCGGTTAAAGTCTTTCCCCATCAAAAGTTGCCCAACCCATAGAACATAGAGCAAAGAACATAGAACAGAGCAAAAGGATGAAGGATGAAGGATGAGGGATGAAAGCCAAAAGGTAGAAGCCAAAAGCCCATAGCCTCCTCCTCAACATCTGTGCAATCTGTGGCTAAAAACGTCTCCTTCTTGCCCTTCGTGGATCGGAAATTTAACGCAGAGGCGCAGAGCAACGATGGCTATGGGCTTTTGGCTATCGGACATGGGTTGGAATAGGAAAAGCCGATAGCCCATAGCCAATTGCCTATAGCTATCGTCCTTCGTGCCCTTCGTGTCCTTCGTGGATCAAAACTATGTTCTATGTTCTCTGTTCGTCTACTTCACGCGCAGCACAATTTTGCCCACGTGCTGGCTTGATTCTAGCAAACGATGGGCAGCGCTAGCGTCGGCCAAATCAAAGACCGCTTCAATCACTGGCTCAAATGTGCCATCTGCAAAACGAGGCAATACATCCTGAATCATCTGTTGGGTCAGCGCAGCTTTGGCGGTAATTGGGCGCGCGCGCAAGGTCGTGCCGCATATCGTCAATCGTTTGAGCATTAGCATGCGCAGATCAAGCTCGGTTTGCGCCCCGCCCATGGTTGCAATAATCACCAAGCGCCCGCCAACCCGCAAGCTGGCCAAGTTATCATTGAAATAGCTGGCTCCTAGCATATCCAACACCACGTCAACGCCTTGGTGATCGGTCAGTTCTTGCACACGCTCAGGCCAGTTTTCAGTGCGATAATTGATACCAGCGCTTGCCCCCAATTCACGACAGCGCTCAATTTTCTCCGCTGAGCCAGCAGTGATAATCACTTCAGCGCCGCGCCAACCTGCCAGTTGAATCGCCGCCGTGCCAATACCTGAGCTGCCGCCATGCACCAACAAGCGTTCACCAGCGCTCAAACGACCCCAGTTAAATAAGTTGTCATAAGCGGTCATCCAGACTTCGGGAATGGCAGCTGCTTGTTCGTAGCTCAAATTGGCTGGAATTGGCATTGCCAGCTCTGCCGGAATCACGACTTGTTGGGCATAGCCGCCGCCTGGTAGCAAGGCACAAATTCGCGTGCCAAGCGCTGGCGCTGTCACTCCCGCGCCATGGCCAATCACTTCGCCAGCAATTTCTAACCCTAAAATCTCCGACGCTCCCGCTGGTGCTGGGTACATGCCGCGGCGTTGCAAAATATCGGCGCGGTTGACGGCAGTTGCATGTACTCGAATCAACAATTCGCCAGCTTGTGGTTGTAAATCGGCAACTTCGGCCAATTTCAAAACCTCAGCATCACCAGCCTGATCAAACACAATCGCTTGCATAATTCACCTCGTTAATCAAAAAACGCTTCAAAAAAATGCCCCTCGCCCGCATTCAGTGGGAGAGGGGTTGGGGTGAGGGCATGAAATTCTAGAACGTCAGAGGATCAGCGGGAATCGGCGCATCGTTGGCTTTGAGCCGTTCGCTAATCAAGGCTTTGATCTTCGCGCCATGCTCCCAATCGGCCTGTTCGGTTGGCGTTTCGACCAACAAACGCGGAATCGCAGTTGGACGGCCATCAATGCCCACCGAAACCATCGAATAGAAGCCGGTTGTGCACCAGCGCCGTTCGCCAGAAATTGGGTCTTCGGCCCAGGCATCGATGCGCACAATCAGCGAGGTTGTGCCGGTGTAAATCACCTTGGCCAGCATATCGACCAAATCGCCATGATGAATCGGCGTGCGAAAATCGATGCGTTCGGTCGAAGCGGTGACGACTTGTTGGCGGCAAAAGCGAATTGCAGCAATCGCCGCCGCGCGGTCCATCATCGCCAACACTTCACCACCAAACATCGTGCCATGGTTATTGGTCTGGCCGGGCAGCACAATATCCGACATGCGAATCAGCGGCGTGCGCCGGATTGGGCGTTCGTTCACGCTGCACCTCGCACGCGCAACAGCACTTGATAGTAGGCCAAGCCCAATGGCCCGCTCATCAAGGTGCAAATTAGGGCTGGCACAATCAGCCAGTGTGGAATATTTTTCTCTTGAGCATCGCGCAAAATCGCCCGCCCAACGAAGAAATCAAAGATTAAATAATGCGTCCAGCCAGCAAATGTGCCCTTGGGGCCGCCCTCTTGAAACAACTTGCCAATCGAATCGAGGGTTGGATTGAGCATTGAGCTGAAATTAAAGCCTTTGCCATCGTTTTCAGCGAGTGCGCCACCCAACATGGCTGCGTAGAGACCGCCCATCCCAATAAAAAAGCGATCATCGTTGATCACCCGTTGTGTCCAGCGTGAACGTGGTGCGCCGATCATCAGCAGCCAACCTGGAATAATCGCGAGGTTTGCGAGGCTAAACAGGCGATCCAACCACGGTGAACGAGGTGTTTGCATAACCAACTCCTATTGGCGAAAGATATACATAATTGCCACAACCGTTATGCCCCAAAGCACAATATCGGCTAGCATTGGCAAATCTTTAAGCAATAATTCTTCTGGGCTACCACCTTCATCTTTTTTGTAAACCAAATAGAGGTAGCGGAAAATACCATAAATGACAAATGGCACGGTGATCAACATCAATGGAAAAGGACTGGTTGGCACATGAGGATTCGTTGGATTCAGCGTATACAAGATATAGGCAATCAAGGTGCTGGCGGTAATCAGCGAAATCATTTCTTGCAGCAGCTCAGTTGAATATTCTTCGAGCACGCGGCGATGGCTGCCAGCGCCACTTTCGAGCAAAACCAACTCGTGGCGGCGTTTGGCCAAGGCCAAAAACAACGACAACAGCCCAGTACAAATTAACAACCACGGTGAAATATCAATTCGCAACACCACCGCGCCCGAAACCGTGCGAAACACAAAGCCTGCGGCAATGATAAACACATCGAGAATCACCACATGCTTGAGCCGAAACGAATAGGCCAATTGCATTACGACGTAGACAGCTAGAATAATTGCTACGCCCCGACTGAGGGTATAGGCCAAGGGCAAGCCAATGCCCAAAAAGATCAGGGTTGCGACAATTGCGCTGCTTGGTGCAAGATGGCCGCTAGCCAGCGGGCGATAGCGTTTTTTCGGATGATCGCGATCTTTTTCAATATCCACCAGATCATTGATCAGATAAATTGAGCTAGCGATTAAACACCACAGGCCAAAGGTTGCGAGCACCCGTAATAAGCTCTGAGGATTGGTCAAGAGCATATCGTTGGCAAAAATTAAGCCTGCAAAGACAAAAATATTCTTGACCCACTGCTTGGGCCGCATCGTCAAAAACAGATATTTGGGCAGTTTTGAGAGTTGCGGTTGTGCTATTTTATAGGGCTGTTGCATACAAATTACTCTACTCCTTGAGCCTGACGAATCGCTTTCGCCTAGCATTGATCATTCTACCTACCCATGGCATGTGCGTCAAACGTTACTATGGGGGATCGGGGACTAGCTACTGGGGGTCGGGAGCAATTGCTGAATGCGTTGATTCGTGCATTAATCCAATGATTAATTTCAGTGGCCGATCCCCGATCCCCAACTACCAACCCCCAGCTAGTAAATTCAGGACTATACAGACAGCAGGGATCGGCAGTTGGCTGCTGGGGGTCGGGAGCTAATTCTGAATGCGTTAATTGGCGCATTAATCCAATGTCCGATCCCCGATCCCCAACTACCAACCCCCGCTAGCAAATTCAGGGCTATACAGACAGCGATGATATGGTATACTAGCCGCGTTGAGTATCCCATGAGAGGCGATGCCGCCCACGCAATACATCATTCCAACTGGTTTGATGTCGTCACGTATCAAATTGTATTTGCCTAATTGTTGGTAGTTTGAAGCGGTAATGGGTGACCGTACTCGATCACTCGCCAGAAATTTAATGGCATGCCAAGAAACAAAGAACTACCCAGGAGCACATTGGAATCCCTATGAACAAACCCAAGCAGGATGTTGCGGTTTTTATCGACTTCGAGAACATTTATGTTTCAGTTCGAGAGAAGTTCGACGCTACCCCCAATTTCGAAGCCTTGATGGAACGCTGCGAAGACTATGGCCGTGTTGTTGTAGCCCGCGCTTACGCCGATTGGTATCGTTACCCACGCATTACCAGTGCCCTCTTTGCCAATAATATTGAGCCGATGTATGTGCCAACCTACTATTATGATAAGGACGAAGGCCGTATGGGTCGTCCAATCAAAAATAGTGTTGATATGCACATGTGTATCGATGCCATGCGCACGCTCTACACCCGCACCAACATCGGTGCCTATATCTTTATCACCGGCGACCGCGATTTTATCGCTTTGGTCAACTGTGTGCGCCAAGAAGGCAAAGATGTCATTATCGTTGGCATTGGCGGAGCTGCTTCAAGCCACCTTGCCCAAAGCGCCGATGAATTTTTGTTCTACGAACAAATTGTCGATATTCGCCCAATGGGTGGCCGCCGCAACGAACGCCACGATCGCAGCGAAAAAACCTTCGAGCGCGTTGAGCGCCCAGAACGGGTTGAGCGCAACGAACGCAGCGAACGCCCAGAACGCAGTAGCGAGCGTAATGAGCGCAACGAACGTAGCAGCGAACGTGGCGAGCGCAATGGCCGCGATGAACGCCGCCGCGATCGCAGCGAACGCCCAGAAAAACCCAGTGAACCCCATTTCGAGCGGCTTGATTCGCGGGCTGAAAAACCAGAGCCACGCGCCGAAAAGCCTGTCGAAAAGCCAGCCGAAATTGTCGTGCGCCCAGCGCCAAGCGTTACGCCAGTCGTGACCACAACGCCAACCAACCCCGATGCAGCGATCTACGATAAATTGGTTGAGGCCTTGCACTTAGCGCGTAAACGTGGCTATGTCACCTCGTTTGGCTCGCTCAAAGTTTTGATGAAAGAGTTGATGCCCAACTTCAAGGAAAGCCGCTATCGCGACGTTCAGGGCAAACCATTCACCAAATTTACCGATTTTGTGCGCGAAGCAGAACGCCTTGGCAAGATTCAAATCTTCACCAGTGGCACGGTCAACGAAGTGTTCTTGCCCGATGAAGATCCCTACAAGCTCTCGCAATTTGCCGAAGATCTGCCGTCGGTTGAAGCAGAGCGCGAGCTTGAACAAGAGCTTGAATTGCAAGCAGAAGCAATTGCGCCAATTACGATTGAAACAATTGGCATTGCCGACGAACCAATGGAATTGAGTGACAGCGAAGACGCAGCGGCAAGCAGCGATCGTGGTGATCGCAATGGCCGCCGCCGTCGCCGCCGTGGCAGTAGCCGCACCGAGCAACCAACCGCCGATATTGTGCCCGATGAATTGGGCGAAACGGTCTTGGTTCCCGCGTTACCCGAAGGCTTTAGCTTTGGCGAGCGCGAATGGCAATTGTTCTATCAAGTGATGGGTGTCTACAGCGAGCCTGTGCCGTTTGCCGACATCTTTAACGATTTGCGCGAAATGCGCAACACGGCAGAACTTGAATTGACCAATAATGCTTTGAAGGAATTGATCAAACAGGCGATTAATGAAGGCAAAGTGCAACGCTCAAATCGCGGAGCCAAAGCCCACTATCGACTTGTGCTCAATCCAGAACAGCATGATGCTGCTGGTACAAGCTTTGAGCCAAGCGACATTGCCGAATTTGATGATGGCCCAAACTTGCCCGATTTGGTTGAGGAAGAGCCTCGCTTGTTGCCTGCGATGATCGGTGGTCAAGCAATTGCGATTGACGACGATTACACTGCGCCAATCGACGAAGTAGCCTTGCCCGAAAGCTTCGAAGAACAGCCATTGCCTGATAGCGATGCAGATTATTCGTTTGCTGAGCCAATCGATTATGAAGCTCCCGTCGGCGCTGCATCAAATGCAGCAATCAAGCCACGCAAGCCCAGCCGCCGCCGTAAATCGATTGTGCCGCTGAGTGTTGCTGAAGCGATTGCCGCTAATAATCAGGCTGAACCAGTGCTTGAAGCTGTGGCCGAGCCAGTTGCTGAAATTGTCAGCGAGCCAGTTGCCGAACCAGTGGTTGAAGCTGTGGCCGAGCCAGTTGCTGAAAAGCCCAAAAAACGTGGTGGCAAGCGCAAAGCTGCTGAGCCAGCAGAAGTTGTTGAAGAAAAACCCAAGAAAACCACCCGCCGCAAAAAAACCGAGCCTGTGGCCGAAGCGCCAGTTGCTGCCGAGCCAGCCAAGCCGCGTCGCCGCAAAAAAGTCACGCCCAGCGAAAGCGGAGAACAAGCGTGAGTTGGCCGCAGCAGGCGATTAAAATCTGTGGTGTGCGTAGTGTCGAGGCCGCTGTTACAGCGGCTTCGGCAGGCGCAGACCTGATTGGCATGATCTTCGCGCCAAGCAAACGTCAAATTGACCTAAACTTAGCGCAAGCGATTGCCCAAGCAGTGCGCGCGACTGAAACTGAGTGTCAGTTGGTCGGCGTATTTGCTAATGCGCCTGCAAGCGAGATTAATGAAGTTGCCCAAGCAGTTGGCCTTGATGTGGTGCAGCTCAGCGGCGATGAACCAATTGCCATCAGCGCGCAAATTCAGCTGCCATTGCTGAAAGCTGTGCGTTTAACCAATCAAAACAGCGAGCAAGCATGGTATGATATAGCCCAAGGCCAGCAGCGAATTCGCTTGGTGGTCGATGCCCATGTGCCAGGCTCATACGGTGGGGCTGGCGTATTGGCCGATTGGGAAGCAGCGCGGCGATTGGCGCAAACAACGCCATTATTGCTCGCTGGCGGACTTGAACCAACCAATGTCGCCCAAGCAATTCAAGCAGTTGAACCATGGGGTGTTGATGTCAGCAGCGGCATCGAAACCGCTGGAATCAAAGATCTCAACAAAATAATTCAGTTTGTGAAAACCGCGCAGCAAGCCTTGAATGCGCTGCGTGTTGCTAGGAGGAATGCATGAAATTTGGTAAATTGTTGCGCTTCGGTATCATCGCTGGTGCAGGGGCCTTGGTTTATCGGGTTTATAAACAATATAAGGCTGATCAAGCATTTGAGTTGGCTCCTGTCAGCAATTTGGCTTCAAACACCAATGCCGTCAGCGCTGGCAACACCAAACGTTCAATTAGCCCAGAGTTGCTGGAAATTTTGGCGTGCCCAGTTGATAAAAAGCCAGTTGAATTGTACAGCGATGCCAATGGCAAAGAATGGTTGCTCAACCCACGGAATGGCTACCGCTACCCAATTGAAGATGGGATTCCAATTATGTTGATCGATGAAGGCGAAAAGCACAAAGATACCAGCCTGATTCGCGCCTAACTTTCCAGCGTGGAACCCTATTACGGAAGGGAAGCCCTCCGGGCTTCCTTTTGTTGTTACTTGGAGTCTGCATCATGCCAAACCTCGCTGAACTTTCTACCTTCTTGCAAACCATTCTAGAGACCGAGTACTTTCCAAGTGAAGAACGGGGTACGATCTATATTTCGTCGGTGCGGCCAATTCGCCGCATGGGCTTTGCGCTCGATCCATGGCCGACCTTGCCATCCTGGCTCGAACACGAAGATCTTGATGCGATCTTTTTGCATCGCCCGCAACAACTCGATCGTGATACGGTGCCACCAACTCGCGGGGTGTTATATGCAGGCGCACCCTTTGACGAACGCTTGACGATTGGCTTTGTGCCGCGTTTGGCCGAGGTCTTGGGTTTGCGCGGGCGCTCGCCCATGGCCGATAAAAGTGGCCGTCCCTTGGGCATGGTCGGCGATTTGCCCAAGCCAGTAACGCCTGCTGAATGGCGACGTTTGGTGATGGATATGTATGGCGGGGTTGATGAGGTTTGGGAAAATAACGTCCAGTCGATCCGTAAGGTGGCGATTGTTAATCAAATTACGCCAACCCTCGTTCAAGAAGCTGCCAACCGTGGCGCTCAAGCCTTCCTCACCCCAATCCTGCGCGAATCATCCCAAGCTAGCTGCCGCGCCAATAACATCGCTGCATTTAGCACCGGCATCAAACGCGCTGAACACTGGGGTTTGCGCACCCTCGCAGGCATGATCCGCGAACGCTGGGCTGGCGTGCGCACCGCGATCTTTGAAGATCGCGGTCAGTAGTAAGTGGGGTCGGTTGTTGGAGGTCGGGGATCGGGAAATGAGAAGGCTAAGGCTAAGGGCTTTTGGCTATCGGAAGAATGAGTGGGCTGGCAAAGATGTTGGGAATTGCACCCGTATCCGATCCCCAGCCCCTGACCCCTACCGTTTAACGCAGAGGCACAGAGAAGATAAGGCTTTTGGCAGGGGAGCAGTTATGTACCTGATCCCCTGTCCCCGACCTCAACTCCTAATCCCATACTGTCGAAACCGCGAAGATCGCGAAGAACACGAAAGCTAAGGCTATGAGCTTTTGGCTATCGTAAGCATGCGTGGGCTAGCAAAGACGTTGGGGATTGCATGCGTATCCGACCCCCAGCCCCCGATCCCTCGTTACCAAGCTTTTGGCTGGGGATCAGTTATGTAACCGATCCCCGATCCCCGAT
>NZ_PUBZ01000084.1 GCF_003205875.1 Herpetosiphon llansteffanensis
CGGGATGTACACTTCTAGCTTCGTCGGCAGCGTCAGAGGTGTATAAGAGACAGCAATATGAAGTGTGGTTTATTACTGGCAGCCAACATCTATATGGCCCCGAAACGTTAGAGCAAGTTGCCAAACACTCGCAAATTATTGCCGCAGGGCTTGATCAAAGTAGTGCAATTCCGGTGCGCGTGGTGTTCAAGCCTGTGCTCAAAACACCCGACGAAATTTACAATTTGGTGCTTGAAGCCAATGCCGCCAAAAACTGTATTGGCTTGGTCGCTTGGATGCATACCTTCTCGCCAGCCAAAATGTGGATTGCAGGCCTGCGCAGTTTGCAAAAACCACTGGCCCACCTGCACACCCAATTTAATAGCGAAATTCCATGGTCGCAAATCGATATGGATTTTATGAACCTCAACCAAGCAGCCCACGGCGACCGCGAATTTGGCTTTATTGTCAGCCGCATGCGCTTGGAACGCAAAGTGATTGTTGGCCATTGGCAAGATAGCGAAGTGCACGATCGAATCGCAGCTTGGACGCGGGCCGCTGCTGCTTGGCACGATGCCCAAGGCGCACGCTTCGCTCGTTTTGGCGACAACATGCGCGAAGTTGCCGTAACCGAAGGCGATAAAGTTAATGCCCAAATGCGGCTTGGCTATAGCGTCAGCGGCTATGGTGTTGGCGATCTGGTGCGCTTTGTCAACGAAATCAGCGATGCAGACATCGATACCACCTTGCAAGAATATACCGAACACTACGAATTAGCAGCAGGCTTGCAAGCTGGCGGCGAACAGCATCAAGCCTTACGTGAAGCTGCCCGCATCGAGCTTGGCTTGCGCTATTTCCTTGAGCATGGCAATTTCAAAGGCTTTACCACCACGTTTGAGGATTTGCATGGATTGGTGCAATTGCCAGGTTTAGGCCCGCAACGCCTGATGGATCGTGGCTATGGCTTTGCTGGAGAGGGCGATTGGAAAACTGCTGCCCTAGTTCGGGCGATGAAAGTGATGAGCGCTGGACTCAGCGGCGGCACCTCGTTTATGGAAGATTACACCTATCACTTTGGCAGCAACGGCATGAAGGTGCTCGGCGCGCACATGCTCGAAATCTGCCCATCAATCGCCGCAACCAAACCACGGCTCGAGGTGCATCCCTTGGGCATTGGTGGCAAGGCCGACCCAGTGCGCATGGTGTTCGATGCCAAAACTGGGCCAGCAGTCAACGCCTCAATCGTTGAAATGGGCAATCGCTTGCGCTTGATCAATAGCGTGGTTGATGCTGTTGAAACCGACGAGCCATTGCCAAACTTGCCAGTTGCCCGCGCCTTGTGGCTTCCTCAGCCAGATCTCAAAACCGCGGCAGCTGCTTGGATCTACGCTGGTGGCGCACATCACACCGGCTTTAGCTTTGATCTGACCAGCGAACATCTTGCTGATTTTGCTGAAATTGCTGGCATGGAATACTTACAAATCGATCGCAACACCAACGTCAGCCAATTTAAGCAAGAGCTGCGCTGGAACGATCTCTACTATCACTTGGCCAAAGGTTTGTAAACCAACGCTCAGCAACCAACGCCGCAACGCTGCGCAACAATGGCACAGAATGGCCTTTTAGCAGCGTTGCAGCGTGGCCGAAGCAACGCAGGAGCAAGATCGGCTATACTAGCAGCTTGCATCCCAGCGATCTGAAATGCAGCGTGCTATTGGGAGTTCGCCATGACCATTCAACGTCAACAAAAAGTCACGATCAAAGATATTGCAAAATTGTGTAATGTTTCGACCCAAACCGTTTCGCGGGTGCTCAACAATCGGCCTGATGTTTCGCCGCAAACTCGTGAGGCGGTCGAAAAAGCCATCGCTGATATGGGCTACCAGCCAAGTGCTTTGGCGCGCAGCTTGGTACAACAACAAAGCTTCACCTTGGGAGTCATTACCGCAGGCTTGCAATATATGGGCGTGTCGCTGACGTTGAATGGCATTGCCGAGGAAAGCGAAGCCTCGAATTATGCCTTGTTGCTCAAGGAATTGCCGCGTTTTGATGTGACCAATATTGTGCCAATTATCGAGGCGCTGATGGCTCGCCATGTCGATGGCATTATCTTTGCGGCGGCGGAACTGAACGAAAATGTTGAGATTGTACAAGCCCAATTGCCAGCAACCTGCCCACCAATTGTCTTTGTCAAAAGCCAACCCAACGAGCGTTTTACCACGATTGGGATTGATAATTATGGTGGCGCGCGCCAAGCGGTCGAGCATTTACTGAGCATCGGCAAGCGCGAAATCGGCATTATCTGTGGGCCAATCGAATGGCTCGAAACCCGCCAACGCCGCAGCGGCTGGTACGATGGCTTGCTGGCGGCAGGCATCACGCCAAATCAACAACAGATTGGTATCGGCAATTGGTCGGCGGCTAGCGGCGAGCAAGCCTGTAGCGAATTGTTCAATCGCTATCCCGAGATTGATGCAGTGTTTGCTTGCAACGATCAAATGGCCTTGGGAGCCTTGCATTACGCCAGCAAACATGGCCTGCGCGTGCCCGAAGATTTGGCAATCGTGGGCTTTGATGATTTAGCCGAATCGGCCTACTTCTCGCCAGCCCTGACCACAATTCGCCAACCATTGCGCGAATTAGGCCGCTTGGCGGTGCAAACATTATTGCAATTAATCAATCCCAGCGCTGAGCATATGCCAGCCGTGATCACAACCCTGCCAACCCAGTTGATTGTACGCGAGAGCACCGTGCGCTAGGCAACTTCGCGCTGCAGCTTGGCTAACTCCCACACATGGTTGTTGCGCGGGCTATAGGTGACAACATAATAATTGCCTTCGCGGGCAACATCGCTATGCTCCATTTTTAGGTGTTGGCTGCCGATAAGCTTAAAATCGCCGTATAAATGGGTTTTGCGCCTGGTACGCACATAGCGCAGTTCGAGCAACTGATCAATCTGCACGTGGGCATTGCCACCAAGCAGATCGCGCACTCGGCTAAGCCAATAGAAGCCGACAACCGCAAGCATTAGGCCAAAAATTGGCCAAATCAAACCAGATACACCCTTGAGCGCAAAATAGAGGATTGTGGCGATACAAACCAGAAACCCAAGCGCAATGCTAAGCACAACAATCTCGCTGCGTAAGGCTTGACGTTGCTGCTTGGATAACGGGATTTGTTGGCTCAACACCAGCGGTTTGAGCTTCCGTTTACATTTAGGACATTGATTGATGGTGAGGTCAACGTTTTGACGACAACGTGGACAGTGCATGGCGATCTCCACAAAACCAACATTCGCGAGCTAAGACGCAGCAGTGGCTGGATTGATTTCCTGCAAGCAGCAAACGTAAATCAAGCACGTTCACGGCTAAGCGGCGCTAATCCCCACACAGTTTTACTTTTTGGGCTATAGGTCACGCTGTAATAATTGCCTTCAATCGCCAAATCAAAGTGCTCTTTGCTCAATTGAAGTTTGCCGAGTGTGCCAAAATCGCCATAATAGTGCTTGCCCGAGCGATCGCTATATTCCCGCAGCAACTCCAATTGAGCAATGTGAACCGTCACAGAACCACTTACCAGATCGCGGATAAGTTTAAGCACATATATACCAGTGATCGCCAGCATTAGGGCAACGCCAAGCCAAGTCCACAATGGCACAGGCTTAATTGCCAAACTCAAACTTGCAAGCAGCACCACAACCAGCAATAAGCCAGCGCTTGGCAGCAAGATTTTATTCAGCAAAGAGTGGCGTTGCGGCGAGGATAAAGGGAGTTTTTGGCTGAATAGCAGCGGCTTAAGTGTTTGTTGGCAGTTGGGGCATTGATTGATATGCAGAGCAACAGTTTGGTGACAACGTGGGCAATGCATGGCGATCTCCACAAAACTAGAATTCGCCATGCATTACGGATAAACCTAGGCGTTGGTTGCTTTGAGGACTTCGAGCACTTCAGCTGCCATTTCGTAGCGCCCAAACGATGGCATGATATATACCCCTTGGATGCGATCGTAGGCAGCGGTCAGAATTTCTTGCGAAACTTGGACCCCAATCGCCCGCCCATTCGAGCCAGCGTGCTTCATACGCTCCAGTACCTCGTTGGGCAGCGTAATGCCTGGCACTTCGTTATGTAAAAATGAGGCATGGCGATAGCTCTGAACTGGCATCAAACCCAGCAGAATTGGAATCGGCAGCGGGCCAAGTTTATCGAGAAAGCGATCAAGTTCTGCTGCATCGTAGGAGATTTGGGTCATGGCGTAGTGCGCGCCAGCAGCCACTTTTTGATGCAAGCGATCAATTTCCCAATCTGGGTCTTCGGCGTTGATATTGAGTGCTACGCCAATTAAGAAGTTGGTTGGCGTGCCAATATCGTTACCAGCGGTATCAACGCCGCTGTTCATGCCAGCAATCACCTTGACCAAGCCAATCGTATCGACATCGAACACGCCTGAGGTGCCAGGATACGCGCCGAACGATGGTGGATCGCCTTTCAAGGCCAAGATGTTGCGTACACCCAAGGCATGAGCGCCAAGCAAATCGCTTTGCAAGCCCATCAATGAGCGATCGCGAGTCGTAAAGTGCAGAATTGTTTCCATGCCCACTTGTTGCTGAATCAAGTTGCACATTGGCAAAGCACTCATACGCACGCGCGCCATCGGGCTATCAGCAACATTAATAAAATTCACGCCTGCAGCCTGCATTTGGCGTGCGCCTTCGAGGCAGCGCCGTGGATTATGACCTTTGGGTGGGTCGATTTCAACGCTGGTAACAAACGCGCCATCGGCCAACATGCGGCCAAGTTGGGTGGTTTCGGCGCTTTTGCTAGGCAATTGCACACTTGGCGCTTCATCATCAACAATTGTAATATTGAGCGTGCTGGCTGGATTCAGATCCTGTAAGGCAGCATGCATGCTGTTAATATGCTGCGGCGTAGTACCACAACAGCCCCCAACAATCTGCACATTTAATTCTTCGACCATGCGCCGCGCGTAATCGGCCATATATTCTGGCGACGAAGGATAAAATACGCGGTTATGGCGCTCGGTTGGCCAGCCAGCGTTTGGTTGGGCCGAAATTGGAATCGTGGCGTTGACGGCGCGCATGCTTTGCACAACCCGAAACACCCGTTGCGGGCCAACCGAACAATTGACCCCAACCACAGCCACGCCTAGCTCGCCAAGTTTGCGCACAACTTCTTCAGGGGTGTTGCCAAGCACCGTGCGACCATCTTCGGCAAAGGTCATTTGGGCCACGATAGGCAAATCGCCAACCTGCTTGGCCGCCTTGACCGCAATCACCATCTCGCGCAAATCGCTAAATGTCTCAAACATCAACAGATCAGCGCCTTGCTCCAACAACGTGCCAATTTGTTCGGCAAACGCTTCGTGGGCTGCTTGTTCGGTTAAGGGGCCGTAGGGTTGTAATAACACGCCTAGCGGGCCAACTGCGCCAGCAATCAAGGTGTTGGTACCAGCAATTTCGCGGGCTTCGCGGGCCAATTTCATACCGCGATGATTAATTTGGCGGACTTTATCAGCAAGGCCAAACGGCTCTAATTTAAAGCGATTTGCGCCATAAGTATTGGTTTCAATAATATCGGCCCCAGCCTCAATATAGCTCTGATGAATTTCACGCACGACATCTGGCTGGGTCAGATTCAAGGCATCGAAGCACTCGTCAAAATCATTGCCGCGATTATACAATTGAGTGCCCATCGCGCCATCACAAAGCAAGGCTCGTTGCCCTAGTTGTTCAAGAAATGGATTCGCCATAGCCTTAGTTCCTTGTCCATTGGTAAAGTTGTTGTCGCACGATCGCCGTTGATCGCCAGTAACTATAGCATATTGCTTAACATTTGCTGGTTTGGAAGTAGGGATCGGGGGCTAGGGATCGGGGATTGGTATCTGTGCACTACCAACCCATTCCATTCCCATCGCTATTCACCTACAGCCGTTATCCTCTATCAATTAAGCTTCCTTCGCGATATTCGCGGTTCCGATCCCCGATCCCCAGCCCCTGACCCCAGCTTTTTTGGCACAAATGCCACGAATTGCACGAATGAGCATGTTTTAGCCACAGATTGGCACAGATTATTATGATTAGGTTCTTGTGTTCCCATAGCCAACAGCCAATAGCCATGGTTCCTCTGCACCGCTGCGTTAAATTTCTGATCCACGAATTGCCCGAACAATGTTCCGATAGCCAATAGCCTAGAGCCTGATCCCTTTTCTGACTTTTGACTTTTGACTTCTGACTTCATCCTATGTTCTATGCTCTTTGCTCGATGTTCTTTTTTCTGCTGGCCGATTTTTTGCTATAGGCTATCTTATCGTTTCGCATGGAGCACCAAGCGGTTTATGACAGTTCAAACAACTACGTGCTGCTCAACCTGCAACTTTGCCGAAAATCCGCCAAGTGCGCGTTTTTGCGGCAATTGTGCCAGCCCTTTGCCGCTGCACTGTTTTAGTTGTGGCGCGGCCAATCCACCAGGTTTTCGCTTTTGCGGCACCTGTGCTACTGCCTTAATCGAATATATTCCTGCCGCCACAACCCGCCGCGTAGTAACAATTTTATTTGCCGATGTGTGTAACTACACCAACCTGACCAATCGCCTGGGCGCTGAGCATATGTATAGTTTGCTCGACCCGTGCTTGCGTCGGTTAGGCGAAACGGTGCGCCGCTTTGAAGGCACCATCGATAAATTTACCGGTGATGGCTTGATGGCGGTTTTTGGCATGCCCGTGGCACTCGAAGCGCACGCCGCCCAAGCAGCCTACGCAGCCTTGGCGATGTTCGAAGAATTGGCGGCCTACAACGAAACGATTGCCCACGCTGGCGTTCAATTTCAAATTCGGGTTGGCTTGGCCAGCGGCGAGGTGATTGCCGGTTTGCTTGGCTCCGACCGTTATAGCGATTTAACCGTCATTGGTGGCCCAGTAAACTTGGCGGCGCGGTTACAACAAGTGACCGATGCTGGCACGATTATGGTTGATGGCGATTTAGCCCAAAATTTGCAACAGAATTTTGTCTTTAGCGAGCAACATACGGTTTCACTCAAAGGCTTTGAGCAACCTATCTCAGCGGCGATGCTTGCAGGCAAGCAATTATCGCAAACAGTGATTGATGGAAGCTTCGCGCTGCCCTTGATTGGCCGCGATGCAGAATTACACAATCTGATCGGGGCGACTGAGCTGTTGCACAACGGTATGGGCGGGGTTATTGGCCTGACTGGCAGGGCTGGCGTAGGCAAAACCCGCCTGACTGGCGAAATTATTCAACATTTGCACAGCCGCGATGTTAAAGTCTTGGTCAACGATTGTAGCAGCGCCACGCGCATTGTGCCCTATAGCGCTTTTTTGGGCTTGATTCGCCAATTATTTCAAATTGATCATGCCGATTCTGCCGCCACCATGCATCATAAAATTCAATTGATGATTCATGAGTTGGGCAACATGCCGCTCGATTTGATGCCCTATATCGAATATTTGCTCTCGCTCGATTTTATCGATCAAAGTTTGGCTGAACGGGTGCAGCACCTTGATGCGGCGCAATTAAAACGCCATGTGTTTTTGGCAATTCGCGAATTATTGGTTGCTTGTACGCGTCAACAATCAATGGCGATTGTGATCGACGATGTGCAATGGGCTGATGATTTGTCACTGGAACTGTTGGAGTTTATTGCCGAAACCTTCGATGCTTCATCGCTCTTGCTGTATATGGTCGCTCGCGACGACGAAACCCCGCAAATTCGCCAAACCTTCAATCGCATTTTGGCTCAGGCCCGTCAGCGTGGCTTGGTGCTTGAGCTTAATTCGCTCAGCCCAGAAGCAGCCGAAGCCTTGATTAAGCAAATTCTGCCCCAAGCCTCAGCAGTGATGATTGACCATTTGGTGCGCCAAGCAGATGGTGTGCCCTTTTACTTGGAAGAATTAGCCCGCCATGCCTTGCACGCTGGCCTCGATATTCAAGCCCAAAGCAGCGATAGCCTACAAACTCCCTCAATGCCGCTTTCATTGCAAGCGTTGATGCGTTCGCGCTATGATCGCTTGCCGAATGATTTAGCGCTGAGCTTGGCGATTGCCTCGGTGATTGGCCGCCGCTTTAGCCAGCAATTACTTAGTCAACTACGGCCAGAACAGCCGATTAGCGAGCATCTCCAGCAATTGCAACAACGTGGGTTTGTGCAGCCAGTCGCCAATCATCACGACGATTGGTCATTTAGCCATTTGCTCTTACAAGAAACGATTTATGCCAGCCTGCTGCAACAGCAACGCTATAGCTTGCATGGCGAAGTAGCGCAAGCGATCGAAACGCAAGCTGACGAGCATCCAGAGTTGTATATCGATGCCTTGGCTTATCACTTTAGCCATTCGCAATTGACCCACAAAGCCTTGGAATATTTGCTGTTGGCTGCCCAACGTGCTGCCAGTCGCTTTGCCAATGATGATGCACTGCGTTTGTATGATCAAGCCTTGCCATTGCTCAGCGCACTTGAGCCACCCATTCCAGAGCATGGCACAAACCTGTTTCACGGACGTGGCGACATTTTAAGCTTTGTTGGGCGCTACGATGAAGCACGGCTGGCCTATCAACAAGCGCTTGGCATGATTCAGCCTGCGCCAGACAATGAAGCAACCCATGCCACAATTTTGCGCCAACTTGCAGCAACCTACGAAAAGCAGGGCAACTACGACGAAGCGATGCAGCATTTGGAGCAAGCCCGCTTGGTCTTGGCCGATGGCGCATTGCTTGATCACGCCCGCATCGATTGTGATGCAGGCTGGATTGCTTTCCATCGTGGCCATTTGGAGCAAGCAGAGCGTTTGCTCAACAATGCCCTAACTATCAGCGAGCTTAATAACCACCACGGCTTGCAAGCCTTAGCAGCCAATCGGCTAGCGGGCATTTTTTGGCAGCGCGGCAATCTCAAAGGCGCGCAAGCCTTGGTCAACCAAAGTTTGGCGGTTAGCCGCTATCTTGGCGATTTGCCAGCCATGAGTCGGGCACTCAATAACCTTGGGGTAATTGCGATGGAACTTGCCGATTGGCATGCAGCCGCCAATTACTACGAGCAAAGCCTCGAAACAACCCAAGCAATTGGCGATTTGAATGGCCAAATTCTGGCAATTAACAACCGTTCGCATTGTATGCTAATGCTTGGCTCGCTCAACGATGCCTTGCGCTTCTCGCAGATGGCCTATCGTTTGGCCCGCCAAATTGGCGCAAAGCTGCACATGGCGACAGCTCTAATTCAACAAGGCACGATTTCGTTTTATGTGCAAGATTATCAACGAGCACGCGGCTATTATTTGCAAGCAGAAAAATTATATTGCGAGCTTCACCACTACGATCCCAAGCGGGTGATTATTGCAGAAATGCTTGGGCGAATTGCCTTTGTCGAGGGTCGGCGCGCCTGCGCCAACCGTATGACCAAGCGCGCAATTCGCTTGGCCAACCAGCTTGATGAGCCGCAATCGCTCTTCCGCAGCCAAGTGTTGCAAATCTATTTGCAAGCCTACAACGGCCAACGTCGCCAAGCCAGCGAGGCAATTGATCAATTGCTGCAACTCTCGATCAACAATAATTATTTGTTGGCGCTAGGTTTGACGATCGGCGCAACCATCAAACGTCTGAATGGCGATTATACGGTGGCGCTGGCGCATCAGGAGCGAGCCGAAATTTTATTTGAGCAGATGAACACCCCAACGATGCTCCGCGAGTATGTTTAAGCCCAACTCAACCGCAAAAACCTATGCTTAAATAGAAAACAGCGCTGGCTTGTAATCACAAACCAGCGCTGCTTATTGCGCTATGCCAAAACGTGGAAGTATTGCTACTCCCACGCTTCCCGCTCGAAATGGTTGAAATTTAGTCGCTAACGAGGCTCCCTGCATTGATGTTCGTATTAATACTGCCTGCATCGGCGTTATTGCCAGCCCAGGTGCTGTAGCTGCCAGCCCAAGTACTGTAACTACCGGCCCAAGTACTGTAACTACCGGCCCAGGTGCTATAACTGCCAGCCCACGTGCTGTAGCTACCGGCCCAGGTGCTATAACTACCGGCCCACGTGAGATAACTGCCAGCCCAGGTGCTATAGCTACCAGCCCAGGTGCTATAGCTCGTGGCAAGGGTTGAGCTATAAGCTGTGGTGCTATCGCTAAATGTATTGCTGGTTGAATCGTATTCGGTCGTACCTTGATAGTGGTTAGTGCTATCGTCAGGATTACTGCTCACAATCAAGTCGGTCGTGAGATCCATGCCTGCATTGGCGCTGCCAGTATTGCTACCATCGACCACGGCGGTTGGAATAACCTTGCCAGCACCTTGTTGCCACATGCTATAGGCTGCTTGACCGTTATCCAAGGTCGCGATTTGAGCAGTGCCAGTCAAGCGCGCTTTGATTTGGTTGTTGGTTAGGGTTGGTTCATCTTGCAACAAGAGCGCTACAATGCCACTGACCTCGGCGGCGGCCATCGATGTACCGCTCAAGGCATAATAATTGAGTTGGTGTGAAGTCTTAATATCGGCCCATTGCAGTTGGGCACGTTCGCTCACCAAGCCAGCAGCACCAGAATTAGCAAGCACACTATCGGCTGGTAATGGAGCAATGACCCGTGAGCCAGCAATCACCACATCGGGCTTAACAAAGCGGCTTTCGGTTGGCCCAGCAGATGAATAGGCTGCAATCGTATCGCTGCTGTTATCGTTATAAATCGCAGGCCGAATTGCCCCAACGCTGACGATATAGGGCACGTTGGCAGGAGCCATAATTGTGGCTGGATTTGAACCGGTGTTGCCTGCTGCTGCAACCACGGTAATCCCTTCGTTCCAAGCATGCATCACTGCTTGATTCATCGGGTCGTACCAGTAGGGCGATACAACCTCTGCTTGCAACGAAAGATTTAATACGCGAATGTTGTATTGGTCAGCATTTTCAATTACCCAATCAATCGCTGCAATAATTGTGCTATACGATGCTTTCCCTTGCGAATCTAAGGCACGGACAACCACATAATTTGCGCCTGGGGCAATCCCAACCTTGGCAGTGCCATAGCCCGCTGGCAAGGCGCGATTATCAGCCAAGGTAGCAAAAACGTGAGTTCCATGGCCATAGGGGTCGCTGCTATTGGTAATTTGGCTACTTGCCAACATATCTTTATACACTAAAAAACGGCTGCCTTGGCTATAGCGGGCGGTCGTGTTATTGATCCGTTGCCAACGCTCAGGCCGTTCGATGCCAGGCAAGCCTGAATCGATTACCGCGACCGTTACGCCACGGCCATCGATGCCACGCCGTTGCAATGCATCGGCACCGGTCACGATTGAAGGGTATTGCAACGCGGGTGGTGTTTTACCCTTAGGGCCAGCCATTACAACTTGTGTTTGCTCAACCGTGGTTTGGGCCGAGGCCTCAACCGTTTGATCGGCAAAAACGCGCAAGCCTTGCGCTTGAAGTTGTTCGATTTGGGTTGTGGATAAATGAGCCACACTAGTTTCAAAACGGCTAAATTGGCGTTGGATTGTGCCACCAACTGCCTGAATTGCGCTGGTTTGTTGGCTGAGCGAGCCACCCTGCACTAACACTTGTTGGGTCGCTGGCGCAGGCTGGGCGATGCCCAGCAAACTGACAACGAGGATTAGGGCTAGCACGAGCCGACCTTGCAATAATCCTCTACGATGTTCTCTATCCATAGCGCCTCCAAATTTGGCATGATTGTGGTGTTTCGAGCGGTTGCTGTTGGTATATCATAGGTTATGCCACTAATTGGATTAACGCATGGCCATTAGTCCTAGGTTAGTCCTACCGCTAGGGTGAGATCGCCAAGCAGTGTAGTAGCTTTCATCGCAGATTAAGCTAGCTGTGCTATATATTCAGCAGCGTGCCACAGCTCTCGCCAATCCACCGACACGCCTACAAGGAAATTTATTTGATGATTGATGATCGTTTTGCGGCATTAGAGGCCGTGCCACGCGGCAGCAAAGATATTGCCAATGTTTCGCATCTGGTTTATTCACGCCGCTGGCAATATCTGGCTGGGGTTTTGGGCATGCTTGGTTTGGGCAGCGCCAGCACACTGCTCACCAATCAACCACCACGCTGGGCCAAACCAATACTTGGCGGCTTGTTGGCCACAGGTGTAGCCGCAGCAGGGCTTGGCGTGGCCAACATTTGGCGCTTGGCCGTCGAACGCCATACGTTGCGCTTGCCGCATTGGCCAAGCACCCTGAATGGCTTCAAAGTTGCCCAACTCAGCGATTTGCACCTCGGGCCGAATTACAGCCAGCGGGTGCTACGCCAAGCGCTAGCCAGCATCAAGCAATGGCAGCCAGATATTTTGTTATTAACTGGCGATTTTGTGAATCGGCCAAGTGATGTTGGCACCTTGGAGCGCATGCTAACTGGCATCAACGTGCCGTTAGGCGTGTATGCCTGCCTTGGCAACCACGATTACTGGGACGATCCGCAGCTGATTGCGCGCACGCTCAACAAGGTTGGAGTCGATGTGCTGCTCAATCAACATCGGGTGGTGCATTGGCGCGAGCACGCGATTGTCATTGCAGGAGTAACCGACCCATGGCAGGCTGACGCAGATTTGGAATTGGCGTTGCAGCATGCACCTGCGGCTCCGATTATCTTGCTCGCGCATGGGCCTGATTTTGCCGACACAGCCGCCCAACACAAGGTTGCCTTGCAACTTTCAGGGCATGCGCACGCTGGCCATATCAATGCACCATGGTTGGGGCCGCTGGTTGTGCCGCGTTGGGGTGAAAAATACCCACACGGTCGCTTTATGATCGACCAGCGTGGGTTGTATGTTAGTCGGGGTTTGGCAGGCTTGCCAATTCGCTTTGGCGCAACGCCTGAAGTTAGCTTATTAACCTTGGTTAGCGCCTAATAATCTTCGTGAACCTCTAAAATACGGCGGCGCAAGGGGTATAAATCGGCTGGTCGGCAATGCACATCGCCAATCCGCAATTGATATTTCAAAAACGCCAATTCGGTCAACAAGTGATGGCGAGTACGCACGAGTTGCAGTGCTCGCCAGCCGCCGCGAAACAAAGCATGCCATTGGCTTTGCACCCGTCGCCTGCTTGAACGCACCGTTTGATAGGTTGCTTGATCGATAAATCCACAATGAATTTCCTCGATCAACTCCAGATCAATCCAATAGCGTTCTTTGCGCCAAGCAATAACCGCCACCAGCACCACAATCAGCACACCACCACTACTAATCAACCACGCAATCAATACGCCAGGAAAGCGATAGCTAATCGTCATGTTGTGCAGTGCGTGAAACACAACTGCCAAAACAAGGCTCAGTGGCTGCATCACAATCACCACCCAACGGCGGCGTTCGTAGCGAATCATGCCCAAAGCCACGCCAATAATGCTGGTGTAGAAGGCATGGTTAAAGCCAAAAAGCACCACACGCAGCCAAAGTAATGAAGTGATCGAGCCGCCACGGCTGGCAAAATAAATCGCATTTTCGGTCATGGCAAAGCCAAAGCCAATTAATGCGCCATAAATAATGCCATCGAGCACGCCATCGAACTCATAGCGAAAGAACATATAGATGCCAAACAGTGCCAAGGCTTTGAGTGGTTCTTCGACCAAGGGTGCATACCAAACCGGTTGGCTCCCACGGTCAAAGCCCAAGGTAGAAGCAGTATTGGGCAATTCTGCCAACAGCGCGAGGGCGACGGCAGGCACCGCACCCCAGACAAACACTGCTAACAACAGCGGCCATGGCTCTTTTTCATAGCGATCAAGCCACCATAAAAAGGTCACGTACAGCAGCGTTGGCAATACCGTCAGAATAATTGCAAGCCACATTGATTTTCTCGTTGATTGATTGCGGCGCTTCGCTTGGCCATCAATACGGTATGACCTATTCCGTCACCCATGGTCGGGTATCGGGTTCGGGAATACTTAGCTCAGCGAGACGGGCATTTGTGGGAATCCCATCACTGTCCCATCCATGAAGAGCATAATATTTCGTTAGCAGTGTGTCAAGAGTGGGAATTTGATTGGCGGCGATTCCGCTGGTTAATGGTTGTTGTTGCCAGCGCGCGCTGAGTTCGTCGTGATGGCCCCATTGCAAGGCCAACAAACGCTCAACCGTAATAATGCGCTCGCCAACTTTGGCCAAATCGGTAGCTGAAACCTGCTTGCCAATATCGGCACTGAGAATCGTCGCTAGTTCTTTGGGGGTCATTTGGTAGGCCAAGCTGGCCAAACGCCGACAAACTCCGGCGCTATCGAGGCCAGCCACAAAGCGTTCATGCCAAATCAAGCGCTCTGGCTTGCCATTGACGACGCTTGGTTGATGGTCGTCGCTGCCTTTGAGCCATTGGGGAATCGTATCAAGCCACTCGTACCAAGGCATCGCGCCCCGGGCATCGCCGCCAATTGGGCTGGTTGCCAAATGCAAAGCCCAGCCTTGAGCCGCGCGTGGGTCGAGCGGGCTAAGCGGCAAATTATTGGCCAACGGGGCAAATTGCTCGCTGCCATAAAAGACTTGGCTCATCTCGTACACGCCCAACGAGAGCAAGCCTCCGATGCCTTGTTTGGTGGCAATCGCATCAATCGCTGCTAAAATAGCTTCCTCATCGCCCCATTGCAAATCGTATTGGCGAGTCAATTCGCGCTGACGACATTCCATCAAAAAGCCAATCGCATTCGCGGTTGCATTCGGATCAAGCCCATAGCGCAAACAACGCTGGTTGGCTTCAATAATTGCGGCGGGAGTTTGCAAGCCACAGCGCGCGCCAAAACTCACAATTGCTTCTAGCTCGGGCCGTGGTTGGTTGGTGGTGGCAAAATCGTGGTAGCACGGCAGCGGGCAGCGTGGGCAGCCACGATCATAAATCTCGCCAGCATAATCGCCAGTTGTTGGCATGACGCTTGGCTCGGGATCTTGGCCGTTGCGCCCAGTAATCGCCCCATGATGCGCCGCTAAATCAATGTAGTAGCTCGAACCATAATCACGAATCGCCGCTGCCAGTGGGTCGCGGCCAATCCGCTCGGTAATTGGCTTAAACGCTGAGAGGAAAGTGGCGGTATCAGCAGGCTTGACCATACGCGTGCCACGCACCACAATTGCCTTAAGCCGTTTGAGCGCCATCACCATGCCGGTGCCAGCTGGCTCGGCCATATAGCGCCCTTCGGCAACCAAGGCAGCATAGGGCAACATCTTTTCGCCAGCTTGGCCAAGGGTCAAAACCCGTGCATCAGCGCCATGCTCAGCCATCAGGGCATCGTTAATTTGTTGGGTATCAAGGCCATTGAGGTGATTGGCGGGGTAAAGCTCTGCTTGGCCATTATCGATGACGGCGTAGAGCCAAGCAGTTGCCTGACCAACAACCCAAATTGCATCGAAGCCAGCCCGTTTGAGCGCCGCGCCCCAATCACCAACCGCCCAACTATGAATCAAATTGCCAGTTAGGGGAGAACGAGTGGTCGCGACAAAGCCGCCAGTAGCGTAGGCCGGAGTGCCAGCCAACACCCCAGGAGCCAGTAACAAAGGATTATCAGGAGAGCGAACTGCTGTATCGGGGGGAACAAAATGATACATCAAGCCCGCTGTCAGCCCACGTCCACCCAAATATAGCTCGCGTATTGGCGATGGGATGTCAAACGTGGAAGTACTGGCTGTGTCGAGGTTAATGCGTAACGCACGCCCGATAAACGCCATGCGTGGTCTCCTTCCGAAGCTACTACGATGCGTATTGTACAGTAGGTACACAAGTCTAGCAACGCATACCCTGTACTATTGCCAACTCGCTAGCGCTACTGGCCTAAAAGCGCTTCTCTAGGCGCTGTCGGCTGTATGCTGGCGTGTTTCAAGCCGAGCAGCATTGAGCGCTGGCCAATCGATTTGCACGCCTAAGCCTGGCGCTGTGGCTGGCAAAATCTTGGCGGTTTCAAAATGAAGCCCAGTTGCTAGATCATTGGCAATCAACAACGGCCCATCAAGGTCAACTAAATCAACCAAACCTGCCAAGGCACAGGCCGCCGAAACCCCAATGCTGGATTCAATCATACAGCCAAGCATAATCTGCAAGCCATGGGCGCGGGCGGTGGCAATCGCTGCTTGTGCGCCGACAATGCCGCCAGTTTTCATCAGCTTGAGGTTCACGCCATCAACCACACTGGCCCAGCGGGCCACATCAGCAGCGGTTTTAATTGGCTCATCGGCAAAAATTGGCACGCCATACTTGGCAGCTTTGAGCTGAGCATAGCCATCAACATCATCAACTGCCAACGGTTGCTCAACCAACTCAACGCCCAACTCTGCCAAAGCCGGAATCAATTTAGCAGCCGTTTCGCGGCTCCAACCAGCATTGGCATCAACCCGCAAGCGGCTATTCGGGGCTGCTTCGCGAATAACTACCACGCTGGCCAAATCGGCAGGCCCGCCCAATTTCACCTTGAGAATGGGATAATGCGCCACAGCCAAGGCTTGTTGGCGCAAGGCTGCGGCCTCTTCAATTGGCAACGTGACCGAGGTTTGGGGTAACTCCAAGCCATTCAAACCCAATAGGTGGCGCAACGGCACGCCAAGTTGCTGGCCCAAGCGGTCGTGTAAGGCCAAATCGACGGCAGCGCGGGCAGCCCGACTCTCAAAATCAAGCTTGCCCAAAAGCCAGCTAATTGCCGCTGGATCATAGCTGCTGGTGATTGTGGCGCGATAGCGTTCGAGCCAAGCCTGAATTTTGGCCGCAGTTTCGCCATGATACGCTACAGCAGCAGCTTCGCCCCAACCATCATCCAAATTCAACAGCACATTATGGCGCGTCGTGCTAGCACCGTGGGCAATCCGAAAGGTGTTGCGTAAACGAAGTTCAACCGGATACAGTGCCCATTCCATGGCTATTGCTCCTCACGAATCCGCCGCATAACGACCAAACCAGGGTTGCCTTGAGCCTGATAAACTTGTTGATGCACTTCATCAATCCGATCGAGCGAGATGCTCCAATTGCGTTGATTGGCATGAATCATCCACTCGTTGTCAAGCGCAATCGAGACGTGGTTAATTCGCTCGTGGCGATAATCTTCGATGTTGCGCAACACGCCCCAAAACAGCAAATCGCCAGCGCCAACCTGTTCCCGCGTGATCAAATGGCCAATTTGCGATTGCTGATCTGCATCACGCGGCAATTGCACGCCCAGCCAACGATAGGCCGCCTGCGCCAAGCCCGAGCAATCGAAGCCAAAACTGGTTGTGCCACCCCAAAGATAGGGCACGCCGATTAATTGGCGAATCGCCCGCAGCATATCGTCGATTCCAGCTTGATCAATCGAGAAATCATCGACGGGAGTTAATGAATCAGCTTCGAGCCAGCCAGGCACGCCAGCAGGGGTGCTTATAAAGGCTTTACCATCGCGAAATTCATCAATTTTAAGCCTGATGCCCCATGGCAACAAGCCAATTTGCTCGCCTTCTAAGCCTAACAATGGCAACCAGCGGCTGGTAATAACGTGGGTGGCGGCGTTGCGATAATCGCTAGGCTGATCGTGGAGCACAACGCCGTTGCGATGCACCCAACCAAGATAGCCATCGCTGGTGATGACGTTTAACCATTGTTGATCATGGGCGATCACCTCTAAGCCTTCGCCAAAACTGGCCTCGGTAACCAATTCTGAATCGCGGGTAGCTTGCCAGCGCACATCCAAAACGCCAAACCCAACTGTTGCAAAGCCGTGCTCTGGCTGCTCGCGCAGCACAATCAACTCATCGCGCACATTCGGCAACAACGCCAGAAGCGCCGCATGCTGGCTCCGATCCAACACCCGACCACGGAGCACCGTGCCATTGTCTTCTTCGACGTGGGCAGCTAAAATCGTCATACGGCGACGATCAAATTGGGCTGCATACTGATCAATCGTGGTTTGAAGTGGATGCATCGTTCACGTCCTCTGCTAGCATGAAACCGTGATTGGTAAAAAAGTGGGCCTGTGAACTATTGGCGAGCACGCGTACTTGAACCTGTGGATAGCGCGCTTGAGCTAAGGCATTGAGGGCTGCGCTGAGCAAGGCTTGCTCAAATTGTTGCTGCTGAAAGGCCTGATCAACCGCCAGCTGGAGAATTTCGACCGTATTGGCCTGTTTGACCACGACAATTGCGCCCAGCAAACCGCTGCGAGTTTCGATCACAAATGAGCAGGCATCGAGTAAGCGGCCATACTCGCCTTGTAAAACGGCAAAGGCCCAATCGATGGTGGCCGAGAGCGTTGGCGTAGGCTCGTTGGGCAGCGGCAGGCCAGCGGCATGCACTAGGCGACCCAAATCGACCCCATCATCGGTGCTTAAGTAGCGTAAAGGGTATGGGGCATCAAGCACGCCAAGCCGAGTTGCCATGTGTAAGGTTTGCCAGTGATCCATGGGGTATCCTTTGAGATCGCGATTAAGGCTATGCTACCATATTTTTGGGTAATCCGAACGATTGCTAGCTCCCCCAAGAGTCCTAGTTCGATAATCCGCCTAAAGACTGAGAGATCGCTACTTGACGGCCTGCAAGCGGCTATGCTATTCTAGGCCTGTTCGAAATCAATTCTGCTATTTTCTTAGATGGAGGCTGCATGATGATCAACTTGATCAACAATCCAGTGCGCACTGCAAGTGATGCAGGCACCCATGCGCCCATCTACCTCGTGCTTCTCTCCTAAAGCGATACGCTAATAAGCACCGAGGGCCGTGGGCGTGATTCTAACAACGCTCACGGCTCTTGTTTTCTGCGGCTGTGGACCTGCCTTTCTATGATGGGCCGTGAGCATTCTTTCAAGCAAGATACTCATGGTCTATTACGTTTGTTTAGGAGGCTCCTAGTGTTAATGCTCGACCGCGATGGAACCGTCCTGTGTGTAGAAAAGCCCAAGCCCAAAACCAACGCCATGAAACGGGCGTATGCTGAGTTGCCCCACGAGCCTGATCAAGATCAAACCAGCCGCATTGGCCGTTTGGTCGACTTGGCCTTCGATCAACTTGGCTTCCGGCGCTTGGAGCTGCATGTCAGCGACGACCACGCCAGCAAGCGTCGATAATCCTGCTCAACGAAGAGCGAGTGTTGATCGATCCCATCTATCGCATATCATGGAATTGCTAGCAGCCCTAGCAGTTGACCGGTTCGTGCAACCATTGGATGGAGTACAACAATGCAGCAAGCACCTGCTTTAGTGGTGGCAAATATCTATAAACAATTCGGCACGAGTGAAGTCAAACATTGGCTCACTCGTCGCCCACGTCCCAACCCGAAGCCTCCGGTGGTTGCGGTTGATCATATCAGCCTCGATGTGGCCGAAGGCGAAATTTTTGGCTTGCTCGGGGCCAATGGTTCAGGCAAATCAACCTTGATTCGCTTGATCTCAACGTTGCTAATTCCCGATTCTGGCCAGATTCAGGTGTTTGGCCTCGATGTACGCACCGATGAGAAAGCAGTCAAGCGCTTAATCAATCGGGTTAGTGTTGAGGCTGCGTTTTTTAAGAAGTTGAGCGCCTTAGAAAACTTAATGTACGCCGCCCGTTTGTATGATCTCAAGCCAGCCTATGCCCGCAGCGAATCGGTACGCATTTTGGCAGCGCTGGGCTTGAAAGAAAAACGCTTATATGAGCCGCTAGAAAATATGTCACGCGGCATGCAGCAAAAAGTTGCCATCGCCCGTGGCCTGCTCACCAAACCACGGCTTTTGCTGCTCGATGAACCAACCACCGGACTTGATCCCCGTTCGCGCTCGGATGTGCAGCGCTTTGTGCGCCGTTTACGCGATGAATCCAACACAACCGTCTTTTTGACGACCCACGATATGGACGAAGCTGATCGGCTTTGCGACCGCATTGCCATTATCGATGCTGGCAAAATTGTGGCCTTGGATACGCCGCAAGGGCTTAAAACCAGCATTGGCCAGCAAATCGGCAAGCCCAACGCTACTATGGAAGACGTTTTTATGACCCTGACAGGCCGCTCGTTGGCCGACGAAGATTTTATGGACGAAGACACCGATTATATGGAGCACAACCATGACCAAACCACTGACCAAAGCATTGAAGGAGCGTGAATGAACGGAACAATCATGCGGGCCCAAAGTGGCTTTTTTTGGGTACAACTCGACGAAACCGGCGAAACGTTGCGCTGCACCCTGCGCGGACGGCTCAAAAAAACCAAACAATATAGCGACCTCGCAACGCTCGGCGATTATGTGCGCATCACCCAAACGATGCCTGGCGAAGGCGCTGTCGAAGAGATTTATCCACGGCGCAGCAAGCTCGCGCGAACCGCAATCAAAGGTGCCCGCTTTGAACAAGTGATTGTCGCCAACCTCGATATTGTGCTAATCACCTTTGCCGTAGCGCACCCAGAGCCACATGTGCGCATGATCGATCGCTTTTTGGTGATTGCCGAGGCCAACAACCTCGATGTAGCGATCATCGCCAATAAATGCGATTTAGCGAGCGAGAGCAAACAAGAGGTTTTCAACATTTACGAGCAAATTGGCTACCCGGTGTTTTATACCAGCGTCGCCACTGGCCAAGGCATCGGGCAAGTTCAAGAAGCAATTCATAATAAAATTTCGGCCTTTACTGGCCCTTCAGGCGTTGGTAAATCGAGTTTGCTCAATGCCATTCAGCCAGGCCTAAATTTGCGCACTGGCGATGTGAGCGATGCAGTCAATAAAGGCCAGCACACCACCGTAGCTGGCGAATTGGTGCCCTTGCACGCTGGCGGCTTCGTGGCCGATACGCCTGGGATTCGTGAGCTTGGCTTGTATCAAATGGAGCCAGACGAACTCGAATGGTGCTTCCGCGAATTCCGCCCCTTTATCGACCAATGCGGATTCAGCGATTGCACGCATACCCACGAGCCAGAATGCGCAGTGTTGACAGCGGTTGAGACTGGCCAAATCAGCGTAGCCCGCCATAAAAGTTATGTCAAACTGCGTGACCAAACCGCTGAACAAAGCGCCAGCCAACGCTTTTAAGTTCCCTCACCCCCCAGCCCCCTCTCCCACGAAAACGCGGGCGAGGGGGAGCTTCGTTTTCATCTCAAATCATGCACAAACCTCAAAACAAAAAGCCCCTCTCCCGCATTGAGTGGGAGAGGGGTGGGGGTGAAGGAACGCTAGCGCCGATTGTTATTTTCGGTCGAGCGGGCAATCGACGGGCCTGGAGTGTGGGATGGTGGCCCAGCGACTTCGCGGACTGATGGTGGTGCTTGCTGCTGTTGTGCTGCATAATCGGCGGCAAATGCTGCCAAGGTCGCATCAGGCTCGTAGAAGAAATCAAGGTTATTGCCATCTTTGGCTTCTTCTTCTGAGACCACGATTTGAACTTTCGCGCCATTTGGAATCCCGCCCGAGGCCAGCAAATCGGCCAATGGGGCATCGATGTCCTTCATCAAGCGCGAGCGCAATGGGCGAGCACCAAAACGGGGGTCGAAACCACGGCGCAAAATATAATCGCGTGCTTCCTCGTTGAGGCTAATCTCCACGCCATGGCGGCGATATTGATCATTCGATTCAGCAACCATGCGATCGAGCACTTGGCGCAAGGTATCGCTGCTCAATGGGCGGAAGGCGATAATTTCATCGATCCGATTGATCCATTCAGGGCTAAACACCTTTTGCAACGATTCAAAGCCGATTTGATAAATTTGTTGGCCGGTTGATTCGACGACGCGATTGGGGGTGCGGAAGCCAATCGTGCGTTGCGAGACATAATTTGCCATTTCCTGAGCGCCAACATTCGTAGTCATAATAACAATAGCGCGTTGGAACGAAACTTTGCGCCCACCGTTGAGCAAGGTAATCTCGCCATCTTCCATAATTTGCAACAACAAATTCCACAGCTCGGATGTTGCTTTTTCAATTTCGTCAAACAAGATCACAGCATTTTCTTGCTCGATCAAATCGGGGTCGAGCAATGGCTTCTGATCGCGTCCGACGTAGGAGGGAGGAGCGCCAAGCAAGGCTGAAACTTCGTGGCCTTGGCTAAACAGCGAACAATCGAGCTTGAGGAACCCACCACCCTGCGGATGCAAAAATGCAGCTAAGCGCTTGGCGCATTCACTTTTACCAACGCCAGTTGGCCCCAGAAAAAGCAAGGTTGCTCGTGGGCGTTGCTGGCTGCCAGCGCTAAACCCAAAGCGGGCGCGATTCAAGGCCCGAATTAAGCTTTCGATCGCCCGATTTTGGCCAAAGACACTGCTGCGTAATTCTTGTTCAACTGCATCGAGTGGGTTTTTATCACCGCGCACCGCTCGTTGCATGGAACCGCTGATCGGTGTTTTTTGCTGTTCATCCATACGTTTAACCTCCAAGACAGATACGGCAACCATGGCAAAACCCGTGAGACTATTGTATCCCACGGGTTTTTGTTGAGTCAAGGATGCTTAGTCCTGTTTTTTATGGTGCTACAGGGATGGTATTTAATACCGCAGGGTTGATAGTCAAGATCTGACCAGCGACCCATCCTTCGGTACCATCGGGAAGCTTGACTTTGAACCAAGCGCTATCGCTGCTACGGCCAGTCAAGGTTAGGTTGATGCCAGCATCGACTGTAGTAACAACGTCAGCGCCAGGTGCTGAGCGCACATTGCCACCATTGAAGGTTACGGCAAATGGTGCATCGCCACTGACTGGGGTAATTTTGTTAACCTCGCTAGCTGGCAAATCGATGGTACTGCTATTGAGCCAGCCCGATTGGCCGCTTTGGCTAATTGCCACCAAGTACCAAACTTCGCCGTTGACTGGCATTTTGACCACGATCCGCGCAATTTCGCCAGAGGTCACGTTGCCACGTTGGTTGGCTGGGCCATACGGCGTGGTGTAAATAATGCCTGGGCGGCTAATCACAACATTATCCAATGGCACTGGCACGCCACCAGCAGCGGCAGTTGGTTGCACCGGCGGGGTAACTTGGGTTACTGGCGTAGCACCATCAGCAGGCGTTGGCACAACAGTGCCGGAAACTGGCTCGGTTGATTCAACCGTTGGCGTAACATCGACCGGAGTTACAGCAGCATCGCCCAAGAAGCGATCGAGGGCATCGCCCTTGATTTCAATTGGTTCGTTGGCTGTGGCCAAAACCGCACCTTCAGCGTTGGCAACCGTCACTTGGACGGTATATTCTGATGATTTGCGGCCATCTTCGTGGTCTTCGATTTCGGGAATGGTCAAACGAGCTTTACCAGCGGCCACGGTTGAGGTCATGGCTGCGGTATCAAAAAACTCAAATGGGCGGCCATCTTCCAATAAGATCGCTCCCACTTGGCTATTATCAGGGGCATCTGTGCTAATGTTGATTTGAGCCGTTAATTTGCCATCGCTTACGATCATGCTGGCGCGCTCAATGTCGAGGGTGGTTTGCGCAACAGGCGTTGGCGTAACTTCTGGGTCGCCACCTTGGCTGATCACGCCATAGGCCACAGCGCCAAGCACCAAGAGCAGCACAAGGCCAACCAAAATCATCCCAAGCCCACCACCTTTTTTGGGTTCTTCGGGGGTTGGCAAGGAGGTATAGTCAGTTGGAACGTAGTCAGCAGGCAACGAAAGTTGATCGGGGACTTTTTTGCGCCGTAACTGCCAAACAGTCGTTGGCTGAGAACGTGGTGTTAAGGCAACTTGAGACATTCGGCTCGCCTCCCCCACGAAGTGTGGGTTACTAAAAAATGCAAAGTTATCGCTTTAGGGCGTATTATAGCGAGGAGAGATTGATTTGACAACGAAGCCAAGTTTTGGCTTTGATACAATAGCCTAGCATTAGTGTCAAGCGAGGTCGTCTTATGCGGTTGATCGTGGTTCGTCATGGTGAAACAGCCTGGAATGCTGAACGTCGTTATCAAGGCCATTTGCCCATTCCCTTGAATCAGCGTGGACGCGAACAAGCTTTACGCGCCGGTCAACGGCTTGCCAAACTAACAATTGATCAGCTTTATGCCAGCGATATTGCCCGAGCTTGGGAAACTGCCAGCATCATTGGCGAACACATTGGGCTGGCTCCGCAAGCCTTGAGCGATTTACGCGAGATTAACGATGGTGATTGGGCTGGCCACACGCCAGAAGAATTGCACGATCTGTTTCCTGATCATATGCAATTAATCAAACTCAACCCCGACAGTACTCAACGGCTCAATGGCGAATCGTATGCAGAGTTGCAGCGGCGCATGGCCAATGCCTTCGATCACTTCGTAGCCAATCATCGCGGCCAAACCGTGGTCGCAGTTTCGCATGGCGGGGCGATTCGGGCATTGGTGTGCCACCTGTTGGCAGCACCATTGCGCCATTTTGGCCGATTATGGCTCGATAACGGTGCATTCGTCGAAATTGTAGCCCACGGCGATGAATGGCGCGTTTTGCGGGTCAACGATGCCGCCCACCTCGACGGGGTGTTTGCCAAAGGCGAGTAGATAAGGATGAAGGATGAGGGATGAGGGATGAAAGAACATAGAGCATAGAGGGTGATTTGAAACAAAAGCCCATAGCCAAAAGCCTATAGCCTATTTCGTGTTCTTTGCTCTTTGTTCTCACTCCCGTGCTATAATCCCACGGTGAATTTTTTATGTCCTGTGAGGAGTATCAATTAATGCGCCGAACAACCACGATTGCGCTTTTAGCGCTTGTCTTAGCCGCCTGTGGTTCTGCCCAATCAACCGCAATGCCAACGCTCGAGCCACGCCCGACCAGCGCGCCAACCGCCGAAGTTGCACCAACCGAGGCCAGCAGCACAGGTCGTGCAACCTCTGGGCCAACCGCCGAGAGCAACACGAACCCAGGTTCATCCAAGCAATATACCAGCGAACCAGCAATGACGATTGATGTGAATAAGCAATACATCGCCACGCTCAAAACCCAAAAAGGCGATATTGTGATTGAACTCAATGCTAAAAATGCGCCACGCACGGTCAATAACTTTGTGTTTTTGGCCCGCGAAGGCTTCTACGATAACGTGACCTTCCACCGCGTGATTCCTGGCTTTATGGCGCAAGGTGGCGACCCAACCGGCACCGGTATGGGCGGCCCAGGCTATGAGTTTATCAACGAATACGAAGATAAAACCAGCAATTTGCTGTTCGATAAGCCAGGGGTTTTGGCAATGGCGAACGCTGGCCCAAATACCAATGGCTCACAATTTTTCATCACCTTGGCTCCAGCGTTGCACTTGACCCCCGATGCCTATACGATCTTCGGCCAAGTTACCGCTGGCCAAGATGTGGTTGATCAAATCACGCCACGCGACCCCGGCATGGGCGGCGCACCTGGCGATGCAATTTTGACCGTCACAATCGAAGAAAAATAGGGTTCAAACATGTGGCGTAGTCAGTAATTCGACTGCGCCACTCACCAAACTATAGTAAGCTCCCACAATCCGCAGTAAACCAGCGTGCTCACGTTGGGCCAATAATGGAATCTGCTGCAACTCCGCCACCGTATGCAGCACATTTGCCCGAATCGCCGCATCCAAACGATTCGGATCATGAATATCAATTTCAGCAACCGCTGGGCGCAGATGATCAACTAACACAGCAATCCGATCGGGCGCAGTTTGCTGCTGATCAAGCATATTGATTGTTGCTTTGACCGCCCCACAATGCTCATGGCCAAGCACCACCAGCAACGGAATTTCCAGCACATCAGCGCCAAATTCGATGCTGCCAACCGTCACTTCATCAATTGCATGGCCTGCCGTGCGAATCACCAACAAATCGCCAAAGCCACAATCAAACAACAATTCGGGAATCACCCGCGAATCGATGCAGCCGAGGATCATGGCAAACGGATGTTGGGCTTGGGTCAATTGTTGGCGGTAGAGGCTATCGTGATGAGGATCGAGGGGATGGTTGGCAACAAAGCGGGCGTTGCCAGCAAGCAAAAAGGCCAGCGCCGCCGCCGCATCAACGGTTAATGTTTGCAGATCTGGTAAAACAACAGGTGGAGCCATAGGAAAACCCTTCCTTGTATGCAAAGCACCATTGCTATCAGCATAGCAAGCCTTGGCTCCAACACTGTTGTGGTTCCGCTACCCAAGAGACGTATCTAAAGACCAATAATTGGAGGTCTAGAAAAACTCGACGATGCCACTATCAAGGCTATAGTAGCCACCGATAATGCGTACTTTGCCCGCAGCTTCAAGCTCGGCCAACAACGGTGCTGCTTTGAGGGCGGCAACGGTTAACTTGGTATTTTCGCGCACCACTGCATCGAGCAAATCACTTGGTTCTTGCTCTGTAGCGGTAACTGCATCATACGCTGGCCGAATATGCTCTACAATCGAAACAATTTGGTCGGGGGCTGGCGTGTTACTTTCGATCGATTCGATCGTTGCATTGACTGCCCCACATTTTTCATGGCCCAATACCAGCACCAGTGGCGTGCCCAACTCGGCAACCCCAAACTCGATGCTGCCAATTTCAACCGCATCAATCACGTGGCCCGCCGTGCGTACCACCAACAAGTCGCCAATGCCACGGTCGAACACCACTTCTGGCCCAACCCGTGAATCGACGCAGCCAACAATCGTGGCAAACGGTTTTTGGCCTTTGGCCGTCGTGTTGCGTCGATTGGCATCTTGGTTGGGGTCAATCGTGCGACTGGTCACAAAACGGGCATTGCCATCTTTGAGCAGTTGCAATGCACTATCGGCGTTAAATTCAACTGGCTCGGTTGTTGCAGCAGGCGTAAGCGTTTCTTCGGCCCCACAACCAGCCAACATCCCAAACGTCACAATGCCAGCGGCTCCTAAAAATTGGCGGCGCGATAGTTTGCCCAAATCCATGAGCGCAACTCCTTAGATAGCTATAATCGGATTTGTTGATTATAGATCTAAGCAAATTGCCAATCAAGCATTATGGGCTTGCTCCAAAAAGGCCCGAATTGCGCCATAGGCAATTTCTGGTTGCTCCAGCACACTCATATGCCCAGCATCGGGAATCGTCACCAAACTGGCGTTTGGCAAGGCATTGACCATCGCATGGGCATCGTGGGGCGTGGTAATCTGATCGTCGTTGCCAACAATCACAAAACTTGGCATCGCCATCGTCGAAAGATATTGGGTTGAGTCGGGGCGACTGGCCATCGCATGGGCGGCGTTGGCAATCGTTTTAGGATTGGTCGTGAGCATCATGCTGTTGAGCCGTTCAAGCAAACGCTGATCTTCGGCGTTGGCAGAACTGAGCAATTTGGGCAACATTTGAGCGGCAATCGGTGCCGCACCTTCGCGGAGAGCGGTCTCAGCGGTTTTAAGCCGATTTTGCTTGGCTTCATAATTGTCGGATGTGGCTTTGGTATCAATCAAAACCATTGCCCACAAGCGTTCTGGATAGCGGCGGGCCAAATTCAAGGCAATATAGCCACCCATTGATAAACCCAGCACCGCAGCACGATCGATACCTAAGCGATCTAATAATTCGATCAAATCGTTGGCCTGATCGTCGAGCGTCCAACTATCGCTGCCACTTGATTCGCCAAAGCCGCGCAGGTCGGGGCTAAGTACCCGATAGCGGCTCGCTAAGGCCATGCGCGCTTCATCCCACATCGAGCGGTTGAACGGGAAGCCGTGAATACACAGCACAACCTCGCCATCACCAGTATCATCGTACATCAAACTACGACCACGAACGTCAATCGGGGGCATGAGCAAGCTCCTTCCAAAACAATACACTCGTTGATCGTGGACGCGGTACAATAGCATGCTAGGAGGGTCAATTATGGATTGGCAGCTTTATATGCGTCCAGGGTGTCATTTATGCGACGAAGCCGAGCATTGGCTAGAAGCACTAGCCCACGAGTTTCAGGCTCGGCTGGTCTGTATCAATATTCTCGATGAGATAACGGTGTATGAGCGTTATAAGTATAAGATACCTGTGCTGCAAATTGCAGCCCAATCTTGGTACTATCCGTTTAATGAGACCCAAATTCGTACGTCACTTCACTCACAACCTAGCCCAAATCAAGGAGTTTAACCATGCTAGGCCGTTTAGCCTCATTTGGATTAATTTTATGCTTGCTGGCTGCATGTGCCAGTCAAACCAACTCCACAGCACAAAGCCTGCCAGCCGCAGATGTAAGCCTCGCCCAAAATTTGAGTTTGGCCGCAGGCACGGTGCAAATTGGCGAGCAAATTCCTGAGCTGAGCTATGAGCAAGCAGGCAAAAAAGTCGCGCTCAGCGATTTTCGCGGCAAAGTCGTGGTGCTCAATTTTTGGCAAACGACCTGCGTGCCATGCCGCACCGAAATGCCCGATTTCGAGGCCATCGCCCGCGAACGCCAAGATGTGGTCTTTATTGGTGTGAACAAAGATGAAAATGCCGAGGTTGTGCAGCGTTTTGCCAGCGAAGTTGGGGTAAGCTATGTATTGCCACTCGATCGCGATGGCAGCATTAGCAAAGCCTTTAATGTTAACTATCTGCCCACAACCTACTTTATCGATCGCAATGGGCTGGTGCAAAAAATCCATGTCGGAGCCATCAGCCGCTCGCAAGCCAATAAGCTGATCAGCGATTTTGGGCAACCCTAAGCGCTGAAACCAACCCCCAAGTAGCAGGAGTAAGCCCGATCATGAATGAACGTGATCTCAATCGTTTAGTGCTTGAAAAGGCCAAGCAACAAGTTGAAGCCCACAAAGCCGAGCGCGAAGTCATTGTGCAAGAGGCACGCAAACCCAAGCCACTGCCAGAGCGCGACGAACGCCCAGCCTTATGGGGCTTGCTTGGGGTCTTGTTGACCTTAACCATCGCTGGCCTCTTTTTAATTCCTGGCGGATTCACCGAAAAACTCAGTTGGGTGGTGCATGGCGTTTGCTCTAAGGAACATACGCTTAGCCTTGGCGGCACGATGATGCCGCTCTGTCAGCGCAATACTGGCTTATATAGCGGTTTCTTGGCAACAATCATTACGCTGGTTGCTATGGGCCGTGGCCGCGCCGCCAAATTGCCACCATTGGCGATTGGCATTGTGCTAATTCTGAGCGTCGGCTGGATGGGCAGCGATGGCTTTAACTCGCTGCTGCTTGATATTGGCAACTACAATCTCTACACGCCGCAGCCAATCTTGCGGATTCTCTCTGGCTTGGCGATGGGCATTAGCATGGGCACGATGATCCTCTTTGCCTTCAACATCAGCGTGCGAGCCAACGCCCGTACCGACCAACGCATTATAGGTGGTTGGCGCGATTACGCGATTTTGGTGGCGGTGGCGGTTTGTTTGTTTGTGCTGACCCAACTAGCCTCGCCGTTTATCGCCTATCCATTGGCAATCTTCAGCACGGTGGGCATTCTCAGCGTGATGTTTATCGTCAATATTATGATCATTGCGATGATTACCCGTAGCGAAAATACGGTTGTGCGCTTGACCCAACTGGCGCGCCCAGCCATGGTTGCCTGTGTGATGACGGCAATCGAATTTGGCTTATTGGCGTGGCTACGGATCATCATGGAACGCTCAGTGGCTTAGTAAATTTTTGGAGGTATTTTGGCATGCCACAGGCTGCAATTAATGGCATTACGCTTAATTATGAAGTCGCTGGAAACGGTTCACCACTCCTGTTAATTATGGGTTTGGGCGGCACGCTCGATGGCTGGCGCAAAGAATTGCCATTCTTAACTGATCATTTTCAAGTAATTTATTATGATAATCGTGGGGTCGGCCAAACCACTGCCCCAACCGATTTCACTGCCTATAGCATGGAGCATTTTGCTGCCGATGCGATTGGCTTGCTTGATCATCTTGGCATCGAGCGCGCGCATGTTTGGGGCGTTTCAATGGGCGGCATGATTGCCCAACATGTGGCGCTCAATTACCCTGAACGGGTGCAAGGCTTGGTCTTGGGCTGCACGCTCTCGCATTACACCAACGACCCAAGCAACATTCCAACCTTGCCAACTGAGTTTCACGCCGAAGCCAGCAACCTTGCTCCAGAGGCTTGGGTGTTGGAATTGATGCTCAGTGGAACCCAAAAAAGCGCGCAGCAAGTGATGCAAGATAGCGTGCGCTTTAATTTTGCTCCGGCTTTTGTGGCCGCCCACCCCGACGTAATCGAGGAATATATCGAGCTTGGAATGCGCAATCATGGCCCGGCGCATGGCTTTATGGGCCAATGGAGCGCGATTATGAATCACAGCACGATCGAGCGCCTGCCCAAGCTTCAGCACCCAACGCTGGTGCAACATGGCGATGCCGATGCCTTGGTGCCGATTGGCAACGGGCGATTGCTGGCATATTTGCTGCCTAATGCAGAATTCCAGTTAATTCCTGGGAGTGGTCATTGCTATTTCATCGAGCAACCAGAACTAGCGAGCCAAGGAGTTACGGCGTTCTTGCAAAGTCTCTAAGCGTTTAGGCGATTGGTGAGCAGGCTGGTCCCACAGCCTGCTTCTTTTTTTAGCTGAGGAACCCTGCATGCAGCCAAAGTACCGAGCATGGTTGGCCGGAGCCAAAGCCGAGCTTCCAATTATTATGGGCGGAATTCCGTTTGGAATTATTTATGGGGTAACTGCATTAAAACTTGGCTTATCGCCATGGTTCATCCAAGCCATGTCAACGATTGTGTTTGGTGGCTCCTCGCAGATGATCATCGCCCAAATGTTTGGCTCATTCGCACCGAATTTGGCGATTATCCTCACCTCAACCGTGGTTAATTTGCGCCACGCCTTGTATAGCGCTTCGCTTGCGCCCTATGTGCAACCACTCAATCGCTGGTGGAAGGTGCTGTTGGCCTATTTGCTCACCGACGAGGCCTACGCGGTGGCAATTACCAACTATCAAGAACGCAACGACCCTGAACATGGCCATTGGTTCTTTTTTGGGGCAGGCTTTATGCTCTGGATCTCATGGCAAATCAGCACCGCAATTGGCATTTTGGTTGGCAGCCAACTACCGCCTATGCCAGTTTTGGATATTGCCGCAGCGCTGACGTTCATTGGAATTCTGATTCCAATTCTGCGCGATAAAGCGCTGATTGCAGCGGCGGTAACTGGAGCGAGCGTGGCAGTGCTTGCATCCAGCTTGCCCTACAAACTCGATTTAATGGCAGCGGCAGTTGTGGGCATTGGGGTTGGCTTAGCGGTTGAAGGGAAGCGCGCATGAGTCTGTGGCTCACGATTGTGGTGATTGGCTTGATCACCTTTGCTATTCGCTATTCGTTCATTGGGCTGGTGAATAACGCCGACTTTCCAGCGATCGTTCAGCGCGGCCTGCGCTTTGTGCCAGCGGCAGTGTTGGCGGCAATTATTGCCAGCGATTTAGCCATCAGCAATAAACAAATTGATCTGATTAATTCTAAAATGGCTGCTGGGGCAATTGCGATCATTGTGGCCTGGTATAGCCGTCAAGTAATACCGACCCTAGTTGCTGGATTTATCGTGTTTTTGCTACTCAATTAGTTGCAGGTCGGGCAGTTCTCCCGTAGAATAGAGAGGCAGCATCCTTGATCGACAAAGGAGACGACACACTATGCAGCTGATTGGCAATCTGGGCATTTTAGGCTTTGGCTTAGCGCATCTTGTGCTTGGAGCCGTTTTGTTAGCGACAGGCTATCGCACCCTCACCAAGGAAATTATTCCACGCTTAATTGAAGCCCGACCAAGCATCGGCGCGCGCGTAGGAGCAGTTTTGGGTGGAGTCGGTTGGACAGTCGCCGTTGCGCTGTTTTGCTTCCTGGTTGCGGGGCGGGCTGCCCAAATGGTGTTATAAGCCATTTTTGCAACGCTCAACGAATCAACAACAGCATAATCGCATTGATCGTATCAACACTATTTACACTGAGGCATTATGCGTTCATCGATTCGTCAACGTTTTGGCTTGGGCCTGATCATTCTGGTGATTGTGGTGGGCAGTGCTAATCTCATTGCGCGCTGGTCACTCGGCAAGTATCGAACTGATGTCGAGTCGCTGATCGATCAAACGATTCCGCAGCTCGATTCATTGCTGCGTTTGCAAACTAGTGCCCAAGGCGTTACCCAAAATACGCTAGCCTTTTTACAAACCAACGATGATCAATATTTGCTCTCGCGCACTGGCTGGGTGCGTGAAACTGAACGCCTAATTGGCGTGATGGATGGCTTAACTGGCGACACCAACCAGCCAACCCAAGAATCGTATGTTGCGTTGCGCCGCTCGGTGCAATCAATTATCGAAGATACGCAACTCTTTATCGACAAAGCTGCAACAGACGATCCCCGCGTCATCGAACGCCGCTTCGACCAAGTGCGCGATTTGAATTTATCCTTCGATACCCGCTTCAAGGCCTACCGCGATTTAGTAACTGATGAGGGCATTCAACGCCGCGCCAATATCTCCAACAATCCCTTGCGTTATATGAATGTGCTTGGGGTGATTGCCGTTTTAGCGCTGATCGGGCTGATGGCCTTATTCCAATATATGGTCTTCAAGCCAATTCGCGCATTGCAACAAACCGCCCAAACTGTGGCCGCTGGCAATTATCAGCAACGTGCCGAGGTCAAGCGCCTCGATGAAATTGGCGATGTGGTGGTGGCCTTCAACCATTTGCTCGATAGTATCAACAACGAGCAGCAAGCACTGCGCAATCAGGTTGAACGAGTCGACCAAGCCCGCAACGAGGCCGAAACTGCCCGCAGCGATGCAGCTGCCCAACTCGAAACGATTCAAAATCAACGGGCAATTATTCGCTCGATGAGTGTGCCAATTTTGCCTGTTGGCAAGCGCATGTTGGTTGTGCCATTGATTGGCGAACTCGGCCCACAACGGCTTAAAACCTTGCAAACCAACGTGCTTGGCTGCATCTCGACCGACCGACCACGCTGGATCATTATCGATGTTACGGGCGTACCAGTGATCGACAATTTGGTCAGTCAAGCCTTCTCAGAGCTGATCGATAGCGTACGACTGTTGGGTAGCGAGCCAATGTTGGTTGGCATTCGGCCAGAGGTTGCCCAAGCCCTCGTTTCCACCGGCATGAATTTCAATAGTTTGGTGGTTGAGGCTACGCTGCAAGCAGGCATCGCCTATGCCGAACGCCATAGCTAGAAATTTAACTTCCCTCACCCCCCAACCCCCTCTCCCACTGGACGCGGGCGAGGGGGAGCACTCGTTTTTCACCACATATCATGCAAAAAACTCCGCCATGAAAGCCCCTCGCCCGCGCCACGGGAGAGGGGTTGGTGTAAGGGAATCTTAAAACCGACCCTTGGAAGCTAGCCCCTCTCCCACTGGACGCGAGCGATGGGGAGCACTCGTTTTTCACCACAAATCATGCAAAACCCCGCGCCACGTGGCACGGGGTTGGGGTGAGGGCATCCACAGTTATTGGCGATTCATGGCGTGAATCATCTTGAGGCCTTCGTGGGTCAGCCATGGGTCAACATGATCGATCACATGGGTTTCGCTGGCGATAATATCAGCAATTACTTCTGCTTGGCCGCCAGTTGCTACCACCGTGCCACGCGCACCCAACTCCTGCCACATACGCGTGATCAAGCCTTCAACCAAGCCAGCATAGCCCAAAACGATCCCAGATTGCATATAGTGCGAGGTATTTTTGCCAATCACTCGCGGCGGGCGGGCTAATTCAACGTGATAAAGCTTGGCCGCAGCCCGAAACAGCGCATCAGCAGAGATGCCAATGCCTGGCGCGATTGCTCCGCCAATATAATCGCCTTCAGCAGAAATCACATCAAACGCCGTTGCCGTGCCAAAAGCAATCGCAATCACTGGCCCGCCGTAGCGGCGAAATGCGGCGACCGAGTTAGCAACCCGATCAGCGCCAAGTTCGCGCGGGGTATCAATCAACAGGCGCATGCCAGTTTTGATGCCTGGGCCAATGACCACTGGCTCAACATTCAAATAGGTGCGGCTCAATTCGCTAAACACACTAGTTAATGGCGGCACAACGCACGAAATTGCGCAACCCTCAATCTGATTAATCGAGATGCCACGCAATTCAAACAAACTGCGCACCAGAACTGCATATTCATCGGTTAATTTTTGGCGTTGGGTTGATAACCGCCAATGCGCCACCATCTGATCGCCATCCCATGCGGCGATTTTGCTATTCGTATTGCCAATATCAATCGTAATTAACATGTTGCGTTTTCCACATCAGCGTGAATCAAAAATCCAATCCATTATTGCATACTTTTGCTTTTTCAACTATTTTTAACAATTCGTCAATGCACGCAGCAGCGAAACAATGATAATATAAGCACAGAATTAGCTCTTTTTTGGCTAGGGAGCGTACCCGTGGCCGTTCAAGTTTGGATTGGCGAAAAGCCCGAACACCCCAATGAGCGCAAAGCAATTATTGCCTTAGCCAACGGTCTCGACCGTTTGGAAGGCCTATACGTCATGCTGGCGAATTTTAGCGTCGGTGGCCATACCATTGACCTTGTGGTGTTGAAGAACGATGCAGTCTTTATTGTTGAAATGAAGCACTGCGATGGCAAGGTTTATGGTTCGGTCAATGGCCGCTGGAAGGTTGTCAGTAGCTCAGGTTCGGTCAAATGGCTCAATCAAGGCCGCAAAAATCCCTACAATCAAGTGATTGCCTATTACTATGCGGTGCGTAATTTCTTGCACGACCATCAGCACGAGATTATGTCGGAGCAAAAGGCAAGCCAAACCGATTTTCGGGCTTGCAAACGCCTGATCGTCATCTCGCCAATTTTGGAGCCTGGCTCAGAAATTCATCTCGATTGGCGGGTGAACGTCAAAGGCCTAGATGAGTTACCAACCCACTTGGTCACTGAGCGCACCGACGAAATTAGCTTCACCGACGAGGAAATGCTCAAGATTCCGCGCTTGCTGAATTGCTCGATCTGGGAAGAAGTGAATCAATTGGTTGCTGGGGTCATGCCAGCATGGGATGATACGCCATCTGATCCACCACCGCCAGTCGTCGCGCCAGAGCCAATTGTTGTGCCAGAGCCAGTTATCGAGCCAGCATTGCCCAAAACCTGGCAACAACGAGTGCGCGATAGTTCGCTGCGCACGCGCTTCAATGTTTTAGGTTGGGCGGTCATCTCGCTGCTGTTGATTTTGGTGCTGGTGCAGGGCCGCAACATTACCATTATCTCAAATGCGCCAACGCCTGAGATCTATGGCACAATTCCGGTTCCGGCGGCTTCGCCAACACCAAGCGGCTGTATCACTACCTTTGGCCAGACCATTCGCAAAGCCCGCGATCCCGTTTCCTATCAATGGTATACGATCGATAGTCGCGCCAGCGAAGAGGCGTATGTGGCAGTAACCCTTGATCGGGTGCAATTTTGCGCCGATCAGATTGTGCTGCATTGGAGTGTGCGCAACACCACCCCGGGCATCGTGCAATTGGGCCTGACGAATAATAATATTGCGGTCAGCGATACCAGCGGCATTGTCTATCGTTTGCGCGAAGAACGCCAAACCATTCGCGTGCGCAACGGCAAAATGAGCACTGGCACGGCAACGATTCCACGCTCAGTCAATTCAAATGCCAATACGTTGACCATCGAATTGCTCAGCGAGCCATTTGGTGGCCAATTGTGGACGGTGCAAGTACCCAAGAAGTAAGAACATAGAACATAGAGCATAGAACATAAGATTTAGAGATTGGTTGTTGGGGATCGGGGATCGGTTTCTTAACGAAGAGGCGCAGAGAAATCTTGGCTATAGGCTATAGGCTTTGGGCTTTGGGAACAACAATCTGAGGCGAAAACCTTAACCTTCGTGTCCTTCGCGCCCTTCGCGGTTCCCGTTCTTCGTGTCCTTCGTGTCCTTCGTGGATCAAATGCTTAACGCAAAGGCGCAGAGAAACCTTGGCTACAGGCTATTGGGAACAACAATCTGAATAATCTGTGTAATCTGTGGCTAAAAGAAGCATTCGTGAAATTCGTGGAATTCGTGGCTAAAAACTTAACCTTCGCGCTCTTCGTGTTCTTCGCGGTTTCAACTTTTTGACTTTTGCTTTTTGACCTTTGACTTTAACTATGGCACAACTAACTGGCAACTTAGAACGCATCACCTATCGCTCGGAAGAAACGGGTTATACCGTGGCGCGTTTAAAAGCGCAAGGTCAGCGCAGCGTGATTACGATTGTTGGGCGCTTACCCGATGTGCAAGTGGGCGAAAGCTTACAGCTCGAAGGCGAATGGACTGAGCATCGCACTCACGGGCGACAATTTGAGGTCAGCAGCTATCAGACCACCCGCCCAACTGGCAACGAAAGCATTGTGCGCTACTTGGCTTCTGGCTTGTTGCCTGGCATCGGCCCAGTCAATGCCCAACGCATCGCCGATACCTTTGGCGATGCGACCCTCGATATTCTCGACCAAAACCCCGAACGATTGCGCGAAGTCAAAGGCTTGGGCACAAAGAAAATTGCTGCAATTATCGCCGCGTGGCAGGAGCAACGCTCAATCAAAGCCTTGTTGGAGCTAGGTCAAGCAGTTGGCCTGACCACAGGCCTAGCCTTGCGTATTTTCCGCCATTACGGCGAGCAGGCCAGCCAGATCGTGCAATACGACCCCTATCGCCTAGCCTTGGAGATTGAGGGCATTGGCTTTCCAACTGCCGACCAAATTGCCCAAGCCTTGGGCGTAGCCCGCGACGCGCCAAGTCGGGTGATTGCTGGCTTGCGCTACACGCTTGGCACGGTTGCCAACAGCGAAGGCCATTGCGCCCTACCCCAAGCAGCCTTGATTGAACAAGCTCAAGCCATTTTGGAATTGCCGCGAAGCCTGATTGCCGAGCAATTGGTGCTTGCAACTGAAGCGGTCTTGTTGGTGCTCGATGGCGATTTGGTCTATTTGCCAGCCTATTATCATGCCGAAACTGAGTTGGCCGCCAACCTACGGCGCTTGCAACAATTGCCCAGCGCAATTCAACTGCGGTTCAAGCAGCAAAGCGATGCAATTATTATGCGCCAGTTGCATAATGCTAATTTCGATTTGAGCCAACGCCAAGCGGAAGCAGTGTTGGCTGTGTTGCGCTCAAAAGTGGTGTTGCTGACTGGTGGGCCTGGCACTGGCAAAACGACAACCGTGCAAGCGATTTTGGCTTTGTTGCAACAGGTTGGTTTGCGCACGATTTTGGCCGCGCCAACTGGCCGTGCTGCTCGCCGCCTCAGCGAAACAACCAATAATCCAGCTGCCACGCTACACCGCACCTTGGAATATGCTGGTGGCGCTGGCAACGACCGCTGGGGTCGCAACGAGCACAATCCCTTAGCCGCCGATTTGGTGGTAATTGACGAAACCTCGATGCTCGATATTTTGTTGGCGCATCATGTGGTTAAGGCCTTGGCTCCAACCACTCATTTGCTTTTGGTTGGCGACCCCGATCAATTGCCAGCGGTTGGGGCTGGCGCGGTGCTGCGCGATTTATTGGCCAGCAACAGCATCACCACTGTGCATTTGGATACGATTTTTCGTCAAGCAGCTGATAGCCAGATCATCACTAATGCCCATGCGATCAACCAAGGCCAACTGCCAAGCGTCAATCGCGGTGATTTCTATTGGTTTCCACGTAGCAACCCTGCCGAATGTAGCGCCATGATCGTTGATTTGTTGACAACCCGCATTCCACGCCAATTCCCCCAATTCGATCCCTTGCGCGATATTCAGGTTTTGGCGGCAACCCATCGCGGCGCTGCGGGCGTGCTCGAACTCAATAGCCAACTGCAAGCTGCGCTCAATCCGGCCAAGCCAAATCTACAAGAAGCAACCCTTGCAGGAACCCTCTTTCGCGAAGGCGATCGGGTGATTCAGACGCGCAATAACTACGATCTCGATGTGAGCAACGGCGATTTGGGGCTGATTCAAACAATCGACCATGATGAACGCACCGTCAACGTCTATTTTGATGATACGCGCACGGTGGTTTATCAATGGAATGAATTTGATGAAGTGGCCTTGGCTTATGCGATTAGCGTGCATAAAGCCCAAGGCTCGGAATATCCGGTGGTGATTGTGCCAATGTTGCGCTACTACAATGTGCTGCTCAATCGCCCATTGCTATATACGGCCATTACCCGCGCCCGCCAATTAGTAATTTTGACTGGCGATTGGCAAGCGGTCGAATTTGCCATCGCCCAGCGCCGCAGCGTCCAACGTATCACTGGGCTGATGCAGCGGGTTACAGAGCATAGAGCATAGCGAAAGGATGAAGGATGAGGGATGAAGGCAAGAAAGAGCATAGAGCATAGAACATAGAACATAGAGCATAAAGTTAAAAGGCAGAAGTCAAAAGTCAATAATCAAAATAATCTGTGGAATCTGTGGCAAAAAAAATCAATCTTCGTGTTCTTCGCGCTCTTCGCGGTTTCAACCTTCGTGTAATTCGTGGCTAAGAAGAACCAAATCAAAATAATCTGTGGAATCTGTGGCGGAAAAAATCAATCTTCGCGCTCTTCGTGCAATTCGTGGCTAAGAAGAACCAAATCAAAATAATCTGTGGAATCTGTGGCGGAAAAAAATCAATCTTCGCGCTCTTCGTGCTCTTCGCGGTTTCAACCTTCGTGCTCTTCGTGGATCAACTCAGCTCTAAACTCGATAGACAAAGCTCAAGAATCACGTATGCTAAAGCAGATCAGCCGATTTAGGCCCTGTTTTTAGGTTTTTGCTCGCAGTTTGAGGCGTATAATGCCCTTAATCTGGAGTTTTGTAGTGGACGATGTGCCAGCGTTGTCACATCAGTAAGGAATGGTATGGGAAACTTTCTTTTAGCAATGCTGCGTGGCTTTATTGGGCGTTGCCCGTTGTGCGGCAAGGGTAAGCTCTTTCGCAGTTATTACGATATTCACCCAAATTGTAGCGTTTGCGGCGTTGGCTACGAAGCCACGGGCAACCAAAGCACTGGCGCAATGGGCATCAACATTGTGCTCACCATCTTTTTGGGCTTTATCGGCGGCATTTTCTTGGTGATTTATGCCAGCGACCAGTTGATGATGGGCTTATTGGCCTTGCTGGTAGTGATGTCGATTTTTCATATTATCTTCTATCGCTTTGCCCGTGGCCTGTGGCTGGGCCTGATGGTGGCAACCGGCGACCTTGAAACCGGCAAAGACGAACGCGGCTAAAATAAAATGCTGAGGGATGAATGTTGAATGTTCATCCCTCACGCTTGCTACTATTCGCAGCCGACGCGATAGGCATCAAGCTCACGATGCTTGAGCATGGCGTTAATCCCCAATTGGCGGGCTTGCGGGCAAAATTGGCTGGTTTGAGCACCTGTATCAGTGTATTCAATGGCAAAAACTGGCTTGCCAGCAGCAATAAATGGGCTTAATTCGCCACACCAACCTTGATCAAAACAATCCTCGGTTAATGCCCAATCGTAGTAAGCAAGCAATTCACTTACCTGCTCGGAATCGTTTTTGAGGCCAATCGATAAGCCTCGGCTATGCGCTTCGTTGGCCAGCCAGCGATTGTAGGCCAATTGATCGTTGGCGGTCAGGGTAAAGCCGGTTGGGTTTTGGTAGCCATTGATATTATCTGGCTCGATGCCATCAAAACCTTTGCTTTTGCATTCGTCCATACGAGCGCGCATAATCGGTGCAAGCAGCTCGATTTGACGAATATCAAGCCATTTTTCACCTGGCCAACCTTCGTAATCGTTGCCCAACACACTGCTTGGAAAATCAGCGGCATCTGCTCGCCAATCTTCCCATGCGCCAACATTGATATAGCACACAACTTTGCGGCCTTGGCTATGCAATTGGCTCACGGTTGCGCTACTCGTATCAAACAAATCCAAATCATACACAGTTACGGCATGAGAAAGATCAAGCGGCATGCCACTAAATTGCAGTTGCATGGTCGAATTGACCGCTGGTTGCCACCATGCATTGCGCTGGGCAATTGGCACGAATGCTCGTTGGCTCAGTGGCCGTGCGAAAAGCACCGAGACCAAAATTACTGCTAAACCAAGCCCAATTAACCAAAATCGCCGCATCGTTACCTCACTACTTCGACCCAATCGAGCACAATTCCAAGCTGACGTTGGTCGCTCGCTGGTTGCCATGGTTGGGCCAACATTTCAATTTGCCGTTCATGCTGGCTGGCAGCAAGCGGTATATGCAGCACTCGCCACTCAGCGCCAAGGCTATCAACGTGCACACATTGGGCCGCCGCAACACAAATTTGCAGCTTAGCCGCTGGCGCATCGATAGGCCGTGGATTAGACAAACGTAAGCGTAGCATTGTTGCTTTACCAGCTGGCAAACGAAGTTTGGCCTTGGCTGTCGACCAGCGGGCAGTGCTGTCGGCCAATATTTCAGCTGGATAAAAGCCGTCAATTAAGCCAACATCCACGCCAGCGCCCACGTCAATCCAATCCTCAGCTGGCCGATCGGCTGCCTGCCACGCTGTCGCCAACAAGCTGCTGCTATCAACATATTGATTGGCCCATGCTTGGCTGGCAGCAGTTTGATCGCCGCGTTTAAGCAAATAGTGGCCTAAACGATAGTGGGCCAAGGGATAATCGTGATTATGATTGGTTGCGGCAATATAGGCTTCGAGTGCTGCATCTGGCTGGCCAAATTGATCTTTGATTGCGGCAAACGCCAACCAACTATCAGCTGAGGGCAAGATGCTAAGAGCCTTTAAACTAGCAGCTTCTGCTTGGGGCAAATCGCCAGCAGCAAGCGCTTGATCTGCTTGCCAATGCCACCAACCACGGCGGACTTGTTGTTGCAGCAACTGCCATGGCGAATGATCAAGAATCACCCAACCAATGAGGAGCCCAAGCGCAGTTGCAGCCAAGCGCTGCCAGATTGGCGTATTGATGCGTAGCTTTGCCAAGCAAAATGCTGCATAAATCAGCATCATTGGCCAGAAAAATTGGCGATACCGCGCCTCGCCATGGGTAAACATCGTGCTGCCAACGATATAACCAACCCACAGCAACCCCAACCACCAACGAGCATCCCGCTGGGCACGCGCAAAGCCCCACAGCGCTAACACTACGCAAGCGATATACCAAACATCATCGAACATCAAAGCTACAATCAAATAGGGCAAGGCCACATCGCTATAATAATTGGCTTGCAAAAAGCGATCTTCAATCGGCTTGATGCGCCACAGGTAGACCGTGTTTGTCCATGGCTTGCGGGCCAAAATACTCGGATCGGTCGCCAACAACTCGCGGCCACGGGCCGAAGCATAATCGGCGCGCTCAGCAGGATTCGGAATGGCAGCAAGGATGGTGTTGATTTCGCTTAGCTCAATTGGCGGCTCGCTGAAGGCCCAGAGATTATAGGCAAAGCCCGTTTCAACCGTGATCAGGCGACCGTAGGCCAGCCAATTGCGCAGCGACCATGGTGCAATCACCGCGCAGGTGACCAAGCCCAAGGCCAAGCCATGTTGTACACTGCGCCAACCCCGCCAATTCCACCACATCCAGCCAAGCAGCACGGGCAAAAAGGCCAATGGCAACGAGCGAGTCAATATTGTTAGGCCAATTGTCAAGCCTGCGAGCAAGGCAAAGCGCAATTGCTTGGTGCGCTGCCAGCGCACCATCAGCAACAAACTGCTGGCCCACAGCACATTCCACAGCGTTTCGCTCATCCATAAATTGGCAAAGGTGGCGAAGGTCAGCAAACCGCTTGCCAAGCCAACTGTCCAAAGGCCAACTTTTTCGGCTTGGGCCTGATCGCCAGCCCATTCACGCCCAAGCAACCATAGCAACCACACGTGTACTAGGCTCAGCCCGATATTAAACAAGAGGGCAATTTGGGGATCGTTATTACTCAGCCAGAGGGTTGCAGCCAGATACAGCGGGTACAGCGGCGCACGCAGCCATGGATACGAATCGTAAAAACGCCAACCATTGCCTGCCAACAGATCGCGGGCTACCGCAAGATATTCAACTTCGTCATTGGCTGGTTGGTGGCTTGGCAAGAACCATAACGCCAAACGCACCGCCGCCGCCCCAACCAGCAAAAGAATTAATATGAGTCGATAGCGACTGGTTGTCGGCCACCAACGAAAACGCTTATCCATGCAATCAGCCAACCTATTCAAGATCGTGCAGCATTATTGATCAAGTTGTTGGAGTACGTCTAGAGCAGCGTGCACGGTTTGTTTGTGCTGCTCTGTATGGTCGATTGTGGCTGGCAGATCGCCTGCTTGCTCGCCATACCAACCAAATTGGGCATGATTGCCGCCCTGAATTTCGACCCACTTGGTCGTGGCGGGCATCAATGGACGAGCTGCTTCAATATCAGCCAAGGTTGCCAAGCCATCATTGCTGGCATAAATCATGGCACTCGCAAGCTGCCGATCAGCCAAATTGTTCGAGGCGGTGGGGTAAGCAGCCAAAAGAATCAGGCCATCGATGGCCTCGCCATGCTCATAGCTATATTTCGCAGCCATCGCTCCGCCCAACGAATGCCCACCAATCGCCCAATGTTCAATTTGGGGATAGGCTGCAAGCACCGCATCGGCGCGGTTGGAGCCAAAAATCGCCATATTCAACGGCATTGGCACAATCACCACCAAATAGCCTGCTTGGGCCAATTCGTGGGCCATTGGCGCATAGGCGGCGGCTTCAACCCGCGCCCCAGGGTAAAACACAAAGCCCGTGCGCGGCGCAGTGGTTGGCTCAAAAATCAGCCAATCGCCCTGCGTAACCGTAACCTTTTGATCAGACACCAACGCCGCAGTCGCGGTGGGCATTGGTTCTGCGGCCATGCTTGCCCAAAACACAAAGCCAAGCACAAACAGCACAATGATCATCAGCAAGCCAAAGGCAATCCGTTTAACAATTCTCATGGCAATGTCTCCTGAATGCGATTCAGTTTTATTCTACGCGCAATCAAGGCCCGAGGATGAGAGCAAAGAACATCGAGCATAGAGCATAGAACATCGAGCATAGATGTAATGGTTTATTGGATTAACAACGGTTTGATCCCCTCACCCCAACCCCTCTCCCGTGCGCGGGCGAGGGGCTTTAACCCGCTCGTTCTACGCACTGCGTCGAGGAAAACGCGGGTGCTCCCCTCGCCCGCGTTCAGTGGGATCGGAGCTGGGGGTGAGGGCATGCTCTTCGTCGCCAATCCAATGAACCAGTACACATAGAGCCTAGAACAGAGTTGGTGTTGGCTTGATTCCGCATCCAATCAGCGGTTGTATGGTATAATAGCCGTTACCGCATCGCCAAGATGGGGTCATAACCATTTGCGCCTACTGTAATGACTCTTTATTAGAACCATGCCCTAGCACATTGGGGCTTGGTGGAGAACACAGACCGATATGCCAATTGATGTTAAATCAATTCGACTCGGTGAAACTGGCTTGGAACGTCTGATCCAATGGTTGCGGACATCCAACCAGCCTCAAACGTTAGAAGCGATCACCGCGAAATATGTCGAAATTTTGCGCTCGCTGGTGGTTGAGGAGGAAGGGCGATGAGTAGTCCAACCAATGCACCGGCTCAACCAACATGGAATGGTAGCAGCGAGCAGCAAACGCTGGCTGAGCGTGCCTTCCATGTGATGATGCTGCAAAGTGCCTTTTTTCCCGAAAATGTTCCGGTTCGCCAAACGGTAGCCAATCTTGCCGCGTTTATCGCGAGCCAAGATGGGGTTGATGCAAGTGCTTTAGAAGCCAGCATCATCGCCGCCCTTGAAGCCAATAGCCAAATTTTTCGGCGCATTGACGAGGGCGAGCACGTGGTGTATGCCACGACCCGCCTCGGCTATTACACCGAGCCCCAAATCGATACACGCCATAGCTTTGCCAAACGGCTGCACGAGCCAGAAAATCCCTTGCCAATCGATGATTTGAGCGTGGTGATTACCCGTACCCGCCCAGCTTTAACCACGATTGAGCCAGTGTTTATCTCGGATTATTGGCAGCAACGCTCGCCAACAACGGGCGAAGAAGGCGAAATTATCAATCCCGTCACGCCCGCCTTGGCTAGCACCAATGATGACGTTGATGTGGATGAAACCTTCGAAGAAGCTGTTGCGCCTGTTGAAGTTGCGCCAGCCACAGTTGCTCCAACAATTGTGGTCGAAAAGCCAGCTCCGGCGGTGGTTGCCAACTCAACCTCGTTGGTGCTGCCAAACGGCGAGGCGCTTGATTTTGCCCAATCGGTCGAAGCAATTTTGGCCGATCATAGCAGCACCATCCAAGCAGCCTTATCGCAAGCAATCGATAATGACCCATTGCGCCGCATTGTGGCCTTTGGTGATGAATATTTTGCTGAAGAAAATATCCCAACCCTCAGCAAAGGCGATTTGCGCCGCATCCGCGAGTATATCGTGGAGCAAGGCGAGCCAATGCCCGATACGTCAATTTTGAGCGATGTGTACTATCGAAATCCCCGCGATAACGATTATGTAACCTTCCGCTTTGCCTTGAACTATCGGCTAAATCGCGAAAAAGATTTCGAGTTTGTTGGGGTGCAAGGCGCACGCTTGTGGAGCGCCAAAGGCTTGCCAGCAGTTGGCACCAAACGCTTGAAAACCAGCGAGCTTGGTCAGTTCTATAGCTTCCTCGAAGAAACTCCCCAATTCGATGATAGCTTGAGCCAAACCAGCGCCGATGATATTAAGCAAAATCGCCAACTCAGCCGCTTCTTGAGCTTCTTCGAATGGGAATACGGCGTATTGCCCTACGATGCAGCTCTGAAGGCGTTGTTGCCGCAACCATTGTTGCCCGAACAACGCACGGCCATTTTGCGGATCGAATCGCCACAGCACTATAGTTTCTACTTGGCTGAATTGCGCTACCCAACCGCCAACCGCGGTGGCTGGTTGCATGGCCTCGAAGACTTCTTCAAGGAACATTTGGTGCCTGGGGCCTTGATTACGCTTTCGGCAACCGATGACCCAAGTGTTTGGACGCTGCAATACGAAGAAACTAGCGGCGCTGAAGTGAAGTTGTTGCAACAAGACGATAAAAAAGGCCGTTATGCCTTCGTTAAGCACAATTTCTACTGCGATGCTGATAACGATTTGATTGCCAGCCAAGAACGCTTGCCGCGACTCAAAAACATGAAGGTCTTGACTTCGGGCGAACGCCGCCGCTTAGCCACAACCGCTGGCTATGTGTTGGAGCAAGTTGGCCAACCACGCCCAGGCGATCGCGCTGGCTTCGAGCTAAGCATCGATGACCTGTTCTTGGGAGTCAACGTCCAACGGCCAGCAACTCGCAGCTATTTGCTGGGCGAATTGGCCGAAGAGCAAGATTTCCTCGTCGAGGAAGCGGCAGTCATTTACTTCCCGCCACCAGAAGACGAAACCAGCGTTGAAACCAAGAACTTCGACGCTGACGACGAATAAACACACAAAAACGGCTGAGGCAACCACCTCAGCCGTTTTTGCTTTTAGCCGCTTGCTACTTAATCGCCGCTGGAATGAAAACCTTAGTTGGTGAGGCAAGCACGATCAGCGCAGGCCGAAACACATGCACAGTCCCAGTGCCCGCATAACGTCGGCCATTAAACGCAAAGCTATGCACACCTTGCGAGAGCAAAGCTAAGCCTTGGCTATTGAGCACACGATCAGTGCCATCGCCACTATCAGGATAGACATTCAGCCAGCGATCAGTATTGCTCAAACCAATGCCATCAATGCTGAAGCGAAACAAACCTTCCCATGCAGCAGCAGTTGGAGCGTTTAATCCTGCTGAGGCATTGCCATCCATAAACACCACCCCATTACCAGTTAACATCGAACATGAAACCAAAGGCGAAAATGTATCTACTGCACTACTCCAGCTGCCAGCCCCACCTTGACCACAGCGTAGTGCAGTAACCGCTCCTGCTGGAAAGTAAATGATACTCAACGAAGGATTAAAGAGATTGACCGTGCCAGTGCCGCTGCTGCGCCCTGCCAAGAACTTAAACGAATGCGTGCCACTGGTAACTGGCATGAGCTGACTGGTCGCAACTGATTCATCAGTCCCATCGCCAGTATCGCTCTCAATGTTTGCCCAGCGATAGCTGCCGGCGACATTGGACGTATCAATCGCAAGCCGCGTTTCTACTTCGTAGGCTTGATCGATAAACGAAGCAGAGGCATTGGCGTTCATATAAACATGGCCAGCTTGGGGTAAATTCAAGCTACAACTGTTAATTTCGCTCAACGTCTCGCTGCTGGTTGTCCAGTTGCCATTGAGATTGGCGTTACAGGCTTTGATCGGGCTTGAATTTGGAAAATAGAGCACGCTCAGAATTGGGTTATAAAGATTGACAGTACCGATTGCTGAGAAGCGCGCGCCAAGAAAATAGAAGGTGTGGGTTCCCGCCGTAACCCCAACAATCTTGGAAACCGCCATGTTTTTGTCGGTGCCATCGCTGCTATCGGTATAGATATTGACCCAGCGATCAGTACCAGGATCGCCGCTGGTGCTATCGGCTCCTAGCCGAAAAAGGGCTTCATAACTGCTGCTCTGGCTAGCAATGCCCAACGAAGCAGAAGCAGCCAGATAAACAAAACCAGGCTCAGAGAAGGTCAAACTACAACTAACAATCGGAATCAACGCAGCTGAGGTTGTCGTCCAATTGGCAATCCCACTGCCACATTGGGCAGCGCTACCGCTGGCTAAAGCGCCATAAATATCCGGGGTTTCCGAGCTTTTGGGGTTTGTGTGCTTGGTCGTGGTTACGCCCAATGGATCATGGGCTGGCGGATTGAATTGATTCTTATTGGGAATCGATTGTGGTTCTTGGGCTTGGATACTGATTGGGAGGAGCACTAGAGCCAAAAGACCGACCGCCGAACACCAACGTCGTACATGCTGCATACATTCCTCCTACTGAACGAAGCGAAGTTCAAAAGATAAAGAGGATCAAGCTTTTATTTGATTAAAGCCCAAGCAACACGCATCCATCGTCGCTTGGGCTTTAATTATTAATCGTCTTCTTCGACGCTCCAAGCATGCACGCCTTGCTTGGTAAATGAGAACGGGCGCACGGTCACACCAGCTTCAATCAACGCCGCTTCAAGTTGCAGCCGCTTGCTGAATGGCACGCAGAAGCACATAAAGCCACCGCCACCAGCACCAGACAATTTGCCACCCCACGCACCTTGGCGCAAGGCAAGATCGTAAATTTCGTTGACAATCGGTGGCGCAATATGCGGCGAAAAGGCTTTTTTAATTTCCCAAGCGTGGTGCAGCAGTTTGCCAAATTCTTTGATTTGGCCACGGCGCAAAAGCTTCGCGCCTTCGTCGACCATGGCTTTGGTTTCATCGTGCAGCCGCAAGGTTTCGCCTTCGGTCACGCGCCGCACTTGGTCTTGCACCAAGTTGTGGGTCAGCAGCTTGCGATCGCGCACATAGCCAATAATCAAGCACGATTCTAATTCCAACAAGGCATCTTCGTTGGTTGCCACGCGCTCAATGATGACCTGCGGGCCGCCAAAGTGCTGCACTGCCATACCGCCAAACACCGCCGTATATTGATCTTGGCGACCGCCTGGAATCCCCAAATCAACCCGTTCGATCCGATAGGCCAATTCGGCCATTTCATAGGCATCGAGCTTGAGGTTATAGGCAGTGTCAAGCAATTTGAGCATGCTCACCACCAAGGCCGATGATGAACCTAAGCCTGAGCCTGGTGGTACATCGCTGAACATGGTAATTTCAACGCCGCTGATCTCAGGGTGAGCATCGATGACCGCTTGGGGCAACGAGAGCTTGCCAGACCATTCGCGCCCAGTCATCGCCCGACTGACCGCACTCAAATCGAGTGAGCGAATCGTGATGCCAGGCTGATCGGTGGTCTTGAGCATACAGCGCACATATTTATCAATCGTACAATTGAGCACCTTGCCGCCATGTTCTTCTGCATAGGGGCTAACATCAGTGCCCCCGCCAAAGAAACCAATCCGCATTGGTGCTTTCGCTTTAAATAATTTCACGGATACTCCTTGAGCCATGCCAGACGCACGCGGCATAGCGATGAGGGTTGGTTGGCACAACAAAACGCCATCGCAGGCAATGGCGCTTTATGGTAGCAGATTTTAGCAATCTGCATGTTTTTGGCGCGCGGCTTCACACTAGCAGGTTAGCGCAAGCGTTTGGCCTCTTTATCGGCGTGCGAATAGAGATATTGCAGCCATGTACGGGCATTGAGCGGGCCAAAATCATTGTGTTCAACCACATCGCTGCTTGGTTGTTCGAGGGCAAAGCGTTTGGCCAAGGCAATCGTTTCTTGGCGAGTGGCCTTGAAATCGGCCAGCAACTGCGGCCATGAGCGATCTTCTGCTGGCGCATAGGCCTCGTATTCATCGCGATTAAATGGCTCGCCAAAACAGACCTTGAGCCGCTGCACGCCCCAACGTTCGATGCCAATGATATGCCGCAGCTGCTGGCGATTTTCGGGCAGATCGCTGGCGTTATTCGTGCGCTGTTCAATCGCCGCACCGCTTTCGGTCAAAAGCTTCTCATAATCGCCATAGGTACGGTTTTTGGCTGGCCGAATGAAAGCAAAATGGGCAATGAGCTTGAGAATCAGATTTCGCATACTACCTCGCAAATTAGCTTAGAGGGTAATAGTAGCTTAAATTAGGGATGAGGGCACAAGTCAAAAAAGAACATAGAACAAAGAACATAGAACATAGGTATTGGGGATCAGGCTCATGGCTCATGGCTATGGGCTATGGGAACAATAATCAAGCGAATCTGTGGCAATCTGTGGCAAAAAAACTCAGCCTTCGTGTTCTTCGTGGATCAAAAAGCAATTCTCGTTCGCTTCGTGGTTCGCTATAAGTTCATTCTCAGCCAATTATCATTGCTTCGGCTTGGGTCTACGATTTAGGCTAGTAGCATGCTCAATCGCCAACCTTATCCCCTTCATTGAGCACTGTAGAGAGGGTTTACCATGCCATATCGGTTGCTCATTGGATTGTTGATCGTCGCGCTGGCAGCGATCAGTTGTGGACGAACTCAGTTGACCATGAATGAGCGCAAAGCCCAATCCTCGGGTGGCGCAGCAGATGTTATAAGCATCACCAAAGCGGCGGTAGTAGCATTTTGTAGCAGTGCAGCAACAGCGATTCAATTAAGCCCAGCGAAAACCGCAACCAGCGCCGCCATGGCAACCCAATATCAAATCGATCAAATTGCCGCGTTTAATAACAAAGAGCAGCAGTTCTTTGCTGATGAAACTCAGTGGGCATGGGATCTAGCAACCGTGTATGCTGGGGGCGAATTGCCAACATCGAGCATTATTTCAACGCTTTCACCTCGCCAAAGTGTATTTGAAACAAATATGGCATTAGGCTATAGCCCAACTCCAGAACCGCTTCCGGTCGAAGGACAAGTTTTCGAATGCAACCATGGCTCAGATACAATTCGTGGCAACTGTTGGATTGTAAATGACACTGCGAAGCATATTTATTACTATCTTTTTACGGGAGCGCTCAGTGAAGAACCGGATCAAGGGATTCTGTTTGTCTATGCCTCTGGCCCTTCATTAACAATCGAAGAACTACGGAGGCAGGAATATCATACTGAGCAACCGCTAGGACTTATTATGGTTGAATCAGCAGCATGGCCATTGGTGTATTTGAAAAATCGGGCAGTCCCACCGCAACGCTTCATCTTCAACCTTGAAACCCGCCAATGGCTTGATAGCGATGCTGGCGACCTACCAACCCAGCCAGCCAAAATCACGCCAGTAGCATCTACCCCAACCAGCAAGTAGCCCAAGGATGAAGGATGAAGGATAAAGGATGAAATTTAACGCAGCGGCGCAAAGATGAAGGATGAAGGATGAGGGATGAAGGATGAAGGATGAAGGATGAAGGATGAAGTCATTCCCCCTTCGCGATCTTCGTGATCTTCGCGGTTCCCGTGCTTCGTGTCCTTCGTGCTCTTCGTGGATCAATTAACGCAGCAACGCAGAGGAACCATGGCTTGAGGCTATGGGCTATCGGAACGATTTTGAGTATTCCCAGAATTTAGACCCAATAGCCAAAAGCCTGTAGCCTATAGCCAACTTAACCTTCGTGGCCTTCGTGCTCTTCGCGGTTCCCGTTCTTCGTGTCCTTCGTGCGCTTCGTGGATAAATAAAGGACGCTGAGAAGCGAAATTCTCTAGCGTCCCCTATGTTCTATGTTCTATGTTCTATGTTCTATGCTCTTACTCGCCAATCGTGCCGTTACCTTTGCTCCATTGCATGGTGTAAAGGTTGTAGTAGCGGCCTTTGCGGGCGAGCAACTCAGCATGCGTACCCATTTCGCTAATTTGGCCACGATCAAGCACCACAATTTTGTTGGCGCTGGTGATTGTGCTCAAACGGTGGGCAATCACAAAGCTGGTTCGGCCACGCATCAGCGTATCCAAAGCGGCCTGAATTTGGCGCTCGGTTGTGGTATCAACGCTGCTCGTCGCTTCATCCAAAATCAGCAAGCGTGGGTCGGCCAACAAAGCACGGGCAAATGAGAGAATTTGGCGTTGGCCAACACTCAAGTTCACGCCGTTTTCGCCAACATCGGTGTTGTAGCCTTCGGGCATGCGCTCGATAAATTCGTGTGCGCCAACCGCTTTGGCAGCAGCAATCACCGCCTCATCACTGGCATCCAAGCGGCCATAGCGAATATTATCGCTAATGCTGCCACCAAAAAGGAAGGTATCTTGCAATACAATTCCCAATTGTTGGCGCAAGCTGGCTTGGGTTACTTCGCGAATATCATGGCCATCGACCAACACCGCTCCATCGGTTACATCGAAGAAACGCCCAAGCAAACGAATGATCGTGCTTTTGCCAGCGCCAGTTTCGCCAACCAAGGCAATTGTTTCGCCAGGCTGGGCTTCGAGGGTCACATCACGCAACACTGGCTCGCCATCAGCATAGCCAAACGACACATGGTCAAACATCACATGGCCGCGCACTGCTGGCAAGGTTTTGGCATTCGGCGCGTCAAGCATATCTGGCTCGGTATCGAGCAAGGCAAACATGCGCTCCGATGAGGCCATGGTCGATTGAAAGGTGTTGTAGCGTTGCGCCAATTCCAAAATTGGGTCGAAGAAACGGCTGACATACAAGACAAACGCCACCAAAACCCCAGGCGTTAGCTCATCGCCCACCACTAACCAACCACCAACGCCCACGACCAAGGCCGTTGCTAACGAACCCATAAAATCGACAGCAGGGAAGAAGGTTGCTGCCAAGCGCGCGGCGCTGGTGTTAGCATTGAAATACGAGCGATTGAGATCGTCGAAGTGCTCGCCGTTGGCCTCTTCGCGTACAAAACTCTTGGTCACGCGAATCCCTGAGATCGATTCGTTCAAATAGCCGTTGATCAAGGCGATTCGTTCGCGGGTTGAGCGATAGGCATGGCGCACCCGCACCCGCCAGTAGTTGGTCACAATGACCATAATTGGCAATACGGCGAAGGTTACCAGCGCCAATTTCCAATTGAGCCAAAGCATGGCGATTGTGATGCCTACCAACGAGAAGGTTGCACGGGTTAGCCCAGTAATCGACCAGGTAACAAAATCTTGCAACACATCAACATCGGAGATTAGGCGGCTCATCAAGCGGCCTACGCTGTAGCGATTGTAGAAATTGAGCGATAACCGTTGCAAATGGCGAAACAGCGCCGAACGAACATCGGCAACCACGCCTGTGCCCACAACTGCCAGCAAGTGAATCCGTGAGCGGTTGGAAAGCCATTCGCCCAACGAAACTACCGCAAAAATAATCGTCCACGTATAAAGCGAATTGAGCGATTTGGCCTTGATGCCCACGTCAATTGCTTGGCCAATGACCCATGGCGAAACCACCGACAGCACCGTGCCAATAATCATCAACCCAATTGCGGCAGTCATGGTGCGTTTGTAGGGCACGATAAAGGCCAATAAACGGCGCATCAAACGCGGATCGTAAGCCTTGCCCAAGCTGTTTTCATCGTCCTTGGGCAATAAATCGGCGACCTTTTTTTCTATTTCATCATCGCGCTTGCGCGACGGCGCTAAAGCTTTGGTTGTCATGAAAAACCTCTTTGCTACGTATTAAGGATGAGGGATGAAGGATGAAAATCCTAGCTCATTACCCATCTTTGCTAAGTATGAAGAATGAGGGATGAAGGATGAAGGTATTCATCCAACGACACATCCAAATTTTTATTCGACAAGGAAACGTCAAATTACTCGGCTTATTTCATAATTCATAATTCATCCCTCATACTTCCAAAAGGCTTTCCTCTTGATCTTTGAGTTGCAGATCGTAGATGGTGCGATAGAGGCCAGGTTGGACCAATAAGCCTTCGTGCGTGCCATGTTGCACCACTTTGCCAGCATCGAGCACCAAAATTTGGTCGGCATTTTTGAGCGTTAACAAGCGTTGGGCAATCACAAAGGTCGTGCGCCCTTGCATCAATTGGTCAAGCGCTTGTTGAATTAGGTGCTCGGTTTCGGTATCCACGCTCGATGTCGAATCGTCCAAAATCAAAATCCGTGGGTTGAGCAACAAGGCCCGGGCAATTGCGATACGCTGGCGTTGACCACCAGAGAGCGTCACGCCACGCTCGCCAACTTTGGTTTGGTAGCCTTCGCTGAAATTGAGAATAAAATCGTGGGCGCGTGCTGCTTTGGCGGCGGTAATCACCTCTTCGTCGCTAGCATCGGGTCGCCCGTAGCGAATGTTATCGGCAATGCTTGAGCTGAATAAGAATGAATCTTGCAGCACAATCCCAATTTGTTCGCGCAAACTCTTAATTGCCAAATCGCGCACATCGTGACCATCAACCACCACCCGACCCTCAATTGGGTCGTAGAAGCGGGGAATTAGATTGGTGATTGTGCTTTTGCCAGAGCCAGTTGGCCCCATCAATGCGATTACTTGGCCCGGCTTGGCCTCGAACGAAACATCGTGCAAGGTTGGGCGGCCACCTTCGCGATAGGCAAACGACACATGCTCAAACTTGACGTGGCCTTGTACATGTTCCAAGCTCTGGGCAGCGGTTTTATCGGCCAATTCATCGTAGGTATCGATAATTTCAAACACGCGAGCCGAGCTGGCAACCGCTGTCGCCGCCAAGTTGACCGTAAAGCCCAAGCGTTGTACGGGGTTGTTCAACAGCAGCACATAGCTGATCATGGCGAATAACGAGCCAACCGTAATCGTGCCATCGATCGCTTGTGGGCCACCAATCCAGAGCAAGATAATCACGCTGATGGCGACCAAAAAGTTGAAAAAGGGCCAGCTATTGCCCCAAATCCGAATCACGGCAAAACGGCGGTTATACCACTCGCCATTATCGCGATCAAATTTTTCTAGTTCATATGGCTCGCGGGCAAAGGCTTTGACCACGCGAATGCCAGTCAGGCTTTCTTGCATCATGGTCGAGAGCTTGCCCATTTGCTCTTGAATTTTGGTAAACAATGGCTCGACGGTGTTGCCAAAGCGAATTGTGGCATACAACAGCACTGGCAACGGCAAAAGTGCCAAGCCAGTCAAGGTTAAATCTTCAACAATCATGGCCACGATAATGCCGAAAAGTAAGAGCATGGTCGAGCTAAGTTCGAGTAGGCCAACCCCGACAAAGCGCTCAGTTTCGGTAATATCGCTGGTCGCACGACTCATCAAATCGCCGGTTTGCGAGCGATCGTGAAACGAAAATGGCAACCGTTGAATCGCATCGTAAAAACGATTGCGTAAATCGTAGGCCACCCGAAAGCTCAGCCATTCGCCATAATAGCGTTGGGCAAAGCCGAAAATAACCCGCACCACCGCCACGCCCAAAATAATCAGCGCAGTGATTAGCAAGGCCCGACTTGAGCCGCTGGCAATCCCTTCATCAATCGCTTGTTTGAGCAATTGGGGAATTGCAATGTTTAAGCCGACCGCCAACAGGGTTGAGCCATAGGCATAGAACACTTGCATAGGGTACGGTCTTAAGTGGGCCAGTAACCGTCGATACTGATCTAGATGCTTCACGCATGCCTCCTTTGTGTTGGTTATCCCGAACCAGCAGACTATATAGTATATGCTAAAATGTGCATAACAATATCCGACTTTGGTCGCATGATTATGTTCCAAAGGGTCATGTCAGGGGTTAAACAGCAAGGACACATCAGCTTAATTGCGATGTGTCCTGCGTGCTTTGTTGGGGTTATTTAGCTGCGGGCGGCTTTGGCTTGGCGCATGGTTTCGTGAAACTGCTCAACGTGATCGTTGGTATGTTTCAGGCCAAGGAAATAGCGGCCATGAGCGTTGAGCGGCCCCCACGCGTCGTACAGCACTTTGCTAATTTCAAGGTGCGGCTGGTCGGGCCAGGCATCGAGCATACTGAGGCACATGCGGCGGCTTTCTTCCAGTCGTTGGCGGGCTTGCTCAACGGTTTGCAAATCGCGCCATGGCATTTCATAGCGCAAGCGTTCGTTGGGCAAAATGCCCGAAGCCATGGCCAAAGCGGTCAAGGCTGCTTCTTCGTTGCCAGCGGTGATATGGCAAATCAAATGCCCAAAAGTCCAAGCCATATCCCGTTCTTCCTCGGAAGCCCCAGGATCGTTCGCCTTGGGATCGGCTGGGACAAAAACAATGTCAGCGTCAACAGCATCAGTCAATAAACTTAGCAGATCGCCAATCATCTCATCGGTTGCATCCCAAAGATCTTGCTTGCTAAGGCTGGCCCCAAGCTCGCCCAAGGTTTGTGTACCGTCCTTCAATGGCCCAAAATCGATCATAACACACCACTCCTATCCAGAGTTGAAACAGTATTAAGTGTACCCCAGCTTTCTCGCAAATTGATACCCTGTTTATTGATGATTTTTGGATAGGCCTAGCCGATAGCGAACCCAAGCCAAGTGCTAGCCCTACATTTGCTCAAAATAATGGCTCATTGTATCGTTGGGCTGAATAATTCGCCCAAGGAAGTTGATGCTTCCTCTAGTTAATGGTACTGCTCAATGCTGAGTTCTCCGCTCGAAGGCCTACTGGTGCTCGACCTTTCACGAGTGCTGGCAGGCCCATATTGCACCATGATTCTTGGCGATCTTGGGGCCGATATAATCAAAGTCGAAGCACCGCAAGGCGATGATACTCGGCGTTGGGGGCCGCCCTTTGTTGCTGGCGAAAGCGCCTATTATTTGGCGGTCAATCGCAATAAACGCTCGTTGGTTGCCGACCTTAAAACCGCCGCCGATGCTGCATTGATTCGCACCATTGCCAGCCACGCAGATGTCTTGGTCGAGAATTTTCGCCCAGGCACACTCGAACGGTTTGGCTTGAGCTTAGCCAGTTTGCGCGCACAAAATCCCCGTTTGATCACGCTGACCATTAGCGGAATGGGCGCAACTGGCCCTGAATCGGAGCTACCAGGCTACGATTTTATTGTGCAAGCAACCGCAGGCTTGATGAGCATCACTGGGCCTGCCACTGGCGAGGCCAGCAAAGTTGGGGTGGCAGTTGTCGATTTAACCACCGGAATGTTGGCAAGCAACGCCATTTTGGCAGCCTTGTATGCCCGCGAACGAACAGGGCTTGGCCAACATATTGATATTTCTCTGTTGGAATCGCAGGTAGCTTGGCTGGCAAATATTGGCAGCGCCTACTTGATCACAGGCGAGGAGCCAACGCGCTATGGCAATGCGCACCCGACAATCGTGCCCTACCAAAGCTTTGAGGCCAGCGATGGCGCGTTTGCGCTGGCAGTTGGCAACGACCGCCAATGGCAAGGGTTGTGCGCTGTTTTAGAACAACCAGCTTGGGCAGATGACCCACGTTTTAGCACCAACCCGCAGCGGGTTCAACACCGCAGCGAATTGGTAGCGTTGCTGAATCAACATTTTGGCCAAAAACCAAGCGCCGAGTGGGTTGCGCTCATTCAAGCAGCAGGGATTCCGGTTGGCGCTGTGCGCAGTATTGGCCAAGTTTTGAACGATCCGCAGGTATTGGCGCGCGAGATGGTGGTAAGCGTTGAGCACCCAACCATTGGCGATTTAAAACTGTTGGGTATACCCTTTAAATTCTCAGCAACTCCCGCAAGTATCCGTTTGGCCCCCCCATTACTAGGCCAACATACCCACGAAATTCACCAGCAGTTCGAACCAAAAGTACTATCAGAACCACAGTAATTTAATTGCAACGATGTTATGAGTCTGCTAAAGTGGCAAGAAACAGGTGCTTGTGCTCCTGGAGCTTGCTACACCTGCCTTTCCGTACACGCTTGAGATTGAGTTACTCACGCTTAAACATAATTATTAAATATTATTAATTATCACATGTTTGAAGCAAACAAGCATTATTGATCAAGCCAATTAATCGTCATTGCAGCCAAATTTAGCACTGTTGCTATGCTTTAATGCTTGGATTTGCCCAAACGTTGATTAACATGCTCAATATAATTTGAGCAGTAATAGTGTAAGCAAGCAGCTTTATTTTTGATAATAAAGTTGCCTTTTTATTGATCATAGCTTGTTGATAATTTGATTAAACTCTACTATACTGGTTCGTATCATCGCAACCTGTGATCTTTACCCACCTATTTCAGCGAGCTTGAAATCAGGAGTATTGTTGCAACCCTGTGGCAGTAATTCTGAGTAAACTGTTTTTAACCGTGGGGATACAACAAGGCTGGCGAATTTTGCTGAGGAGGACTTATGGAATATCTTAGGCAGCGCTTTGAGCTAGCCCGTGGCCTAGCAGGCACCAATCTGCGCTCCATGGAAGGCTTGCGCGGAATTGCAGTTTTTCTGGTGTTTTTAGTTCATTTTCGCAGTTCCATTCAAGCGTGGTTGTTCAATGATAGCCCAACCGCAATTATTAATAATGCCTTTGGCATGGTTGGTAATACGGGTGTAGATTTATTTTTCGTGCTCAGTGGCTATTTAATCTATGCCTCGTTGATGAAACGCCAGCAAGCCTATTTTAGCTTTATTGGGCGGCGTATTCGGCGCATTTATCCAACATTTTTTATTATCTTCATGGTTTATCTTGGGTTATCGATTATTTTCCCTGCTGAAAGTAAAATTCCTAGTGGTATTGCTGCTGCAACGCTCTATTTCATTCAAAACTTACTCTTTTTGCCTGGAATGCTGCCAATTGAGCCAATGATTACGGTGGCATGGTCGCTTAGCTACGAAGTTTTTTACTACCTGATTATGCCATTGCTCGTGCTAGCAATTGGCTTGCGCGCCAAAACGCCCCAATGGCGCATCGGCTTCTTCAGCATCGTTGGGGTCATCTTGACCGCCGTCTGTATTATTTGGCAAGGCCCGTTGAAGCTCGCAATGTTTATTGCTGGCATTTTGCTGCACGAAGTACTGGAATCGAAGCGCGATTATACGCCAACGGCGTGGCTTGGCTTGCTTGGCTTATTGATTGGCACTTGCGCACCATTACTCCCGCTCAGCGGCATGATTGGCAATGCGATTCGCTTTAGCCTGATTTTCAGCGGCTTTTTGATCGTATGCTGGCATTGTTTTAGTCGGTCTGAATCATGGCTCAAACAAGCGCTTTCGTGGACTCCCTTGCGCTGGCTGGGCAATATGAGCTATTCCTACTATTTGGTTCATGGTTTAGGTTTGCATGCAGGCTTTATGCTGTTGCACAAATTTATGCCCGCCACGCCAACTGGTGGCTGGTTCTTTTGGTTGATCTTGCCGCTGATGTTTGGGGTAACGCTGGTCAGCGGAGCGCTGTTGTTTGTTTTAGTTGAACATCCAATGTCGTTGAAAAGCGCAAGCAAACCTGTGGTCGTTGAGGAAGCTCGCGAACCTGAAGTGCGGCCAGCTCTCAATACAGACGCTGCGTAGTACAAACTACCAAAGCCCTTTTCATATTGCTGAAAAGGGCTTTTTTATTGTTTTCCAGCCGCCACATGCCCTTCAAGTTTTGATCCACGAAGAGCACAAAGAGCACGAAGGGCTGAAACCACGAAGCGCGCGAAGAACACGAAAGGGGACGTGGCTATTGGCTTTTGGATTTTGGCTATGGCCGATCCCCTGAACTCTGACCCCTGGCCCTGAATCTTGAATCCTCGCTCCCGATCCCCGATCCCCAACAACCAATCCCCAACTTCTCTGTTCTATGCTCTATGTTCTTTGTTCTATGCTCTTCATCCTTCATAATTCATCCTTCATCCCTTCCTTAATGTGGTAGCATACAGATAGTTTAGTGGGGGATTGCAACTGTGCGATTTGTACGTGCTCGACTCACAACCTTCGACGACCCGCATTATCGGGCGTTTGTTGAACAAATAACGATTGCTCGTGAGAACCAGCGGGCAACGCGGCCACCGCGCCAGCGTGATTTGTTTGGCGGTGAGGCCGAACAATTGCTGCGCGAATGGCTCACAGCGCAGGGTCAAGCGCTTTCCGAGCGCCGAATTCTCGAATACGACGAGCGGAGTGGCCGCCAAACGATTCGTAAATATCGTGAAATTGATGCCTTGGTTGAGGTTGGGCGCAGCGTGCATGTATTTGAGGTCAAGGCCAGCCGTTCGGCGCATACCATTCGCAAAGCAGCGACCCAGCTCCACGACATTCGCGCAGCTCTGCAATTAATTATTCCCCGGGTCTACACCACCTTGTTATTGGTCGATACTGGCATTCCTGATGCAGAGGCCGTCAAAGCGTTGATGCGTAGCCCCGATGCACCACACACACCACCACCAACCATCGCTGATATTATTGGCGATCAAAGTCGCTTCCACCTGATCGAACATCCTGAACAAGCCCAACAATGGCCGGATCAGATTAGCATTCGGCGCTTTAGCCTTGATCAATTAATTGCCATGGCTGGCGATCGCCCATTGCATCTCGATTGGGATCTCGATGAAGAAGAGGAAGCGCCCAGCCCGCCGCCGATCAAGCGCCAAACTGTGGCCGATGATCCTGATGATGATACCGATAATCCATTTGCTGCGCTGCTTGGCGCATTATGAGGTATAACTGTGTCCGCCCTCTACGATTCGACGGTCGAAGCCGACCGTATTGCTGCCACAACCAGCTATCCGCCAGCACCATGGGTCATGCAAGGGACATGGGTTTGGTGTGTGCATCCAGTCAAACGTAGCGCTGTCGCCGATTTGCTGCCAGCGCCGCTTAAGCCGCTCTGGCTGCCAGCAGGCCGCAGTTTGGGGTTTTCGTTAGTTGGTCAATATGGCACAGGCTCGACCTTGCACTATGGCGAGGCTGCCTGTGGCTTGGTGCTCAAGCTTGGCCCACGTCCCGCGATTTGGATTCACGGCCTCGTCGTCGATTTGGATGAATCGGTGGCTGGCGGACGCAACATTTGGCACTTGCCCAAAGAATTAGCCCGCATTTCATGGACGAATCCTAGCCGCGACCGCATTAGTGCCGATCAACAAGGCCGCTTGCTACTGAGCTTCGAAGGCATTCCCAAAAAAATCAATGGCTTTAATGTGGGCCTGAATTTCGATGTGCTGGTTGTGCACAAACAAGAACTGTATCGAATTCCAGCGCGTTTTGCTGGCACAGTCGGCATCACCCGTAAAATTCGGCCCTTCTTTCCGGCGAGTGGCGCATGGGCCAAATTTGGCGTTTCAGGCTATTCGATCTCTGGCTTAGGCAATGGCCGTGGCGATTTTGGCGAATTGCTGAAGGTATAAATTTTTAGGCGTGAGCCGACTGGCAGAGCAGGCTAGTCGGCTTTTAACATGGTCAGCAAAGATGCGGTATAATTAGCACAGAGGTGCGAAAATGCCAGATTTATCCCATACCAATATTGCCAATCATGCGCTGTTTGAAGAGCGCTTGCGCAACTTGCCGCTTGCCCCGGGCGTGTATATTTATCGCGATCAAGCCAATACGATCATTTACGTGGGCAAATCCAAAAGCCTGCGCGATCGGGTGCGCTCGTATTTTGGTGCGCCACGCGGTCTGACCAGCAAAACCCGCCGTTTGGTGCAAAATATCGCCGATTTTGAATTTATTACCACCGACACCGAGCTAGAAGCCTTGCTTTTAGAAATGAATCTCATTAAAAAGCATCGGCCACGCTACAACGTGTTGCTCAAAGATGATAAAAGTTATCCATATATCAAAATTACCAAGGAAGAATGGCCACGAGTGCTACGTGTGCGCAAAGTGCTCGAAGATGGTGGAATTTATTTTGGGCCATTTGCAAAAGCCAGCAGCGTTTATGCAACAATTGAATTATTGAATAAATTATTTGCTTTTCGCTTATGTAACGATGATATGTTTAAAAAGCACCAGCGGCTAAACCGCGCTTGTATGTATTATGATATTAAACGCTGTCTTGGGCCATGTGCCAATAACTGCACCAGCGAAGAATATAGCACGGCAATTAATCAAGTACGTTTATTTTTAAGCGGCAAACCCGAAGCGATTCTGCGCGATCTCAAAGTAAAAATGAACCAAGCTGCCGAAGATTTGCAATTCGAGCGCGCGGCCTATGTGCGCGACCAAATCAAAGCAGTTGAGCGGGTGATGGAGCGCCAAAAGGTGCTCAATACTGCTGCCAGCGACCAAGATGTGATTGCCTTTGCCCGTGATGAAGGCAAAGCGGTAGTCCAAGTTTTCTATATTCGCGGCGGCAAACTGATTGGTTCGGAGCCGTTTACCCTGCAAGGCACTGAAGAAGAACAGCCAGAAGCCTTGATGAGTTCATTTTTAACCCAATTTTATGATGCAGCTGCCGATATTCCACCCAATATTCTGCTGCCCGATTATCCCGAAGAAACCCAAATTATCGAGCAATGGCTCGAAAGCAAGGGCGGGCACAAGGTCAGTTTGCAAGTGCCACGGCGCGGCGATAAGAAAGATTTGGTTGATTTGGCAGCACGCAACGCCAGCCAAACCCTCGATCAACTGCGATTGCAATGGCTGAATGCAGAACAACGAGCGACAGCTGGATTAAGCCAATTGCGCGATGTCTTAAATTTGGCCGAATTGCCGCAACGCATCGAATGCTACGACATTTCCAATACTCAAGGCACCAATTCGGTGGGCAGTATGGTAGTGTTCGAGCAGGGCGAGCCAGCCAAAAAGCACTATCGCCGCTTCAAAATCAAAACCGTCGAAGGCGCAAACGATGTGGCCTCGCTCAGCGAAGTGCTGCAACGGCGCTTTGCCCGCGCCGATGATACGGGCCAAAGCGATGATTCAGAGCCAGCAGAGCAACCAAGCGCCGAGCCAGCGAGCAACGACGAAACCTGGACAGTCCTGCCTGATCTGATTTTGATCGACGGTGGGATTGGCCAAGTCAATGCAGCCGCCAAAACCTTAGCAGCAGCAGGCTTCGAGCATATTCCGGTGGTTGGCTTGGTCAAGGGTGATACCAAAGGCCACTTGCCGTTTGGCTTGGTCAAGCCCGGTCAGCGCGTGCCCATCGCCTTTGCCCAAAACGATCCTGGCTTGCATCTTGTGCAGCGCATCGACGAAGAAGCCCACCGGTTTGCGATTAGCTATCACCGCAAATTGCGCACCAAAGGCATGCTGCGCTCGACGATGGAAGATATTCCAGGCATCGGCCCCAAACGCAAAAAAGCTTTGATCAACGCTTTTGGCTCGCTCGATGGCATTCGTAACGCCAGCATCGAGGAGCTAGCCGCCGTGCCCGGCATGACCCGCAAAGCCGCCGAGGAGATCAAAGGACTGTTATAGAAGGATGAAGGATGAGGGATGAAGGCAAAAATCAAAAGTCAGAAGTCAAAATTTAACGCGGAGTCGTAGAGAACCAAAGGATGAAGGATGAGGGATGAAGAACAGAGAGCATAGAGCATAGAACATATGGCTATGGGCTATCGGCTTTGGGCTTTGGTCGAGTAGGCAAATAATCACAATAATCTGTGCAATCTGTGGCTAAAAACTCATCCTTCGTGCAATTCGTGGAATTCGTGGCAAAAAAAATACTCATTCGTGCTCTTCGTGTCCTTCGTGGATCAAAAACTTAACCTTCGCGATCTTGGCGGTTGCAACCCTTCGTGGATCAAAACCAGTGCCCAATGGAGATCCTATGTTCTATGCTCTCTGTTCTATGTTCTCGCTGACCAGCGTAACAATTTTGCAACAAAAACATCAACGCAGCTTTGACAACTGCAAGGCCATGGTGTATCATCTTAGCATTGTCGGGGCGTGGCTCAGCCCGGTAGAGCACAGCGTTCGGGACGCTGAGGTCGGAGGTTCGAATCCTCTCGCCCCGACCACCAATCACCGTTTTGGCGGTGATTTTTTGTTTTTAGGCTTTTGACAAGCCTGCAACGCTGGTTGATAATGGCCTGCGCTATGCAACGAAGCACATTTTTTCGATTCCAACCACTCCTCTGGCTTCTGATCGTTGGGGTTTGCGCAGGCAGCCTCGCCGCTTGGTCGTGGCTTGAAAATGAGCAATGGCGCGGCGTAAGTACGCACGTCGATCAGCCGATTGCTTGGGCCAACGTACCGCAAGGCGGCGTAAATTTGCCCAGTTTGCACCTCGAAGCGCCTGAGGTGATTTCGCGCACCCTCGATACGGCCAAAGCTGCTGGCTTTTATTGGCTACGCGTTCAGTTTCCGTGGGAAGATATTGAGATTCACGCCAAAAACGATTTTCGCGATTATCGCCACGATTACAATGGCGATGGAACGGTCGACCAAAACGATGCAATCTCAGCTTGGACGAAATACGATGGGATTGTAGCCGCAGCTCAAGCCCGCAATTTGCAACTGATCGTGCGGCTTGACCGCCCGCCAAGTTGGGCACGCCAAAACTTGCCCATGGAGAGTTTTCGCGTCGCCAAACGTGAGCAAGACCCAGGCTCAACCGGCCCGCCCGACAATTACGCCGATTATGGCGATTATGTGACTGCTGTCGTTGAGCGCTATCGTGGCAAAGTACGCTTTTTTCAGATTTGGAACGAGCCAAATTATGGCCACGAATGGAATTGGGCCGACCCCAATCCAAATGAATTTATCGAATTATTGAAACTTGGCTATACCCGCGCCAAAGCAGTCAACCCCGATGCAATCATTATTTTTCCGAGCCTTACGCCTGCTGATGGCTTCGATTGGCAAGCCAAGAACGATCTCGAATTTTTGGCCCAAATCTACGAGCGTGGCGGAGCTGCTTATTTTGATATTTTCAGTGCGCAGGGCTATGGCCTTGGCCAGCCAGCAACCGAAAATCGCTATGTGCGCCCAGTGCTCAACGCCGATGGTTCATTGAAGCGCGATAAACTCTGGCAACGCCCGCTCGATTCGCGCACCGATGTGACGCGGGTGGTGTTGCTGCGCGAAGTGATGGAGCGCTACGGCGACGAGCATAAAGCGGTTTGGATTAGCGAATTCGGCTGGAACAGCTCACCAGTGGCGACCCAATATGGCGCGCCGGTTAGCGAAGAACAAAAAGCCCAATATCTAGTTGAATACTTGCACCGAGCACGCCAAGAATGGCCATGGCTTGGCGCGATGAATATTTGGTTTTTGCGGCCCGGGGTTGGCTTTTCGCCCGAAGATCCAACCATTCATTTTGCCTTGCTCAAGAGCGATTGGACTGAACTGCCAGCCTATAGCGCCGTTCAATCATATCTGACTCAAGCGCCGCAATTGGGGATTGGTCGCTATCAGCCAACCGATTTGCTCTGGCAAAACAGCGCTGCGTATGTGGCAAATTGGTGGGGCGAACGGCTGAGCGTCGAAAGTACAGGCCCAATTGAGCTAGAAGTTGATGGCCAAGTGCTTCCAACCCAATCCTTTGAGGGCGACCTAGGCCAGCATCAACTGCGGATTCGGGGCGATTGGCAAACGCTCACGATTAGTCGCCAACGGGCTTGGTGGTGGCTTTGGGCCAGCATCCCGTTTGGGCTTTGGCTCGGCTTGTTGCTAGCATTGAAGCGTTTTTGGAGCGTCCTAGTACGAAAGAGACCTGTATGATGCTTGCACGTTGGCGTTGGCATCCATTGGCAACTGTCGGGGTTAGCGGCATCATGGCGTTAGCAATTTTGGCCTTGTATCGACCAAAACGTTTTGCGCCCTTGATTGGTATTGATGAAGCGGCTGCGCATAATTTGCTGTTTGCGCTAGCGTTGCTGGCGCTTTTTGCGGCGCTTGCTTGGCTCCGGCCCGAAATTGGCTTGGCTGGCGTGGCCGCAACAATTCCCTTCAACTATCGCTCGCGCGGCTTTTGGGACGGCGACTTTCCGTTTATCAATGGCAAATATTTTCCCTTGCACGAACTGCTATTGCTGGTTGTTTTAGGCGTAACTGCGCTCGATCTTGGCTGGCGCTTGCTGCGCGGGCGCACGGCATGGCGAGTTTGGTGGCGCGAACATTGGCGAATGTTGTTGCTGCCCTTGGCGTGGCTGCTAATTGCCACCTTTGCTGCAACCTTGGCCGTGCCTGAAGGCCAAGCAGAGGCATGGCGCGAATGGCGCTGGATGATCGTCGAGCCATTGCTGTTGTATGGCTTGATTCTGTATTGGCAACCGCGCTATCCCGTGCGGCGCTGGCTGCTTTGGGGTTTACTTGCTGGCAGCGCAATCGTGGCAGTGATTGGCATTTTGCAATGGCGCGACCTCGATTGGACTCCGATTGATGGCACGGGCATGTGTTTTAGCGATTTGATCGTTGATTCTGGCGGCACCAAACGCACCTCATCGGTCTATTGCCACCCCAACAATTTGGCACTCTGGATGGATCGCGCAAGTATGTTGGCGATTGTGGCTGCTGCTTGGGCCTTGTGGCAATTCTGGCGCAAGCGCACTTGGCAAACTGCTGGTTGGTCGCTACTTTATCTTGGGGCCAGCAGTTTATTGGTGCTCAGCCTGATGCTGACATACTCCAAGGGTGCACGTTTTGCGGTGGCGTTGGTGCTGATTGGCCTGAGTTGCTTGCCACGGCGTTGGTGGCTGCCGCTGATTACCAGCGTGGTGCTTGGCGGTTTGTTGCTCTATTCGTCGTTGAGCGGGCCAGAGCGCCTGAGCGTGACTGGCGATTCAAGCTCTGCACGCTTGAGCATCTGGCGTTCAGCAACAGCCATGATTGCCGACCATCCAATTTTGGGCATTGGGCTTGATCAATTTTATTTCTATTTCAACCCCCAATATAATCGTGGCTATATTGAGCCAGCGCTTGCCAACGACCTTGCAGAGCGCAACACAGCCCATCCGCATAACTTGCTGCTCGATGTATGGTTGCGGGTTGGGATTGCAGGCTTAATCGTTTTTGCTAGTTTGGCGTGGCGCAGCTTGCGGCGCACGTGGCAAATTTGGCATAGCGATCAGCCTGAACGCTGGTTGGCACTCGCAGCGATTGCAGCCTTAGGAGCAGGCTGGTTGCATGGCGGGGTTGATCAAGGCTATTTCTCCAGCGATATTGCCATGGTCACATGGCTTGCGCTGGGCATGATCGATAGTTTTGGGATGCAGCAAGCGGATGTGGCCAAAATAGTACAATAATTCTATTGAAAAGCGCTGCATTACGCGCTAGGATTCATTTAATATTTTAATATTTATGCTACGCTCCGACTGCTAGCGCGATAATGACAGCGGATTATTAATTGGCGCAGCAGCGTAGCAAAGCGTAAGCTGGTTGTAACACGCTGTAGGTTGAGGAGTGCTGGCCGTGGAATTTGATCCATCGCAACCGAATGCTGGCCGAATTTACGATTATTTGTTGGGTGGTAGCCACAACTTTGCGGTTGATCGGGCAGCTGCCGAACGCTTGGTGCAGATGATTCCAACGATTGAAAATGGTGCTCGCTTAAATCGTTGGTTTTTGGATATTGCGATCAATCGCTTGGCTGATGCGGGCTTTACCCGCTATCTTGATTTGGCCAGCGGCTTGCCAACCCAAGGCTACATTCACGAAATTCGCCCCGATGCCTTGGTGTTGTACAACGATTATGATCAGGCCACTGTAGCCTATGCCCGCGAAATTATCGGCAACAATCCGCGAGTCATTTATCACCATGCCGATATTGCCGAGCTTGAGCCTATTTTGGCCCAAGCCGATCAACATTTTGCTGGTGAGCGCAAGGTGGCAATGTGCATTATTGGGGTTTCGTATTTTTTAGCTGATCAGGTGTTGCGCCAAACATTGCAACGCTTGTACGAATGGTGTAGTCCTGGCTCGCAACTCGCCATCTCGTGGCTGACGCTACCAGCAAACCCCAACCCCAAATTGCAAGAATTATTGGCCCGCTATCAAGCAATGGGCAGCCCAATTTATCCCCGTACCGTTGAACAACTCAAGCAATTTATCGCGCCATGGACGCTGCTTGAGCCAGGCTTTCAACGGCTCTCAGAATGGAACGAAATTGATGGCACGTGGGTGATCGAGGGCGACCGCCAAGCAGACGACGATCAAAGCGATATGTATGGCACGTTTATGATTAAAGGCTGAGTGAGAGCATAGAGCATAGGGGGCAGGCTATAGGCTTTTGGCTTTGGGCTATGGGAAAATTGATTGAAATCCAGCAGATCATAGCCTAGAGCTGTAATGGAACATCACGTTAACTACGGCTTGATCCCCTCACCCCAACCCCTCTCCCGTGCGCGGGCGAGGGGGCCTTCATGCTGTGGTTTTGCACCAATTCTTCGGCAAAACGACGGCTCCCCCTCGCCCGCGTTCAGTGGGAGAGGGGCTGGGGGTGAGGGCATGCTCCTCGTTGCCAATCCAATGAACCAATAGATCTAGGCTATTGGCTTTTGGTTTTTGGCTGGCGGGGATTGGTCGGAAGCTCTCATAGCCTAGAGCCTAGAGCCAAAAGCCACATCCCCTTCGTGGTTAGAAACCCTACATTCGCAACCCATCCAAATCTGGGCGCAGCACGACGCTTTCTTGCTCATTGGGGTCGGTGCGCGCAATAATCGCCACTGCTTCTTCGGCATATGGGTTGAAGGGAAAATGCGGCATGCCAGCGGGAATATACACATATTCGCCAGCATGAACGACCGCATGACGCTCCAATTGATGGCCATAGTACATTTCGACCGTGCCGCTCAGCATATAAATTGCGGTTTCGTGGCTTTCGTGGTGATGTGCTTTGGCTCGTGCGCCAGCAGGCATACGCAGCATATGCATACACAGCGCCTGCGAGCCTGCGGTTTCGGCGGCAATGCCAGCAAAATAGTTAAGCCCTTGTTTGCCAGCAAAAGCACTTTGTTCATTGGGCCGAATAATCACGCAATCGGCTTGTTCAGACATCCGCATTTCCCCCAGCTATTAGCTTTCCCAAAATGGCTTGAGCACACCACGATCAACCAAGACCTCGCGCATTTCGAGCATGGCCGTATAGGTTGGCAGCATCGTCAAAGTTGTATCGTTGGCAATTGCCGCATCAAAAGCTTGCGCCAAATCTGGCTCGACATGAATTTGGTGCTGGTCAATCCCAGCATATTTCAGTCGATTTGCCATATCTGCCGCCCGCGTACCGCTCACCACAATTCGTTGCGTATGGCCAGCCAAAGCCTCAAAATCTGCATCCCAAAGCCATGAAACGTCGGTGCCATCAGCAATTTTATCGTTAATCGCAATCATCAGGTTGAGCGGCGCTTGGCTCCCGCTGGTAATCATACGCACGGTTTCGCTTGCACCAATCGGATTTTTGATCAAGGCCATCAACACCTGTTTTTGCTGATATTCAAAGCGTTCGATGCGGCCAAAGGCGGCGCTAAATTGCTCCAAGGCAGCGCGAATAATTGGCAACGGAACATCCAAGGCACTCGTTGCGGCAATCGCAGCCAAGGCATTGAGCGCATTGTAGAGCCCAGGCAAAGGCAAGTTTAATTCGAGGGCTTGCTGGCCGTGGGGTTGATTCAAGACGACGCGCAAGGTACTGCCGCGCGTACCATCAAGCTCCAATTGGCGCAGCACAATTTGCGGCTCTGGTCGATGGTGGCCGCAGGCAGGGCAATGATAGCGCCCGATATGGCCATAGTAGGCAGGATCATAGCTATAGGGCTGGCCACAACGGCGACAGAAAATCGAATCGGCTGCATGGCGCAGCGCATCGTTGCCATGGCGCGTATCTTCGAGGCCATAAAAAAGCACCTTGGCTTGCAAGCCCGTTGCCAAATCGGCAATTGCCGGATCATCGGCGTTCAACACAACGGTGCTGGTGCTCGGCAGAGTGGCGAGGACTTTTTGCCACTTGGCGGCCAGCGTATCAACCTCGCCATAGCGATCAAGCTGATCGCGAAAAAGATTGAGCAACAATACAACTCGGGGTTGGGTTTCGGCGATTGCTGCTGGCAAATGCGCCTCGTCAACCTCGAACAAGGCCCGTTGATATTGCGGCGCGCCCCAAATGCCCAGATCGAGGGTGGCAGCGGTTAGCCCAGTGATCAAATTGGCCCCAGCTCGATTATGTAAGGCTGGTTGGCCTTGTTGGCTACAAATTGCTGCAATCATGCGGCTGGTCGTGGTTTTGCCGTTGGTGCCAGAAATGAGCATCACGCCGCCATTGAGCCGCTTCGCCTGATGCCGCAATACATCGGGCGCAACTCGGCGCGCGATTCGGCCAGGTAAATTCGTGCCGCCGCCAAAGCCAAATTGGCGGCTTGCCCATTGCGCTAACTGCGCAACACTTAATGCAACATGCTCACGTAGTGTCATGATTATCCTCAGTCACAACCAGCCCATACTTTCTGCAGAGTAGGATAGCATAAAAGTCAAAAGTCAGAAGTCAAAAGTCAGAAGGGTATTGGAACCACGAAGCACGCGAAGATCGCGAAGTTAAGTTTTTGATCCACGAAGGACACGAAGGGCACGAAGATGGCTTCATCCTTCATCCTTCATCCCTCATCCTTCATCCTTTCTTTTGCCTTTCGCTACGCATTCTCGTATACTAAACGGCGTTAACAACAATTGACCTACGCAAACTATAGGCGGGAGTTTATGCAACCGAATGGAATCTTAACCCTAACTACCGATTTTGGCAGTGTTGATGCGTATAGCGCTGTGCTTAAAGGAGTGATTCTCTCGGTTAATCCGCAGGCTACGTTGATCGATGTGACGCATGAAATTGATGCGCAGCGGATTGCCCAAGCAGCCTATTTATTGCACACAGGCTATCGTTACTTTCCCGATGGCACTGTCCACTTGGTAATTGTTGATCCAGGGGTGGGCGGCGATCGCAAGGCCGTGGCGTTGTGTTCGCCACGTTGGGCCTTTGTGGCTCCCGATAACGGGGTGCTTTCGTATGTGTGGAAAGACCTTGTGGCGGAATTTGGCCGCGAGCAATTAAAATTGATCGAGCTGAGCGATAAGCGCTGGTGGTTACCCAAAGTGAGCGCAACCTTCCATGGTCGCGATATTTTCGCCCCAGTTGCTGCGCACCTTTCAAAAGGTTTGAAAGCTGAAGAACTTGGCAATCCATTAGCTGAATTGGTCGAATTGCCGCTAGCCGAGCCACGCCATCGCCTTGATGATGCATGGGAAGGCCGAATTATTCATGTTGATAATTTTGGCAATTGTATTACCAACATTACCCGCGATTTTATTGCCCAACACGGTAGCATCGAGCAAGTCGAAATCGGCATTCTCGATCAGCAAATTGGCCGAATTTGCCGCACCTACGCCGATAGCGAATGGGGCATGGTGATGGCGCTCTTCGGCTCCAGCGAACGGCTCGAATTGGCGGTGCGCAACGGCAATGCCGCCCGCATGCTCGGCGTTGGCATCGGCGATAGCCTGCGGATACGCTTTATACAAGGATGAAGGATGAGGGATGAAGGATGAAACAAGGTAATCAATTACTCCGCCTTCATCCTTCATCCTTCCTAAAAACACTATGTTTGATACTCTCAATAGCGAAAGATGAGGGATGAGGGATGAGGAGTGAAACAAGGTAATCAACTATTCATCCTTCATCCTTCATCCTTCCTAAAAACACTATGTTTGATACTCTCAATAGCGAACAACGGGCGGCGGTCATGGCGCAGCTGGGGCCAGTTTTGGTCAAGGCTGGCGCGGGCAGCGGTAAAACCCGCGTCCTAACCTACCGCATCGCCTATCTGATCGAACAGGGCGCTAGCTCCGATTCGATTGTTTCGGTAACATTTACCAACAAAGCGGCCAGCGAGCTGCGCACCCGTTTGCGCGATTTGCTGGGCAAGCGTAGCCGTGGCCTCACCGCCGGAACCTTTCACGCCATCTGTGGCAAATTGCTGCGCCAACATATTACTGGGCGCATTCGCAACTACACCGCCAACTTTACAATCTATGCTGGCGATGAGCAGTTGCAACTCGTGCAGCAAGCCATGGATAGCTACACCGGTCGCATGCCGCATGATCTTGAAGCGCCGCAGGTGCTCAATCTGATTTCGCGCTTCAAAAGCCGCATGCAGCCGCCAACCCTCGCTCGCCAGATGGCCAACGATCCGCTGAGCCAGTATGCAGCGGCAATTTATCGCACCTATCAACGTCAGCTTGAGCGCTCAAATGCCGTCGATTTCGACGATATGATTGTGATGACTTACAAGCTGCTGTTCGAACATCACGATGTGCTCGATGAAGTGCAATCGCGCTGGGCGCATGTGTTGGTAGACGAATATCAAGATACTGATTCTGCTCAATATGCCTTGCTTGAGTTGCTTTCGCGGCCTGTTGGCAAGCGTCCGCGCTCATTATTTGCGGTCGGCGATGCCCAACAATCGATCTATGGCTTTCGCAACGCCGACTACACCATTATCAATCGCTTTACCCGCGATTTTCCCGAAGCGCAAGTTGTTGAGTTGCTGACCAATTATCGCTCGCGCCAAGAAATTCTTGATGCAGCCTATGCCGTAATGCGCCATTCGGTGGCCGTGCCAGCGCTCACTTTGAAAGCAGCTCGCCGCTCGCCGCCAGTGCCAGCCTTGGTAATCAACGAAGCAGCCGATGATCGCGCCGAGGCCGATGCCATCGCCAAATCAATTGGCAGTTTGCTCAGCACAGGCCGCCGCAGCAAAGATATTGCGATTCTCTATCGCTCGCGGCATATGAGCCGTGGGCTGGAAACCGCGTTGCGCCAAGCACGGATTCCCTATTCGCTCAAAGGTCAAGCAGGCTTTTACGATCGGCGGGTAATCCGCGATGCCTTGGCATTTTTGCGCATCATTGCCAATCCCAGCGATAGCCTGAGCATGAACCGAATTATCAACGTGCCAGCGCGGGGAATTGGCGCAAGCACAATTGCCCACCTCACCAGCAAAGCTGCGGCCTTGGGCTTACCGCTTGGCGAAGCGATTTTGAAGCGCGAGGCTTGGGCAGGACTCAGCGATCGCGCGAGCCAAGCAGTTAGCGATTGGGCGCGCAAAATCTATCGTTGGCGCAAATTGGCCAGCGGAACCTACCCACCAGAGGGCTTGCTACAAACCGTATTGCAAGAAAGCGGCTACCAAGCCATGATCGAAAAGGATTGGAAAGATCCTGATCGGAGCGATGCCCTCGCTCACTTAGAAGAGTTGCGGGTGGCAGCTGGCGAACATACCAACCTAGCTGCGTTTTTGCAAGAAATTGCCTTGCTGACCAATGTCGAGGATAAAGATGAGCGCGATGCGGTGCAATTGCTGACGATTCATGGAGCCAAAGGCTTGGAATGGCCAATTGTCTATGTGGCTGGTTTAGAAGAAGGCACGCTGCCCCACGAACGCTCATTAGTGGAGGCAGGCGGCGTTGAAGAAGAACGGCGCTTGTGTTATGTCGCCTTGACGCGGGCAGGCGAACAATTGTACCTTTCGCATGCCAAAAAACGTCAGCGCAACACCCGCAATCCATCGCGTTTTCTTGATGATATTCTCGTCTATGGCCGCGAACGAGCCAAAGCCAAGGCTTTCTAACCATTCGTTAACGTTTAGGTAAACTTTTGAGCCTACACTCTGATTGTTAGGATTTTTGCAGCGTAGGAGTGACCAATGAAAGAATTAATTGCCCAACTTGTCCAAAAGGCCAACTTAAGCGAAGAACAAGCCAACAAGGCGGTTGAAGTGGTCAAAGGCTTTTTGGGCGACAAATTGCCAGAAGGTTTGCGCGGTCAAGTTGAAAGTTTCCTGACTGGCGAAAACGTCATGGATGTTGCCGACAAAGCCAAGGGCTTACTCGGCGGGTTGTTTGGCAACAAAGAATAATTTCAGTCACGAACCAATCGATGCAAGGCAGCCAAGCTTGGCTGCCTTTTTGTTATGTCTGCAACTGGCCAAAATTTGATACAATAGCACTACTGTGTTGCTAAAGGAACTGAATCTATGCAAAGCATTCGCACCGTTGATCCCGATCAACAGCCTGATCACCTGCGTTTAGGCCGTTATTTGGGATTAACTGCCATCGCGATTTATGTAGGATTATTGATTGGCGCGACGCTCACCGTGATCATTCCCGATGCGTCGGATTTCATCATGCAATCAAAAATTCCGCTAAGTGGCTTTGCAGTGATTGTGCAAGGCTTATTTTTTATTGCTGGGCGATTTTTTGCTCGGCGTAATCACATTAAGCCAAGTATATATCTGATGATCATTGGTTGTACAGTTTTGCCAATGATTATTACCTTTTTCAACCCAATCGAATGGCCGCTCAGTGTTTTATATGTGTTTTTGATGTTGATTATTGCTGTGCAATTTGTCAATAGCCATCATCTCAAACAAATTAGCATTGTAGCTTGGATTTCGGTTATCATTGTGACTTTCTTGGGTTTTATCTTCAATGATCAATATAATTACCCAAAAATTAACGTCTTGTTGATTATGATCACCTCGGGAACGCCGATTGTGACCATGATTATCTCATTATTATTTAGCTTTCATCGACGCTTGAATTTGACCGTGCGCGAGGTGAAACGGATTAATTATTCGCTGGAAGAATCACGAGCTTCGTTAGAGCAACAAGTTGGCCAGCGCACAGAGCAATTGCAACACACGCTGGTCGAATTACAACAACGGAATCAAGAACAAGCGGCTTATGTTAGCCAAATTGAGCAACAACGCCAAACAATTCGCGAACTCAGCGTGCCAGTGTTGCCTGTCAGCGGCGATACGCTGGTGTTGCCAATTGTCGGGACGCTTGATAACGAGCGGTTGCGCGATTTACAGGTGATTGCACTGGGCGAAATTCAACAGCGCCGCGCCCAACGCTTATTGCTCGATGTGACGGGGCTTTCATGGTTTGATAACGATGTGGCAACTGGTTTATTGCGTTTGGTTGATTCGGCGCAATTGCTGGGAGCCAAGGTGGCCTTGATTGGCGTGCGGCCTGAAGTTGCCCAAGCTTTGGTCAACTTGGGCATTGTGTTTGAGCATGTGGCCATCTATCGCGATTTGCAATCGGCCATGCACTAGGGAAATGGCCGAATTGCCCCCACGAAGCGGCTATTCCAATAGCTATTCGATAAATCGGAAACGCGAATACCCAAATTTTCGGAGAGCGCCTGAATCACGTTGCCATTGCCAGCGTAAATGCCAACGTGGCTCACGCCTTTTTTATAGGTATTTTTGAAAAAGACAATATCGCCGGGCACTAAATCGTGTTGGCTGGTGATTTTTTGGCCATAGCCACCAGTCCATTGTTCAGCAGCACTATGCGGCATATCAATGCCCAATTTGCCATAGACATACAACACCAAGCCTGAGCAATCGAAGCCGCCGCGCGGAGTCTCGCCACCCCAAACATAGGGATAGCCAACGTATTTGCTGGCCAAGCGCACGGCCTCTAGCGCGTTAGGCGACGCACTTAAGGTTGGCACACGGCGCAAAATATAGTCATCTGCTTGTAAAAGCTCAGCCGAAACCCAGCCCTCAGTACCATTGTTGGTGCGTACATTAAACCAGCCAGCCCGTTGTTGCAGCAAATTAACCTGGCCTTGCTCAGCGCCCAAAGTTGTGATGATATCTGAGCCAGTTTGCGGCGCAACCCGCACATTCGCTCGTTCGACATTCAGTTCGGCCAATAAAGCAGGATTGGGGTCGGCGTGCTCAGCGATTTGGGGCAACGCTTGCGCCGAGCTAGCCAACGCCACATAACTATCATCAACCCAGCCCAAAGCCCGTTGCGGCGTGACCACTTGCAGCCAGCCCTCAAAGCGGCCAACCACGGTTAGCGGCGTTGTATTGGGCAAAATCGCCATGGGCAAATAATCGACGCTTGGGCCATCGCGCAAATTCAATTCGTCGCTTGCAACCAAGCCTGCAATCGTGGTTGTAAAAACCGTATCGGCAGAAATTGGCGCAGCCAACAAACTACTGGTTAATGGCAAGGTTTCGGGAATAGCCAAGGCTTGAGCTTCGAGTTCAGGATTCAAAACCGGCGCTTGCCAATCGGCAGGAATCGGCTCATCGAGGGTTGCGCCAACCCTGACTATTTGCGGCGTTGCAGTTGGCGAAATTGCGGCGGGCGAGGTTGCGGGAAACGTCCACCAAAGCAGCAAAGGCACAGTTAACCCAGCGCCAAGCAACCAGCCAGCGATCTGCAATCGCCGCCGATCCCGCGCTAGGATTGGCAATTGGGGCATATTGATGAATCCTTATTCTTCAAAAATAATCCCATAAGCCTGATTCAACTGCGATAAGGCAGCAGCAGGCAGTGGCAAACCAAATTGTTGAATGGCATCGCTGAAATCATGGAAATAGTATTCGAAACCAGCCGGAGCCGCAACTATTAATGCAACACAGGGACTGGTTCCAAGGGTGCGAAAGGCATGACGCACACCCATCGGCAGATCAATCGTGGCTCCCGCCTTGGCAACGATCGTCTCGCCATTGATCGAAAACTCGAAAATTCCAGCTTGAATAATAAAGGTTTTATCTTCGCGGGTATGCATATGGTGCATAACGCCGCTTCCAGGCAAGCTGGTATATTCGACTAAAGAAAACGCGCCATCGGTATCCGAGCCAGTAAGCTTGACCGCAACTTGGCTGTGCGGGGCATGTGCGATCGGACATTCCAAGAGCATGGTATGATCGGCAAGCTGTGACATAGGCAACCTCCGCTGATTATGATCATTATAGGCGATGGTTTTCGCCCTGACTATGGAGCTTTTATGGGATTTGAAACTAATACTATTCGCTTCCTTTTGGAAGCCCGAAGTACTGGTGTCCAGTTTAAACAGAGTTTAACCCTAGGCCGACAGGGGATGCACCTTGGGGTGTACGATTTACAAAAAGTTTTTGCCGAAGTGGGTGAGACGCTACCGCTGATTGTGGCCCAAACACTCACCCGCGATGCTGTTGATGGCGAACCGCTTTTTGCCGAACCACTGCTGCATTACCTTGGGGCCAGCAGCGCCGATTCAATCGATTTTTCCGATTATGAATCAGCGTCGATTTTGCACGATCTGAATCAGCCAATTCCCGCCGAATTGCATGGCCGATTTAGCAGTGTGATTGATGGTGGCACGCTTGAACATATCTTCAATCTGCCAATCGCGCTGCAAAATAGCTTAAATATGGTTGCTGAAGGTGGCCATTTTCTGGCGATTACGCCGTGCAACAATATGGCTGGGCATGGCTTTTATCAATTTTCGCCAGAGTTATTTTGGCGCATTCTGACCCCTGAAAATGGCTATCAGCTTGAAAAAATGTACGTTTTCGAGATGTATCCGCATGCGCCTTGGTATCGGGTACACGACCCCAAGGCAGTTGGTGGGCGGGTTACGTTGCAAAATCGCCGTCCAGCCTTTTTATTGGTTCAAGCCAAACGGATCAGCGCTACACCAATCGAACGCCTCAAAGTGCAACAAAGCGATTATGTGAGTGTTTGGCAGGCTGGTACAGGCTCACGCCGACCGTCCTTGGTTAGCCGCCTCACGACACCGCTTCGTCGCCGCTTACCAACCAGCCTCAAAATGGGCTTGCGCGCAATCAGTTTTCGGATCAAAGATGGCTTGGCACTGTTGCGCTCGCCGTATCGGGCCAATTATTACGATCGGTATAAGTAAGGGGTCGGAAGATAGAACATAGAACATAGAACATAGAACATAGAACATAGAAGCTGGGTATGAGGATCAGGGATCAGGCTTTTGGCTTTTGGCTTTTGGGAAATCAATCTGAATAATCTGTGGCAATCTGTGGCGAAATAAAAATAGTTCTTCGCGTCCTTCGCGGTTTCAATTCGTTAACGCAGAGGCGCAGAGGAACCATGGCTCTAGGCTCTGGGCTATGGGCTTTTGGGAAATCAATCTGAATAATCTGTGGCAATCTGTGGCAAAAAAATAGTTCTTCGTGCTATTCGCGTCCTTCGTGGTTTCTGAACTTCGTGCTCTTCGTGGATCAATCCGATAGCCCATAGCCCACGTCGAACAATCGACGATTTGTCCTACAGTGGTTCATCAAGTTGTCGCTGATTGTACCCGTGGCACATCTGCTATACTTAGGGACGCGAAATCGTCCCGCAAGCCAAACTGTTCCTCCCAAACATCGAGGAGTGTAGCAATGACACTGATTGAAACGGTTGATGCAGCTGAATATTTCGAGCCAACATCAACTGAACTGAGCAGCCAATCGATCTCCGCAATGGCGCGTGGCATGGTTGGTTCTGAAATTTTGCGAATTGCCGGTAATGTCCGCACGTTGCAAGCCCAAGGCCGCACAGTCTGTAATTTCACCGTCGGTGATTTTGCGCCTTCACAGTTTCCAATTCCTGAAGCGTTGCGCGATGCAGCGATTGAATCGTATAGCGCTGGCCGCACCAACTACCCGCCAGCAGAAGGTGTGTTAGCATTGCGCAAAGCAGTGCTTGCCCACTACGAAAAACGGTTGGGTCTGCGCTATCCACTGGAAAGCATTCAGATCATTTCTGGCGCTCGCCCCGGCCTCTACGCCGCCTATGGTGTATTGATCGATCCCGGCGAAACGGTGATTTACCCAGTGCCATCGTGGAACAACAATCACTATGCCTATTTGTGTGGTGCAAAGGCGCTTGAGGTTCCAACTCGCCCAGAAGATGGCTTTTTGCCAACCGCTGCCTTGCTTCAACCATTCATCCAAGAAGCGCGCCTGATCTCGATTAACTCGCCGCTCAACCCAGCTGGCACCATGATTTCGCCAGAGGAATTGCGCAAAATTAGCGAATTGATTGTGAATGAAAATATCCGCCGCAAAGAGCTTGGCTTGCGTTTGCTCTATTTGGTCTACGATCAAATTTATTGGGAATTGCAGCTTGGCGATATTCGCCACGTTACGCCAGTCGAAGTTATGCCCGAAATGTCAGCCTACACGATTTTCATCGATGGCATCTCAAAATCGTGGTCGGCGACTGGCTTGCGGGTTGGCTGGGTTGTAGCACCGCCACACATTACCGACCGGATCAAAGCGTTCTTGAATCACGTTGGCGCGTGGGCTCCCCACCCAGAGCAAGAAGCCACCGCCCATATTTTGAATTCGGTTGAGGTGCTCGACGATTTCTATACCACTATGCATAATGAAGTTCGTGCCCGACTGAATTTGATCTACAACGCAGTGCAAGAAATGAAGGCTGCGGGCTTGCCAGTTGATGCGATTGCACCGCAAGGCGCAATTTATCTTTCAACCCAATTCGATTTGGTTGGCAAGAGCCTCGATGGCGTGCCGATTACCAGCAACGCCCAAATTGGCGATATTTTGCTGGAGCAAGCAGGTGTGGCTTTGGTGCCATTCCAAGCCTTCGGCCTGCGCCAAGAAACTGGCTGGATGCGGCTCTCGGTTGGCGCGGTTTCAATCGCCGATGTCGAGCAATGTATCCCGCGGATGCGGGCAATCTTGGAGCGCGTCAAGTAATATGGCCGATCCACGTGGCCTGCGTTTGCTGCTAGCCCGTCATGGTGCGACCGCTTGGAATGAAGCGGGACGCTACCAAGGTCGTGCTGATGAAGGGCTCAGCGAGCGCGGCCACGCTCAAGCATTGCAGCTTGGGCAGTGGCTCAGCGCTGAAACTCCAGAAATTGTGCTTCACAGTGGCGCACGCCGCACAGCCGAAACGCTGGCACGTGCGCTGCCCACTATTCAAGCTAATAGCGATCCTCGTTGGCGCGAAATTGATCATGGTGAATGGGAAGGCTTGACCTATCGCCAAGTTTTAGATCAAAATCCTGCCCAAGCCCGCGCGCATTGGGCCGACCCATTGAATATTCCCGCCCCCCACGGCGAAACCCTCTTAGCTGTCGCCGAACGGGTTCAAGCAGCCACCAATGATTTAATTGAGCACTATGCTGGACGTTGTGTCCTGCTGGTTGCTCATGCCACTAGCCTACAAGTATTGTGCTGCCAATTATTTCAGACTCCCCTCACACTTTATTGGCAATGGAAATTCGACCTTGGCAGCCTTTCGTGCCTTGAACTCTACCAAAGTGGCACGATCATCAATTGGCTCAATCGCGGCTACACCCGCCCCGCCAGCTGCTAGCCCTCAATAGACGCATAACATCCACTATGGTATGATCGCCACGGTATATTGCCAAAACGAGGGCTTTATGATGGCTGAACTACAACTAAACTCATTGATAATTCAGAATTTTCGAGGTTTCGAGAATTTTCAGATTAACCAACTTGGGCGCGTAAACCTGATCGTTGGTAAGAATAATATCGGCAAAACCTCACTTTTAGAAGCAATCTGGCTCTATGCCAATCGTGGTTCAAGTGCAACCATTTACGAGATTTTGAAAGATCGTGATGAGCATCGGGTTTTTAATTTGAATGCTGATACCGAACAAACCCAACAAGAAATTCTTGCAATCAAAAATTTGTTTTATCAGCGCCATGATTTTACCGACCAAACCCAAACGATACGAATTGGCAATACTACCGAGAATTACTTACAACTTCAGGCTCGTTGGTATCAAGTTGAAATAAATGATGCTGAACATTTCGTGCCAAAACCAATCAAATATGCAGATCTTGATTTTAGCAATGAACCATTTTTTGGTGTCGAAGCATTAATGCATAAAAAAGACCAGACTATTCAGAGAATTAGACGCTACCCAAGTTATAGTCTATCAAATAACCAAGCATGGATTGAAGTTCCATGGAATTTTATTCGCTCTCATTTAGTTGATCGTTATCAAATTAGTGTATGGCGTAATATCTCATTAATCGATGGTCTAGAAAATTATATTATCGAAGGATTAAAAATTATTGATTCATCAATTGAAGCCATGAATATGGTCAACATTGAAGAAAATAAAAGTATAAATCGAACACCAAATATTTCATTAATCCCAATTCCAGTCGTTAGAATGCAAGGCGAAACTAAATTTATCCCGTTGCGCAGCTTAGGCGATGGTTTAAACCGAATTTTGATTTTAATTTTGGCAATGGTCAATGCTAAAAATGGTTTTGTGTTAATTGATGAAATCGAGAATGGTCTACATTATTCAATTTATCCAGATGTTTGGAAATTGATTTTCAAACTTGCTGAAACCCTCAATGTTCAAGTATTTGCGACAACTCATAGCAAAGAATGCTTGAATGCCTTTAATAAAAATAATAAATATCAGACGGCTCAATCAGGGCGATTAATTCGCTTGGGTCGTAAAAAAGGCAAAATCATTGCAACCGAATATAATCAAAAAGATATGCAAGTTATCCTCGAACGTGATATTGAGGTGCGCTAACGATGGCCCAGATCAATTTAATCTTAGTGGAAGGTAGCAACGATAAATTTATCTTGATTGAACTAATCAAACGTAAACTTAGTTCAACCATTAATAATCCAGCGCGTGATGATACTGATAAAGCATTAATTATTAAACATAACGATACTCGCTTACGGACAGAACAATCTGGTAGTAAAAAGGAAGTTGTTTACGATTTAGAATTTATATTCAGTGGATCAAATGATAGCCAGTAACAAACCCAAGACAAAAATGCAATTATCGAAGAATTACGGGTTCGTTTGATGCAAAAAGATGATGAAAATGCTGATATTGTGATTGAATTAATTCTTGATGCCGATAACGATGCGCAAAAAACCTATACTGACATACATAAGATATTAAGTAAAGCATATACTGATGTAGTATTAACACTCCCTACCGAGGGTTTAGTATTGAAAGCAGTTGATCAACCAAGCATCGGCGTATGGATTATGCCAAATAACCGCGATCAAGGCACAATTGAAGATTTTTTTATCAGCTTGATTCGGCCTGATGATGCTCTCTGGCAAGAAGTTCAGCACACAATTAGCGCTGTGCGCAAAAAAGCCGCATTAAAACCGCTGATGTTTACTGAAAAAGATCTACGCAAGGCCCAAATATTCACATGGCTGGCTTGGCAGAAAAATCCAGTCGTCCAAATGAGCAAAGCCATAGAGCGCAATCACCCTGCCTTAGATTTAGATTGTGAACCTGTTGAATTATTTATACATTGGATCAAACGTTTATTCGATTTACCTGATTCAGCTTAATTTGGAGATGTGCATATGCCACGCTGGGCACTCTTGGCGGATGTTCACGGTAATCGTTTGGCCTTAGCGGCAGTATTGGATGATCTCACACGCCGCAATGTTGATCGGGTAATCAACCTTGGCGATAGTGTGTACAGCGTGCTCCAGCCACGTTGGTGTGCCGAACAACTGGCGCAAATCGCCAGCATCTCAATTAGCGGCAACCAAGATCGCATCTTGTTCGAAGAAGTTCAAACAGCGCAACAAAACCTCAGTTATCGCTTTGTACAGGCCGATTTAGGCCCCAACGAGCGAGCGTGGCTTGCCAACCAACCAGCAACGGCGATTGTTGATGATATGTTTTGCTGCCATGGCACGCCAAGCAGCGATACCACCTATTTGTTGGAGCATGTTACGCCGCATGGTGTGCAGTTGCAGCCAGAGGCAATGATTCTGGCTGCAATTCAAGGTGTGAGCCAATCGCTGATCGTCTGTGGCCATAGCCATATCGCGCGCACGGTGCAGCTCGCCAACGGCCAATTAATCGTCAATCCAGGTAGTGTTGGCATTCCCGCGTATAATGATGACCTACCGTACCCTCACGTTATGCAAGCAGGCTGCCCGCATGCACGCTATGCCATCGTCGAACGCAATGCCCACGGCTGGCAGGTTGAGCAGTATGCGATTGGCTATGCGTGGCAAGATGCTGCTCTTACAGCACAGCACAACGGGCGCGAAAATCTAGCCCGCTGGCTGGCAACAGGCAGGGCGCAGCTTGATGATTAATTGCTGAAAGGATCGCTCGCTTTGACGCTTGATCAATGGTTTTATCTGGCAGCATTTGGCTTGGGTTTGCTAATTATCATCATCACCAAGGCTCGCCGCCAAGCGCTCTGGCCCTCGCTCGAACACATGCAACGCTCGTCGCGCTGGTTGTTTATTCAGCCATTGGTGTTGGCAAGTTGGCTGATTACCGCAGCAGGCATTGGCTTCCTTGCGCGTGGCGCTGGAGTAAATTGGTGGCTCAGCGGCCTGATTGCGCTGGCTGGTGGCTTGGCAGTGGGTTTATTGCTCTATCGCATGCTTATCGAGCGTCGAATTGTGCAGCAGGCTGGTTCCGCCGCCAGCAAAGTTGGGCCAATTGGCCAGCTAGGCGTAGTGGTCGAAGCGCTGCCAGCAGAAGGTTTTGGGGTGGTTGCCTATGAACATCAACAAGGCGCGGCCCGCATCAATGCCCGAGCAATCGGTGGCCGAGCAATTGAGGCAGGCTGCGCCGTAATGATTGTCGAAGTTAACGATCAAGGCGCAACGGTGCTACGCCTAGAATCGCTCGAAAACTAGCCATAGATGCAATATGGCGTGGACTGCTCGATGATTGGGCTGCCAGCGGGAGCCGTGTAGGTTTGCCATTCAGCAGGCAGCGCATTCAATTCAACCGTTTCATCAACCACGAATTGCACCAAGGTTTCGGTGGTTATGCCTTCGTAGGTCTGGCTGCTGGTAAATTTCCAAATCTGGCCGGTATTGGCATCGATCCAGGCTTTACCAATAGTGCTGCCAAGATCGACAATGGTGAGCTGACGACCATCAAGTTCTTCAGTGCCAATAATCGTGGCATTGGGAAAATTACTGTTTGAGCCAAAAGCTCCGTCGCCCACCCATTGTTCCAAGCTCAACGAACATTCATCGAATGGCGCTTTGACTGAGGTATTGTCGTGGGCGTTGTAATTCCAGAAGTAGTTTTCATCGACAAGCGTTGGCCCCATTTGATAGCCGACTGGCTGGCCATTTAATGATTGGCGGGCTGGCTGATAGAGCAATATATGCGATTGGCCTTGGGCTAGCCAAATTTCATCGCGATAATGTTCGCCAATTTGGCCGTCGCTGCGCGTGGTTGAAATGTCAATCGCAATGTGGCGAGCCTTGCCATTGGGCACAATTGGCTGGCTAGCAAAGGTTTCTGCTCGTTGAATCAACTCGGCGGCTGAAACGCTGCTGGTTGGCTGATTGAGGCCAAATATCAAGCCCAAACCAACCGCTACACTACAGGCAGCCATGGCCAAAGCCCGCGCTGGGCGACGTTGAAAGAATGTTTGCATGATACTTCCTCGCTTTACTGGTGGCTGGAGTCCAGCCTGAATTCGTTGCATCGTTGCTTGTGATGGGCTAAACCGTTGGGCTTGCCCGCTAAGTTGTTGGCCAAGTAGTGCGTCGTTTTCTAGCTCAGCCAACGCACGCTCAAGATCGAAATTATTGGTCATCGGCGAGCCTCCGTTTGAGTTGTTCAAGCGCGCGATAGGCGGCCATTTTGACCGCAGCCTCACGTTTGCCGACAATCTGGGCAATCGTTGCATAGGGCAGTTGGGCAAAAAAGCGCAGTTGAAGCAACTCTTGCTGTTCTGGGGTTAGTTGGGCCACTGCTTGCTGCAACAAGCTTTGTTGTTCCAGCGCGAGCATGGCCAATTCGGGCGATAATTGCTGGCTGGCTAGCTGATCTGATAAGTGGGTTTGCTGTTGGCTGCGTTGGCCGCGCCGATAAAAATCAGCTAGGCAGCGGCGCACAATCGTAAACAACCAGCCGACGAATGAGCCATTGGGCTTGAATTGAGCAAGGCTTTGCCAAGTGCGCTCGAATGCCAGCGCGGCCACTTCTTCTGCATCGTGGTGCTGCTGCAAACGAGCCACAAGAAAGCGATAAACCGGCGTGATATAGCGTTGGTACAAGCGTACAAAGGCCTCATGATCGCCCGCCACTGCCAATGCCACATCACGATGATCCTCCAGTGTTTGCTGATCGAATGGTGTACGTTCAGCAACCAAGCGATGAATCAATGCCATATCGTCAGCCTCCTTGGGTGTGTGAATCGCCATGGCCTTGCGCTTAATACATCGTTGGTGATGCTCAAAAAGTAACAGGCTTGTTCAAACGAGCATGCTTGCCACGATTTTACTCAATTCTAACAATCGCTTAACGCAGCTAAATTAGGCTAGCAGCACGATTTTTACCCTTCAGAATGGGCTAAATCGATTTAGCACTCTCATAGCAAGAGTGATAAGCCAAGCCTTGACAAGCTTAACAGAACGACATACACTAACACTCGGATTTAGCACTCATCACAGTAGATTGCTAAATGGTCAACTAAGGAGGACACATTATCATGTCTGATTTCCGGATTCGCCCCTTGGCCGATCGTGTGGTGATCAAGCCTCAAGCCAAAGAAGAAAAAACCAAGAGCGGCTTGTTCCTACCCGACACAGCGAGCAAAGAAAAACCTCAAGAAGGCATCGTTGTGGCTGTTGGTGAAGGCAAGTTGGATGATAACGGCAAGCGTGTGCCAGTTGCAGTGCAAGTTGGCGATAGCGTGTTGTTTGCCAAGTATGCTGGCACCGAGATCAAGTTGGACGACGAAGATTATTTGATTTTGGCTGAAAAAGATATTTTGGCCGTCGTTCAAGGCTAAGGCTAATTCGCGACGCTTCTTAGGAGGATTATTTAACAATGGCAAAGCAAGTTGCTTTTAATGAAGATGCCCGCCGCGCCCTCAAACGTGGCGTGGATGTGGTTGCAGATGCAGTTAAAACGACCTTGGGCCCACGCGGTCGCAACGTCGCTATCGATAAAAAATTCGGCTCACCAACCGTAACCCACGACGGCGTTACTGTTGCCAAAGAAATCGAATTGAAAGACCCATTTGAAAACATGGGCGCACGCTTGTTGGTTGAAGCTGCAACCAAAACCAACGACGTTGCTGGTGACGGTACCACCACCGCTACCGTTTTGGCCCAAGCAATTGTCCACGAAGGCTTGCGCCAAGTGGCTGCTGGCGCTAACTCGATGATGATCAAGCGTGGCTTGGATAAAGGCACCGCCGTCTTGTTGCAAGCAATCCGCGATTTGGCCAAGCCAGTCAACGATCGCACCGACATCTCAAGCGTTGCTACCATCTCAGCTGCCGATTCGTCAATTGGCGATTTGATTGCAGAAGTGATGGACAAAGTTGGCAAAGACGGTGTTATCACCGTTGAAGAAGGCAAAGGCTTGGGCTACGAAACCGAATATACCGAAGGTATGCAATTCGATCGTGGCTACATCTCAGCCTACTTCGTCACCAACAGCGACCGCATGGAATCAGATTTGGAAGACCCCTACATTTTGATCACCGACAAGAAGATCAGCTCGATCCAAGAAATCTTGCCAGTGCTCGAAAAGGTCTTGCAATTCACCAAGAACTTCGTAATTATCGCTGAAGACATCGATGGCGAAGCCTTGCCAACCCTCGTGTTGAACAAATTGCGCGGCACGATCAACGTGTTGGCAATCAAAGCTCCTGGCTTCGGCGATCGCCGCAAAGCTATGTTGCAAGACATCGCCATCCTCACCGGTGGTACGGTTATCAGCGAAGAAATTGGCCGCAAGCTTGACAGCGCCACGGTCGAAGATTTGGGCCGCGCTCGCCGCGTGATTGCCAACAAAGACGAAACCACGGTTATCGAAGGCCGCGGCGACGAAGAAGCAATCAAGGCTCGGATCGAACAAATTCGTGCTCAAATTGAAACCACCACCAGCGATTTCGATCGCGAAAAACTGCAAGAACGCTTGGCCAAATTGGCCGGTGGCGTAGCAGTGCTCAAGGTTGGTGCTGCAACCGAGCCAGAATTGAAAGAACGCAAGCATCGCGTCGAAGATGCGCTCTCAACCGCTCGTGCAGCAGTTGAAGAAGGTATCGTGCCTGGTGGCGGGATTGCCTTGTTGAGCGTATTGCCAGCGTTGGATAGCGTTGAGCCAGCGAACCAAGACGAAAAAGCTGCAATCTTGATCTTGCGCCGCGCCTTGGAAGAACCAATTCGCCAATTGGCTCGCAATGCCGGTGAAGATGGTGCCGTAATTATCGACACCGTACGCCGCTTGCAAAAAGATCAAGCCGACTCAACCCTTGGCTACAACGTCATCACTGGCGAATATGGCTCAATGGTTGAAATGGGTATCATCGACCCAGCCAAGGTAACCCGTTCGGCCTTGCAAAATGCCGTCTCGATTGCCTCGATGATCTTGACCACCGATGCCTTGGTCGCCGATATTCCTGAAAAGGATGCAGCCCCAGCTCCTGGTGGCGGTATGGGTGGCATGGGCGGCATGGATTTCTAATCTAGCCCAATCGGCAACGCAAAACCCCTGTTGTTCAACTGAACAGCAGGGGTTTTCATTTAACTTGTATGATTAATCATATCAATTCAACAGGAGATTGCTTATGTCAATTCGTGTATGTTTAGCAGGCGCAACCGGTTGGGCTGGTTCGGCGCTGGCCCAAGGCCTTGCCAAAACTAGTGATTTGAGCTTGGTAGCAGCGGTTTCACGCAGCCATGCAGGCCAACAATTGGGGGCTGTGTTGGATCAGCCTACGCTGGAATGTCCAGTGTTTGCCACCGCCAGCGAGGCGCTGAGCCAGCCCTGCGATGTGTTTGTCGAATACACCAAGCCAGCAGTGGCACTTGATAACGTGTTGCAAGCCTTGGCTCACGGCGCGCATGTGGTGATCGGCACATCGGGGCTTGATGATGCAGCCTATGCCATGATCAATGAAGCGGCGTTGAAAGCTCAGCGTGGCGTGTTAGCGGTTGGCAATTTTGCGCTCACCGTGGTGCTCTTGCAAAAATTTGCCTCGATTGCAGCCCGCTACATTGCGCATAGCGAGATTATTGATTATGCCAGCGACAAGAAAATCGATGCTCCAAGCGGCACAGCGCGAGAACTGGCCTTGCGCTTGGGCCAAGTGCGCGATTCAGCGCTAACGGTGCCAATCGAAGATACAGTAGGCGAGCAAGCGACCCGTGGAGCACGCATGGCTGAGCAACAAGTGCATTCGGTGCGCTTGCCAGGCTACGTTATTAGCATTGAGGCCATTTTTGGCATGCCCGACCAAAAGCTGATTTTGCGCCATGAGGCAGGTAATGGCGCAGAGCCATATGTTGATGGCGCGTTATTAGCGATTCGCAACGTTAATACCTTTGTGGGCTTGAAGCGCGGTTTAGAGCATGTGCTCGATTTAGATTAAACAAAAAGAAGACTCCGTTGGAAAACCAACGGAGTCTATCTGGAATGGTACGCATCCCCCTACGTTCCCACAGCGGGTGCTGCAGTAGCCTCGGTGTGTGTCGCGTTCACGGCCTGGTTCGGGATGGAGCAGCGTGGGGCACAACCACCTCGACACGTACCAAATTG
>NZ_PUBZ01000085.1 GCF_003205875.1 Herpetosiphon llansteffanensis
GGATTGGGGGTCAGGGGTCAGGGGTCAGGCTCTAGGCTATGGGCTTTTGGCTATAGGAATATAATCAATGCTGTGCTTAACGCAGCGGCGCAGAGAAGGTATGGCTATGGGCTGTTGGCTATGGGCTATATGTACTGGTACATTGGATGCGCAGCCATGTTCCCTCACCCCCAACCCCCTCGCCCACTGAACGCGGGCGAGGGGGAGCATGCATTTTTCACCAAGGAATTGCGGCAGAACAATGAATTTAAAGCCCCTCTCCCGCGCCACGGGAGAGGGGTTGGGGTGAGGGGATCAAGCCGTGGTTAACCCAATGAACCAGTACAGCTATAGGCTAACGGCGAATTGGTGAAATTCGTGGAATTCGTGGCTAAAAGCCTTCGTGCGCTTCGTGGATTAGATTTTTAACGCAGCGGCGCAGAGAAGGTATGGCTATGGGCTGTTGGCTGTAGGCTTTGGGGCTTTTGATTTTTGACTTTTGATTTTATCTTTATGCTTTATGTTCTATGCTCTTTGCTCTATGTTCTGGCTTTTATATCCTTCATCCTTAAAAAAGACCACCCCAGCCCTGAGCAAAAGCCAGAACTGGGGTGATGCGCCAAAACCAAATTAGTACAAGTCAGCCAAGACTGAATCGAGGGCTTCTTTGGTTGGGCGGAGTTGTTCTGCTGAGAGATGGCTCAATGGCTGTTCGTCCATGTGCAACAAATCGTGAATCGTGCGATTGTTAGTTTGGTTGACATAGAGCAAGCCAGTGATAAACTCTTGGTTTTCGCGAGCGGCATCCAAGCGTGACAAGGCGGCAACCCGATTGGTTGGGTCGTAATCGGTCTCAAGTTTTTTGAGCACAATTGTCGAGCCGTCGTGCATCTTGACGGGAATTGCTTCGCCTTCTTCGTAATCAACCGTGATTTCTTCTTGGGCGCGGATGAAGGTCATGTCGTGCAGACGTTCTTCATGTTCCTTGCCATACGCATAGCTCTTGGTTGAATCTTCGTGGTTGTTGAAGGTCACACATGGGCTGATGATGTCGAGAATCGCCAAACCACGGTGGCTCAAGGCTGCCTTGAGCAAGGCTTCAACTTGGCGTGGGTCGCCAGCGAACGAGCGTGCAACAAAGGTTGCGCCACCAATGATCGCTTCTGCACAGAGATCAATTGGGGGAAGTTCGTTCAAGCCAGCATATTTCAGCTTTTGACCGATGTCGGCGGTTGCTGAGAATTGGCCCTTGGTCAAGCCATATACGCCGTTATTTTCGACGATATACACCATTGGTACGTTACGGCGCACCAAGTGCTTGAATTGGCCCATCCCGATCGAGCCAGTATCGCCGTCGCCGCTCACAGCCAAGCCGACCAAGTTGCGGTTGGTGATGATCGCACCAGTTGCAACTGAGGGCATGCGCCCGTGAACGCTATTGAAACCGTGTGAGCGACCTAAGAAATAGGCCGGAGTTTTCGATGAACAGCCAATGCCGCTGAATTTAGCAACTTGGTAGGGCTGAACACCTAATTCGAAACAGACCGACACAATCCGTGATGAGATTGAGTCGTGGCCACACCCTGGACACAGCGTCGAAGGTGCGCCTTTGTATTCACCTTGTTCAAACCCAAGCAGGTTAATTTTTGGCTTGGGAGTCGCTTTGGTCGTTGCCATGGCCTATGCTTCCCCTTTTTGTACTGATTCGGTAACCCAGCGGGCGGTTAATGGCAAGCCATCGCAGCTTGCAACAGCAATAATCCGGCCAGCTAATTCTGGGTATTCCATCCGCAACAATTGTGCCATTTGGCCGTTGTAGTTGTTGTCAACCACATAGATGCGTTCGTACTTGGCCACAAATTCGCCAACTTCTTTGGTGAATGGCAATGCCCGCACCCGTTGGTAGGCGGCGTTGATGTTGGCTTCGCGCAAGCGATCCAAGGCTTCGATAATGGCTGGATCGTTCGAGCCATACGAGAGAATGCCAATCGTGGCGTTTTCTTCGTTGACCGTGATTGGTGTTGGCACGATCGTCCGTGCAGTTTCAAACTTACGAGCCAAGCGGTCCAAGTTGGCGACCCACTCGTCTGAGCGTTCGGTATACTTGGCATCTTGGTTGTGGCCTGAACCACGCGTGAAGTAGGCTGCTTTAGGATGATTAGTGCCAGGCAGCGTGCGATATGGAATGCCATCGCCATCAACATCGCGATAGCGGCCCCAATCGCCAACTGCGGTCAAGGCATCGGCATCGAGCACCTTGCCGCGATCCATTGGCTCGGTTGGGTATTCGAAAGGCTCAGAGATCCATTGGTTCATGCCCAAGTCGAGGTCGCTCAGCACAAACACAATTGTTTGCAAGCGTTCGGCCAAATCGAATGAGCGCCAGCCAAACTCAAAGCATTCTTTGATGCTTGAAGGCAGCAAACAAACGTGTTGGGTATCCCCGTGGCTCAAGAAATAGGCTGAGATCAAATCGGTTTGACCGGTGCGGGTTGGCATACCAGTACTTGGCCCCATGCGCATAACATCCCAAACCACACATGGAACTTCGGTAAAATAGGCCAAGCCGGTAAACTCAGCCATCAACGAAAGCCCAGGGCCGGAGGTTGCGGTCATTGAGCGAGCGCCAGCCCAACCAGCGCCAATAATCATCCCGATGGCTGCCAATTCATCTTCTGCTTGCACAACGGCGTAGGTTGGCTTGTTGGTTGCTTTATCGATGCGCAGTTCTGGCAAGTAGTCGTTGAGGGCATCGACCAAGCTGGTTGAAGGCGTAATTGGGTACCAAGCGACGAATGAAACGCCACCGAAGACCGAGCCAATCGCACCAGCTGCATTACCATCGAGCATAATCATGCCCTTGGTTTTGTCCATGCGCTCAACGCGGAATGGTGATTGGGTGGTGATGTTGGCAGCAGCCCAAGCCACAGCCGCATTGACCACATTCATATTCGAGGCAATGGCTTTTTGCTTGCCCTTGAAGTGCTTGTTTAAGGCACTTTCGATTTCGGCAACTTCAATGCCGACCAAGTGGGCTAAGACCCCAACATACACCATGTTGGCAATATAATCGCGCAAGCTGGCATCGACCCCTGAGTTCTTCACCAATTCCTTGACTGGCATTGGGAAGTAGGTCACGTCGCTGCGGGAAAGCTCTTGGCGCGAATCATCAGGATACAGACAAATCCCACCTGGCTCAAGCGATTGAAGGTCATCGCCAAAGCTGGCTGGATTCATGGCCACCAAAACATCGCGTTTATGACGGCGAGCTTGATAGCCATCCTTGCTCAAGCGAATTGAATACCACGTGGGTAAACCTTTGATGTTTGATGGAAACAGGTTTTTGCCTGTTACCGGAATACCCATGTTGAAACAAGCACGGAGGATGGTATTATTGGCGGTTTGGCTCCCAGAACCATTGGGAGTAGCCACAATAATCGCGAAGTCGTTAATATTCACGTCCTCACGGGCGATTTCAGCGGGCTGTTGCTCCGTCTGATAATCTACGACTGCCATGAACGTATTCTCCTTAATTGGCTTCTTTGCCAGGTTATAGCCTCTAAAGATACTGCGAACCTAATGGTTCGTCAACCAACCAAAGCCGGTCTCTAAACCATAATTGTACGCCGTGATTGCTTTAGCTGCGATGTGTTCTATCTATTATATCCATAGAGCGCGTCTATGAGAACAGGGGTTTTAGTCAGTTTTCAGCACAATTTTGTATTTTAGCACTAAAAGAAGAACCAGCCGCTCTGTGCCATGAGCGGCTGGTGTGCCAACTGGAGAGGGGAGAGAGGAGCACCGAGATGCGTAGTTGCCGCTACGACCTCGTATCAATGCTGACGCTTTGCCAATGATGCATGTCCAGTGCTTCAGAACTGCGTCATAATAAAAACTGTTTTATCGGATAAATCAGTTTTTATTGATGGGCGTAGTGTATCCAAGATTGGTTGGTTTGTCAAGTAGCAGTTTGCGAAGGGATGAAGGATGAATTATGAGGGAGGAATGATAGAACATAGAGCATAGAACATAGAACATAGGGAAAGGGGATCGGTTGTTGGGGATTGGGGATAAGAAATTTAATTTTGCGCCTCTGCGTTAAAAAGCTGATCCACGCAGGGTTGCAACCGCGAAGGCCACGAAGCAACACGAAGGTTTTTTAGCCACAGATTGGCACAGATGATTGGGATTATATTCCGCTAGCTAAAAGCCTATAGCCAAAAATTTTTAGCCACGAATTGCACGAATTCCACGAATAATTGTTCCAATAGCCAAAAGCCAATAGCCTAGTGCCATGATTCCTCTGCGCCTCTGCGTTAAAAAGCTGATCCACGCAGGGTTGCAACCGCGAAGGCCACGAAGCAACACGAAGGTTTTTTAGCCACAGATTGACACAGATTCCACAGATTGAATTCCCAATAGCCAAAAGCCTCATAGCCAATAGCCACAATTCCTCTGCGCCGCTGCGTTAAAAATCTGATCTATGAAGAAACTGAAGAGCGCGAATTAATTGATCTTAGTGATCCTTCGCGCTCTTCGTGGTTAAAAACCTGACCCTTTCATCCCTCATCCCTCATAATTCATCCTTCAATTACTGCCCTTCTTGGCCCAATTTGCGCACAATATCGGTTTGCGAAAGCACGCCGATTGGCCAAACGCGGCCATCATTGCGCTCCTCGACCACGACCAACCGATGAATTCGGTTGTTGGTCAGCAGATTGGCGGCGCGGCTCAGATCAACATGGGGCATACACGTAATCACATCGCGGGTCATAAACTCACCAACTGGGCTATCCATCGAGCGCTCATAATCGAGGCCTCGACTCCACGCGCCCAGCGCATCAGTTTGCGAAAAAACACCAGCTAAAGAACCTGGGCCATCAACCACAACGAGGGCTTGAATGCGGTTGCTTTGCAGCAGCGTGATCGCCTCACGCAGGCTGGTTTCGGTACGACAGGAGATTACGGCTGCGTTCATGGTATCGCCAACGGTTAATTGAGCAGTCATTGCCATGCTCCTTTGCATTTCTGAGGTTTGGCCGAGGTTCGATTGTTGGCTATTATAGCATGACGCACTGCATTATCAAGTACTTTTTAGCGAATATTCGCTAAATCGAAAAATTCTCATTTTGGTTGATGATAAATGCCACCTGAACCTGCACCTCAATCCGTTTGCGATGCACCATTGCCAAACCAAGATCGTCTTTGGTAAAACTGGGCGCAGCAGCTCGTGGTGCAGCCGCCGATTTGCGAAACAAGGCTTGAGGAGCATAGGTTTGTTGCTCGCTATGATAGTGATCATCAACTCGATGCACACCAATAATCTGCACGCCAAGGGTTTGGGCCATCGCTTTGGCCTTGGCTTTGGCTAATTCCAGCGCAGCTTGTAACCACGTATTGATCATTGCTTGATCATCGGGAAAGCCCCAGGTGACGTTTTCGAGGCTGACTTGTTTTTGGCTGGTGATAATGCCTAACAGATCAGGCAGTTGCTCCAAATCGTCGCAGCGAATTAATAGGCTATAGGTGGCGCTGGAACTGCGCAACAACATGCCATTATTGACCTCAGCAACCACGCTTTGTAGTTGGATGGCGGTTTTGGCCAAGCCATAGTTGGTCAAGGCTTCGACCAGCTGGCGCACTTCTTTGGCTTTTTCCAAGGCTGTAGCATTGCTAATCACCGATGAGCCTTTGATTCTGACGCTGATTTCGGCGCGATTGGCATCGATCATTTGGTGATAGTTGCTGCTGACATTGAGTAGATTCAGTTCCATCAAGAATCTCCTTTGTTGATCCACGAAGGACACGAAGGGTTGAAACCACGAAGAGCGCGAAGATCGCGAAGGCTGAGTTTTTTAGCCACAGATTGCACAGATTTTTGAGATTATGTTCCTATAGCCCATAGCCAAACGCTCATAGCCTATAGCCCAAGCCATATGTTCTATGTTCTTTGCTCTATGTTCTTCCTAAAAGGTTTGTTTTCAGCAAAGTAAGCACACTCCTGCTTGGTGGGCGTTGATGATGCCATGCGGCGACGATTCTGCGCTGCGGCTGGGCTTCGACTAAGCGCCGATAAACTATGTTTGGCTGGGGTTCTGCTTGGGCCAAGGATTGCGGCACAAACGCCATTCCCAAACCAGCAGCGACACAACGTTGGATGGTCGCTAAATTGGTGACCCTACCAACAATTTGTGGCTCCAAATGTTGTTCGTAGCAAAAGGCATCGACTTGGTTGCTCAAACAATGATCATCGTGTAACGCCAGCAGCGGCATGTGATATAAATCATTTAATTGCAAGGCTGAACGTTGCGCATAAGCGTGCGTAGCGGGCAAGGCAACCAACAATGGTTCATCAAATAATGGCTCAATCTGCAGTAACTGATGCTCAATCGGCGCACTAGCAATGATCAAATCTAAGCTGTAGTCGATCAGCTGCATTAATAATTTGCTCGTCGTGTGTTCAACTATTGTTAATGTTGTGCGCGGATAATGGTGTTGAAAGGCAGCGCTAACATGAGGAAAAAAGTGCTGCGCGATGGTTGGGATAATGCCCAGCGCCAAACGATAGGCATGCTGTTCAACGCTATCGCTCACATGGTGCTTGATCGAACGCCATTGGGCCAGCAATTGTTGAGCTTGAGGCAGCAAGGCTTGGCCAGCAGTTGTGAGCCGAATCGTGCGACCCAAGCGTTCAAACAGGCTTTGGCCAAGCTCATGCTCCAATTTGATAATTTGCTGGCTGAGCGAGGGCTGGCTGACTGCACAGCGTTGAGCTGCTTTGCTGAAACCACCAGTTTCGGCTACCGCCACAAAATAGAGCAATTGATGAATTTCCATAGTTGTTGCCTATAGTTTGTATAGTTAATAAGATCTTGCAACTATAGCTATAATAGCATACAGTATGGGGGCATGCTTGGCTTCGGCCAACTACTGCACCTGTTCGTTCGCTCGCTTTGTGCCAAAATAGGCGAGCACCCCGTTTTCTCAGATTACCTTAGGAGATTTGTTCGAATGGATGAGCAAGAACAACTGACGACCGCCCATGGTGCGCCGATTGCCGACAATCAAAATTCATTGACGGCTGGCCCCCGTGGCCCACTGTTGATGCAAGATTTTCAACTGTTGGAAAAAATGGCTACCTTCAACCGCGAACGGGTGCCAGAACGGGTCGTCCACGCTAAAGGTTCGGGCGCATTTGGGACGTTTACCGTTACCAACGATGTAACGGCATATTCCAAGGCTGCGATCTTTGGTGAAGTTGGCAAGCAAACTCCAGTCTTGCTGCGCTTCTCGACCGTTGCTGGCGAACACGGCGCTGCCGATGCCGAACGCGACGTGCGCGGTTTTGCGGTTAAATTCTACACCGACGAAGGCAACTGGGACGTGGTTGGCAATAACACGCCAGTGTTCTTTGTGCGCGACCCAATGAAATTCAGCGATTTTATTCATACCCAAAAGCGCAACCCCAAAACCAATATGCGCACGCCTCAAGCAATGTGGGATTTCTGGTCGCTCTCGCCCGAAAGCTTGCACCAAGTAACCATCTTGTTTAGCGATCGCGGTTTGCCAATTAGCTATCGCTTTGTGCATGGCTTCGGCAGCCACACCTATAGCTTCCTCAACGCCCAAAACGAACGCTTCTGGGTCAAATTCCACTTCCGCTGCCAACAAGGCATCAAGAATTGGACGAACGCCGAAGCAGCCGAAGTCGTTGGTGTTGATCGCGAAAGCTCACAACGCGATTTGTTTGAAGCGATCGAACGCAGTGAATTCCCCAGCTGGAAGCTGTGTGTGCAAATTATGCCCGAAGCCGAAGCTGAAACCTACCACATTAACCCATTCGATTTGACCAAAGTTTGGCCACACGCCGATTATCCATTGATCGAAGTTGGCACCTTGGAGTTGAATCGCAACCCAGAAAACTACTTTGCCGAAATCGAACAAGCCGCTTTTGAGCCATCAAATATCGTGCCCGGCATTGGCTTCTCACCTGATAAGATGTTGCAAGCGCGAATTATGTCGTATGCTGATGCCCATCGCTATCGAATTGGCGTGAATTATGCTGCGTTGCCAGTCAACAAGCCCCATTCACCAGTCAACACCTACCATCGCGATGGCCAAATGCGCTTCGATAATAATGGTGGCGGTGCGGTTAATTACGAGCCAAACAGCTTTGGCGGCCCAGTTGAAAACCAACGCTACGCCGAGCCAGCACTGAAAATCAGCGGCGATGCCGATCGCTACAACCATCGCGATGGCAACGACGATTACACTCAGCCAGGCAATCTGTTCCGCTTGATGAATGCTGATCAACAACAACAATTGTTTAACAACATTGCAGCTGCAATGCAAGGCGTGCCAGAATTTATTCAATTGCGCCAAATCGGCCACTTCTTGAAAGCCGACCCAGCCTATGGTCGCGGTGTTGCCGCAGCCTTGGGCCTCGACATCAGCAGTCTCGAAGCTTAATTTCGAAGGATGAAGGCTGAATTATGAAGGATGAACAGCTCGCACCTTTGTAATGCAGCAGATTAAAGATTGAGGCTCTTGGCTGAAGTAGCGGCAAAGCTACCAAGCCAAGAGCCTTTTTATTGATCCACGAAGGACACGAAGAGCACGAAGAGCTGAAACCGCGAAGAACACTTTTTAGCCACAGATTGCACAGATTTTTTTGATTATTGTTCCGATAGTCCCATAGCCTTCAGACTAGAGCCATATGTTCTATGCTCTCTGTTCTATGTTCTTTGCTCTGATTTTCATACCTCATCCTTCATATTTTATTTTTGCCACAGATTGCACAGATTTTTTTGATTATTGTTCCGATAGCCCATAGCCTTCAGCCTAGAGCCATATGTTCTATGCTCTCTGTTCTTTGCTCTAACTTTTTCATCCTTCATATTTTATTTTCGCCAGCCTTCAGCCTAGGAGCCATATGTTCTATGCTCTCTGTTCTATGTTCTTTTTATTCATAACAATACTCGTAAATAATATACTTACGACTGCCAGCCCAATCCAACTGGTGAGCGTGATGGCATCTGGTTGGAGCAGTGCTTGACCACGTAGCGCTTGAACCGTTACGCTGGCGACGAGGCCGAGATAGGCAACTGCCGCGCCCCAAATCAAGGCCAAACGTTGCTTATCGCTGAAACGTTGCTTAGCGGTGTAGAGCAACCAGCCAATCAAGGCCAGCACTTGTGCGCCGTGAATTCCAATGAAGTGGGCAATGCGCAAATCGCCATGTTCTGTGCTCCAGCCTAGCACCGCAATTCCACGACCACCATCAGCAGCGCCAACCGTATGGGCACCGATTGCAGGAACCGACCCACCTGCTTCTAAGATGTTCATCTGGTCAGGGCTTGGGCTGGTCATCAAGAAGCCAAGGCCAAAGCCAATTAACATCAAGGCCATTCCAAGTTTCAAACTGAGGATGAAAGCGCGATCGGCAACTGGTTTTTGGCGCAAGAAGACCACAAATCCGATGATATTGATCATGTAGAATACTGCGATTGTCGTGCCCATGATGCTCCATAAGGTTTCATCAATGGGAGTCGCAATATTAAAGTGCATTGGTTGGCCGCGCACCGCTTGAATAATAAAAAGTACAATTTCGATTGAAAGTGCTGCTGCACAAGCATCCAGCACAAAGCGCATCAAACGTGGGCGAACTTTGACATAACTGAACATCCACAGCACTGTGGGCGCATACACCACAAACGAGAAGGCAAATTTCAGGCTTTTCATCCAAACAGGTTGGCCAAGCACCTCGCGCGGGTCAACAATCACTCCGGCCAAGGCAAGCACCAAGAAAAAGCAACTAATGATAAAAAAGCTGGTCATGCCTTTGCTGGTGGCCCAAAATTGGCGCAAAATCGCTCCCGCTCCTGGCATCGTCTGCCGAGCCTCTGGGAATTGAGCAGTCGTTGTCATGGCTGTTCCTTTATTTAGCTACAGTTTGAATAACAGGTGTAGTTTTTGCTGAACGAACAAGACCGTGGATCGTGCGCACGACCATATAGATCAAGAATCCTGCTGGGCCGATCATAAGAACGCTGATGAGGATAAGACTGGTGATTGGCGCAAAAATGTTGCGTTCGCGGCTATCTAAATAGATCCAACGCCCAACGAAGAGATCAAAGGCCAAAAAGTGCACCCAGCTGAGCGTGGCACCGGTCTCATTGCCGATCAATTCAATGATGCCGGGCAAGGTTGGGTTGCTCACGCCTGTCCAAACAGTGCCAAAAACTGGCACCAAGACAATTACATAAATCAAGGCTGGGCCAAGAATAAGCCATGGCGATTGAATGATCCGCTGCGTCCACTTCCAAAAGGGCAGCACGACCATCAAAAACCAGAATGGCATGACAAACAAACTGCTCAGCGAAAATAATTGCGCCATCATAATGACCTCCCGCGTATGTAGATAGGTTAACTACTGAGTATTCTAGCGGCCCAAACCCTGCTTGTGATGGCTATTTGGGCCTAGGCGGTTTATGCCGAAAGAACTAGGGCGATTGTGGGCTGAAAACGCTAGACGAAGCAGGGCATGGCTTGGTACTATTGGAATGAGCGATCGAGCTGTACTTCTCTGCGAACTGCTAACAGCATATTAGAAATTAGCCGTTAACGTTGCATTATCTTGACATGCCATGGTGGGCGGCGTATGATCAATTCACGTTCAGAAGTTCGCACTAGAAGGGGTTGTAATGGATTACAAGGATTACTATACAATTCTTGGCGTAACGAAAACTGCAACCGAAGCTGAAATCAAAAAAGCCTATCGGAAATTGGCGCGTCAATATCACCCAGACCTCAATCCCGGCGATTCTGAAGCTGAACGTAAATTCAAAGAAATCAACGAAGCCTATGAGGTTGTATCGGACAAAGATAAGCGAGAGAAGTACGATCGCTTCGGTGCCGATTGGGGACGCGCCCAAAGTACAGGTTCGGGGTTTAATTGGAATCAATACGCCTCGCAACCAGGTGGTTTTGGTAGCAACTTTGGCGGCGATTTCGCCAACGGTGAGTTCTCCGATTTTTTCGAGATGTTGTTCGGCAATGCCAGCCGCCGCCAAACCAGCGGGGTCTATGGCAATCGCCGGCCACAACGCGGCCAAAATGTTGAGCAAACCATTGATGTCACTTTAGCTGAAGTGCTCAGTGGAACCCAACGCACAATTCAATTACAAGCGCCCGAAATGTGTAGCAGTTGCGGTGGCAGTGGGGCCAGCCGTGGCAGTATTTGCCCAACCTGTGGCGGTACTGGCGTAAGCGGCACAAGCACCCGCACCATCAACGTGCGCATTCCCGCCGGAGTCGATCAAGGGTCGCGCATTCGCGTTGCTGGCGAAGGTAGCCCTGGCATCGACCAAGGTAAACGTGGCGATTTGATGTTGGTGGTCAATCTCGTGCCCGATAGCCGCTTCGAGCGCAAAGGCAACGATTTACATACCGATCTCGCAGTCGATTGGCATACCCTCATCCTTGGTGGCAAAATAAAAGTCCCATTACCTGATGGGAAGCAATTAACATTGACGGTGCCCGAACAGACCCAAAATGCCAAGGTGTTTCGTTTGCGCGGCCAGGGCTTGCCCAACCTGCGCGACCAAAATACTCGCGGCGATTTGCTGGTCAAAGTTCAGGCAGTGCTACCAACTAGCCTGACTCCCAAACAGCGCGAATTGGTGATGGCTCTACGGGATAGCGATTAACCGAAAGGCTGAAGGACGAAGGATAAAGGATGAAGCTGTTTCATCCCTCATCCTTCATCCTTCATCCCTTCAAAGGGTTTTTATATGAAGTTAGAACGATTTACCGAAAAAGCGCAAGAAGCGTTTCAACATGCCCAAGAGTTGATGCACGAACAGCATCACTCGCAGCTCGATGTTGAGCATATTTTCTTGGCTTTGTTGCGCCAATCAGATGGGATTGCCGGGCGGGTTTTGGGTCGCCTTAGTGTCAATGTTGAATCGGTGATTGCCCGCGTCGAACGCGAGCTTGATAAATCGCCCAAAGTTTATAATTATGGCTATCCTCAGCAAAGCGTCTACGTTACGCCGCGCACCCAACGCTTGGTCAAACGCGCCGAGCAAGAAGCCGAGCGCATGGGCGATCAATATGTCTCAACTGAGCATTTGTTGATTGCAATCGCTGGCGAACGCGAAGGTGCTTCGGCCCGCATCCTTGCCAGCTTTGGCATCGATACCGAGCGCTTGCTGGCAATTCTGATGGAGATTCGTGGCTCGCAACGCGCCGATGATCCAACTGCTGAAAGCCGCTACGAAGTGCTGGAAAAATACAGCACCGACCTGACCGCCCTCGCCGCCCAAGGTTTGCTTGATCCGGTGGTTGGCCGCGATGGCGAAATTACCCGCGTCATTCGGATTTTGAGCCGCCGTAGCAAGAATAATCCGGTGCTAGTGGGCGAAACTGGCGTTGGTAAAACTGCCATCGCTGAAGGCCTCGCCCAACGCATTGCCAATGGCGATGTACCAGAACTGTTGCGCAATCGCCGCGTTTTGGCCCTCGATTTGGCTGGCATGGTCGCTGGCTCAAAGTTCCGTGGCGAGTTCGAAGAACGGCTCAAAGCGGTGATGGACGAAGTGCGCTCGGCCAAAGGCAAAGTGATTGTCTTTATCGATGAATTGCACACCGTGGTTGGCGCTGGCTCAGCTGCTGGCTCAATCGATGCCTCGAATATGCTCAAGCCAGCCTTGGCGCGTGGCGAGATGCAAGCCGTTGGCGCAACAACCACCGACGAATATCGCAAACACATCGAAAAAGATGCAGCGCTCGAACGCCGTTTCTCGCCAGTCTATGTTGAAGAGCCAGATGTTGAAACCACCATCGAGATGTTGCGCGGCTTGCGTCGCCGCTACGAAGAACATCACAATTTGACGATTAGCGATGCAGCCTTGAAGGCCGCCGCCAATCTTTCACACCGCTACATCAACGACCGCTTCTTGCCCGACAAAGCGATCGACTTGATCGACGAAGCCTCGGCCAAGCTGCGGATTGATATTTATTCGATGCCCAAAGAGCTGCGCGAAAAGCAACAAGCCATTCGCGATCTGCACCGTGGCGAGGAAGATGCTGGCAATCAGCGCGATTACGAACGCGCCGCGATTCTCAAAGCTGAAGCCTTGGCCTTGGAAAGCGAATTTCAGCTCGAACGCCAGCAATGGCTCGAAACCAACCAACTCGATGATGTGGTCGACGAAGAAGATGTTGCAACCATCGTCGCGACGTGGACGGGGATTCCGGTGCAGCGCATGCTCGAAACCGAAAAACTCAAGCTGGTCGAGATGGAAGAACGCTTGCATGCCCGGGTTGTTGGTCAACACGAGGCCGTCACTGCGGTTTCCGACGCGATTCGGCGCGCTCGTTCGGGCCTCAAAGATCCACGTCGCCCAATCGGCTCGTTCATCTTTGTGGGGCCAACTGGGGTTGGTAAAACCGAATTGGCCAAAGCCTTGGCAGCCTTCCTGTTTGATGATGAAGATGCCATGACCCGTGTCGATATGTCGGAATACCAAGAACGGCATACCGTCTCGCGCTTGGTTGGCGCACCTCCAGGCTACGTTGGCTACGATGAAGGCGGTCAATTGACCGAATCGATTCGTCGTCGTCCATATCAAGTCATTTTGTTTGATGAGATTGAAAAAGCCCACGGCGATGTGTTCAACGCCTTGTTGCAAGTGCTTGATGATGGTCGCCTGACTGATGCGCAAGGCCGAACTGTTGATTTCCGCAACACCGTGATCATTATGACCTCGAATGTTGGGACTGATGAGATTCGGGCTGGCTCGATTGGCTTCCGCCGCGAGAACAAAATTGACCTTGGCGAAGTGCGCAAACGGGTTGATGATGCCTTGAAACGCACCTTCCGCCCTGAATTCTTGAACCGGATCGATGAGATCATTCTGTTCAAGCCATTGGAAATGGCCGAATTGACTGGGATTATCGATGTCTTAGCCGATGAAGTTGTCGCACGCTTGAGCGAATTGCAAATTAGCTTGCATTTGACCAGCGCAGCCAAGGAATTGTTGGTGCAAGAAGGCTATAATCCCGTTTATGGGGCCCGCCCACTGCGCCGCACCTTGCAACGCTTGGTCGAAACGCCGCTCTCACGGGCGTTGCTCAAAGGCGAATTCAGCGCTGGCGATGTGGTCGAGGTCGATGTTGAAAATGGTGTGATTATTTTCAACAAAGGCGAACAATTGCAAATGACCAGCAGCAAACCGGTTGAGCCACTTTCGGCCTAAACCAAACGAACTGCACGCCAGCGGTCGAGAAACTGTTTCTCGACCGCTGGCTTTTTTTAGGTCAATACATGCGCGATGATCGTCGCGTTCGAATCACCTTCGGCGGCCAAAGCTTGGGCTTCTTCGGCAGTTTGCCACCAACCCCAAGCGCCTTGCTGAAACGTGCCCAAGACATCAAACGGCACATCAAGCGGCAAGCAGGCAGCAATTGATTCGGGATTTTGCATTTGCCAGCGTTGCAAATTCGCCTGTTCAGCAACTGGCTGATAGGCAATGCGCGCCAGACACAGCGCAACATCATCAGCGGTGTAATTGCGATTAAATTCCATGGTCAAAATCGAACCAGAATAGGCCGTGCGATATTGCGAATAGCCACAGCCGCTGGCTGAATCCATGGCCAAGGCATGCAAGGCCAGCCACGGATTAAACACCAGCGAATTTTCCAAGCCAACAATCCCATCCTCATCAATGAAGCCCAAGAAGAGCTGAAATTGTTGATACCCAGCACCCAAAAAGCTGTCAAGCCCAAGCGTATTGAGCTGCGAGCGCAATTGCACCACTTGGGCCACCATACTCATGCCATTGTTGCCTGGTTGGCCGCTGAAGCGCTGAAAATAGCGTTGATAAAGTTGGCTCAATGCCGCGAACGTCGGCTCGCAGCGCAAACGTGGCTGCTCAGGATCGTTACAGAAATCAAGCCATAGATCGTGTGGTTGGCTTGGATCAAATACGAGGCAGGAACGGCCATGGCGGGTGGTGAGCGACGGACATGAACCCAAGCTGATCGAACCATCGCTGCGGGCTGGCGTGCGGCTTAATCGGCGGTGCGAATGCCAGCGAAAGCCCCATTGATGCAGGGTTTGGTTGCGGCGCAGTTCGGTGTGCCAAGCTGGCAACGTATGGCTCATCACAGGCTCCTTGCAGCAAAAAACGACTACCCTTGGAGGATAGTCGCTTGCTGTGTCAGGCAGTGACTTTTTGCAGCTGTTTAGCCTTCGCTTGTTTGCTCATCCATTATTTTGCGCAAGCTCAAGGGCCGCATATCGGTCCAGACTTCTCTGATATAGTCCAAACATTCGGCTTTGGTGCCAGATTTGCCTGCATCGTTCCAGCCCAGTGGATTTTCGCGATCAGCTGGCCAAATCGAATATTGTTCTTCGTGATTAATGACCACCTTATAAATCGTAGTATCTTCTTGGTCATTCCAACTCATGGTCGATAACCCTCCACGTATGCCAACCGCTTGGCTGGCAGGCTTTGAACATCGCAGCTGCTGGGAGAAATTGAATGCTGAGGCATTGCGTAGCTGCATTCTACCGCATGGCTTCATGGGCTAGCAAGTGCAAAAATTGCTCTGCCTAGGCCAAAATACTTGCTTGCGTTGCCAATTGCTCGATTAGGGCAGGCTCGACTTTATAGGCGTGCAATTGCTGAGCAAAGGCCACTTCATCACGCATATCCAACGATTGCGCTGAGGTTAGGCTATCGGTGCCTAAACCAACCCGAATTCCGTGCGCAAGCATCTGTTCAAGCGGCATGCGCCCACATAAGAGATTGTGGTTGGAACGCGGGCAATGCACCACAGCACAATCATATTTGGCAATTAACGCCAGATCATCGGCATAGACTTGGACGGCATGCACCAACACTGGTTGGGCTTCCAAAACCCCAAGCTGTTCGAGATAGGCAATTGGTGAGCATTGCGGAGCTTGCCACTCAATATGTGGCGTGATGCGGCGATTAAGCTCGCGTAGCCCGCCAATTCCTTGCTGCAAAAAGGCCACTTCTGCTGGTGATTCAGCAATGTGGATGGCCAAAGGCAAGGCTTCATCCTGACACCAACGAGCCGCTGCCTCAAATAGTGACGGCGCGCAACTATACGGTGCGTGAATGCTGAGGCCAATTTTCATGGCATTTTCGCGTTTGCGCCAGCTGTCGATTTCGCGTTGGGCGGCGCGAAATCGCTCGCTTGCCACTTTTGGATCAAAGCCAAGCACTTCGAGGTAGACCACGCCCGCCAATCCACTGTTCAGCAAGGGTTCGATGCTTAATCTGGTGGCCGAAATATCGCCAACCGTGGTGGTTTGATTGTGGTGAAGCTGTTCGATTGCGCTGTGGATGCCGCGTTCGAGGGTTGCATTATCGAGCTGCATGCGCCGCGCCAACATGGTTTGCAGCCATGCGCCAAATTCTTGGCCAGTTGGGCAAAGCTCGGCCAAGGCGCTAAGTTCTAAATGGGTATGGGCATTGGTATACATTGAGCACTCCAGCTAGTTGCGATTCTGCTCAAATAGTAGCACCAATGCCCATACTGCCTAGATCATACTGACTAATTGCCAGAGAATAACCAGAAACGTGATTAAAACAATTGCGCCAATCAACATAAACAACCAACGGCTGCGTTGTTGGCGGTTGGTGTATAAACGCGGGGCTGGCGCTTCGCGAATAGTATTATCTGCTGGCGGCATGGGCAGCGTTGGTGCGCTGGTTGGTTCTGGTGCTTTGGCTACCGCAGCTGGCGTTGGTGGCAAAGGCTGAACCCGCCGCTTAGTCGGCTCTGATGGCGCTTTTTCATATTTATTGCTAGGCGTTGGCGGCGTTGGCAACGATTCTGCTGGCACCACGTTGGCAACGGGCTGGCTGGCCGTTTTGGGTGCAGTTGGCTCACTTGCCACTACCACAGGCGTTGGGGTTGAAATCGCTGGCTGGCTTGGGCTATTCACTGCTTGGTCAAGCACGGGTGTAATTTTGCTGCGCACATATTCGCCTGTGCCGGTTGATGAAATGCCCAAAGCTGCTTCCAACGCTTCTGCCAAATCCAAACCAGTTGGAAAGCGCTCGCTGGGATCTTTGGCCAACATTTTGAGAATCACCGCCTCTAGTTGGCTCGAAATTGCCGGATTGATCGAGCGCGGCGCTTTGGGCGGCTCGGCCATATGCAGCATGGCAATCGCCAGCGGATCGGCATCGTCAAACGGCACTTGACCCGTCCACAGCTCATACAAAATCACACCCAAACTGTAGAGGTCGGTTTGCGGTACAACTTTGGCCGATGAAATTGCTTGCTCTGGCGCGACATAATGTGGCGAGCCGAAAATCTCGCCGCGTGTGCCAACTTCGGTCAACAAGGCCAAGCCAAAGTCGGCCAAAATTGCCCGTCCATCTTTGTTGATCATAATGTTCGATGGCTTGACATCACGATGGATTACGCCTTTGCTATGCGCATAATCCAACGCCGCGCAGATTTCGCGAATCATACGACACAGCGTGCGTGGAGTCCATTCTTGGGCGCTGGTCCGCACCTGCTCAATTACCTTGTGCAGATTTTGGCCTTCGATATACTCCATTACCATATACAACAGGCCATAGGAATCGCCATAGTGATAGAGCCGCACAATGTTGGGGTGTTCGAGCTGGGCAATGGCTTGCGCTTCGCGATTGAAGCGCTCTGCATAGCTTTGATCGTTGCGGAAAGGCGTATCGATAACTTTGATTGCCACCGTGCGATTGAGCCGCACATCGACCCCACGGAAAATGTTGGCCATGCCACCGCGCCCAAGCAACGCCTCAACCCGATAGCCGTCGAGATATTGGCCTTCCAACGGTTTTTCTGGGTCGAAGGTAGCAAAGCCCAAGGCTCCTGGCTGTGATGGTGGGCGCACGCCAGGCGCAACATTTGCTGCCGCCGTAATTTGATGACTGCCCGTGATGCCCAAGGCTTGTTCTAGCGCCGCAATCAGATCTGCGCCAGTTTGATAGCGTTCAGCTGGTGCTTTGGCCAAAGCTTTGAGCAAGACCGCTGATGTTGCATCGTTGAGCTTGGGATTTTTCTCTTGCGGTGATGGTGGAGCTTGGGTCAGGTGTTGCAAGGCCACGCTGGTTGCCGACGGATCATCAAATGGCACCGAGCCAGTCAACAATTCATACAAAATCACGCCCAAGGCATACAGATCCGATTGCGGAATTGCATCGGACGAGCGGCGTGCTTGTTCGGGCGCGATATAGTGGGCAGTGCCAAAGACTTCGCCCTGCGAACCGAGCTGGGTATCAAGCGCCAAGCCAAAATCCATCAACACTACCCGCTGGTCGTGGGCGACCATCACGTTTGAGGGCTTGATGTCGCGGTGAATTACGCCCTTTTTGTGGGCATAATCGAGTGCGCTGGCCAAACTGCGAGCGATGTGGATCACGGCGCTATGCGGCAAGAGGCTACTGGTACTGGTGTATTGGGCAAGCACTTTGGAAAGATCAACGCCATCGATATACTCCATTACAAAATAATAGAGATTATCGGTATCGTCGGCGTAGTAGATTTGCACGATATTTTCGTGCCGCCAAGTGGCGATGGCGCGGGCTTCGCGTACAAAGCGCTCGGCATAGCTTGGCACTTGACGATAGCGCCCATCGATCACCTTGATTGCCACAGGCCGATCAAGTTTGACATCGTGGCCGACGTAGATCAAGCCCATGCCACCACGGCCTAGAACTCGGTCGATGCGAAAGTTGGCGAGTTGTTTTCCAAGCAGATCATCAGTCATAGTGTGCCAAGCTTAAAATCAAAAGTCAGAACGATTTGATCGAGCGTGTGATAGAGTTGTTTCTCGTTGAGCCACGAATTGCACGAAGGTTAAGTTTTTAGCCACAGATTGCACAGATTATTGGGATTGGGCTATTGGCTGTTGGCTTTGGGCTTTAACTTGATCCTTCGCTTCTCTGCGTCCCTGCGTTAAAAATATTGATCCCCAAATCCTATGTTCTTCATCCCTCATCCTTCATAATTTTCTCTCTGCCCCGGCCCCTGATCCCAAAATCTATGCTCTATGCTCTATGTTCTATGTTCTTCATCCCTCATCCTTCATCCTTCATAATTTTCTCTCTGCCCCCAAATCCTATGTTCTATGCTCTATGTTCTATGCTCTCATTACTGGCGACTATGGCGGCCTTGGGTAATTTTGGTCAATTCGCTGATAAAGCGATTGAGGCCATTGACATAGCTTTCAAGATAATCGTTGGCGATCCGGCGAGCCAAATCGCGTCGCCCAACATTGATAAACATGCCAACATGCGGGCGGAAATCGCGCAACGAAACGTGCATCACGCCATTGGCATCGGTAATTACGCCCCAAGCCAAGGTTTTCTTTTCGTTATCGTCTTTGGCGGTGATAAAGCGCGCGAGTGAGCTGGTATCGGCGACCGCCCCAACATTGGAAAGCACTTCGCGGCCTTTGATCAAATCGTTGAGCACATCGAACTTGCCAGGAATGGCATCGAGCAAGCGTTGCAAGGCCATTGGCACGTGTGCCAACAAGCGCAACGCTCCCGATGAGGTGCTTTCGCCCGATTGCGCAATATCTTTGGCACGGGCTGAAACCTCGCCAAAACCAGCAATCGTGGCCAAATAATGCTTTTGGGTAGCTTCAAATGTATCCCAAACTTCGGCCCGCCACTCTTGCCGTGCCTGATCAAGCAAGCTCAACGCTCGTTCGTGCAACTTGGTGATCTCAAGCTCTTCGAGTGGAACCTCAAAGGTCATGGGATGCAGGCGATCGCTGGGATTGGGAATGCTGCCATCAACCGGAATTAAAATCGCTGGATTTGTGAGCGATTCCTCAAACGCCGTGATTGTTGCTTCAACCGCTGCCTTGAGCTGTGGATCGTTGGCAGCTTCTTGTAACGAGGCTTGCAACTCAGGATTTGGCTTGTAGGAAACAGCATGGATGGCGCGATAGAGCACCAAAATATCATTAACTGTGATTCGAATTTGATCGTTGCGCTGCTTGAAGAGTTTGCGCAAATCCAAAATTTTCTTCAGGTCCAGCCCGATTGATTCGGCGCTCGCTTCGGCCACAATCTTAGGGCTATCAGCTAAAATCTGTTTTTCTTCTTCGTTGAGTTCGATATTTGGAGCATATGGCCGCACCGATCCTGCTACTGGAGCTGGTTGGCCGCGCAAATAGACCGCCCAAGCCAAGGCTTCGAGGGTCATAATTTCGGCGACTGCTGAACCCCAAGCGCCATCGAAGAAAATATGCGATTGATCAAAAACCATACTTGAGCCAGTATCGATCAAGGTCAAGCCGTGGTCGCCAAGTGCGCGTTCGGTTAGGCGCACTTCGGCCAACGGTAAATGGCGCGGGCGGCCATCGGCATTAAACCAAATTGGCGCACAACGCAGGGCTTCGAGTTGTTGGCTGGTTTCAGGCCGCAGCTTGCCCAAAATGCTTGGTAAACTTGCGCGCTTGGTGGTTGCCAAAGGAATCAATGAGGTTGGCGCATGATTGGCGGGGCTGGCCAGCAGCGCGGCAATCTGACTGCGCACATTGCTCACATCGTTTGGGCGCGTGCTATTGGGCGCACACGCAGGAATCAAATAATAATGACCACGCCAGATCAAGCCAATATGCCAACTTTGGCGCGGCAAGGCCACCATATTTTCGTTATACGGCGTGGGGTCAAGATACGCTGCCAACGACATTTGGCGTTGATAGGCAGGCAGGGCAATTTCGCGGGCGCGTTGAAACTGCTTGCCCCAGCGTTCGCGCAGCTCTTTAGGCAAATCGCGGGTTGATTCGGCCATAAATTCATCGAATTTACGTTTGCGATAGCTGGCGTAGGTTTCTTGCGATTGCACATCGGGGCCACGGCCATAGGGTCGTTGGCGTTCCCATTGGCTATAGAGATCGGCAAATTGGCGCGTTTCAGGATTGACCTTGGTTAAATCGCGCAGCAAAGCCAACGAAACGCGTTCGCGCCATTCATTTTCAAGCAATTCAGGGTAGCTGTGGAGAATATGAATTGCCGCCATGACCCAAGCTGTCATGCGGTCGATCGGTGGCAAATTGATTTTATGATCGTTGAGCGTTTCATCGAAGCCGATGGTTTCGTTAGCGTGGCGGGCGGTATCTTCGCGCAAGGCATAGCCAACATAAAATTGCCATGTGCCTTCGGGAAACGCATCTTGCGGATCTTTGCCTGCTAGCTCAAGCAGCTTTTGATAGCCCCAAATAACCGCAGCAGGCCCAGCAAAGAAGGTGCTAAACACCGCTTTATCGAGTGCTTGCTCAACCCCGCGAAACATGAGATTTACATCACGTTTAATGACATTGCCTGCTGGTCGACGGCCTGTTAATTTGGCTAAACCACTTAAAATTACCCCGGGCACATTGCCAGCTGGCACGACCCGCGAGATTTGGTCAACAACGGCATCGATCTCCGGCAACGACAACCGCGACACCTGACTGATTGAGATTGAACGTGCAATACTCCGCAAGTTATCAGCAGTCAAATGCGAGGCAGCGGTGAACTGTTGCTGCGAATCCATGATACCCCATCCACACCACATGCCCAATGGCTAAAAAAATTAATATGCTTATGATAGAGGAGCCTAGGCAGGCTGTCAAAAGCTTAAAAAGTTGCCCGTTTTGACGCGTTGCGCTGTTATGCTAATCCTACTATATTTTATCGTTTTTTGAAAGCCCAGGCTGAAATTATGAAGGATGAATTAACGAGGAAATTCTATACCTTAACCACGAAGAGGAATGAGGCGATTGGCTTTGGGCTATCGGAGATCCGATTGGGCAATCAATCTCAATACCCACAAAGCCAATCGCCAATAGCCATACGCGACAGCTCAGTTAGTTGCCAACGAATGGCAGATAGATGCGCTGTTCGCCATTGGCGGTGCTGCTTACGCTCAAGGGCCATCGTTGATCATTAGTTTGAATGATTACGCTGGTGGTTAGCACGGTACCAGGTGCCATACTGAGATCACCAACTAAAACTCTCACATTCATGCTTATTGGCTCACCGACTGCCAGCAGATGCTTCCATATGTATTGGTTTGGAGAATGATAGATGAGAGTTCCATGGCTGGCACTTTCGCCTCCAAGATAAAGGGTAACTGACGTTGGCATGGTTATCGTAAGCTGGCCAGTGTTCGGCGCGAGGCCCGTATTGGTAAATTGTAGCGTGTAGTTGAGGTCTGTTCCGGGGTCGAAATTGGTTTGATCAACGCTGAGGTGGGCATTGCTCAGATCAGCGGGAATAACCAAATCGTGTTCGAGCCAGATATTATAATCGCTGGCGCTGGCTGGACGGCCCCACGCCAACAGCAAACGACCTGCCTGCTCAGTTAGCAAGCCATGCGGCTCGACATCGCCAGCATGCTCATTCGTAACCGCAACTTCTGGTGACCAAGTTTCGCCATCGCTGCTGGTACGATACATCACATCAAAGCCTGTTGCATTGCTCGCTTTGACATAACTCACAAAAAACGTGCCATCTTCAAGCACAATTGGCATTGCATCGTGGCTATTGGCATCGATTGAAAGCGGATGCGCCGGATTGCTCCAGTTGTAAACATCATTTGAGGTTTTGCTATACATTTGGAGCATGGTATTGCCAGTTTGATAGGCCACAACATATTGGTTATCTGCGGCCCGCCATGCCAAGCGCGGCAATTGGCCTTGGGCAATTTGAGTGCGTTGGGTATCCCAGGTTACTCCATTATCACTTGATTGAGCAATATGCACCGTCGAAGGGCTGCCCAGCCGCTGATAGGTCATGGTCAACTTGCCATTTGCCACAATTACGGTTGGATTGATCTCGCCAGCGCTAGCCCAGCCAAGCTCAAGCGGGCCTTGGGCTGTCCAGGTTAAGCCATCGCTTGAGGTTGCCCGATGAATCCGAAAGCCGCCAGTTGCATTCGAAAGATAAAAAAGACTATAGGCTTCCGCACCATGCTGCACCAACGCTGGGTGGCGCTCGTTGCTATTGGTGGCAATGATTGGCTGCGGAGTGCTCCACGTTGCCCCATTATCATTCGAGCTGCTCAGCAATAAATCGCCGCTAAGATTGGCCGGATTCAAACGCTCCAACACAATCACCAGCTGATTCGAGTCGCCAAGCCGCATAATCGACGGCTGATAATCCAATTCTTGGCCAGCATACATTGGCCCGCGAGCCAGTGGTTGCGCATACAAACTACTGATCAAAAGTCCTGCCAACCCGATTCCAAACCAACGGATTAAACGAACCATCCAAACCTCCAGAAACAGCATTTGCCAAACCTGCCTTACTCCTTAGCCGCACTTCGCTCGTATAATCAATACGCTCGGCGTATCTATTAACAAAATTTAACTATTGTAAAGCATTTGTGTCATCGTCCTAAAGGTCTACATCCTGCAAGCAACTGCTCCGCGAATGAGTTCTTGATCGTAGAAGCCAATTCAAAGCGCCTAATACACCTAAGAACTAGCAGTTGATCAATGGATAGTACTATGCTTAATCGTCGCAATGAATGCTAGAATTGAAAGAGCCAACCAATGACAACGCCAACATCGCCCCGACCAAGCCGTTTGCGCGCCAGCTTAACAATTGGATTGATGATCGCCATCAGCATTGGCTTGTTGCTGGTCGATTTTCGCCATTTTGGCCAATATGGCTATCTGGGAGTTTTTGTGCTGGTCTTGTTGGGCAATGCGACCGTGGTTGTGCCAGCGCCAGCCTTTATGACCGCCTTGGCCGCTGGGCGCACCCTCAATCCCTGGTTGGTAGGAGTTATCAGCGGGTTGGGGGCAGGCATCGGCGAGTTGACTGGCTATATTGCTGGGCGTGCAGGTCGCAGCGTTTTTGATCAACAACAACGGTTTACCCGTATTCAAGGCTACGTTGAACGCTGGGGAGCACTCGCAATTTTTGCGCTAGCAGCCCTCCCCAATCCACTGATGGATTTTGCAGGCATAGCCGCAGGGATCACCCGCATGCCAGTATATAAATTTTTGCTGGCCTGCTGCGCTGGTAAAATCGTACGCTTTACCATCCTTGCGCTGATCGGTCAATCTACAATGTGATGCCAGTGTTAGCTTTTTTGGAAGGGAGGAACATGTGCATCATTTGCTACAGGTTCGTACACTAGGACTCTTGGGTTTGTTGGCATTGTTGTTGGTTACGGCAGTGCAGCCCAGCCAAGCACAACAACCGCTATCGCCAAAAATTAGGCCCGAACCAAGCCTCAGCAATCGCGAACCCTTGCGCAGCCAAGCCCCACAAGGTGGCAATGAATGGCTCGTTCCCTGTGCTGCGAGCGCCGAAAATTGGCAAAGCACCGTCCGCGATGATACTCCTGCACTCAATTGTGAAATTTACGTCCCCGAATCGGCTATGATTTTTGTGATGGCAACTGGTAGTTTCAGCATGCAAACCAATGCCGTAACCAACACCTACGAAGGCCGCATTGGCCTCACCCTCGATGGCGTGTTGCGCGAAAGTAGCAATCGCTGGGGCAATGTGTATGCGCTGGGCCAACTCAACACTGGCGAAACCAGCATTTTTGCCAGCACTACCGTGTTTACTGCCAGCGCTGGGGTGCATACGCTGAGTTTGGTTGGCGGCTTTGTTGGCTATGGCCCACTTACCTTGAATAATGCCCAATTAACGGTTTTGGCCTTCCCAACCAACTCGGCCAATATTCAAGTTTGTGCTACTGATACTGGGCTTGGGGTTTGGCGCGCAACGCCTACATCAAGCGTGGTTCGGGCCTGTAGCTTCAATTTGCCAAGCAATAGCACCGTGTTTGTCAGCGCCGATGGCTCGGCCTTGCCAATTCCTGGCAACGAGGTAGCCTTGCAATTTCGCTTAGGCGTTGACGAGGCGACAACCGGCGATGTGCGCACCGATCGCTATGTTGATGTTGATAGTTTAGAGCCAAACAATGAGCAAATCGATGGCAACGATATTTCAACCTCAATTGCCGCAACCTTCAATTTGACCGCTGGCAACCATACAATCAATTTCCTCGGCAATGGCAGCGGCAGCGATCAAGCCTATCTTTCGCGCTCAAGTTTGGTGGTTTTGGCCTTCCCTAGCGGCAGCAACTTCCGCACCTGTACCAGCATGAACGATTCAAGCAGCTTCGTTAGCAATGGCGAATTTGGCTCGTGGGCCAATTGTCTCTTGACTACCGCTGGCTTAACGCGTGGGATTGTGGTGGGCAATGTGACGGTTGGCCAACAAAATGGCGAGCCCCAAGTGCGCACGCGTTTGCGGGCCAACACCAACGTGCTTTTGGGCAGCACCCGCACCAGCGATCTGACCTTGTTCCGTATGGTTGGTGGCCAAGGCGACGACAAAACCATGACCTCGGTTGGCATGAGCGATTTTGCCAGCGGCTTGAATGTCTTTAATTTTGATGGCTATCCAACCAATAGCAGCACCGTGCGCATGATCGATCCCAATATTCATGTACTAGCATTTCCCGACCCATTCATGTATAAACAATACACGCCATTAACGACTGGCGAATAGTTGCTTAGCCTGTGGGGGAACCATGCGGGTCTATCTGGTGCGCCATGGTCAATCGGAAGAAAATGCCGCTGATTTAAAACGCTTAATTGGGCTAGAAGATTTTCGGCAGTTATTGGAGCATGCCCAGCATTCACCATTAACTGCCTTGGGTCGCGAGCAGGCGGCAACGGTCGCAGAAGAAATAGCCGCATTCAATCCCACCCGTTTGTATAGCAGCCCGTATATTCGGGCCTTGGATACGGCGCAAATTATTGCGGCACGGGTTGGGCTGCCAATTCAAACTATCAACGAGCTGCACGAAATTAGCGCGATTGTGCCATTTTTGCTGCGCCGCGAGCGCGTGCGGCTGTTGCGCACGATGTATATTCGTGGCTATCTTTCGCAGCTTATTCCGCATCGTCCGCTGTGGGGCGAAACCTGGTGGGTGGCGCAGCGCCGCGTGATCAAAGCGTGGAATACGATGCTTGAGCAATGGTCGCCAAGCACGCGCGCGGTTGTGGTTGCCCATCGCGCCTTTATCTGGATGACGCTGCGCTATCTGCAACGCCATGGCGGTTGGCGCATTGTGCGCCGTAGCACCGAGAATGCAGGTATCTCCGAGTTAGAGAGTATCTAACAGCTTAACCAAGCGTTGGGCAACATGTGACCAGCTAAATTTGGCGGCTTGAGCGTTGGCTTGAGCCGCCAAATTGGCTTGCCACGCCGCATCATGGCAGATTCGCTCCAATGCTGCGACCCACGCCGCTTGCTCATTTGGCAATAAACAACCTGCCGCGCCAACCGCTTCAGGCAACGATGAGCTGTTTTGGGCCAACACTGGTGTGCCACAGGCAATCGCTTCGAGTGCAGGCAAGCCAAATCCTTCATACAACGACGGAAAGGCCAAGGCCAACGCACCGCTATACAACGCCGCTAAATCAGCCTCTGGCACATCGGCAATGCGCCAAACCCGCCCGTGCAAGCTGGGATTCGCCAGCAATTGCTCGCTCGCTGGGTTGCGCCAACGCCCACCAAGCACCAAACCAACCTCGCCGGTTTGGGCAGCTTGCCATGCCTGCAACAAAAAGTCGATTTGCTTATGCGGTTTGTCGGAAGCAACATAGACGATATAGCGCTCTGGTAAGCCATATTTTGCCCGCAATGCAGCAATATTTTCTGCTGGCTGAGGCTGAAATTGCTCGGAAATACCCACGCCCAAATAGGCCAAACGCTGCGGATTAACGTTATAAAATTGGGCAATATCGCTGGCTGCTGAATGCGAAATTGTGCCAATCGCCGCCGATTGCTGAATTGCCACATGATGCAACGCAGCGATTTGCCAACGCTTGCTGCGGCTAAAACTTGCTGGCACGCGCCACGAAATCGTATCGTAAATTAACGTGATGCTGGGGCACGGCTGGAATAACGGGCGAATATAATAGGGGAAAATCGCCAACTCTGCATTAATTTCAGCAAGCAATTTGCGCCACTCGCCATGCTGGCCCAAGCCAAACAAGCCATGCTGCACCCGCGAAATAGCCGCGTGCCGCAAGATTGGTTGCAGATCAAACTGAGTTTGTGGTTGCTGCGGCAGGATGAGATGCAGTTGCTTGGCGATTGGCGTTTGCAACAATGCCAAGGTCAGATCATAGGTAAAACGCCCAATCCCTGGAAAATGATCATCCAAGACCCGTAAATCAAGCGCAATCGTTGCTTGCTTCATGCCCGATACCATCCCCAAATGTAGCCTAAGGCCCCGACATAGCTGGTTAATGCTTTTAGTGGCTTGAAACTTGGCCGCCACGATGGCGCTGCAAACGAGTAGGGCAAGAAGATATTAATTGGCAAAATGAGCGTGCGCAGTAGCCAATAGGCCAGTGCATGCAACGGTGTTTTGAGCACGCGTCCACGTCCACGCGCAGGATCACGGCGCACTTCTTGAGCATGGCCAAGCCCATACAACCAATGTTTGCGCAACAAAGCCCAAAGATTGGCCGGAGCCGGATGCCATGTCCAGGTATTTGGCACCAAGATAAAGCGATAGCCCGCCCGCCGCACTCGCGTAAAAAACTCGGTATCTACGCCGCGAATTAATTCGTTGTTGAAGCCGCCAACTTCGTCGTATACCTCGCGACGCATCGCACAGCAGGTTGTGGTTAGTTCGCAATAAAACGAAGGTGGGTCGGGATTGCTCTCCAGCGGCGTTTGTACGACGGCATGCTCAATTCTGGGCACTTCGCGGGCGACCCAACGCTGAAACGTCGAAGCATCGGGCGGCAAGAGCTTGGCTGCGCCAGTTACGCCAATCGTTTGGTCGTTGAGCAACGGCTTGACCAACTGCTCAAGCGCATCATCATTGGCCAAAACCGCATCATCATCGATAAACACCACGTAGGGCGCGTTGGTGCGCACCGTTGCTGTATTGCGTGCTTTGCCGTTGGGCCGTACCCCAACCGCAACCTCGATTTGGCTTGGTTGCCACGTTTGGCGGGCCAGCGAGGCTCGCAAGGCGCTAATTTCGCCATTCAAGGCCGGAATAACCACGGCAATTTGGGGAATTTCGCTCACAGATTGTCCATCCAACTAGCCAAATCAGTCTGCGATTAATATACCACGCCGATCAGAAATTCCTGCCGCTAGACCGTTGTTTTGTTGCCAGAAGCTTCTATAATGCAGGATATCGTGATTGATGCTTGCTACTTTGCGAAGGTTTAAACCATGTCGATTTCGCCTTCTTCGTCAGAATTTGCCTCATTGTTGCGCCAAGTTCAACAGGCCGAGGTTTCGCTCACCCAACCGCAGCTTGATGATTTGGATCATCAGCTGAACCATCGGATTCAGCAATTGCAGCGTTATGTGCCCGACCCAATTGTGCAGCGCCTCAAACAAGGCTCGCTGACGATTCCCTATGGCGAACGTTGGACTGGCTCGTTGCTCTTTGCCGATCTTTCGGGCTTTACGGCACTTTCCGAAAGCCTGACCCGCCTGGGCAAAGAGGGCGCGGAACAGGTGACGAGCATTATCAATCGCTTGTTTGATCAGCTAGTGGCTGATATTGAGGCCCATGGCGGGGCATTAATTAAATTTGGTGGCGATGCAGTTACCGCTTTTTTTGATCAAACCAAACTTGGTACGCAGCACGCGCTGTTTGCTGCTCACGCGGCCCAAGCAATGCAAACATCAATGGCCAGCCTTGGCAAGATTCAAATTCGGGCTGATCAATTTAACCTTACCTTGCGAATTGGGGTCCACAGCGGTGAAGCGTTTGCAGCCTTGCTTGGCGATCAGCAGCATGCAGAGTTGATGCTGACAGGGATTGCGGTCAACTTGGTTGCGCGTGCTCAAGAGTTGGCGCGGCCTGGCGAGGTGGTCTGCTCCAAAGATACCATGCGCTTGCTTGGCTTGCCCGCCGATCCCAATACGCCATTTACGGCCCTCACGACGACGCTTGAGCATCCGCCCTATCAAGCTGAATCTAATGCTACGGCCATGGCTCAGCCAGTTACTTTAGCAAGCTTGCAAGCCCTTGCGACGATCTATCACGGCTTGCAAGGTCTCTTGCCGCAACGCATGAGCGAAGAGCAATTGCTGAGCAACGCGGCCAGCAAAAGTGGCGAAATTCGCTTGGTAACGATTGTTTTTGCCCATATTGCGCCATTTAGCACGATTGTTGAATTATGCGATGCTGCTAGCGCCACGGTGTTGCTCAACCACTACTACCAGCGCATGCAACAGATCGTCAATCACTATGGCGGCGTGGTTAACAAGCTCGATATGGCCGCCGATGGCGATAAATTGTTGGCGATTTTTGGTGCGCCGCTGGCCAACGAAAATGATACCGAGCTAGCGGTGCGAGCTGGCCTCGATATGCAATCAGCCATGAACGAAATTAATGCCTTGATTCAGCAGCACGATGTGCGTTTGCCTTTGCTTGACCAACAAATTGGCATCAACCAAGGCCACGTATTTGCTGGAATTGTGGGCAGCGAAACTCGCCGCGAATACACCGTCATGGGCGATCCGGTCAATACTGCTGTGCGTTTGATGAGCGTTTGCCGTTATGGCGAGGTGTTGGCTAGCCCTGCGGTCAAGCGGCTTACCAGCCATGCCTTTGCCTACGAAACCCTGCCAGCCCTACCGCTCAAAGGCAAAAGCGAGCCAATCGAGCCAGCACGGGTTGATCGCGCCTACAATGTGCGCCGCGAAACAATGCGTGCCGATTTGGTTGGTCGCGTGCAGGAGCTTGATCAATTAGCCGCGATTAGTATGCAAGCGTTGCAAGGCCAAGGCCAAATTATCAATATCTTTGGCGAGGCTGGCATTGGCAAATCGCGCTTGCTCGAAGAACTGCTCAGCCGTTTATCGTTGGCTTCGTTCGACCCAAACCTCAACGTACCCGAATTTATGCCGATTACGATTGAATGCCAATTGTATGAGCAAACCACACCATTTGCTTCTGCTAGCGAGATGTTGCGCCAAGTGCTGCGCCTCAATAGCAGCTTGACCAGCGAGCGTTTGATTCAGATTATCAGCCAACGGGTGAGCACGTTGGCTCCTGAGCTTGAGCGATTTTTGCCCTTGCTAAGCGATATTTTGCATGTAAGCTTGGCTGAAAATGAATTAACCCAAGCCCTTGCACCAGAACAACGTCACGATCAAACGATTGAGTTGGTAGTGGCCTTGATTTTGGCCAGCGCCAATACCACGCCGCTGGTAATTTTATGGGATGATGCGCATTGGATCGATGCTTCATCGCGCCAGTTGCTCGAACGTTTAGCCAAATCTGCCGATCAAGCGCCGATTGCCTTGTTGGTTGGCTCGCGTACCAAAGGCCTATTAGCTATGAATTGGCCTGAGCAGACGATTACACTTGAGTTGAGTGAATTGAGCATGCCCGAAAGCGAAGCCCTCGCCAGTGGCATTATTGGCAACGCGCCATTGCCAGCAGCCTTGCTCGAACGCTGGCGACGCAGCGACGAACGCTTTTTCAATCCGCAGGGCAATCCATTTTTTATCGAAGAAATGATGCGCAGCCTGATTCAGCAAGGCGTAATCGTCGAAACCAGCAACGGCTGGGATTTGCGCGGCGAGCTTGATAGCCTGCCAACCACGATTGAAGGCGTGATTACTGCGCGCTTAGATCGGCTTGATACACGGATTCGTGAAACTGTGCAAGTTGCCTCGGTAGTTGGCCGCCGCTTCGAATTGACGATTCTGCGTGGCATCACCAACGATGACGATTTGGTCAATCAAATGGATCGCCTGACCAATGCCGATGTGGTGTTGCCCGACCATATTGCCGCCGATTTGGCCTATTTATTCAAGCATACGCTAACCCGCGACGTGGCCTACGAAGGCATTTTATATGCGCGGCGGCGTGAGTTGCATCGGCGGGTGGCGGCTCGCATCCAAGAAGTTTATCGCCAAAATCTGGGTGATGTGTTGCCAATTTTGGCCCGCCACTATGCCCGCGCCGAAGATTGGCACGAAGCTGTGCGCTATTATCGCGAAGCTGGCATCACCGCCCAAAAACGCTATTTTAATGCAGAGGCTTGCGCTCATTATCGCGATGCCTTGGAGTTACTGCCCAACTTGGGCAAACCTGATTCTTCGTTGGAGCAAGAATTGACCGAGCGCTTGGGCTATGTGCTGTTGCAAGCTGGCGATTATGCCGAAGCCTTGCCAACCTTGGCCCAAGCCCAAAGCCAATTGCGCCAAAGCAGCGTGTATAGCAACAGCCGCGAAGCTCGCATTTTGCGCCATATCACCACCATTCACGAGCGCCAAGATGAATACGAGCTAGCCTTTGAGCAATTGCAACAAGCGCTCGTGTTGTTGGGCGAGCAGCAATCGGTTGAGCGGGTACGGGCGTTGTTGCTTGGGGCAGGCCTGCATCAACGCCAAGGCCGCTATCACGAAACAATTGCTTGGGCCGAACAAGCCTTGACGCTGGCCGAAGAGCTAGCATTGCAAGCCGAGCAAGCCCGCGCCTATTTGCTGATCGGCGGAACCTACCGCGTGCTTGGCTCTCGCGAGCAGGCAGTTGGCGCACTGGCCAAATCAATCGAGCTGTATCAAAGCGTCAACGATATTTCGCGCTTGGCCGATGCCTACAACAACGCCGCGATCAACTTTAGCGATCTCGATCAATGGGATCAATCGATCGCGCTCTATCAAGCTGCCTTCAACATCAAAAAGACGATCAACGATAGCTATGGCCAAGCGCTGGTGAGCCTCAACCTCGGTGAGCTGTATCGCAAAACTCAGCAATATACCCAAGCATTAGAGACCTTTAACCAAAGCCTAGTGCTGTGGAACAAGCTCAACTCCAAGTTGGGAGCTGCCGTAACCCACATGAATATGGGTAATACGCTGTTTGCGCAAGGCCAAAGCACCAACGCTGAAGCTATGCTCGATCGTAGCCGCGCGATTTTCGATGAAATTCATGTCGATTCATTTTTACCTGAGTTGTATCGCATCTATGCTGAATTGTTTTATAGCCGCCAAAACTACGCCAAAGCCTTAGATTATTGTGATTTTGCGCTGGCTCAGGCCCGCCAACATTCGGCAAAAGCAGATGAAGGCATGGCCCAATTGACCCAAAGTAAGATTTTGCTGGCCTTAGACCATTATGATCCAGCCTTAAATGCAGCCGAACAGGCACTTAGCCTCTTGTTAGAATGCGATAACCAAGCAGATGTTGAACGCTGTTTGGAGCAATTGATCAGCTTGACCAAAACTACCGATCCAAAACGCATGGCTCAATATCAGGATCAACTGGCTCGTTTAACCAAGGCTTAGCCCAGATTTTCGCAATGGAGGGTTTATGCGCCGTTTCCGTTACGTTCGTTTATTAGGAGTCGTTGTTCTGCTCCTAAGTTTATTGGCCCAGCAGCCTACATCGAATAGTTTGGCCAAGCCAGCCCTGCTGCCGATGCCAGTGCCTGAAGTTGAATGGAACGACGTTTGGCAAAACGCCCACGATCTATCCGATGATTGTTTATGGCCAACTATTAGCGTCTGCGATGTTGCTGGCGATTTGAGCACTGGCAGCGATCTTGATTGGTATAAAATTACTGTTCAGCCAGCTACAACCTTGGCAATTAGCCTAACTGATACGTTTGGCGATTATCAGGTGGCGCTCTTTTATGATTTGGGCCAGCCAATTACCCAAACTGGCCATGTTTCCCTTGGCAACCTGAACGCCATCGGCAATCTGAATGCGATTGGCAACCTGAACGCCATCGGCAACCTGAATGCAATCGGCAATCTGAACGCCATTGGCAATCTGAATGCCATCGGCAATCTGAATGCAATCGGCAACCTGAACGCGATTGGCGCAAATGGCTATGCAGATGCCAGTATCAACAGTTTTGTTTGGACACCAGGCTTTTATTATCTGCTCGTCTATCCGCTGGACGACGATCAATCAGGCGATTACAAACTTTCGATCGAAGCAGCTTTTGACCCAAGTTTGACCAAACCTGCACCAATCCCGTTTAATATTGTGCAAAATGAGCCACCAGATTGTAAGGGCGCATTGTACATTACCCATAGCGACTATCTCGATATTCACCAAACCTTTGCGCCCTACAATACCAGTATTAATGACGAATTGATTGGTTTTTCCGATAATATCAACGATCCGAATACCAATGGCTTAGTGGTCGATTTGGCAAATATTCCGTGGATTCAGCCAAGCAACGCATTTAGTGATGCCTCAACCGGGTGGAATGCACATCGCACCAATCCATTTTATGCCAATCGGCTTGCTGAGGGTGTGCATCATCTCATCACCCAATATGCGCGGCGGTGTCCTATGTTGCGCTATATCACGATTGTTGGCGGCGATTCGGTTGTGCCCTTCTATCGCGTACCCGACGAAACAGTGATTGCCAATGAGAGCGATTATTTGGCTAGCTCAAAAATCAACCCTACTAGCTTTACCGCCAGCAGCCTTAAATACAAAACGATTCTGACTGACAATATTTATGGCGCGATCAAGCCAATTCCCTATCGTGGTCGCCAATTGTGGGTGCCTGAATTGAGTGTTGGACGCTTGGTCGAAAGCCCAGCTTCGATTCATATTTATTTGAAAAAACTGAATATGTATTCTATCTTTGAGGAGGATAGCAAAATTTATTTAAGTTCCCAAGATAGCAGTTTGGTGACAGGTTATGATTTCTTGACCGATCAAGCGAAGCTGGTTTCAAGCACCTTGACTCTGTTGACTGGGTTGCGGCCAATTGGCTTAATTAATGACACGTGGAATGCAACCAACCTCGCGCAAACGTGGCTACCAAATATTGATAATAATATTTCGAAGTCGCCGTATCCAGCCCAATCGATTAATGCTCACTTTACCCACTATCAGGCAATTCCTGCCAACTTTGCTACCTCGAGCGATGTTGTGAGCGCCTCGATTCTCTACAATCATCAGTATGCAACGCTTGAAAGTGCCTATCAAATTCGGCGCTTAGGCTATAGCGTTGGTTGTCACTCGGGCTTTAGTGTCGCTGATAGCGATGTGGTTAGCGGCAGTGGCGCGGCAATCGACTTTCCCCAAGCCTATCTTAAGCAGCATGGCACATGGGTTGGCAACACTGGTTTTGGCTATGGTGATAGCGATTTGGTTGGTTATAGCGAAAAACTCATGGCCCAATTTACCCTCGAACTTGGCCGCGAATGGATGAATCAATCGAACGACTATGAAGGTATCCCAGTTGGCTATGGTTTAGTGCGGGCTAAACGAGCCTATTTGCGCGAAGGCACGCCTGGTACATTCAGCGTCTATGATGAAAAAGTGCTGTTGCAATCAACCTTATATGGCATGCCAATGGTCTTAGTTAATGTGCTCAATCCAATTCCCTTCCCACCAAACGATCGCCAAGATCACGGCTGTTTGACCTGTCCGCCGAATGTGGCGCAGCGGGCAACCGTCACTGATGATGCGATTGATCGCGATCTTACCTTCAACATTAGCTATACAACCGCCCAAAATACGAGCCGCGGCAAAATTATTGCGGCCCAAGCTACGGTGGTCAATGATACGGAAGGCTTGCTGACAGGCCGCACCTTTAATAGCACCATGGTCAATGCTGCAGGTTTGCCATCATTACCCAACTTTAACATTCCACTTTCGTTGGCCGATAGCTTTGGCGAGCAGCGTTTGCAAGGCATTCAGTTGCTTGGCGGCACAACCGCAACCACGGTGACTTTTAATCCGATTGTTACCCGTTTGATTACCGATGAAATTTATCTGCCGCACGAGCCAAGCTTCGATTTTGCTGATCGCTGGTATCCCGACCAGCCATTTAGCTATAGTGTCTTCGAGAGCGATAATCTCGAAGATAATGGCCCATTCAACCAAGATCGGCGTTTCTCGCAGCTTTTATTGACTCCAACCCAATTCAAAGGCACGGCCAGCGGCGGCGAATTACGCCAATTCAACACGATTACGTTGCGGCTTAAATATTTGAGCGATGGCGCTGATGACGATTTGCTCAATGATAACTTCGACCCAATTGTGCGCGATACCCAACGCACCAGCGATGGCAAGATTCGCGCAATGGTGATCGAGCGCGATAACGACGGCCCAGGCGATGAAATTGAAGCTGAGATGTTGGTCAAAACCAGCACTGGCGCTTGGCAAAGCATCGATATGGATACCTTTCAAGTGGGCCCGACCGAGCGCTGGCAAATTTCAGCCAGCCTGCCAACCATCGCCGCCCAACCACTGCAACTCATGATTCAGGTTGAAGACGAGGCCGGCAACGTTGGGGTCGAAACCTATGGCGGGCGGTTCAATATTGATTACGAACTGTATCTACCCAATGTCAATGTTAAGCGCTAAATGATTGAGCGTTCCCTCACCCCCCAGCTTCCTCTCTTTCAAGGGTAGGTTTTGAGCGATTGATCGGCTGTGGCACATGCCCTCACCCCCCAACCCCCTCGCCCACTGAACGCGGGCGAGGGGAAACCCTTTTTTTATAAAGGAATTGAGGGAGAACCACGAGGTGAAAGCCCCTCGCCCGCGCACGGGAGAGGGGTTGGGGTGAGGGGATCTTAACACCGACCCTTTTAAGCCAACCCCCTCTCCCACGACAACGCGGGCGAGGGGGAGCCGACAACGCATTGCGGCAGAACCACGAGGTGAAAGCCCCTCGCCCGCCGCGTGGGAGAGGGGTTGGGGGTGAGGGGATATTCAATACCCATGCATTTGATCAAAAAAGTGCTACACTTAACTTGTGTGACAATTACCCCAAACTCTCCCTCACCAACCCAAGTTTTCCGCCAAGCCTACAGGAGCAGCATTCTATGGAAGAGCAACCAATTCAGCCTGTTAAGGATGGGCTGATCGCCCAAAATTATATTCCAACCGATCAGATTGCCACAGTTTTATACTTGGCTGATCGTTTGGAAAAACCGCTTTTGGCCGAAGGACCTGCCGGAGTGGGCAAAACCGAGCTTGCCAAGGCTTGGGCCGCAGCAAGTGGTCGCGAATTGATTCGTTTGCAATGCTACGAAGGGCTTGATGAAACCAAGGCGCTCTACGAGTGGGAATATGCCAAACAGATGTTGTATACCCAGCTCTTGCGCGATAAGCTCAACAATTTGCTTTCCGATGCCGATTCGTTGCGCTCTGCCGCCGATCGCCTAGCCGCCGAAGAAGAAGTCTTTTTCTCGCAGCGCTTTTTGTTGCAACGCCCGTTGCTCAAGGCGATTCTCAACCCCAAGCCCACCTTGCTGCTGATCGACGAAATCGATCGTGCCGATGCTGAGTTTGAGGCTTTTTTGCTTGAAGTATTGTCGGATTTTCAAATTACCGTGCCTGAGCTTGGCACACTCAAAGCGATCCATCGCCCAATCGTGATTTTGACTAGCAACAATACTCGCGAGCTTTCCGAAGCACTCAAACGGCGTTGTATGTATCTGTTCGTTGGTTATCCATCGCTCGAAGAAGAATTGCGAATCGTTGAGTTGAAAGTGCCGTCGTTGGGAGCCAAAATGGCGCGCCAAGTGGTTGAATTTGTGCAACGTTTGCGCAACCTTGATCTCAAAAAATCGCCATCGATCTCTGAAACGCTCGATTGGGCGCGGGCTTTGGTGTTGCTCAACGCCAAGCAACTCGATCAAACAACCCTCGATCAAACTATGACCGTGCTGTTGAAACATGAAAGCGATTTGCAACGCACCCAACGCGCCATGCAAACAGGCCGCAACCGCAACGACGAAGGACGCAGAAATAAAGGATGAATTATGAAGGATGAATTGTGAAATCTTGCTTTAGAATTCCTTCTTATTCAAAGGTATTTCATCCCTCATCCCTCATCCTTCATCCTTTGCAAGGGGATTACGATGCATGAACGGATTGTGGCATTTGTGAAGGCGCTGCGAGCAGGCGGAGTTCGTGTGTCGCTCGCCGAAAGCCTTGATAGTTTTAATGCCTTAGAACAGCTGGGCATCACCGATCGCCAGCTGTTTCACGATGCGCTGTTGGCAACGTTGGTCAAAGATGCAACCCATCAAACCCAATTCGAGGAGCTGTTTCCGCTCTTTTTTGGCCATGGCGATGCCCCGATGATCAGCGAAGTCAATGGCTTGAGCGGCCTCGATTCCGAGGAATTGCAGCAGTTGCGCCAAGAAATTGCCCAACTCCGCGAACGCATTCGCGAATTGATGCAACGCCTGATGGATGGCCAAAATCTCACGCCAGAGGAATTGGCGGCGCTGGCTCGTAGCTCAGGAATTAATCATATTCAATCGCTCAACCAACGCCGCTGGGTCGAACGGCGCATGGAACAGCAAATGGGCTTGACCGAGTTTAAACAAGCGCTTGAGGATTTGCTCAAACAATTGGAAGCAGATGGCATGGATGCGGCGGCACTGGCCGAAATTATGCAGCAAATGCAGGGCAATGCTCAATCGATGCGCGACCAAATTAGCCAATTTGTTGGTTCGGGCTTGGCCGAGCGCATGAGCGACGATTATAATCCGCAATATGGCGATGATCTGCAACATCGGCCATTTGGCTCGCTCTCCGATGCAGATATTCAGCGGATGCGCCAAGAAGTGCGGCGTTTGGCAGCTTTGTTGCGTTCGCGAGCATCATTACGCCAAAAGCGTGATAAAGCAGGCCAAATCGACATTAAACGCACCATGCGCAACAATATGCGCTACGATGGCGTGCCCATGAAGTTGGAACACCGCAAAAAGCAACAAAAACCCAAGCTGGTGATTATTTGCGATATTTCAACCTCAATGCGGCCTGTGGCTGAGTTTATGCTGCGCATGATTTATGAATTACAAGATCAAGTGAGCAAAACTCATTCGTTTGCGTTTATCGCCAACCTGCACGATATTACTGATCAACTCAACGATAGTCGCGCCGATATTAGCGTCAACGATATTCTTGAAAGTATCCCGCCCGGCTACTACAACACCGACCTTGGCCGCAGCCTCGATACCTTTTTGCATAGCCACCTCAGCACGGTCGATTGGCGCACAACCGTGATTATTGTGGGCGATGGGCGCAACAACTTCAACAATCCTCGCTTGGAATCGTTGCAAACCATCCGTCGCCATGCCAAACGCTTAATCTGGTTTACCCCCGAAGATACCTATCAATGGGGCACTGGCGACAGCGATATGCAGCTCTACGCACCGCTTTGCGACCGCGTTCACCTCGTGACGAATCTGGCCGAACTCACCTCGGCGGTTGATCGTTTATTGGCTAACTAGCTATTTAGTGAGCCACCTATAGGCCATAGGTGGCTCAGACATCCTCACCGATTATCCCCTGTATGGTTGCTTTAATCCACAATTAACCTGTGCTATAGTTCGTTGGGCAAGTGTGAGCTAGCTAACAGCCGCTTGTTTCCGAATTGGGCATAATAGAACCACGATACATCAAACCCACGTCAACCCACAAGGAGATAGCCAATGACAACCATGACAGTGCGTTTTTGGGGTGTGCGTGGCAGCCACCCAGTTTCCGGCCCAGAATATTTGAAATATGGTGGTAATACCTTATGCGTCGAGGTCGAGGCCAATGGCCACACGATTATTCTCGATGCTGGGACTGGCATTATTAACCTTGGCAAAAGCCTCAATGCTCGCGCCAAAGCCAGTGGTAAGCCCATTGATGTGACGATTTTGTTCAGCCATATGCACCACGATCATACCCAGGGCTTTCCGTTTTTCACCCCTGCCTATCGTGGCGATACCAATATGCATATCTTTGGGCCTGGCATTTTTGAGCGCGATTTAGAAGAAACCTTGGCCAAAACTATGTTGCCGCCGGTTTTTCCGGTTTCAATGGCCGAATTGCCCGCCCAAAAAATGGTGTCGAGCATTCGCGAAACTGATGTATTATTGCTCTCTGAGGAACGCGGCGAGGCGATGCTGCGCAATCGGTTTCACGATAATCTCAGCGATATTGACGAGAATATGATCGTGATCAAATCCCTGCGCTCATATGCACACCCCGATGGCGTGTTGGTCTATCGCATTGAATGGCAAGGCATGAGCGTTGTCTACGCCACTGACACAGAAGGCTATATTAATGGTGATCAACGGCTAGCCCAATTTGCCCAAGGTGCTGATGTGCTGATTCACGATGCGCAATACACCGAGGATCACTACTTGGGCAAAGCACCAGGTTTTGGCTCAACCCAAGGCTGGGGCCACTCAACCGCCACCATGGCCTGTGATGTTGCCAAATCGGCCAAAGTTGGCACCTTGGTATTGTTCCATCACGAGCCAAATTATGGCGACGATGTGATCGAAGCAATTGAACAGCATGCCCAGTCGATGTTTGCTGGCACGCTTGCCGCCCGCGAAGGCTTGGAATTGGTGCTCAACAAGCCCCAACCAGAAGCTGTCAGCAGCGATGATCCAAGCTCCGCTGTGACTGAGCCATTAAGTGCTTGATTAACGGTAGCAGGTGGAGGAAGACGCTCATGAATCCAACCATAACAACGATTAATCAGAGTTTTGGCTGGCGCATGCTAGGAGATAACCCAATGTTGAGCGATGCAGAACTGGCGTTACTCCGCGATGTTGAGCTATTTGACGGCCTTGCCCCAGAGCAGGCTGCCCACATTAGCCGACGCTTGGTGCGGCGTACCTTCCCTGCTGGAACCAATTTGATGTCGGTCGAGCAACCTGGCGAGGTTGTCTATATCATTCTGAGTGGCACGGTGAAAATTCATGTCGAGCAAGCAGATGGCACCGATGTGATCATCGCCATGCTCGGTGCTGGCGATACCGTCGGCGAAATGAGCTTGATCGATAGCGCTGGCCGCTCGGCGACTGTCGTCACCCAAGAAGAATCCACCTTGCTTTGGATGAATCGCACAGCGTTTTTAGAAGCGTTGCAAAATGCTCCGGTAATTACCTTGAACCTTGTGCGCATGCTTTCGAGCCGTTTACGCCTTGCCAATGAGCAGATTCAGGCCTTGGCGACGCTCGATGTCCATGGGCGAGTGGCCCGTCAGCTCTTAGCCTTCGCCCAAAAATATGGCCATCCCGATGAAGCTGGCACGGTGCAAATTCCAATTCGGCTTACCCAGAGCGATTTGGCGGGCTTGGTCGGCGCATCACGCGAACGAGTTAACCAAGTGATTGGCTATTTCAAACAACGCCGCTATCTTAGCGTCGATCAGCACTATCACATCAGTTTGCACAACCTTGAAGCCTTGGCCAAACGGATTAAGTAAACCGTGAATCAAAACTGCAAACGAGCAACGCGCCACAAGCAACCACTTGTGGCTTTAGTTTTAATGGGGAGAAGTTAATACAAAAATGGCTGATTGGCGGCCTCGTGGCTGGATGTTTGTTGGCTATAGCCCTAATCCTGTTGCATAACGATTCAGTCCGGCTACATGCGCAGCCTCAAGCAGCAATTGAAGCTTATGTACACTATATGCAACAACCAGCAACTTTGAGTGAAGAGGAAGTGTTTGTTGATGAGATTGAGCAACAACGCAGCCAATTGCAGCAGGCTACGGCGATCTATGCCAATCACACGGTTGAGCTGCAAGCTGTGGCTTTTCACGATACAGCTAATCAATTTTATAAAACAGCGGTCATGACCAGCACAATAACCGATCAATTCGGCCAACAACGCCAGCTTGTAGATAAGGTTGTGGTTCAGCAAGTGCGGGTCAATCATCAATATTTACCAAGCACAAAAGCCGAAATAAGCTGGAAAATCCATTTAATTAATGGCGATTTGCCCCAGATTGTGCCCTAAAACGACCGAGCATGATCTGAAGATGAGGAATGATCATGCTCTACTACCCCAAAATGCCTGATAGCCGCAACGCACCCTTGACCCGTTGCTGGGCCTTTGAAAAATACGATGGCACCAATTTACACTGGGATTGGGATCGCGAGATCGGTTGGCATCGTTTTGGCACACGTCGCGAGGCTTTTGAATTAACCAGCCATGGCATCGCACAATTTAGCCAAGCTCATGCCCATATTCAAACAGCGCCAAACCTGTTTCATGCAACCCTGGCCGAGCCATTAGCCGAAATTTTGCAGAGCCATGCGAATTATCAAGCCTACAACGCAATTCGGGTTTTTACTGAATTTTTTGGTCCCAACTCGTTTGCAGGCTTGCACAAAACCAGCGACCCCAAGCAATTATGCTTGTTTGATGTGTGGCTCGAAAGCTATGGCTTTGTCGGGCCACAGCAATTTAGCGCCGATTTTGGCCACGCCAACAGTGCGCGTGTGGTCTACGAAGGCAAGTTAACTGGCCAATTTTTCGAAGATGTGCGCAATGGCACATTTGGTGTGTCCGAAGGCGTAGTTTGTAAAGGTGGCACTGGTGGCAGCGACCTTTGGATGGTCAAAATCAAAACCCGCCACTATCAAGCGCTGCTTAAACAAGCCTTTGCCGAGCATTGGGAAGCTTACTGGGAGTGAGCGGCTATGCTACAATCCAGCATAGCGAATTGCTTTACAAAGGATTTGACCATGACGACAAATCAAGAACTTACGACCGCACCCGACAATGCAGCCCGCGTGATTGGCCTGATTGTTGGCGATGTGGCGATTTTTGCCTTATTTGTGATAATTGGGCGGCTTTCGCACGAAGAAGGTGTGAATGCAGATGCGGTAATCAATGTTGCTGCGCCATTTGTGATTGGCTGGGGCATTGCAGCACCGCTGATGAAACTTTACACGCCAGCGGTCAGCGAGCATACCAAAACCGCCTTGCAACGCACAGCCTTGGCGTGGTGTGTGGCTGCGCCAATTGGCCTCGTGTTGCGCTCGCTGGTGTGGAAGCACGATTTCAAGCCTGGCTTTGCAATTACCACCTTTATTTTTAACATGATTTTGCTGTTGGCATGGCGCGGCTGGTCGGCCTATCGAGCGGGCAAGCGCAGTAGCTAAAGAAATCGTTCAGCGCATAAATGTTGGTTTATGCGCTGACTGCTGTTGTCATCAAGCTGCCAGATTGCTAACTATACATTGCCGCCAGCCCTAGAGTATAATAGGCCCCAAGCATCAATCAACATTGCTAGGGTCTTGGGAGTATGTATGGCAACAGATAAAACAATTGGTCAATCGTATCGCCAAATTCAACAAACCCTACTTAATCAAATTCTTAGTACGATGGTCGTGTCGACCAGTGTAGTCAGCGTTGTGATGTTGATTGGGTTAGCCTTTCCCCAGGCTCGTACTATTCCATATGTGATTATGACGTTGGTTGCTATCAGTGGAGTCGCGGTTATTGCCACCAGTTTATATTGGATTCGCCAAGGCCATCAACAACGTGGTGCATTTTTTTTCATTATGGGTTGTATTTTATTAGGCGCAATCTTGGCGGTTGTGTTTAATCTTCCCTCATTTATGGGATTTGTTTCAATTATATTGATTATGGTTAGTGCATTCTTGATAGGTTTTCGTTATACAATTTACCCTTTAGTGGTATCAGTTATTATTTTAATATTCTTAGCAATCGCCGACTATAATCAATGGTTTACAGCCTATCAATTTGATAATAGTGCAACTATTACATTCATTGTTCATACTATTGCAGCATTGAGTATGTTGATTGTAACCGCAATTATCATCAATATGGCAGTTAAGCGGTTAGAAGAGAGTGCAGACGAAGCGTTTCTCCGTGCGCGCGATGCAGAAGAAGCCCGTATGGATCAAATTGCACTCAACGATCAACTGCACCAGGATAACCTTGAAAAGCAAAAATTGCTTGATGTGATTGATATACTGGAAACTCCAGCAATTCCAATTCTGGCTGATACGGTAGTTATTCCGATTTTGGGCTATGTTTCCGATGAACGTTTAACTAAAATTCAAAAGCTCGTGCTTGAACATATTTATCGTGAGCGTATTCAAACGGTGTTAGTTGATATTACTGGTGTGACCAGCGTTGACCAAAATTTCGCTCAAGGCTTACAGCGTTTGGTGCAAGCAATTTATGTGTTGGGCGCAAAAGTGTTTCTGACAGGGATTCAGCCAAAAACTGCGCATATGTTTGTTGATTTTGATTTGCATACCGCCTTGCCCGAAACCTATGCCACCATCGCCGATGCAATTGAAGATTTGACCACACTTCAGAGCAAAAAGTAGTATGTCCCAAGCACTCTACCTTGAATGGGCTAAACAGCAACCAACAAGCGCAATATTAAGCAATAGCAGCGTATATTTGCCGAGCGTGCGCCAATGTATTCAACAGCAATTAGCTGATCCTGCTTGGTTCGAGGCTGCCCAACAGGCCAATCCTTGGGGCCATCCACGGCTGCAACAGGCCTTGCAGGCTTGGCATAAAAGCAACCACGCTCCTTTAATTGTGGCTGGAGCTTCGAGTGCCTTGGCGGTCGTCTGCCAAGCTTTGTTGCATCCAGGCGACCATGCCTTAATCGAAACTCCGCACTACGAGCCATTTCGGCGGTGTGTTTTGGCTCGCGGCGCAAACTGGAGCGCCTGCCCACGCCATCCCAACAGCTTCGAATTTGAATTAGCGCAGCTAGCAACCAGTATTACGCCACGCACCAAGCTTGTGCTCATCAGTAATTTACATAACCCAAGCAGTACCTTAAGCACTAAAAGCCAACTGTTGGCTTTGCAACAAACACTCAATCAAACGACTGCTACACTTGGCCTTGCGCCGCTGCCAATCGTGGTTGATGAAATTTATTGGCATTTGCTGGCGCAGCCTGAATTTGGCAGCGTTGCTGAACTTGGCGAACAATGGATTAGCATCAATAGCCTTTCGAAGGTGTATGGGCTAAGTATGCTGCGCTGTGGCTGGATTATGGCTGCGCCACCAATGCTCGACCAATTGCGCCCCGCCTATCTTGATTTGATTAACATTGGCTCGCCGCTGACCGAATATGTGGCCGCAACAGTGATTGAAGAATTGGCGACCTATCAAGCACAGGCTCAACGCCATGTTGCCGCCAATCGCCAACTGCTGCATGCTGCACTCCAGCCATTAATTGAGCGCGAATTGCTGCGTGGCGCGCTGCCTGACGCTGGTTGTACCTATTTCCCCAGCATCCATCTGCCTATTGCCCAGATCCAGCAGCTAGCTGCCGTAACTGGCTGTGTGCTTGGAGCATTCTTTGGCTCAGCCTATCAAGACCATGTGCGGCTTGGCTTTGGTGGAGATTCAAGCGTTGTTGAGGCTGCTTTGGATCTCGTTCAGCATACCCTGCTAAACCTAGCTAAACGTTGAACCCAACCAACCGCAGATTTGTGGTGCGTGTTATGCGGTGGTATACTGGAAAAACGCACTGATTCCGATTTAACTCGGCCATACCCCGCAATCGATAATCGTTGGTTATCCTATACTCCGAGTTTTTCCACTATAGCCGCAGCGCTATTCACGTGTATTGTATCAATCCCTGAGATTGATCAGCATTGCCCACCGAAACCAACTACTAGCTAGAACAGATTGCTGATTGTGCTTTGCTAGGCACGCATCTCAAGCGTTGGTGATCGCTACTGTTCCAATAACCACATCGTTGGCAATGCCACGAGACAGGAACGCTATGGATCTTCACCATGTTCGGATTTTATTGCTTGATCAAACTGGGGTGACAACTCGGTCGATTGCCGAACTGATTAGTGCAATTCAGGCGGTGCGCTATCAACTTATTGTAGCCGTCGCATTGCCGCAAGCACTGACCATATTGACTACCCAACGGATCGATGTCGTTATTGTGGCGCTGACAGCCCAAACCAGTGAGCTTAATTGGATTCAAACGATTCGTGAGCAAGCCCCAATTTATCCGGTCATTGTGTTTGCCGAAACTATTGATGAGCCAATTGCGCTGCATGCGTTGCACACTGGCGCTCATGATTATGTGTTAAACGATGATCTAACTCCAAGTGTATTTCAACGCACAATTCGTTATGCCCGTGCCATGGTTGCCCAAGGCTTGGCAGAGCAACAGGTTCAGGCCTTGACATTTGCGTTGGCTACCGCAATGAGCGCCGCCCAACAAGTTGAGCAACAACTCGATGTAGCGATTCACGAAATTCAAACTCCAATGACGATTCTCCTCGGCTATATTCAGCTTTTTGAGCGGCGGGTTGCCAGTTGGGGTGGGATTCCGCTGCGTGAGCGCAAAATGTTAAATACAATGCGTTTGCAAGCAATTCATATTAGCCGCTTGGTTAAGACGTTGCTTGATACAAACCAGATGGCGACGAATTATGGGCAGCTGCAACGTCGCCCGCTTGAGCTTGGAGCAGTATTACGGGCTGTGGTAGCCTCGATTCAAGGGATGCGCGCATCACATTTGTTGGTGCTACGCCTGCCAGAGAGTGCAGTTTGGATTGATGGTGATTATGGGCGATTAATGCAGATCTTTCATAATTTGCTGCTGAATGCCCTAAAATATAGCGATATTCATAGCGAAATTACCCTAACCCTGTTGGCTAATGGCCAAATATCGGTGCGAGATTATGGAATTGGCATTCCCGACAATGCCTTACCAAAAATTTTCAATCCCTTTTTTCGTGCGCAAAATGCTCAGAGCCAACTTGGGACTGGTGATGGAATTGGCTTGGCCGTCGTGCAAGATTTAGTGCATCAGCATGAGGGAAGTATTAGCGTGAGCAGTGAGGTGGATAGCGGTACAACTATGACGCTGCAATTCCCCTGTACCGTGCGCCCGAATCGGCTCATCGAACTTCCTGCATTGATTGACCAGCTTGATGAAGTGTTGCAGCGAGGTTAAGCTGAAGTAGCCGCTAATCCTTCATGATGGCAGGAATGGCCGCCATCATGGAAGGATGGTTGAAGCATAGTTTAGTACAGAAAATCTTGGCTTTCAGGCCGAAGTGCGGCTACTTCAGCTTCTTGGCGCAGCCGATGTTGGGTGATGGCTCGAAACCGAATCATACAACTCCGTGGAGTTTGGCATGGGGCACGCTGGCAACTTGGGCAAATCTCGGCAAGCCGTGCCGATTCGGCAGCATGGGCGGCGGATACGACCCGGGCAATGCGTTCATCAAGCATCCGCTCGTTGGCAGCAGCATTCTCAGCCAAACGCTGGCTGCGGCTATGGAGATAGGTTTTCGGGGGCATTGATTGGCCTCATTTCATAGGATTGTGGGGTATCGCTGAAGCAAAAAATCAATTGGCTGTGGCTCACGAAGCTCAATTTAAGCACTCATGAGTTGTTGATTAAGCGAGGAAGCTTGCATTGCTGATATGCTTGCTGGCAAACAGCACCATCCCAAACATAGGCAACAGTCGCAACATTGATCGAAGAAGCTTAACCTAGTATAGCATAGAAGCCGTCAGCGCTCGCTTATCTGCTATACAATACCTGTAATGCTTGATTGGATTGGCTCCCAGTTTAGCTCTTTTGCTACTCCATATCTATTCATCACAGCCTAATCATAGGCGGGGAGGCGTTATGCCCAAGGCTCATCTGCAGCGCAGCGATCTCCAAGGCATTAGTCGCCTGGCAATCGAGGCGACAACCCAAATTACCAACATCAGCGAAGGCTTGTTTGCCACGATTATGCGCCGCCCAACCCGCCGCATTGGCGGGATTCCTGGCTTGGTCTATCGCCAAATCCATACGATTACGCGCTTGGTTGGCGATAGCATTGAGGCACTTTTGGCTGCATTTGGCGCTGCGGCTAAGCAAACCGACTCATCACGCCAACGCGATGACCTGCTTGCAGCGTTAAATGGCGTTTTGGGCGATTACCTTGTGGCCAGCAACAACCCGCTACAAACCAGCATGAGCCTGCGGATAGCAGGAAAAGTGCTTGAGTTTGATGACATGCATACAGCTATTGAGCAGCCCCAAGCGCGGATTTTGCTCTACCTGCATGGCGTGTGTATGCACGATCAACAACTCAAGCAGCACGGCCATGATCATGGCTTGGCAGCCGCCGCAGCTTTAGGTTATAGCCCAATCCATGGGCGTTATAACACTGGCTTGCCGATTGCCAATAATGGCCAGCAATTAAGCGAATTGCTTGAACAACTGGTTGCAAATTGGCCTGTGCCCGTTGCAGAAATAGTGATCATTGGCTATAGCATGGGTGGTTTGGTTGCCCGCAGTGCTTGTTATTATGCCCAACAGCTGGGGCATACTTGGCACCAGAAACTGGGCAAACTGATCTTTCTGGCCACGCCGCACCATGGTTCTGCGGTCGAACGCTATGGCGCTTGGCTGCACTACCTGCTTGAGCGCAATCGCTATAGCGCCTTATTTGGCCAAATTGCGCGATTGCGCAGCGCAGGCATTACCGATTTGCGCTATGGCACAATTATTGATCACGAGCAGCCAGCCGTTGATCGCTTTGCGCAACCGAGCCAACGTCCTGATCGGGTAGCGTTGCCAGCGCATGTTGCCTGTTATGCCTTGGCAGCGACGCGCTCGGCCAAAAAAGCCGCGTATTCAAGCCTACGTGGCGATGGCTTGGTGGCGGTTGCTAGTGCTTTGGGCCAGGCCGCGCAGCAGCCAGATTTGGATTTACAAATTCCTGCTGAGCGGCAGGCAATTGTGTATCGCACTCATCATTTTGCTATTTTGGCCAATCAAGCGGCCTATCAGCAGCTTTTGGCCTGGTTGCAGCCGCTTGAATCTGGCATGAATGCTGCTAAGATTGCAACCGAGAACTGATAGACAGAAGCCGTTGCAGCACTACAATTGAATCCATCAACGTTGATGAGGTAGCTATGCTTGAGCGTTATCGTGGCTGTTTGTTGGGGTTGGCGGTTGGCGATGCAGTTGGAACGACGGTGGAATTTAGCCCACCAGGCTCGTTTAAGCACTTGACTGATATGGTTGGCGGTGGGCCGTTTAATTTGCCGTTGGGCGCATGGACAGACGATACATCGATGGCTTTATGTCTGGCAGCAAGCTTGATTGAACGCCAAGGTTTCGATGCAGTTGATCAGATGCAGCGCTATTGCCGTTGGCGTGATTATGGCTATATGAGCAGCACTGGCTCGTGCTTTGATTGCGGAATTACGGTTGGCAACGCCCTCAGTAGCTTTCAACGTACTGGCGAACCCTATAGTGGCTCGACCGACCCTGCGACAGCTGGCAATGGCTCGTTGATGCGGTTGGCTCCGGTGGTTTTGGCCTACGCCAGCCAACCAGAGCAGGCGATGCAGCTGGCGGTCGATAGCTCGCGCACAACCCATGGTGCGTTGGCAGTGCTTGATGCATGTCGCTATTTCGCAGGCTTGTTAATTGGCGCACTGAATGGGGTTGATAAGGCTACGTTGCTGGCCCCGCACTATAGCCCAATTGCCGATTATTGGCAGCAACAACCATTGCAAGCAGATATTGCCGAGATTGCCGCTGGCTCATTTTGGCAGCGCCAACCACCAGAAATTCAGGGCACGGGCTATGTGGTGCGTTCGCTTGAAGCTGCTTTGTGGGCTTTTGCCCATAGCGATTCGTTTCGCGCGGGCTGTTTGATGGCAGCCAATCTTGGCCACGATGCAGATACCACTGCCGCAATTTATGGCCAAATCGCCGGAGCCTACTATGGCGAGGCTGGCATTCCCGCCGAATGGCGCACACCGATTGTCAGCCACGATCTGATCGTCGAATTTGCCGAACGCTTATATCGGTTTAATCAATAAAGTAAGCTCCCCTCACCTCAACCCCGCTCCACAGGAGCGGGGCTTTTCTATGGTGGTTCTGCTGCAATTTTTAGGAAGAAACGGCCCCTCGCCCGCGTGCATTGGGCGAGGTGGTTGGGGAGTGAGTGAGGGAATTTTAGCCCTTGGCAACCTGTTGCTGATCGAGCATACGTTGGGCGGCGCTTTGCAACGCTTCTACCCGCTCGTCATCGGGCAACAATTTGGCCAGTTGTTTGTAGGTTCGCACTGCTTGACCATACTCTTGCACGCGCATCAGCACATCGGCTAGCTGCTCGTAGGCATCTGCATCTTTTTGGTCAAGCGCAATCACTTGGTGAAATGAAGCAATTGCTTCTTCGTAATTGCGTTGCTGAATCGAGAGCCGCGCAATTTCGCGCAATTGCACAACCGCATCTTTGGTGCGCAACGAGAGAATGTTAAAGCTGACCAAGTGTTGGCGGGCTTCGGTATCGTTGGGCGCAATTTGCACAATTCTATTGTACATTTCGGCAGCCTTATCAACTTTGCCCAAGGTCCAATACACATCAGCAACTTGTTGAATACTGGCAACAGCATCCTTGACTAAGCCTTGCTTGCGTTGCAATTCGGCCAGTTCATTCAAGCCTACCAAGCCCTCGTCAAGATACCCTCTTCGCATCAGCATTTGGGCATGGCGCGATTTGATTGGGATATTCTTGGGTGCGAGCTGCAAGCCTGTTGCCAAAATCTCCAAAGCCCGATCAAGCTGGCTTTGGCTTTCGTAGTAGCTTGCCAACTCGTCAAGCTGCGTTAGAGCTTCGGGCAAGCGGCCTTGGCGGAAGTAAATGTCGGCAAGTTTAGTATAGGCTTGGCGATCGTAGGGCAGCAATTGCTTGACCCGTTGCAAGGCTTGAATCGCGCCTTCGAAGTTTTCATTGGCGGCGTAGGCTTCGGCCAAGCGGCGTTGCAACTCGCCCTCGTTGAAGGGCTGGGCAAAGGCATGCTTGGTGCTGAGCGCTGGCACCGTGCCGGTAATCAGAATCGCCTCAATTTTGCGCAACTGCTCAATCGAGCCAGCAGCGTTGCCTTCGGCGATATAGCTATCGGCAATCGCTTGATAGACCAACACTGGCGGAACCAAGGGATCTGCGTCAATTTCCAGCAATTCCAAGGCCTGATTGAACGAGTGCATTGCCGATTGATGTTGCTTGGTCGATTGTTGAATCAGGCCCAAGAGAAACTGAATAATTGCCCGATCGGTGATCAAGGTGACCGAGCGATATTCTGCTTGCACATCGTTTAGCTGTTGCGGATGGCTGGCCAACTTTTGCATCAAGCTCGCCACTGAATCCCAAATTGCATCGGGAAACTCGCCCATCATCGCCAAGGCAATATTTGCTTGCGCCATCACCACCAAATCATCGGGCTTTTGCACGATGACGCGCCGGAACTCTTCCAAAGCTGCTTCCCAGCGTTCAAGTTTGAGCAGCACTTGGCCGTATTGAGCGCGTAAATTGACGCTATCAGGTGCCCATTCGAGCAACTTGCGGAACTGCTCAAGCGCCTTGACGGTTTGGCCTTGGCGGAATTGTTGGTTGGCAACGTAGGCCAATTGTTCGGCAGCTTCGTCGTTGCGGCCTTGCTTGCGCAACACTTCGGCCAATTCAGCTCGAATAATCGTGCTATCGGCTGAAAGATCAATTAATTTGTGATAAACCCCAATTGCTTTGTGCGTTTCGCCGCGTGCTTTGTAGGTTTCGATCAACAAATTGAGCTTTGATAAGGCTTGATCCATGCGCCCGAAGCGTTCGAGAATTTCGGCCATGCGCAGGTGAATGGCATAAAACTCAAGATCGTAGCGAATAATTTCGTGGCAGGCATCGAGCGCAGCATACAAGAAATTTTGCTCGGTAAACGATTCGCTGGCCTCGACCAAGCGCTGAATCCGCTCGCTGCGACCTTCAGTATCGATTGGGGTAAGCGGCGCAAAATGCACTTCGCTGACTGGGGGCAAATTGGCGGCCAAGACATCAAGCGGGTCGATGTCGGTTAGCAAGGTTTGCGGCGACTGAGCTAGATGGTTGGTATTGCTGTTAATCAAGGCCTCAAGGCTAGCCATATCATCCATCGGGTTGGCTTCGACGCGGCTTTTGGGGCTAAGAAAATCGGTGATTGACGGCATCTTGCCCCAAGTTTCGGTCTGTGGCTCGGGCACAGCCTCTTCTGGGGGTGGCGCGTTCAAAATGCCCGTACCAAGCATGCGCAATTTCGACATCATGCTGCGGTCGGTTAGCTCTTTGGCTTTGGTATTGTATTGGGCTGCCTGTTCTGTGCCCCAACGCTTGCCCTGCAAAAAGCCCGCCAAGGTTGAATACAACGAGGCGGCCCGTGCTACGTCGCCAAGCTCAAGATAAATAGCCGAGGTCGCTTCGTACATATCGATCAAATCGGTGGCTTCTTCTTTGCCAATTGATTGCAAATCGACGTAGCGAATCGCTTGCTCGAACTCTTGGGCGGCGCGTTCCATTTGGCCAATTTTTTGGTAGATTGTGCCAATCGCGAAGTGGGCCGAGAGCGCATATTCATCGTTGTGGCTGGCAATGTCGAGCACGCGCAAGGCATCTTGGTGGCGCTCAAGCTCATCGTAGATCAAGCCCAAGCTATATTGCATGTCGGCGCGTTCGGGCAGCACTTCGACCACCCGTTCATACATTTGGGCTGCTTGCTCCAACAAGCCATTATTTTGGTATTCAATCGCCTCGTTGACTGCGCGTTCGATTTGCTCTTTGGTTTGCAAGCGGCCTTGGTCGGGCAATTGATCGCCGGTTGCTGCGGTAATTAATGCTTGGCGCGCCAGATCGACTTTTTTCTTGAATTCTTGGGCAGAGAGGCTGGCAGGGTCGACGTTGAGTGCTTCGACCGCAGCTTCATCGGCGGCATCGTATTGCTCAGCATCGTAAAACTGCTGGCCCAAGTTCAAATATTCGCGAATCGCGCCAGGTTTATCGCCTGATTCAGCCAGCACCATGGCCAAACGCACCCGTGCCTCTTCGTGGCTGGGGTGAATATCCAAAATATCGCGGTAGGCGCGTACGGCCTTGAGCGGCAATTTTTGGTCGATCAAGCGTTCGGCCAACTGCATAAACAGATCAATCGCTTGATCGGTGTCGCCTTGGGCGCGATAAATCTTGGCGATATATTCGGTGAAAATTGGATTATCAGGATTGCGTTTGAGCAATTCCTGCCACAATTGCAACGATTGTGGCAACTTATTGGTATGAAACAAGGCTGTGGCGACAGCAATCCGTGCCTGCTCGTGAGTTGGAAATTCGGTCATGGCGCGAGCGGCTTCAGTTAAGGCCTTGTTCCAATCGCCAGCACGTGATGCAAGCTGATATTGTTCTAACGCACGGTCAAAAATTGCTTGGTTCCCTGCCATCCGAACCCCCACAGACACAAGGATGAAGAACTTCGTTGGATGAGTGTTGGCGTTACAGCCAGTTGCCTGGAATAACGTTGCACACTCGGCCCGTTGGCGATCTTACTTGTATCGAATGTTATTGTTACGTGTTGTTTGTCGATAGTCTTTCGCTTGGATTACGGTTTGTCTACAGAGTTCCACATCTAATAAACGAGAGGCAATCCGTGGATCAAGCTTATCTAAATCGACATTCGTTGTAAAAACCGTTGGTAAGTGATTATTATAACGGTGATTGATAATTTGGAACAATTTTTCGCGCGCCCACGCAGTTGAACTTTCTGCACCCAAATCATCAAGGACCAAAAGCTTAATATTGCGAATTTTCTCAAAACGCTCGTCATAAGCCACTTCAGAGCTTGGACCAAAGGTCGAGCGCAGGTAATCGAGCAAATCGGGCACGACCATAAAGATCGTATGATACTCGCGGCGCACTGCTTCGTTGGCGATGGCGGCTGCAAGATGGGTTTTGCCACAGCCATACCCTCCAACTAAAAGCAACCAACCTTTCGGTGCTTGAGCAAAGGCCTTGGCTCGTGCAAAGGATTCGTTAACCCCAACGATATGCGCGTTAAAGGTCTCAAAGGTTTTGCTTTCAAAGGCCTGCAAATTACTTTGTTGCCATAGTTTATCACGTTGGCGAACTTCTTTTTCTGCTTGTTTACATTGGCACGTGTTTAATAGTCCAAAGTTTGGGTCGCTAATCGGCACATCCATGCAGAAATAGCCAGCACCCTTACAAATCGGACAAGTCTCCTCCATCGGAGTCGCCGCTTCTTCCGAAGAGGGCGGCATATTTGCCCGTGGTATATTTGCTGAGATCGAAAAGCTGCTCGGATCGATGCGACGTAGATTCTTTTCCATCGGTTTCCCACCGTTCTAGTATGCGCCGAATGTAGCGCCAATTGCGCACATTGGCTTCAACCGCTTTGGCGATGGCTTCTGCGAGCCATTCAGCGGGATATTTGGCGCTGGCCTCGTGCAATTGCTCAATTAGCAATGGCGTGAGCAGGCCAATATTTTTTTCGTATAGGCCAAAAATGGTTGGTTGAGCGGCAGGGCTGGCTTCTGGGGCCAGCACCCGTTGACCTGCTTGGCGCTCGACCCAATGGCGGTTGGCTTGGGTGTTGACCAAATACCAACTAACCACGCGGCCAGGCTCTGTGCTGATTAAGTGCAGCAGTGTGCTGCGTTCAACTGCCAAGCCCAAGGCTTCTTCTAAAACATCGCTGGTTGGGCGCAATTGCGAAACACTGCGTAACGCTTGGGCCAACACAGGATCACTGCATAACGCATCCCATGAAACCCGTTTGGCCCGCCCGCGCTGCTGGCTTACCAACCAAAAGATGTGCAGGGTTACTTTAAGCTCAGCCAAATTGCTGATCGAAGGTAGAACATCGCTAAAGAATTCTGCCGGTAGCGGCACGAGATTCTCAGTTGAGAAGCCATGAAACGCCGCCACGGGTTGCCTCCAAAAGTAGCACTGCGCTGATTCGTCTGTAATCAATGATACCACATGCCGCAACGCTTGCGACCAACTATCCACAGTGGCATTTGCCTCGATCTCGCCTAGCGTTGAGCGCAGGCTGGGAACTTCTCAGGGCCAGCAAACGTTATGCCTTTAATCTAATCCTTACTTCTATTGTAGCAAGATGGAGTTTCGTAATGCGCCGAATTTTAGGCCTTGTGGCAGTTTGTGTCGCGCTTTGGCACGTTTCGCCAGTTGCCGCCTGTAAAATGATGGAACCAACGATTGATAGCGTGACCCAACAAGCTGAGCTGGTGGTTGTCGCAACTGTTACTAAGGTTGAAGGCAGCCAAGCAACGTTTAGCGTTGAAACGCCAATCAAAGGCAGCATGCCGCAAAATGATCTCGATGTGCTCAACCATCAGATTCACAACGGCCCTGATTGTCAGCCAAACTTAGGCGATGGCAATCGGTTTATTGAAGGCAGCCGCTGGGTTTTGTTCCTTGTGCCAACCACGCTCGACCCCGATATTACTTGGCAAACCGCCAGCTTTGGCGATTATGGTGCATTGAAAGTTGAACAAGATCAAGTAAGCTATACCGAGCAAGGCGCTCCCCAGCAAATGGCATTGCCTGATATGGTCGCAACCTTGACCAACTTCAGCGGGCTTAATCCTAATCAGTTGGGTGAGCCGATGATTGGCAATCCTGCGGTCGAGCCAGCAATTATGCCAACCCCAGACCCAGCCTTGGTCGAACCATTGCCAAATACCAATGCCAACCCTGCTGCGCCTGTTGCTGCTGCTCCAGCTGCAACCAATCCCAGTAGCGCCCCAAGTTGGTTGCCATGGCTGCTGGTTGGTGTTGCCGTCGTTGCTGCAATCGGAGCCTTGATTGGCTGGCAACGCAGCCGCAAAGCGCAACAATAAGCGCTTTTTGTGGGAGTCGTTGATTGTAAGGAGGCTAGGATGCGTTGGATATGGGGATGTTTGCTTGGTTTGGTCGTCGTTTTGTGGTCTGCAACTCCAGTTGCTGCCTGCTCGCTGGCCGTGCCAACCCTTGATGGTCTAGCCCAACAAGCCGATCTGATTGTGGTGGCGACGGTCACGCAAAGCGAAGGTAATCATGCCTTATTCATGGTCGATACATTGATCAAAGGCAATATTGCCAGCGAGCCATTCAGCGTCCTCGATCATACAATCGATTATGACGCAATGTGTAAGCCTATTTTAGGGCTTGGCAATCGCTTTGCAGAAGGCAGCACATGGGTTTTGTTTCTTGGCCCAAATCAATTCGATGGCCCTGCGGTTTGGCAACCAATTAGTTTTGGCAATGCTGGCTCACTCGATGTTGATGAGGATCAGGTACGCTACTTCGAGCAAAACCAAGAAATCCGCCAACCACTGGCTGATTTGATCAGCACCCTGACGAATTATAGTTTGGCAGGCGGCCCTACGGTCACTGTGTTGCCAGTCGATCAAACTGCCGAGCCAAAAGCACCACCGAGCATGCCAACCGCAACCCCAGAGCCTGTGCTCCAGGTTGATCAGCCTCAAGCAACCGAGCAAGCAAGCGTTTTGCCTTGGGTTTTGGTTGGCATCGCAGTCTTGGCTGGGGTTGGCGCATTAATTGGCTGGCGGCGCAGTCAATAAAGGCAGAAGGGAAAAGGCTAGTGACTTTTGGCTATTGGCTATGGGATTGACAACCAAGAACATGCCCTCACCCCCAGCCCCTCTCCCACTGAACGCGGGCGAGGGGAGCACCCATTGTTCACCGGCACATTGTGGCAAAACCACGGGATTAAAGCCCCTCACCCGCGCCACGGGAGAGGGATTGGGGTGAGGGGATCACGTGGTGGTTAACCTGATGTACCATTACAGCTAGCCAAAAGCCATCCGCCCTCTGCGTTAAATCCATTTCTATGCGATGACACAGCGTGCTACAATGGTTGCTATGACAGAATTCAAGCAACGGTGCTTCGCCTTATGCCATCAGCCAAGTATTACAACTATCTCCAAATTTTTCAGGCCAAACGCTTAGAACGCGATTACAAACATCTCCTCGCCGAGCAGCAATACCATGGTTTAGCCCAGTTTTTTCTTGAAGATATGTATGGGCCGTATGATTTTCATGCCCGCGATACCCAAGCCCGGCGTTTACACCAATTTATTCACTTGGCTCCGGGCTTGAGTATTGAAGATATTGAGGTAACGCTCGATTTGCTCAATCTCACGGTTCGGCTCGATCAGCAGGTTGCCGATTGGCTTGAGCACAACGGCGTAGCCTTGCCATTTACCGAAGCTCAATACGAAGAGGCCTATTATCGGGTGAATAGCTTTGAGCCACGGGTACGCCAAATCGAGTTGATCAACGAATCGCTGCGGCGTGTCCATCGCTTATCGCGGATTAGCCTGCTTGGCACGGCGCTCAACAATACCAAAACTTTTGCCAAACTGATGGGCATGGGCGAATTGCATCGCTTTTTGCGCCGTGGCTATCAGGCACTCCTGCCAGTTCATGATCTCAAGCCCTTCCTGACCCAAGTGACCCATACCGAGCTTGATCGGCTTAAACGGATTTATCGTTTGGTATAGCCCAAGCCTTGCAAGGCCCGTTCAGCCTCGTGATGCTCGTTCCAATCGATGTCGCCGCTGGCGTAAATGATATTGCCTTCGTGGCCTTTACCGAGCAAAAGCACCACATCGCCAGCTTTGGCCGTGGCCAGCGCTTGCTCAATCGCTGTGCGGCGATCAGGAATTAGCCAGCAATTATGATCGATAATTTTGCCCTCAGCTTGTGCTCCCGCCGCAATTTCCTGCAAAATCTGCATCGAATCCTCGGCGCGCGGATCTTCATCGGTCAGGTAGAGCAAATCGCACCATTTGGCGGCAATTTGGCCTTGAATCGGACGCTTGGCGCGATCACGCTCGCCTGCTGAACCAAAGACCGCAATCAAATTGCCTTGGGTCAATGGGCGCAGCATGCTCATCACTTGCTCAAATGAATCGGGATTGTGGGCATAATCGACCAGCACGCTAAATGGCTGGCCAAGCTCAACTTGCTCCATGCGCCCGTTGATGCCAGCAATCGCTTCGAGCCGCTGAATTGCTGCCGCTAAATCGACTCCGCGAGCCACACACACGCTCAGCGCCGCTAGTACATTGTAGACATAAAACGTGCCAACTAATTGCAAATTCAGCTCGAACGTGCCTTGGGGCGTTAGCGCCGTGAAGCGCAGGCCCTTGCTGGTTGAGACAATTTCGGTTGCGCGTAAATCGGCCTCAGCATGAATCGCATAGCTCAGTTGGCGCACTTGGCTGCCTGCTGCCAGCTGATATTGCTCAGCATGCGGATCATCTGCATTGACGATTGCCACTTTTTCGACGGTTGTGTTTTGGCCAAGAATTGATTTTTGGCTGGGGCTGGTGCTCAGCAAATGAAATAATTGGGCTTTATCGGCGCGATATTGCTCGACCGTGCCATGGTAATCGAGGTGTTCGTGGGTTACGTTGGTAATTAATGCCACATCATAGGCACAATCGCCAAGTCGATTCCAACGCTGTGATAAGCCATGCGAGGTGCTTTCCACCACTGCATAGCGACAGCCAGCAGTGACCATTTCGCGTAGCATAGCCTGAATTTCCAAAGCTTCGGGGGTTGATTGGCGGGTTTTGTTGGCCCATTGGCGTGGGCCAATTTTAAAATCGACGGTGCTCATAAAGCCAACCAACTCGCCGCTGGCTTCCAAGGCTGCCGCAGTTAAAAAGGTCGTCGTGGTCTTGCCCTTCGAGCCAGTAATGCCAATTACTTCTAATTGATTGGCGGGGTAATCGTAGAATGCGGCGGCAATCGGCGAGAGCGCAACTTTGGCATCGGCAACCAAGGCCGAGGGAATGCTGGCTGGTGGCGCTTGATTGGGATCATCATAGACCACCGCCACCGCGCCTTGCTCCAAGGCCGCCGCAATATAACGATGGCCATCGACGTGTACGCCGTTGATTGCCACAAACAGCGCGCCTGGCGTAACCTTGCGTGAATCATAGGCCACGTTGCTAATGCTTGTGCTGTGATCACCAGCAGCTTGATGCGAAACATGCAATAAAAGTTCAGCCAACGATTTCATCAATTATTCCTATTCAGAACGGCGGCGCTGCCAAAGCCAATACGCCGGACGCAAGAAAACACGATCATAAGCTGGCAGATAGCGGACTGGTTGGCCGCCCCAGCCTTTTTTGAAGCGATAGACCCCGGCCATGCCCGTTGCTTGTGCCGCTTGTTCTAAACGTTCGCGTTCAGCAGGGTCGCTGGTGGTTTCAAGCGCTAAGAATGCTTCGGGAATGCCCCAAAAATCGTAGAGCGTGCAGCCCCGTTGTTTGGCCCAGCTAATTGCGGCCCATTGCAAGGCATGGCTAGCGGCAAATTTCAGGCCTTCTTCGTTGGTGCCGCTATACATATATTGGGCTTCAGCGCCTTGAGCAAACACCAAAAAGCTGCCAATCACCCGACCTTCGCGTTCAGCAATCAGCAAACGGGCTGCGCCATCTGCTTGATCACCGCCAAACAAGCGCCATGCTTGAGCGTAATACTCGCGGCTATGAATGCCAAAATTAGCGCGTTGGCTGGTGGCTTGCATAATCGCATAAAACTGGTCGAGATCGGCCTCAGTTGTGCTAACCCGAATCGTCACGCCTTGGCGCTCGGCGCGGCGCACATCGGCGCGATGGCCTTTGCTTGCTTGTGCTTGCAAGGTTGCCAACTCAGGCTCAAGCTGAAGGTGAATCGAGGCGCTTGGCTGCATACTGCTGCTTGGCTCGTAGCCCGCCAACAACAGCTCAGAGTGCAGTTCTGCAGGCGTTCCAGCATCAAGCACATTTGGCTCTAGGCGCAAAAATGCTGCCCAACGCTTGCGGGCCAAGCGCTCCAAACTTTGCAACAACAAGCGATTGGCTGCTTGATCAGCTGACCAAATTGGGCCACGCGGCACATAGGCCACCCGCAAGCCATATTGTGAGCGCCACAGAATTTGTGCTCCGGCGCAAAACCCATGTTGGTTGTAGATGGCGATGCGTTGGGGTTGCCAGCCAAATTGGGCTTTGAGCTGGCCCCATTCTGCCTGTTGTAAGAGATGGGCTGTGGGCTGCGTTGCTAGATCCGCCGACCACTGCGCTGCATCAAGCTCGCGTAGCGCAAAACTCACGCTTGGCCTCCTCGCCATAACCGCTCAGCAAAACCGTGTTCGGCCACGCTGGCTGCATAATCGCCTAGCTCTTGCTGCATCGCTTCGACTGTGCCAAATAACTCAACCATTTGGCTGGCATAATCGGCAACCGCAGCAAGTTTGGTGGCTAAAGTTTGGTCGATTTGAATCAGCTGATCAAGCGTTGGTTGAACTTGGGCCAAGCGTTGCTCGCGGGCATTGTTGCGGGCAGAATAGGGCAAATCTTCATACCAACGCAGGTTTGAGAGCACCTTTGCTGCCACGCCATGGGTAATTTGATGATCGACGTGATTGCCAACCGCCAAGGGTGCATACCACTGAGCTGCAGGATATTGCTTGGCCAGCGCTTGCAGTTGGCTGGTTAAGCTGGCCCACAGCAAATCGTTAGGAATGGGCGTGCCAAAAATCGCCTCGACAGAATCATAAGCAGCGTGGCGATAAATCGCATCGTGCTGCTCAAGAAAGAGCAAATCGGCTCCGAGCCGATCGGCTGCAGCTTGATCTTCGGCCCGCCGAATGGCGATGGGATCGCTGGCTGCGCCCCAACGTTCGTGCAAATAGGCAGCAAAACTGTTGAGTTCGCCGCTTGGTGGCGCACTGCAAATCGTAACGATCAAACAACGCTCGCCAGCAGCATGCCAACCAGCCAGCGCGCCGCCAAGCGAGAGCGCCGCATCATCGAAATGGGGCGATAAACAAATGTGTTGATACATAAGAACAGAGAACATAGAACATAGAGCATAGCTGCCTTATGGATATGTTCGGCTCCTTGTTACTAGATGGGGATTGGGGATCGGTTGTTGGGGATCGGTAATAGGCTCGCCCAAGCTTCGTGCTCTTCGTGATTAAGCAGCCTAAACCTTAGCCCAACCCCCGATCCCAATTCATCCTTCATCCCTCATCCTTCATTCTTAATTTGCTATTCTTCGTCGTCGTCGCCATACCAATAATCGTCTTCGTCCTCATCGTCGTCGTCGATTGGCAACGATTGCATGGGGTCGTCGAAGAATTGGAGTTCTTTGAGTGCTTCGACTGCTGCTTCGCGGCGTGCGCCATCGACTTCTTTGATCAGTTGTTCAAGAAAGCGGCGGGCGGCTGTACCACCAATTTGGCCAAGCGCCCACATGGCGGTAGTAGCAACTTCGATGTCGCCATCGGCGGTAGCACGGGCCACGTGATTAACGATCGATTCGGCCAAATCGCCAAGCTCGCCTGCTGCTCGCACAGCCTCGAAGCGCAATAATGGCTCATTCGAACGCAAACTGTTGGTAATGGTTGGCAACCATTCATGCAAGCCAGTGCGGCCCATGGCGCAGAGCGCAGCAGCTTGCCAACCATCATCAAAGCGTTGGTAGGCAGCGCCAATTTCTTGATTGACTCGTGGATCGCTATCGGCCAAATAGCCTAAGGTTTCCAAGAGCCGTTGGCGTACCAAGGTCGATGTTTGCTGGTTGTCGTAAGCGGCCCAGAGTTGCTGTGATAACTCGTTGCTGGTGCGCTGATCCAAGCTGCCTTCGCCAGCTCGCAAGGCCCATGCGCCAAGCGTAATGGCTGCATTGGCTCGCACGCCATCGTCAGCATCGTTAACCAACAATTCGCTGAGGCGACGCAAACTAGAGCGGCGGGTATCCTCGGCCATGCCTTTGACAGCGGCAATCCGAATCGCTGGATCTTGGTCGGCGAGCAAAATGCTAAACACTGCGCGAAAATCAAGCTCTAGGCTGGCTTCGGCGACTTCTTGCATGGCTTGGGCCAAGTTGCGGCGATGGCTTGGCTCGATCCTGGTCCATTCAAATTCAAAAGTATCAGCTTCATCTTGGTCAAGGTCGTTAAAAACTTTGAGTTCGCTCAGCACGATTGGGCGATCATGGTCGCCAATTTCGATGATTGCTGCTTCAATATCGCGTTCATTTTGTTCTTCGGTCATATTTCACCTTCGTGATAGCATTGCGTTTTAGTCTACCACGGATAGATCAACGATTTGTACTAACGATAGCATAGTAGATTGGGGTTCATTGATGGTGGTGTGGCGCGTTCCCTCACCCCCAGCCCCCTCTCCCACTGGACGCGGGCGAGGGGGAGCCGACCGTTTTTCACCAAAGAATTGGAGGATAACCACAGCGTGAAAGCCCCTCGCCCGCGCCACGGGAGAGGGGTTGGGGTGAGGGCATACGTTCCCAATCCCTAGCCCCTAAACCCTCACGTTACTTGCGTTCGTAGCGTCGAACTTCGAGATCTGGCTGCAAGCGGCCTTGTTGCTCTTCACCAAGGGTTTCTTCGCTGGGCACGGTAATGGTATCGGGATCGCCATCGGAAATAAATTTAAGGTCAGGCCGTTCTTCAAACAGCTGGTACCAATATTCCAATTGCGAATCGACAGCTTGGGTGCGCCGAATGTGGTAGGGATCGAAGGTTTGCGAGTAGGGCGAAGGGCTGGCTCCACCAGTTACATCGACGGCGGCGCTCAAGGTGTAGCTTTCGCCTTCCGATTCGCCTTCACGGACTAAGCCCTCGTTGGCTGGGAACATACCCAAAGGATAGCTCAGGCTGGTGACTTTATAGCCATCGCCGATGCGCTCTTCAAGCTCTTTGATTGAGAAAGCCAATTGCCATTGGATCTGTTCTTCATCTGCTTCGTCGAGGCGTTGGTGGGTGTAGGTATGCGTGCCAACTTCGCCGCCCAAGGCCACGATTTCTTGCAGCTTTTGGGTCGCCAGCTCTGGCTGACCAAACAACACTCGTTCCTTGACATCAACATCGATCAACGGGAAGAACACGCCAATCGCTGGAAAATCTGGGTGTTCGGCGGCAAAGGCCTGCAAAATGCCCATGGCCGAGGTTGGGTCGATTGTGCCATCTTCGAGGTAGCGAAACTGGCCGTCTGATGAATCATCGAAGGTCAGCACGACTGGCGATTTGCCCAATGGTACAGTGATATTATTTGTCACCAAATCGCGCAAGGTCATTGGGTAGAAATTATTGGCATACAACCACTCTAAATCCTCGCGCAGCTTCTCAGGCGAGCGGCTATACTCTGCATCGGGAGATTCAATTAAGTGATATTCTAAGACCAACACCCAGCCAATCTCGTTGGGCGCATATTTAGCGAGATCCGCATCGTTCAAGCCAGCAGGGGTTGGCGAGGCAGCGGGGGTTGCTGTTGCGGCGAGCGTTGGCGAAGCAGCCGTCGTTGGCGAGGCGGCAGTGGTTGGGCTAGCAGCAACAGTTGTGGTTGCTGTTGGAGCTTGAGTTTGGGGCGCTTCAGTAGCAGTACCTTGACCGCAGCTAAGCAACACTCCACAAACCGTCAAACCCCACAGTCCACGAATCCAACGTCGAATCATGCCTACAGTACTCCTTATCTTTGCGATCAGCACCACGATCTTGTGCTATTATCGTGCGCGATTCTATGTTAATCATCATACTCGATCTTGCAGACCCACCGTAGCGCGAGAGAAGCGTGAGAAGCTGACAAATTCCTGAGACAGTTCCGCTAACGCGCGGTTTGTTAACTGGAGGACTGCCCATGGCCTTCGCCACACCCGAACAGGTGCACCGTTACCCTCGTCGGTTTAAATGGATTTTTGAGGTGCTTTGTACCGTCCTCGTCGTCGTTGCTGTGGTGCGCTGGGGACGTGCCGTTTTGCAGTATCTCTGGGATAGCCGCAACATCAACGCTGCCTTTATTGCTCGCGATACCTTTTACGAACCACTCGTTAACTGGTTCAACCAAACTGGCCAATCGCGGCCCCGCATCCGCGACTTGCTCGACCTTGCGCCCTCGTTTGGTTGGTTGGGCTTAACCTTGCTCGTGGTTGTCTTTGTTCGTAATTTCTTCCCCACAATTCGTACGAGTAGCCGTGGTATTTTAATTGAATGGGGCAATGGTTGGTTGCCCGTTGGTTGGGAGCAAGTGAGCGGCTTGCGGGTTACCGAGGATCTCTCAGGCGAACGCTTTGTGCTGTTGTTGCAAACCAACAATAAAGCCTTGACCAGTTGGCATCGCTTTTATAGCTTGCTCTATCGGTTTAGCTTGCGCCGTGGGGTGCTGATTACCTCGGGCATTTCCGATTTTCTGCCGTTGGTGCGTATGCTCACCAGCGAGCTTGAACAGGTCGCGCGCCAAACCAAACAACCAGTTGTTAAGCTTGATGAAAAGGCTTCCTCGCCGTTGTTTCAACTCTTGCTCAGCCCAGCTGGCTTTTTCAGCCGCCGCTCCAAGAGCGATAAAGACTATGTGGAATATGCCACCCAAGCAGGGCTAACCGCCCAACCTGGCCGCGTCGCCAGCATTATGGCTACCTATCCCAAACGCATTAGCACCTTGCTGGTTGGTGGCACGGCAATCATGGCGATCCTTGGGCTGCTACGCGTGCTCGACATGTTGCGCCAATGGATTGGCCTTAGCTTTGGCTTAGGCGGCATTTTTAGCAGCGATCCGTTGCCGCTTGATCAAAGTGTTTGGTGGCTGCCCGTTGCCGCAGTATTGTTGCTGGGTGTTTTAATTCCCATGTTGGTGGTGGTGCGCAATATTTTGCCCGATATTGAATCGCGCCAAGAAGGCTTGATGGTGCGCTATTTCAACCGCTGGCTGCTGGTGCGCTGGGAAGAAATTATCGCCGTCAAAACTGCTAGCCTCTCGGAAGAAAACCATGTGGTGCTGATTCAAACCACCAACCAAAGTTTGAAGTTGATGCATCATCTTTCGTCGTTGCTCTTCGATGGCTCGAATGCCCGCGGGGTTTTATTAACCTCAGCCTTGAGCGTCTACGATCCCTTGGTGCAGCAAATTGTGCTTGAAGTTTCGCGCCGCCAACGGCCAAACGAGCAAGATGAAGGCATCTTGACCGAAGACGCGCCAGCTTGGTTGTTGCGCTTGATGTTTAAACCTAGCGATGCGATCGATCGCATGGTTTCCAACATTTTGCGCCGCGAAGATAGCAACAAAATTAAATTCGATACGATGCTTACGCTTGGTCGGCCAATGCTTTGGCTGGCTGCAATTCCTACATTAATGCTTTTAGTCGAGCGCCATATCAACGGCGTTCACTATCCAACCGTTGGCTCAATTATCAATGTTTTGATTTTTGCTGGCTTCTGTTTGTTGGAATACCCAATTGCTGCCGCTGTTGCCCGCTTCAGCGAACGCAATATGGATGGCGATGCGCACTTGGCCCGCCCCTTCTACCTTTACCCAACCGCCCAATTGCCGCGAATTGTGGTGATGTTGGGCGCATTGTTGCTGCTGGTATTAAACGTACCCTTGTTGCCAATTTTGCTCTGGATTGGCGCAGCAATTTGGTCATTCCTGCTGACTTCTGGTTTGTGGGAAGGGCTGTATGGCTGGAGTGGTGGTAAATTATTAGGGATTGGGGCAATTCCGGCGATTATTCAGGTGATCGCGCTGATGATGTGGGCTTCGATGAGTTAATCAATTATGTAGCACCGCAGAGGGCGCTCAAGCTTAGCGCTCTCTGCGGTTTTTTTATTGCAAGGAGCAGTATGCAAACCTACGATCTGATTATTATTGGGGCTGGACCAAGTGGCCTGAGCGCCGCAATTGCCGCCCAACAGGCAGGCTTCAGCTATCTTGTGCTCGAACGCGGCGCAATCACCAACACGATTATCAATTATCCGTTGCAAACGGCGTTTTTTAGCACAGCACCCAATTTGACGATTGGCAATGTGCCATGGAGCAGCATTCATCCCCATCCAACTCGCACCGAAGCGTTGGCCTATTATCGCGGCGTGGTTGAGCATTTTGGCTTAAATATTCATGTTTACGAGCCAGTACAAGCGCTTGAGCGTTTAGCAGATGGCAGGTTTCAGCTGCAAACCACTCGTCACGATCAAACCAGCGCTAGCTACCAGAGCCAAGCAGTGATTGTGGCCAGTGGCTCATACGATACGCCGAATCAGTTGGCTATTGCTGGCGCTGAATTAAGCAAAGTGCTGCATTATTATCGCGAAGGCCACCCCTACTATCGCCAAAATGTCGCGGTGATTGGCGGGGGCAATTCTGCTGCCGAGGCTGCGCTTGATTTGTATTATCACGGCGCAAACGTGACGATCATCCATCAATTTGCCAGCTTAGATCAACGAATCAAACCATGGATCGCCGCCGATTTGCAGGCATGGATCGACGCAGGCAAGATTCAGCCCTTCTGGGAAGCCAATGTGACGGCGATTACCCCAACCAGCATTCAAATAACAAAGGCCGACGGCTCGCAGCACGAACAGCCCAACGATTGGATCTTTGCCCTGATTGGCTATCGCCCGAATACCAGCATGCTCGCAGCTGTTGGGGTAGAGGTTGATCATGATGCTGTGCCAAGCCATGATCCAGCAACATTTGAAACTAATGTGCCAAATCTGTTTATTGCTGGGGTTTTGGCGGCAGGCTCACATCCAAGCAAAATCTTCATCGAAAATGGTCGCGAGCATGGCCCGACAATTATTGCGGCCTTGCGCCAACGCTGGGCGGGCAAAGCCTAATGGAAATCGAAGGTTTTCGTTGGTTGTTGAGCGCTGCTGGCCAACAATTGCTGGCCGAGTTGAGCGCCGACCCTGAGCTGAACGAAGCAAACTTTTTGCGCTACACCACCAAGTTGCGCAAACGCTATCCAGCAGAGGCGGTCACGGCAGCGTTGGAAACCAGCTTGTTGCGGCGCGCTGCTCAAGCCAAATTTCCCCAAGCCAGCCAGCTGTATTTTACCCGCGAGGCGTTGGAGCAAGCCACGCCTTGGTTGGTGGCCAATTATCGCCAACGCCATTTTGCTGCTGGTTCGCGCTTGGCCGATTTGGGCTGCTCGATTGGCGGCGATGCCTTGGCGCTGGCCCAAAGTTGCCACGTTTTGGCGCTCGATCGCGATCCGTTGCGCTTGGCACTGCTGGCGGCCAATGCCCAGGCACTTGGCTTGAGCAACAACATCGCCATCCAAGAAGCCGATTTTACCAGCTTGGAATTTGCTGGCTACGATGGCTTGTTTATCGACCCAGCGCGGCGCAGCAATGGCAAACGAATTTGGGATGTTGAGCACTATCAGCCGCCGCTTTCGACGCTTGAGCGTTGGCGCAAGCAAGTGCCGATTCATGGGGCCAAGGTTGCGCCGGGCATTCCCGACGATGCCGTGCCTGCTGGCTACGATCTTGAGTTTGTTTCGCTTGATGGCGATTTGCGCGAGGCCAGTTTGTGGTGGCATGCTGGCCAAGGTGGCGGCCAACGCAAGGCCGTGGTGCTCACCAGCGCTGGCAATGAATTCAGCTTAATTGCCAATCCTGAGCAAGCGGCGGCTGCGCTGAGCGAGCCATGCGCCTATTTGTACGAGCCTGATCCGGCGGTGATTCGGGCGCATGCGGTGGCTGATCTGGCGGCGCAGCACAATTTGGCCCAATTTGATGCCAGCATTGCCTACCTCACCAGCGACAACTTGGTGCAATCGCCATTGCTCAGAGTTTGGCAGATTGAGCAATGGATGCCGTTTAATCTCAAGGCTTTGCGCCATGCGTTGCAGGAGCGCGAGGTTGGCCGGGTAACGGTTAAAAAACGTGGCTCGCCAATTACGCCAGAGGAGCTGAGCAAACAACTGCGTTTGAAAGGCCGCAATGAGCAAACCGTGGTGTTGACCAAACTGCAAGGCCAGCCGATTGTGCTGCTAGTCAAAATGCGCTAAGTTGCACGCTATCTGCTGCATATCAGCCGCATATCAGCTACATTCGCTGTTTAAAACGCTATAAACTACGTCGTAGAACGAAACAGAAGTAGGAGGTTTGCAGCAGCATCCCCTCACCCTCCAGCCCCCTCTCCCACTGGACGCGGGCGAGGGGGAGCCGACCGTTTTCTATCACACATCGCGACAGAACCGCACGATTAAAGCCCCTCGCCCGCGCACGGGAGAGGGGTTGGGGTGAGGGGATCCACTAGTACAACTACGTCGTAGAACGAAACAGAAGTAGGAGGTTTGTATGGCAGCAGCACTTTCACGCCGCAGTTTTCTGAAAATAATAGCCTATTCAACCTTGGCCACAACCGCTGGCACGCTGGGCGCAGCAGCCTATGGCTTCAATGTCGAAGCTGAATGGCTGAGTGTCCACGAAGAAACGATCGTTTTGCCGCGCTTGGCTAGTGCCTACGATGGCTATCGAATTGCCCATTTGAGCGATATTCACATTGACGATGTGCTGATGACGCGTGAGCATTGGCTGACGACGGTGCGCATGGTCAATGCCCAAAAACCAGATCTGATTGCGATCTCAGGTGATTTTATTACCAACGATGCTAGCCGTTATGCAGAGGATTTGGCGGTTGGCTTGGCGATGCTCGAAGCGCCCGACGGGATAGTTGGTGTTTTGGGCAACCACGATTATTGGAGCGATGGTAATGGCGAAACCGTGCGCCAAGTGCTACGAGCAACTGGCATTCACGATCTGACCAATCGGGCAATCAGTTTGAACCGTGGCAGCAGCAAATTACACCTGGCTGGCCACGACGATCTGTGGCCCAATCCAATTGGCCACAACGACCCAAGCACCATGAAACCAGTGCTTGACCGTTTGGTTGGTGAGTTGCCGAGCAGCGATGCAGCAATTATTTTGGTGCACGAGCCGGATACCGCCGACTTCACCGCCAGCTACAATCGCTTCGATTTGCAGCTTTCTGGCCATGCCCACGGTGGCCAAGTGCGCGTGCCAGTTAAGGGTGCGTTGCTGCTGCCCTATTTGGGTATGCGCTACCCCGACCATCGCTATAATGTTGGCTCGCTGGTGCAATTTACCTCGTGGGGCTTGGGCTGTAGCTGGCCGCAAGTGCGCTTTGGCTGTCGGCCAGAGATTGTGATGCTCAGCTTAGCGTGTGCTTAACCTCAGATGAGTATCAGCCGATTTTGAGCAAGCCAGCGGTCAAACTGTGGTATCCTAGGGCTATAGGGCATAACCAAATTAGGAGGATTGCAGGTGAAAGCCACAACCACACCACTACGCCGTGTCATGAGTATCGCAGCAGGCATCGCGCTCGGCATTGCCCTCGGAGGCGTAGTCAGCATGTTTATTTTGGTGCTGATTCTGATCTAAAATAATGAGGATCACGGGGCAATGTAGCCCCGTGATTGGCGGTTAAATTAATCCCCGACCTTTGAACTCCAGATATTTATTAATCACCGAAACTGTGAGTTTATTTGCTGGTACATCGATAGTGTGTACGCCAGCTTGGTTCAGCGTGTCGAGCACCACGCGGCGCTCATCGAGCACCATTTCGGCCACTGCTCGCTCATAGACATCGGTCGAGTTTGCGGTTGATTTGCCAGCGTAGCCGACTAAGTTGGGGTCGCTCATCACCACGCACAAGGCTAGGTGGGTTTTGGCCAAGCGCGCCATATGTTGAATCAAGGGCTTGGCTGTATCCATCGTGCTGAGGTCGGTAAAAATCACCACCAGCGAACGCCGCTTATTCTTCAAGCCCAAGTAGGAGATTGCGCGGCCATAATCGGCCTCGACTGGCTGTGATGGCAAGTTATACAGCATCTCCAACATTTGATAAAACTGGGCCTTGCCCCGCCGTGGCTGCAAAAAACGCCCCACATGGTCAGCAAACGAAAGCATGCCAATATGATCGCCCTTGAGCATGGCCACATAGCCGAGCATCAAGGCGGCGTTAATCGCATAATCCAGCTTGGCAATATCGTTGATCGTTGGGCGCATCAAGCGTCCGGTATCAATCACCGAAACCACATATTGCGAGCGCTCAGTTTCGTATTCGGCGGCAATTAGCTTATTGCGGCGGGCGCTGGCCTTCCAGTTAATTGCTCGAAACTCATCGTCGGGTGTGTATTCGCGTAGCCGCTCAAACTCGGTGCCCGAGCCAAAAACCCGCGCTGTCCGCAAGCCAAGCTCAAACAACATACCTTTGCGGGCCAGCATATCGTATTTGCGCACATCAAGCACATTGGGGTAAACCTTAACCAATTCGTCGAAGGCGATTTTGGATTGGCGCAAAAAGGTGCCAAGGGTGCTGGTGTAGCGCAGGTTGATGTTGCCAAAGCGATAATCGCCGCGCCGCAGTGGCCGCACATGGTAGCTCACTTCTTGCACGCTCTCTGGCTCGACCTTGGTCTTGAGAATCAGCGCATCGCTGGGAAACTCCACCGGAAATTCGTCGCGAATTTGCAGATCGAGGGTGCGTTGGCTTTGGTTATGCACGGCCAGCGTAATCAGGTTTTGTTCGCCAATCGAGAGCTTTGGTTCGTTGATGCGCGCCACTTCCAATAATGTTGGCTTGGGCGTGATAAACCAATCGACGGCCACAAAGCCAATCAGCAATAGCACATAGACCCAGATTGTCCAGCGGAAATCGGGGTTTTCGGCCCCGATGACCACCGGAACTAGGCCTGCGAGCAGAATTCCTAATAAACGGCGCGATGGAATCATCAGCGAGGAACCTCAATACGCCCCAAAATCCGCGTCATGGCGGTATCTGGGGTTAAACCTTCAATCTCTGCCTCTGGTTTGAGAATAATCCGATGGCGATAGACTGGGCGGGCCAAGAACTTCACATCATCGGGCACAACATACTCGCGGCCTTGCATCGCCGCAAAGGTTTTGGCGGTTAAGAGCAAGGCAATCGAGGCGCGGGGCGAGCCACCCAGCACCAAATCTGGCGAGCGACGTGATTCTTGGGCAATGGCATTGATATAGTTGATTACGCCATCTTCAACCCGCAAGCGACCAATTTCATCGCGACAGCGCATAATCGTTTCTGGTGTGACGGTTTGTTGCAAATTAACGCTGCTCAAATTGCGTGCGTTAAAGCCTTGGTTATAGCGGCGCAGCACCTCAAACTCAACTTCTGGTGGGCTATAGCCCACCAAGACTTTGAACAAGAAGCGGTCGAGTTGGGCTTCGGGCAATGGGTAGGTGCCTTCGTATTCCATTGGGTTTTGAGTGGCGATCACGAAGAATGGTTGTGGTAACGGCATCGTCTCGCCATCAATCGTAACTTGTTGCTCTTCCATGGCTTCGAGCAAGGCTGCTTGGGTTTTGGCAGGAGCGCGGTTAATTTCGTCGCCCAGCAAAATTTGAGTAAAAATTGGGCCTTTGCGCAAGCGAAACTGGCTAGTTTGCATCTCATAGACGCTTGTGCCCATCACATCCGAGGGCATCAAGTCGGGGGTAAATTGCACCCGCTTAAACTCAGCTTGCACCAAATGCGCCAAGGTTTTGGCCATCAAGGTTTTGGCGGTGCCAGGCACACCTTCAAGCAACACATGGCCGCCGCTTAGCAAGGCAACTACCAGTTGCGTCCAGGTTTCCTCTTGGCCAACAATAACTTTACTGGCCTCTTGGCGCATATATTCGGCAACTTGTTTAACCAGCATTGATCCTCCAATATCATTCTCACGAGCACCGCACGATGCCCGTAGCCTAGGCAAAAAGAGCGTGCTTAAACCCGACCTTGTTGTTCCCATGTGTGAATAAAGCGATCAATATCGCTGACCAAAGCCAAGATGCTGGCTTCGCTCGGGTTGGGTTGGCTTAAATGGTTGAGCAAATGGGCAAGGTGATTGCGATCAATTGTATCGGAATAGCGTTGAACTTCGTTGATAAACTGTTGATCATCAAGCTTTGGATTGATTCCATAGGGCTTGGCGATGCGGCGTTTGAGGTAGGTTTTATAGTGGACTTGCATATGTTCAGCTTGGCGGCCTCGTTGAAACAAATTTGCCATCGATTGAACATATTCGCTGCTATTACGCTGCATCAAATCGATTTTGCTTGGCACAATTTGGCCAAAGCGGCGGCCTGATAATAAAGCCCACAACCCAACGACAATCGCACTATACACCATTGCTGCAACTAATGGCGAGTAGGGCTTAGCTGGCACTGGCGCAGCTTTTGGCGGCAAGGCACGGCCATGATGCACTTCATCGAAGGCAATCGTGCCACCTGCAGGGGTGCGATTAACCATATTCAAAATTAAGCGTGCATTACTTTCACGAAACAAGCCAATGTTGGTAAAAATATCAACGTTGGTCGAGGCGTAAATCATGCCGCTGCCACGACTAATGCCGAGCAAGGTTGGCTGCTGCTCCGTGCCGATAATCACTTGGCTATTTTGGCGGGTTCGCTCAAAATACTTCATTGTGTGATAATCGTCGAGGCTGGTAACATCAGGATTGACCAAGCTGTGGCTGGGTTTGGCGGTTGTAACTGGATTCAGGTCTTCATAGGGTGTAACCGTCAAGTCTAAGCGCGTGAAGATCCCGTTTTGTTCATTATCAACGATGATCAGCGTAGCGCCAGTTTCTTCGACCCAGCGCATAACTGCATCAATTTCATCGACTTGCCAACCATCGAAACGTTCCGAAGGCAGCGAGATCATGACATTGATTGCTTGATCAAGGTCATCAAAACGGCGATATTCGTAGATTTCGGTTTGATAGCCAATTTTGCCAAACCAGAGTGGCAGGGCCGCTGCGCCGAAGGCACTTTCATTGTAAATCGAGCCAGCTTCGTTATTGTTATTTTGCAAATCGAGCGAACTGAACAAAAAAATCACCAGCGCGATAATGCCAACGACAATTGCAATAGTTTTGACTTTACTACTCATCTTAGCGTACCTCGCGCAGGCTTGTCACTTGTTGGCGATAGTGATCAAAGGTTGTTTGATCAACCTCGGCAATGCCATACCAGACTCGATCGAAGGTCTGAATAACGGGAGCTAGGCGCTGATGTAACGGCGTATTGCTGGGCACTGCTGCCAATACCTCGCGGTTGGTCAAGGTCCGGTCGTAGCGCAACATGCCGCGTTCCTCCAGCCATAACAAGGTTGAAAGATACAAATAGCGCACTGCATCGCGGAAATTGGCTTCTTCGGCGGCGACTTTATCGGCGCGTTCAATCGCCTGCACACTGGTTAATTTTTGCTCTTCAGCGGGAGCCTTGCGGCGTGCAACCTTGACATTACTGCGCTGCACGGTTCTAGCAATATACAGAATCAACCCCAGCACAAACACCACCGCAATCACGGTAAAGCACGAGGTTAAGCCATCGCTAAAGAGCCAGCGCAGAAAATTGACATTAGGTGGTGCTGGTGCGTCTTGAGGCTTGAGCTTATCAAATGGGTCGGTATTCAAAATAACGGTTAAGGTTTCGAGGTCTTGGGGCGCATATTCGCGGCCAGCGGTCAGTGCTTCGAGCATGGCTGCCAAGCGATCGCGGATAATGAGCAAATTTGGGGTTGTGCTCGCCAACGCATCCTTGAGCCATTGATGATTTACATCAATCAGATCTTCGCTGCGCGTACGAAGCTGCTTAAGCGCAACGATTTTGTCGCTGGCCTCGCGCAGCCCAATTTCATCAGTGCGTTGGGCTGCGGTAAAGGCTTCGCGGAGCAATTGGGTATAGTCGTTGACGCTGACGACCTCAGGTGCTTGGGCTTGGGCAATCAAGGGCTGGGCCAAAACCCCGCTCATAAGCAACAAACAAGCTAGCATTCGCCAAATTCGATACATCTCAACCTCTCAATTAGGCTATTTATTGTTGCACATTCAAGCTTGGGTTGCTTGGCACCCCAGCATACGCTAAGCGAATTTGATCATAGTATAGCAAGGTAAAGCCAATATAGGCCATTGGTAAGGTCATAATCGAGGTAACTGTTGATAAGCCTTGGGTCAGCGCAATCGCCATGGCACTGGTTTCGCCAAACAGCGCCATCGCAATCGCACTGATAATCGTCGTTACATAGCTGGCGAGAACGCCTAAAAGCACCACCAAGATGATCCAAATATTGCTAATGCGGCCAAATGCACCTCGCGTTAACACCCACGAGTGATGGATGGCGCGAAATACATCAATCCGCTCGGCTACAATAATTTGTGGCACAAGGCTCAGCCGAACCCCAAAAAACCACAGCAAGCCCAAGCCTAAAACAAGGCCAGGCAGCTGGGCTAAGGCAAAAAACAGCGCTATAAAGAGAGCTAAAACGCACATGCAGCCCCAGGCAAACAGCGAGGGCAAATGGCGTAAACTGCTTAACACGACGTTGAGCAAGCGTGGCTTGGCTTGGCGGTAATGTTCACCAACCGCGATGACACTCGCCGCCATAGCCAGATTGCGCATAATGAAAATTGAAAAAAAGTAAACCCCCAACATACCCCAAATGTAGGGCGCAATATCAGCCCGTGGATACTCCAATACCCACATGCCATCGCCCATTTGGCCATTTTCAACCCGCCGCGTCATTTCGGCCATAATGACGTTCAACTGCGATGTAGCCCGAGCTTCCACCCCGTTGGCTTGCATCCAGAGCGTTCCAATCAGGAATGGCACGACTTGGAGCGCGGCCAAGCCCATAAACAAGCTCGAATAGCGCCGAAGCAGGTTGAGTGCTCCGCGAATTAACGTAAATAATGGCATTGGTGTGGGAGTTGATGATGGAGACTGCTGCACAAGAACCCTCTGCTTAAACACCATGGGAGCGGCGAGAATGCTACCGCTAGCATGTATTATACCGCAGCCCCCAAGCTTCTGATAGTGCAAAAGTAGGCTAAGTTAGGCCAAATTCATGGCTTCGCTTGGCAAGAGGGGAAACTGAAGTAGGGCGGTAACTCCAGGCTCAGGGTCATTTGGAATCAAACTGATCGAGCCGGCAGCACGCCACATTACTGCCGCACAAATTGGCAAGCCCAAGCCCAAGCGTTGCGGGCCATGGGTCGTCCAGAAAGGCTGCCAAATATCGCCAAAGGCATCAGCAGGAATTCCTTGGCCAGCATCACGGAAGGCCAAAACCGTTGCATGTTCAGTTTGATAGGCCTTGATCACAATCCCTGCGTGGCTTGAGCCAGATTCCAAGGCGTTGTTGATCAGCTCAATGCATAGGGTCAGCAAGTCGCGTTCTTGCAACAGAACATACAAGTTGGGCTGAATTTCTAGCCGCAAATCTTCGACCGAGTGATGGACTTGCAAGGCTTGATCGATCAAGCTTGGCAGCGCTTCGCTGAGATCAATCGGAAATGGCGCAGGATTGCTACGGCTGGCACCTTTGAGCAGATGAATCCGCTGCACCATCTCTTTGCCGCCACGCACATGCTTAACCACTTCAGATAATAATTCGCGCTGGGCTTCATCGACTGCATCAAGCTCGGCCAATTGGGTATTGCCCAAAATCACTGCCAATAAATTGTTGAAGTGATGGGCCATTTGGCCTGCTAGCTGCGCCATATTGCGCAAGTAGCCCAATTCTGCTTGCTCAGTTTGGCGCGCTGCTTGGTCGGCGACAGTTTGGGCATTGGCCAAGGCTACGGCAAAATGCGGGCGAGCCATTTCCAAAAGCGCCACTTCTTCATTGCTAATGTGGCGATCTTTGATGGCAATTAGCAGCACACCCAACAAGCGAGCCTGATGATGCAGCGGCACTGCGGCGCAGCCTTGATAGCCAGAATCGAGCAATTGTTGGGTGATTGGCACTAAGCTATCGGTGCCTAAAACACACGAATAGACTCGGGTAATTGTGCCAAGCTCAGTCAGCAAATGGAGACTTGGCTGATCGTTGGGCATGCAGAAGGCATCACGTTGCGAGGTATAGGCCAAATCAATAACTGCATTGCGATACGAATACCAAGCAATGGCAACTGGCCCCATAATTTGCTGCAACTCTTGCTCGATACTGCGATACAGCGAATGGAGATCCAAATTGGCGCTTAACGATTGGGCCAAATTATTGACCAATTGCAACTGACGGGTTTGGCGCGCTAGCTGTTCGCGCATTTGAGCTTGGCGAATCGGCCCAATAATTTGATGCGCAATCAGCTCAAGCAACACTTGATCATCGGCACTAAAATGGTCAATGATGCTATGATAGACCGCCAAAACACCCAACGGCCCACTCGCATCGCCAATTGGCACAATCAAGGCTGAACGCACGCTAGCCGCCGATTGATCAAGCGCCAGCCAACGTGAATCCTCGCGCACATCAGCAATCCGCACCGTTTCACGGCTGCGCAAGGCATAGCCTGCTGCGCCTTCTTTGACCACGCGCTTGACCCGCTCAAGGTTGTGCGAAACCCCATCGTCGGTAGTCAGAATTTCCACATCAGCAACATCGTGCAACAAAAACAGATTGCCATGGTCGGCGTGCAAGGCTTTGGTGCTGACCTCGACCACATGCGCCAACATGCCCGAAATCGACTCGATGCGGGTTATATCGCGGGTTATATCGGCAATCAGGGCAAAGCGTTCGCGCTCGGCCTCGACCCGCGACAGCACATGTTTGAGCCGAATTGCCGCCCGCAAACGCGCACGCAAGGTTGCCGAATCAACTGGCTTGAGCAGAAAATCGTCTGCGCCCTCGAAGTAGGCTTGTTGACGCACCGCCAATTCTGCTGCTGCCGTCACCACGATCACCGGAATATAATGATGATCACGCTGGGCACGAATCGTCTTCAGCACTTCAATGCCATCAATGCCGGGCATAAAAATATCGAGCAAAATGGCATCTGGCGGCGTTTGGCGCACAAACTCCAACGCCGCCATGCCATGCTCAGCCTCAGCGGCGAGGTAGCCCGCCGCTTCAACATAGCGCCGCACAATTGAACGATTTGAAGATTGATCATCGACGATCAACACTAATGGCTGTTGACTAAATTCGTGCATTTCAGTCATGCAGGGTTCCTAAATTACTAAGCTGGGGCGTGCCAGCGCTGAAGTTGGTCCCAATTCAGCCCTGTTTCGACGTTTACTTCCAATGGCACGGCCAAATCGGGATAGACTTGGGTCATCGTATCACAAACTAATTGGGCGACTGCATCACGCTCAGCCTCGGGCACTTCCAACACCAATTCGTCATGCACTTGCAGCAACATTTTGGCCTGATAGCCACCTTCAAGCAAGGCTTTTTCCAAGCGAATCATGGCCAATTTGATCAAATCGGCAGCTGTGCCTTGGATGCCTGCATTGGTTGCTTCACGCTCGAAGGCGCTGCGGCGTGGCCCGGTTACGCCGCCATCTTGTAATTCGCGGAAGTAGCGGCGACGACCAAACAGGGTTTCAACATAGCCCACCGCCTTGACCCGCTCCAAGGTGCGGTCGATATAGCTTTTTAGGCCAGGATATTGGGCAAACAAGCCGCTGATCATTTGTTGGGCTTCGCCGCGTGAAAGGGCTGTGCGTGCAGCCAAACCAAAGCTGCTAATGCCGTAAATGATGCCGAAAACCGTCATTTTGGCAATTCGGCGTTGGTTTTTGCTGACTTCATCCATCGGAATGTCGAACAAGCGCGCTGCTGTTGCCGCGTGAATATCTTGGCCGGTTTGAAAAACTTCGACCAAGGCTGGATCGGCGGTGATGTGGGCCAAAACCCGCAATTCAATCTGCGAATAGTCGGCGGTCATCAGCACATGGCCTGGGCGAGCCACAAAGGCGCGGCGAATTTCGCGGCCTTCTTCGCTGCGCACTGGAATATTTTGCAAGTTGGGCGAATCTGAGCTTAGCCGCCCAGTTTCTGCGCCAATTTGGCGATATTGGGTATGTACGCGGCCAGTTTTTTGGTTAATCAATTCAATCAAGGCATCAACGTAGGTCGATTTGAGCTTCGACAAACGGCGATAGCGCAAAATCATGGCGACGATGCCGCTTTGATCGTGGTTTTGCAAATCTTCCAAGGTTTCTGCATTGACCGAGTAAACCGCACCGCCGCTGCGGGTTGTGCCAGCCAAACGTTTGAGATTGGCGGTTGGTAGTTTAAGCCGAATAAACAGCAGATCATTTAAATCGAAGCGCGAATTGATATTTAATGGTTCGCCCACAAATTCGGCAATGTGCTGCTCGATTTCGCGCAAACTTTGGCCCAACACTTGGCCTTGTTGCACAAGTTGCGCCCGATCAAGCCCGATGCCACAGGCTTCCATGCGCATCAACACAGGGCTAAGCGGCATTTCAATTTGCTCGAAAACCTCGCGTACCGCTGGAATTGCCCCCAGTTGTGGCATAAACAGCGCCAACAAACGGGCGGTCATATCAACATCGGCGCTGGCGTAGGGCGTTACTTGCTCAATCGCCACTTGATCCATGGTAATTTGCTTTTTGCCGCTACCAATCAAAGTTTCGATTCTGGTCATCTCAATTGGGCGATCATCAGCGTCGCGCAATTCGGCAAAGGCCAAATCCTTAAGGCTCTGGCGTTTGCCCAATAAAGCGGCAGCGATGGCGGTATCAAAGCTCAAATGCGGCACATCAAGCCCAATCAGGCTGAGTGCGCTCATATCGAACTTGCCATTGTGGGCCACCACAGCTTTTTTGGGGTCGCTAAACAATGGTTGCAAGGCGGCGACAACCTCGGCTACGGTCAATTGCTGGCCGCTGCGATGCGCCAAGGGAATGTACCAACCACTGCCAGCAGTGTGGGTCAGCGCAATCCCAACGACGCTGGCAGGCACTGGCGAAAACAAATTCAGGCTATTGGTTTCAACATCGAAGATTAAACGTTCAGACTCAGCCAAAATTCTTACCAATTCGGCCAATTGTTCGCTGGTGGTCACCGCTTGATAATTGCCAGATTGAGCAATTAGCTCAGCGCTTGGTGGCGTGGCATCATCGAACATCGTTAATTGGCTGGGATTAGTGGTTTGCGGCACGGCAACAACTTGCACTGCACTGACATTGCTCGAAAGTGGCAGTTTATCGACCAACTTGCGAAATTCGAGTTGGCTGAACAACGCCAGCACCGTATCTCGATCGTAATCGTGCACTTTGGTGGCTTCGAGATCCAAGGTTACTGGCGCATCGGTGACGATGGTGGCCAAGTGGGTGCTAAATCGAGCTGCTTCGTGCTGGCCATCGAGCTTTGAGCGATAGCGATTGGCGACTTTATCGAGGTTGGCGTAGATATTTTCGACGCTGCCCCATTCGTTGAGCATGCTAATTGCGCCAGCTTCGCCAATGCCCTTAACCCCAGGAATGTTGTCGGAGGTATCGCCTTTGAGGCCGCGCAAATCGGCGAGTTGGTTTGGATTCAAGCCTTTGTAGCGCTCGCGCACTTGGGCCTCATCGTAGAGCGACACATTGCCCTTGCCATAGGGATTGGCCAACAGCACCTTGGTATAATCGTTGACCAATTGCAGCGTGTCGGTATCGCCAGTGATGATCAATGTATCGACACCCTGAGCCTCTGCTTGACGACATAATGTGCCAATGACATCATCGGCCTCGTAGTTTTCGGCAGTGTAAATTGGAATATTCAGGGCATTAATAATTTGCTTGATGCGCTCAAGTTGGGGGTGAAAATCGGCGGGTGTTTCAGCGCGACCAGCTTTGTATTCTGGGTAAATATCATCGCGGAAGGTGCGACCAATATCAAACGAAACCGCCACATACTCTGGTTGGCGCTCGCGTAACAAGTTGAGCAAAATTGATAAAAAGCCTTGGACTGCGTAGGTTGGTTCGCCAGTTGCCCGAACCGACATGCCCGTGTCGCGAAGCGCAAAAAAGGCGCGAAACGCCAGCGCATGGCCATCAACCAAGACGAGCGTGGGTCGCTGCTGCATATGATCCAAACCTCCTGAAACACAACATCCACCCTGCATTGTAGCAGTATTTTGCTGCAATACCTAGGCGAGCGTAATCGAACATTTGTTCATTTTAACATAGAAATTTGTGCATGATAAGCCTACGAGGCTGAAGGCTATTGGCTACAGGCTCTAGGTTAGAGAAACCGCGAAGAACGCGAAGGCTGCTTTAGGCCACGAATTGCATGAATAATTATTTTTAACCACAGATTGGCACAGATTAATTTCTCGCCAGCCAAGAGCCATGGTTCCTCTGCGCTAAAACTCCGATCCACGAAGGACACGAAGGGCACGAATAATGTTCCGATAGCCAATAGCCTCGTCCCCGATCCCCGACCCC
>NZ_PUBZ01000086.1 GCF_003205875.1 Herpetosiphon llansteffanensis
CAACCGCCTGATCCCCTCACCCCAACCCCTCTCCCGTGCGCGGGCGAGGGGCTTTAACACCGTAGCTCTCCCCCAATTCCTTGGTGAGAAACGGTCGGCTCCCCCTCGCCCGCGTTCAGTGGGAGCGGGGGTTGGGGGGTGAGGGGACATGATTGCCAATCCAATGTACCAGTACACATAGCCTATAGCCACTCCTATGTTCTATGCTCTATGCTCTCTGTTCTGGTTTACGCTTCAATTGGCAAGTAGCGTGTGGCTTGGTTGGTGTTGAACGAGGCGCTTTCGCGTTCGTACAAGCCACTGACCACCGCCGAATTCATGACGCTATGCACCAGTGGCCGTACCCGATCGTGCTTGATGATCAAGCGTGGGTTGGCGGTGCGCAGCGCCATCGTAATGTCGTAGGCCGTAAACATTTGGCCTGCGGTGATCCATGTGCCAATTTGCTCGGCAATCAATAAACTTAATTGTTGATCATCGACCGCGTGCCAATCGTCGTCGTCGTTGCCCATCGCTACAGGTTGGTTTGGGGGCGAGGCAACCCGCCGTTGCCGACTGCGGCGTGGCGTTGGCGGGCTGGTTGGCGTAGCATCATGGGGGAAAACGCGATACGCGCGATGCAACGATACTGCCACAATCAAAACTGGCTGGGGGTTGGCTAATTGTGGCGGATTGCCGCCAACTACATCATAGACATTGCGCACGCCAATCACCATGCCACGACGTACCCGACCCATATTTTGGGTTGATGGGCTGCTGCCTGGGCCTTTTGATTGTTTGCTGACAATAATTTCAAATTCAACCCAATCACCGAGTTGCATACAAGCCTCCAAAAAATTAATAAGCTAGCGATCGAAAAGCACCAAATAGCGCAAACTTTGTTGGGCTGATTGATAGACAATGAATTCATCGTATTGCAATTTGCCGCCCCAAGCAGTGGTGTGCTGAGCCTTGCCCCAAACCGAATCAAAACCCTTGGGCGCTGCCCGAAAATCGCTCTGGGCCGTTGGTGCAACGAAGGGATTGCCCACCGCCACATCAGCCAAAAAGAGAAATAGCGGGCGATTGCGCCGCCGCACCGAGCAATAATTAGTCGATTTGGTTGCTTTATTGGCAAAATAAATCCCGTGGCCAAACATGCGGCCATTCGATGGCGTGCGGGGGCAAACCAAGCCACTGCGCAAGATGTGGCGCACATTTTGGCCCGCCGTGCCGTGAAAGAGCAATTGCGTATTGCTGCGGCCAAGCTGATTTTGCTCGAAATTACGGCGCTCGGCTCCAATATTGAGTGTAAAAATACTGTTGACCCGCACTTTGTAGCCATGGACGCTGGTGCGATCCACGTAATCGCAAATTTGGCGATAGCGATCATCGTTTTGGGCCAGCAGATCAAGTTCAGCGCCCAAGGTTTCGTAGCGTGAAACCTGCGGATTGCGCTGTTGGGCGGTCATGGTGGCGATCGCTGCTTCTAATTGATGCAAGCGAGTTTCTTGCTCATCGAAATCGTTGCAAAAATTCTCGATCACCGTTTCGCGCTTGATCTTGCTGGGTAATTTGGTTGGCACAGTGTTGTAAAAATGTTGAACTGTGCTGCTGAGCAAGGCCAAATTGGCTGGCGTTTGGCTTTGTTGCCATGTGCTATGTTGCAATTGAGCGAGGCTCAATAACTTACGACCATGCTCAATTTGCTCAGCAGAAATTGCATCGAGGCCAACTGCCAAGTACGAAGCAATGCCCTCACCAGCTTCATCGAAAATATAATCAATCACGTTGCGAATTGGCTCGGCCAGCGTTACTGCTGGCTCAGCAGCTGCTGCCACAACGCTTGGGCGGTGAAGTGCTACCTCGTGATAGCCTTTTTTGACCTTTTCGCGAATTTTGCGCTCGATCCATTCGAGGTTTGTGACTTTCTCATCCACTTGGGCGGCGGAGCCAACTCGGCCATAGGTGGCGCGAAAAAAAACATCGTTCGCTGCAAGCTGCCACATTTCAACCAGATAGTATTTGTTGTTATTGCCATCTAGGTTGGTCAGCTGGAATTTGCGGCGCTGGGTTGGTTCGCCTTGGGGAGCACCGATTGCCGTACCCACAATTGCACCTCGCATATACTCAAACCATCGTCTAACGCTCAAACCTGTGCATTGTGCCACTTGGTTTTGCTGGCCTTAGTTTAGCAAGTCGCTGTGTCAAACAAAGTCACAGTTTGATGCTTGCTGCCAGCAATAAAAAAACCCTTGCTCAATTCAAGCAAGGGTTCAATACTATTCGGTTTTAGGCTGAGGTTTAGCCGCCAGCGCCGCCACCACCGAAGATCCCGCCTTCGGTCATGGCCCGCACGTCGAGCAAGCTATCAGCTTCTTCTGCGCTTAGGTAGCCTTTTTCGACCACCACTTCGCGGATAGTGCGGTTGGTAGCCATGGCTTCTTTGGCCACTTCAGCACCTTTGAGGTAGCCAATCGTTGGGTTGAGCGCCGTCACCAAAATGGCGTTCTTGGCCAGCCAGCCAGTGGCTTTTTCTTCGTTGGCTTGAATGCCCAAGACACACTTTTCGGTAAAGGCTTTCACTGCACCGATCAGCACATCCATCATTTGGAAGATGTTATAGCCGATGATTGGCATCATCACGTTGAGTTCCAATTGGCCAGCTTGGGCGGCCAAGGTCACAGCGTGATCATTGCCCATCACATGGAAACAGGCTTGGTTGAGCATTTCGGCCAAGACTGGGTTGACTTTGCCAGGCATAATTGATGAACCCGGCTGCACTGCTGGCAAGCGAATTTCATCCAAGCCGGTGGCTGGGCCAGAGGCCAACAAACGCAGGTCGTTGGCAATCCGAATCAAGCTAACACACAAGGCGCGCATTGAGCCTGAGAAATCAGCTTGGTCGCCCATGCTTTGCATGCGTTCAAACAAATCGTCTGAGGTGCGCAGTTCAATGCCGGTCAGGCCCATTAATTTGGTGACCATGCGAGCGTGATACTCTGGGTGAGCGTTCAAGCCCGAACCAGTAGCCGTGCCACCGATGCCGAGTTCGCGCAAGCGATCGCCAGCAACTTGGATGCGTTTGGCATCGAGGCGCACAGCTTTGGCATAGGCATTGAATTCTTGGCCCAAGCGCACAGGCACTGCATCTTGCAAGTGCGTGCGGCCCGATTTGAGCACATGGTCGAATTCTTGGCCTTTGGCAGCCAAAACGTCGGCCAAGCCCAAAACCGTGTTGACCAACTCATCTAAGCGCCACAATGCACCCAAGCGCAAGGCCGTTGGAATGGTATCGTTGGTGCTTTGAGCCATATTAACGTGATCGTTGGGGTTGACTGGCTTTTTGGGGTCATCGATGTTGAAGCCCAAAATTTGGTTGGCCCGATTTGAGATCACTTCGTTGATATTCATATTGTGCGATGTGCCAGCGCCAGCTTGGAAGGGGTCAACCACAAAGTGATCGTTCAATGTGCCATCGATCACTTCATCTGCTGCTTGCACAATCGCTGCGGCCATGTTGGCATCGAGCAAGCCCAAATCTTGGTGGACAAGGGCGGCGGCTTTTTTGATTGTCGCCATTGACCAAATGAATGCAGGATACTGTTTCAGGCCGCTGATTGGGAAATTCTGCACTGCTCGTTGAGTCTGTGCTCCATACAATGCCCACGCTGGCACCTGTACCTCACCGAGCGAATCTTTCTCCACACGAAACTCAGCCGACATAAAACCTCCACGTGAAAGGTCGAATCAATAGTGTGTCTATTATACGCGATGCTTTTCACAATGCTGGTCGCTAGTTGCCAAGCAAAAGTGGCAGGTTTAACCACTTAAATGTTGGGGGCTGGGGATCGGGAGCGATTTTGATCCACGAAGGACACGAAGGGCACGAAGGAAAATAGGCTACAGGCTTTGGGCTTTTGGCTATGGGAGATTGTTGGAAATGTCAATCAATGTTCCGCTAGCCCATAGCCATCTTCCCTTCATCCCTCATCCCTCATCCTTCATCCTTCATCCTTTCTCCTCTCTGCGCCTCTGTGTTAAAGCCCACAGCCCGACCCCTATGTTCTATGTTCTTTGCTCTATGTTCTATCTTCTCATTGCTCTATACCAACTTTTATGCTATACTGCGGCGGCCTTTCTGCTCCGTAGGCTTGTGGCCACCAAACCCAATGTCAAAACGGGGCAAACCCGAAGGAAGGAGTCTTCGAGTGGTTCCATGCGAACCCTCCCCGCACCCTTGGGTGCTTGTTGCCTTGGCAACACCTTGACTCCATGCATATAACTCAATTGGATATTGGCGGCCCCGTGCCATGAAACGGTGGCATTTAATGTTTCATGTAGGTGAAAACATCGTGCGTGCATACGAAATGATGACCGTCCTGCGCCCTGATTTGGGTGGCGAGGAAGAACTCAACACGACCATCGAGACCATCCAAAGCTACATCAAAGCCCAAGGCGGCGAAGTAGCCAGCACCGAACAAGGCGCTCCTTGGGGCCGTCGCAAATTGGCTTATCCAATCGACGACTACACCGAAGGCTTTTACTTCTTGACCCACTTCACCTTGAACGCAGATCGCGTGACCGAAGTGGAACGCCACTTGAAATTGGCTCCACAAATCTTGCGCTATTTGTTGATCCGCGACGAAACCAAGCGCTAAAACCAACGGGGAGGAAACCGTGGCGAAAGATTTAAACAAAGTGATGATTATTGGTCGCTTGGGCAAAGATCCTGAAATGCGGTTTACGCCCCAAGGAACACCCGTGACCAACTTCACTGTCGCCGCTGGTCGTCAGTGGAAAGACCCCAATGGCGAGACCCGCGATGAAACCGAATGGTTTTCGGTCGTGGTCTGGAACAAATTGGCCGAGATCTGTAATCAGTATCTGACCAAAGGCAGCCGCGTCTATATCGAGGGTCGGCTGCAAACCCGCTCGTGGGATGATGATAGCGGCCAAAAGCGCTTTCGCACCGAAGTAGTTGCTAGCGATATGATCATTCTTGATCGTACCGATCAGCAGCAAGGTCAAGGCCAAGCGCGCAGCGGTGGCTACCAGGCTGGCGGCAATGCTCGCCCGCCACGCGATAACTCCGCCAATGATTATAATCGTGGCGGTAACTATAGCGGTGGCTACACCAACGAGCCAGATATCGGCGATGACGATATCCCATTCTAATTTGAAATTTACTTACTAGAACATACAAGGAGCCGTTCGCATGTCAGATCAACGCCGTAAGTCGGCAGGTCGCCGCAAATACACACCCCGTCGCAAAGTGTGTGTCTTCACGGCTGAAGGTATTGTGCCAGATTACAAAGATATCAAACGCTTGCAACGCATGGTCTCAGATCGTGGCAAGATTTTGCCTCGCCGCCGCACTGGCACATGTGCTAAATATCAACGCAAATTGAATGTTGCAATCAAACGCGCCCGTCACTTAGCGCTGTTGCCATTCGTTTCAGAAAATACCCGCGGTTAATTCTGCGTCGTTGGTTAACGAAGCTCAGGCACAGTCGCGAGATCCGCGCTGTGCCTGCTTTACTTTAGATTACCCCTCATTGGAGTAGGCAAGGATTATGGCAAAGAATGATAACGTGCAGCCCGCAAAGCCCATGACCAAACGGCAACGAGCGCGCTGGGATCAAGAACGGAAGCAAAGCTCACAGGTATTGCTAATTGCCGCTGCCGCAGTTGGCTTGGCTGTGTTGTTAATTGGCATTGGCTTGGTCATCCAAAAGGTGATTGTGCCCAACAAAACTGTGGCGAACGTCGCTGGCGTTGAAATTAGCAACGCTGAATATCAACAATATCGCCAAATTATGCAATCTCAGCAAGCAGTTAACTTGGCACAGCAAATTCAACAATATGCCCAATATCAATTGCAAGGCACTGAGCAATTTGCAACCGATGTGACCAATTATATTGCTGGCTTGAAAGATAAAAATGCCCCACTTGATTATGCTGTACTCAATCAGTTGATCAACGATAAGGTGCTTGAAAACAATGCTGCCGCTGAAGGCATTACCGTTAGCGACGAAGAATTGCAACAAAGTTTGGCCGCCAAGTTTGCGCCTGCCAACGAAGTGATGAACCCAGTTGCCCCAGTTACCTCAACGAATGGCTTAACTGATACCGCTTCGTTGACCCCAACCCAAACGCCAACCCCAACCTTGAGCGAAGCAAGCGCTCGGGTTGATTCAGCAATTACGACGTATTTTGGGACGTTGCGCGAATTTATCGAAGAAACTTCAAGCTATGGCTTGGCTATTTTGCCATTCGATCGCGCTGCCTTCAAAGATTTCGTCTTGCATCAAGAACGCCTGCAATTGTTTCGCGAAAAGCTGGGCGAGAAGTTGGTAACCGAAGATCAGGCAACCAAGGAAATTTATGCTGATGCCCAGCAAATTTTCGTAACCGCCAATATCACCGATCCAACCGACCCCTTGACGGTGACCAAGTGGGCGCAAGCCAAAACCAAAATCGATGATGTTGCTGCTCAATTGACCAGCGCTGAGGTCTTTACCGATGTGCAGTTGTTGAATACCACCAATAATGCAACCGATAACCCAGCCACTGGGATGAAACCGTTGACCCAGTATGATGCATTGGGGATCACGGTGCCAATTTCAACCCAAGAAACTGGTGTGATTGGTGAGCCATATCAATCTAGCGAAGGTTGGCACATTGTCTTGGTGCATCAACGCGAATTGCGCCCAAGCCAAAGCGATTTGGCAACCAAGCGCGATGAAGCGGTGAAGAAGTGGATCGAGGAAAAACGGGCCTCCGCCAATGTGCAGCGTTTCCCAGAACCAACCGCCACCACCGTGCCACCAACAATTGAGCCAATTCCAACTACGATTCCGCAGCCAACCATCGATCCTCTGGGGCCAACGCCAACGCCTGCAAGCGAAGCTACGCCAACCACCGGTTCGGCTGCGCCAACAGCAACGCCTGCAAGCGCAACGACCCCAACGACTGTCGTAACGCCAACACCATAAGCAAAAACAGGTAGAATAGTGGCGGGTCAATGCCGACCCGCCACTTGTTGTTTAATCTGAGGAGTTCCCATGAATCGATGGTGGGCCAAACGAACTTTGCGAGTCTGGGTTGCGTTAGTGATTACGCTGCTCGTAATTGCGGCAACAATTTGGGCAACCATGCAATTACTCGCCGATATCAGCGGTGCTGCAACGTCATGGCGCATCGATTTAACAACCTTTGCTTGGTTTGCAAGTGCAGTTTCGGGCTTTTTGATTAGCTTGATTATGCTGTATCGGGTTGGCAGTGCTTTAACCTTGCATTATCGGGTTGACCGCAATGCCTTGACGATTCACTGGCTTGGCAACACTGCCGTTGTGCCGATGAACTTGATTACTGCGGTTGAGCCAAGTGTCAGCGTGAAACAAAAGCCCGGCCTTTTGACCCGTTTTGCCTATACCACTGGGGTTGGCCAAGCTGCCGATGAGCATGTGTTGAATTTCTTTAGCACGCAGCCCGCCGCCCAAGCCTTGCTTTTGCGCACAACTGGCGGCAGTTATGTAATTACTCCAGCCCAACGCGAGAGCTTTATCCAAGAGCTTGAAAGTCGGCTCAACTTGGGGGTCGTGCAGGTTCAAAGCGAAGGTGTGGTGCGCTCAAGCCGCATCGCCTACGATTTTTGGCTGAATAACGCAGTCCGCTGGACTTTAGTCGTTGGGCTGTTGCTCAATTTTGCGGTCTGGGGTTTAATTGCTTGGCGCTATAACCAATTGCCTTTAGAAGTGCCAATTCGCATCGACGCAACTGGCGCGGTGAGCGGCGTTGAGGCCCGCGAGCAATTATTGGCCTTGCCACTCGTTGGCTTGTTGGCTTGGCTGATCAATGCTGGATTTGGGGCGTTGATCTATCGTTCTTCACGGGCTGGCGCATTTGCTTTATTAATTGGTAGCGCAGTAATTCAACTCTTTTTGGGGGTTGCAGTGTGGGTCGTGGTGCGCGGCTAGTGCTGCAACCAGCCGCGCTGTGTCTTGAATGATTAAAGTTTGCCGCGTGAGCGACCTTTGACTTTGCGTTTGCCCGGATCTTCGACTGCAACTGGCGCAGCGCCACGTGGTTTGTGGTTCACGCTTTCCAGCAAGGCCGTGTTGTCGATCAAGGCCAAGGTTTGGCGCATTTGGGTCAGTTGGTCGCGCAGCAAGGCCGCTTTTTCAAATTCTAGGTCTTTGGCTGCTTGTTTCATCTGTTTTTCCAGCTCGCTGATCAGTTTGAACAGCTCTTCTTTGGTCATGCTATCGGGATTTTCGCTGGTTTTGTAGGCAGCTGATTTTTCGGCAACCTTCTTCATGCCTTGGGTCAAATCGCGCACCGCTTTGACAATCCCTTTTGGCTCGATGCCATGGTGTTGATTGTAGCGCTCTTGAATTTGGCGACGGCGGCGAGTTTCACTAATGGCATAATCCATCGCTGGCGTGACATTATCGGCGTACATCAGCACCGTGCCATCGATGTGACGAGCTGCCCGCCCAATAATTTGCACCAACGACGATTCTGAGCGTAAAAAGCCAGCTTTATCAGCATCAAGAATCGCCACCAAGGAAACCTCGGGCAAATCCAAGCCTTCACGCAGCAGGTTGATGCCAACCAGCACATCGTACACGCCCAAGCGCAAATCGCGCAGAATATCGATGCGCTCAATTGTATCGACATCGGAGTGCAAATATTGGGTGCGCACGCCCATTTCTTTGAGATAATCGGTCAGATCTTCGGCCATTCGCTTGGTGAGCGTCGTTACCAACACCCGCGAGCCAGTATCAACCCGCTGTTTGATCTCACCAAGCAGATCATCGATTTGGCCACGGGTGCGGCGCACTTCAACCATGGGATCAAGCAAGCCAGTTGGCCGAATAATTTGCTCAACCACTTGTTCATGATGTTGATATTCGTACACACCAGGCGTAGCTGAAACATAAATTGCTTGATGCACATGCTTGGAAAATTCATCAAACATCAATGGGCGATTATCGAGCGCTGAGGGCAAGCGAAAACCAAAATCAACCAAGGTTTGCTTGCGCGAACGGTCGCCATTGAACATCCCGCGAATCTGTGGCACCGAAATGTGCGATTCGTCGACGACCAAGAGAAAGTCGTCAGGAAAGTAATCGAGCAAAGTCCACGGCGTTTGGCCCTCGCCGCGCCGATCCATATGCCGACTGTAGTTTTCAATCCCTGAGCAATAGCCCAATTCTTCCATAATTTCCAAATCGTAGAGCGTGCGTTGCTTGAGCCGTGCAGCTTCGAGAATTTTGCCTTCGCCTTCAAGGTGAGCGACTTGGTGCTCTAGCTCAAGCCGAATGTCATTCAGCGCGGCCTGCATTTTTTCTGCATTGGGAATAAAGTGCTTGGCCGGAAAGACTTCGATTTGATCTTTTTGGGTTAAAATCTCACCAGTTAACGGATCGACCTCGACCATGCGCTCAATTTCATCGCCCCACATTTCAATTCGAAAGGCGGTTTCTGCATTGGCTGGGAAGATTTCGAGCGTATCGCCACGCACGCGGAATGTGCCACGATGAAAATCAATATCGTTGCGCTCAAATTGCAGGTCGATCAGCGTGCGCAACACTTTATCGCGGTTGCGAACCTCGCCTGTTTTCAGCTTCAATGCCACTTGGCCGTAATCGGTTGGTGAGCCAAGCCCATAGATCGCCGAAACCGAGGCGACGATAATCACATCGTTGCGGGTAAAGAGCGCTTGGGTTGCTTCGTGGCGCAAGCGATCAATTTCTTCGTTGATTTGGGCTTCTTTTTCAATATATAAATCCTTCGATGGCACGTAGGCTTCGGGGGTGTAGGCATCGTAATATGAAACGAAGTAGCCGACGGCATTATCAGGAAAAAATTCTTTAAACTCTGCATACAATTGGGCAGCAAGGGTTTTGTTGTGGGCCATTACCAAGGTAGGCCGTTGAACCTGTTCGATGACCCGGGCAATTGTATGAGTTTTGCCAGTCCCTGTTGCCCCCAAAAGTGTTTGGTGGACAAGCCCGCTGTTCAAGCCATTGACTAATTGGGCAATTGCTTGTGGTTGATCGCCACGCGGTTCGTAGGGTGCATGGACTTTTAATGGTGGCATACGACCTCCTAAATCACATCATTAATTATACTGCGCTTCCTGCTATTTATGGTCGTTCTTGCGACTGATTATCGAACAATTGTGTTATTATAACGATTTTTTAGGGGTCGGGAATCGGTTGTTGGGGATCGGGATTCCAACTCGTGCCAACCCATAAATTATTCCAGCAGCCAAAAGCCAAGGGCCTGTAGCCTGCTTCTCTCTGCGCCTCTGCGTTAAGCATATTGATCGATGAAGGGTCACGAAGACGATTTTTTTAGCCACGAATTGCACGAATGCTTATTTTTAGCCACAGATTGTCACAGATTAGCCCAGATGATTGTTTTCATTCCCTATAGCCTATAGCCAAAAGCCCACAGCGTTATCCTCTCTGCGCCCCTGCGTTAAAACTCCCTTCGTGCCCTTCGTGCTCTTCGTAGTTGCGACGCGAGGGGTCGGGGATTGGTTGTTGGGGATCGGGATTCCAGCTCGTGCCAACCCATAAATTGTTTCAGCAGCCAACAGCCAATTCCCTCTTCGTGCTCTTCGTGGATCAAAACTTCGTGGCCTTCGCGCTCTTCGCGGTTTCAGCTATTCGCGGTTGCTCATTCACTGACCCCTGACCCCTAGCCCCTGATCCCTGATAAAATAGCCCTACATCTGCGTTGGGAGGTCTGTGTGGCACGGATTTGGCGTTGGCTTGGGCCAAGTTTAATTATCATTCTCGCGTTGGCATGGTTGGTTCAGCAACCGTCAAGTTTGGCGCTCCAAGCGGCTCAAGCCCGTTTAGCTGGCAAATGGCATCAAGCCACACGCCTGTATCAACAATTAAACAAAACCCAGCCCAGCGTTCCCAATCAATTAGCGCTGGCCGAATTGTATTTGACTCGCGGCGAGTGGCAAGCAGCGCACCAGCAACTGATCGACGTGTTTCGCCAGCCATTAAGCCTTGAACAACATCAACAAACTTGGCAATTCTATGCGTGGGCTGGCTTGCAACGCGGCGATCAAGCGTCAGTTCAATCAACACTTAAAACCTTGGCAGCCACGCCATGGAGCCACCTGCTACGGGCAGAAATTGCCTTGCGCAGCGGCGACTTAATCAGTGCAACCAACCAATTGAATCAAGCTCAAGGCTTGCAGCAGCCATGGCAGAATTGGGCTTGGTTGCGGAGCGCTGAATTGGCATTGCCAACTGATCCTCAGCTTGCCCAAAGCCTCGTTACCCAAATTCAACCCCAAGCCAATGGCCTACAATTGGCGAACCCATGGCAATTGCAGCAACGCCTGCAACGCCTCAACCAGCTTGTGCCTCAAACCTCGGCCCAACGCATGCTCGGTGTTGCCAGCCTTTGGAGTGAACAAGGCTTGTGGCAAGCTGCCGACATTTTGCTGAGCCAGATTCCCGTCAACGATTCGATGGCGAGTTTTGCTGCCAACCAACGCGCTTTGCTGCATTGGAGTGCTGGCGATAGTGCAACCGCATTGGCGCTGATCGAGGCTGCTCAAACGCAATGGCCCAACGTGGCAACCTTGCCTCGCACCCAAGCCAAAATTGCCGCTAGCAGTGGCCAGCCCAATTTGGCGCTTGCAGCGTTGCAGCAGGCAGTTAATTTGGAGCCAGTCAGCAGCGACAATTACCTTGTTGCGGCAGCGATTAGCCTGAGCCAAGCAGATTTTAATGGCACTGCCGCCGCCTACGATCAAGCGATTGCCACGGGGCCAATGAGTGGCACGTTGGCCTTAGAAGCTGCCAATTTTTATATCAACACGCCGTTACGCCGCTGTAGCAGTGGCCTAAAGTATGCGCGCCAAGCCTTGAATAGTGCGGTTGATGATTTAGCGCGGCGAGTGGTGGCCAGCGTTGGTTTGCAATGTTCGCTGCCTGCAGAAGCCGAGCACATGATTGCCCCACTCTATCAGGCCAATCCAGCTGAGCCACAATTAGCCTATCTTTATGCGGTTGCGCGCTGGCAACAAGCCAAGCCCGATAGCCAACGCTTGCTAGAACAAGCAGCAGATCAAGCGATTCAAACGCCATGGCTGGCCCAGCTTGAGTTTTACATAAAATGAAGCTCAATCCTATAAAAAATTAATAAGATGCAGCTATCTACGTTTTGGCATAATCCAAAAATCATGCTATAATCGGATCTAACGCTAAGCAGAGAACGAAAACGCGGGCGGTATAGCCCCCGCGTTTTTTGTGTCGTGCGCGTCGCTTGCTTGCCAATTCGGGGGGTTAGGGCGACTCCGCACGCTGCGGGACGGTAACAGCAAAGGGCTGTTAACCCTACATTCACCGAAAGGATATTCTTTTTAATGACTACGTTTACGGAACTGGGGCTAGGCGAAGCGACGTTGCGGGCAATCACTGAACTTGGCTATGAAGAACCAACTCCAATCCAAGCCCAAAGTATTGGTTTGATGCTCAGTGGCAACGATATTATCGCCCAAGCTCAAACAGGCACCGGCAAAACAGCAGCTTTTGCGTTGCCAACAATTGAACGCATCGACACCAAGGCCATGGGTGTTCAAGCCTTGATCTTGACCCCAACCCGCGAATTAGCTGTCCAAGTTTCGGATGCTATTTCAGCGTATGGCAAATATTTGAACATTCGCGCCTTGCCAGTTTATGGTGGTCAACCAATTGATCGCCAATTACGGGCCTTGAAGCGTGGCGTTAATATTGTGATTGGTACGCCTGGCCGTTTGATGGACCACATGGAACGTGGCACGCTTGATCTTTCAACTGTGCGCACCGTGGTGCTCGACGAAGCCGACGAAATGCTCAACATGGGCTTTGTTGACGATATTGAATATATTTTGGAACGCGCTCCCAAAGATCGCCAAACTGCGCTCTATTCGGCAACCATGCCCGATGAAATCGCTCGTTTGGCCCGCAAATACTTGAAATCACCGCAAATGGTGACGATTGAGCGCGAACAACTGACCGTACCGCTGATTCGCCAAGTCTATTATGAAATTGGCGCACGCGATAAATTCGAAGTTTTGACGCGGATTCTTGACCTTGAAATGCCAACTTCGGCGATTATTTTCTGCCGCACCAAGGCGATGGTCGATGAGCTTGGTGAAAAATTGTTGGCTCGCGGCTATGGCGCAGAATTGTTGCACGGCGATTTGAGCCAAGCAATGCGTGACCGCGTGATGAAGCGCTTCCGCGAAGAACAAGTTGAAATCTTGGTTGCAACCGACGTAGCTGCTCGTGGCTTGGACATCGAACATGTTAGCCACGTGATCAACTACGATATTCCGCTTGATCCAGAAGCCTATGTCCACCGGATTGGCCGTACTGGTCGGGCTGGCCGTTCAGGGGTTGCCGTTACCTTGGTTACGCCTCGCGAACGCCGTCAACTGCGTACGATCGAACGCATGACTGGTGCTGTGATTCAACGTTTGCGCTTGCCAACGATTGCCGACGTGGTGGCTCGCCGCCGCGAAGCCTTCAAGGACAACTTGCGCGAGTTGATCGAGCAACACACCGAACATGGTGGTTTGGAGCAATATTTGGTTTTGGCCGAAGAATTGGCCGAACAATATTCGCCAACCGATTTGGCCGCAGCCGCCTTCAAAATGATGCTCGGCGAACCAGATTTGACCGCCGAAGATCCGTTGGAAATGGTCGAAGACGAAGCAACCTTCGATGCACGTCGTGGCGATCGCCGCGATAGCCGCGATAATGGTCGCCGTGGCGACCGCCGCGAACGTGGCGGTGATCGGCCTGGCGAACGTGGTGGCGATCGTGCTGCTCGTGCTCCTCGTACCGGTGATCGCAACGGTGGTGGCCGCTCGTTCCGCGAAGAAGGCATGACCCGCTTGTTTGTCGACATTGGCCGCGAACAAGGCGTGCGCCCTGCTGATATTGTTGGTGCAATTGCCAACGAATCTGGCTTGCCAGGCCGCGCCATCGGCGCAATCGATATTTTCGATAACTTCACCTTTGTCGATGTGCCAGACGATGCTGCAAACCGCGTGTTAGCTGCGCTTGGTCGCACCCAAATTCGGGGCGTGAAAATCACCCCAACCTTGGCTCGCCCACGCCGCTAAAATCCTTTATCCGTCCAGTGCTTCGGCTCCTTGGTTGCTGCCAAGGAGCCGTTTTTAGTTAACGTATAATTGCGCCAATCATTCTAGTGAGGTTGGCAATGCAACTTGATCTGCTCGAACGCTTGCAGCAATGGCGTACTCCAGTGCTGGATCAGCTGTTTTTATGGATAACCAACATTGGCGGTGAGGATTTTTACCTGCTGTTGGGGCCAATTATCTTTTGGTGTGTTGGCATCAACTTGGGTGTGCGCTTGATGCTGATGTTAATTGGTTCGTTTTATACCAATGCATGGCTCAAAGATTGGTTTGATACAGTTCGCCCAGCCGCCGCCTATCCTGAGCGTTTCCCGCTGAGCGAGCAAGCCAAGGCAACCGCGATTAATCCCGACGGCTCGTGGATTCCTTCGTTTCCCAGCGGTCATTCCCAGCATACCTTGGTTTTTTGGTCGTTTGTTGGGTTGTGGCTACGGCAGCGTTGGGTTTGGGCTTTGGCGGGCCTGATGATTGTGCTGGTTAGCTTTTCGCGGCTCTATCTGGGCGTGCATTGGCCAATCGATGTGCTTGGTGGTTGGTTTTTTGGTAGCTTGATTGTGGTCGCCAGTATTTATCTCACGCCGCTGATTAGCGCTTTGCCAACCAAAACCCAAGAACGTTTGGCGTTGGGTTTGGCTGCCATGTGTTTATTGGGCTTATGCTTCGATTCTGGCGCTGATCGGGTCAAGATGTTGGGCTTTTTGGCTGGCGCGTTGGGTACGTTGGGTTTGCAACAGCGCTATGCCCAATTTCAAGTGCGCAGCGTTTGGTGGCGGCAATTAATGAAAATCATTATTGGCATTAGCATGGTTTTTGTGCTACGGGCGGTGCTCAAAAGCGTGTTGCCCGAAACGCTTTTGGCCGATGGCTTGCGCTATTTGATTATTGGCATGTGGACGACCTTGGGTGCGCCATTGGTCTTTCGCCTGACGCTGGCTAAACCTGTGGCAGCTCCAGCGTAATTTGTGCCCCGCCTTCTGGTCGATTGATAAAGTGCGCAGTGCCGCCATGGAGCATCGCAACATGGCGAATTAAGGGCATGCCCAAGCCGCTACCGCCGATTTTGGTTGTCCAGCCCAAGGCCTGATTTAACGATTGGGCCTGATTCAGATGGTCGAGTAAATCGGCGGGAAAGCCCTTGCCTGTATCATAAATAACAAGTTTAGCTTGCTGCGGAGTTTGCTCAACCTGAATGAAAATTTGGCCTTCGCCAGGGTAGCGCAACAGGGCCTCAATTGCATTTTGTAAAATGGTATGCACTGCTAAGCGCAAAAAGAGCGCATCACCAATCACAATGCACTCAGCAGGGCAAGCGATCTGAATTGTTGAATTAAGGCCATGGCGTTGCATTTCTGCTTGGCTTTCTGCTTGTTCGCTTTGCAGCAAAGGCAACAGTTGAATTGGCATGCGTTGCTGTGGCAGCAATTGGCCTTCGCGCGTCAGCACCAGCAATTCAGTTGTTAGTTGGCGAATCGAATCGGCAGTGCTTTGGAGCACGCCCACCAATTCTTGTGGCTGAATCGCCGCTTGTTCAAGTGCTGTGCGTTCGGTAAGTTGTTGATTGAGCATTGGCAGCAACACATCAAGGCTATTGCTATATGAACGTAATTCGTGCTGAAAGAAGCGCATAAATTGGCGAACTTGTTGCTCTTTGCTCAGTTGGGCTTCGGTTTTGACCCGCGCTTTGGCAAATTGCACAGCTTGCGAGGTTACACCCCAAAGCATCAAAAATTCCAAAATATTAAATGCAATAATTGCTGGCGTAAAAACCTGCCAACCACCAGCGTGCAGCGAGGCCACAATCGTCACGGAGAGCGGATAAAAGGCAATTGGCCACCAACGCCGACTGGCTAACATTGCCATCAAAATTGGTAACATGGTCAAAACGACCACCGCCGCATCTGAAGGAATTGTGGCCAGCACATAAAAACAGGCCAAGGTCAGCACTGCTACGACAATCCAGCGCGGCCACATAGCGCTTGGCTGGCGAAACATCCACCACGCCAAGCCACCCAAACAGAGCGTCACCCCAAAATCGAGCAGAATAACCCCTGTTGGTGCGCCACCATAATCCAGATTGAACGCGCCCATAATGCCAATTAGCCCAGTAAACAAGGCCAAAATTGCAGTTAGGGTTGCAAATGGATCAGCGCCATGGACAATATCCTGCCACCACTGCTTAATCCAGCGCCATCCACGGGCTTTCCAGCTGAGAGGTGCTTGCTCGGGCATAGAGTTGCTTTCTTGCAATCAGCGTGAGTGCGGCTAAAGGTTTTATTAATGATTAACTCTAACACTTTTTAATAGTTTATTAAGCCTATCTTGAGCTAGTTCCTTTTGAAGCACGTAGAAAGCTTGTTACGACTACTCAATGCCTAGCACTTAGTCCTATCCAAAATAAGTCCTTATGGCTACTTGTGGCAGCTAAATAGATCATGATTTAATAGCTCTATCCACAGTAACTGTTATCAATTGTTGCCGTCATTTTGTTCACCAATTGTCTTTTGGCTTATTAAAATCATTGAAATAAGGAGCCAGATTATCCCAACTCTCTATTATCGACGCAGGATTCTTCACGTTCTACCGCCGTGTTCTGCAATGCATCCTAGCACTACCTCTTGTTATGCAGTACAGCTGTTTCTAGTTATTGAATCCGTTAGTCTGAATGACTAAGACGGGAGCAGTATATGAGTATGTACGCTGATGCTATTGGAGATATAGTAAGCCAATTGAATCGACACCATGGTTGGCAATTAGATGGGGCAGGATGTCAGCTTCTTTGCCAGCGCAGTTGTGAAATTTTGCAACGCAACCCTGCCTCAAATCCAGCCAAATATCCTGATATTATTGTCAATGTGTATCATGATTATGCCACGGTTGCTGCCGCATGCGATCCTCAACACCCACATCACGAGTTAATTTGGGTTTCAATTATGGATGAAATCCTCAGTTGGTATCGCTGCAAGCGCTTCTCGTTGGGCAATGGCTCACAACTATGCGAGCATTCGCCCGATTTGGTGGCCTACGAGAATGTCAAGCGTTCGTTACCACAGTTTCGCTTTGAAGCTCGCTTACGCAGCTATATCCACACCATTGCTGAGCGCGCAATTATTCATTGGTGGCGAGCCAAAAACGCGAAAAAACTGGGTGGAACTGGTAGCCGCAGAATTCACGAAAGCCCCGGTATTTATACGCCAAAACCACAAGATCAAACCTACTACTTGAGTCAAAGCAGTAGCCGCGACTGTCAACGTGAGTTAGGCGATACCATTGCCTCGCCCGATCTGCTGCCGCATGAACATGTTGAGCGCTGTGAACTTCAACGGCATATGGCTGCTGAAGTTCACGCGATGGTCGATGATCCGCTGTATCTGATTGCCCAGCAGTATTGGTATGCCTTGTTGTGCGAGGATAATAATATTACTGCCTTGGCCAGACAGCTTGGTTTGCAAGCCAACGATCTCTACAATTTGCGCGATCGGCTGCGACGGCGGTGTAAACCATTTTTGGTGCAGTGGTTTTTAGCCTAAGTTTCAACCAACTGAGTTTTTAGGCCAACCACATTGCCTGCGCTATCTTTGCCCAAAATATAGGCATCGATATTGATTTCACCCACGCGATAGACCTGAATGTCGGTTAATTCGGCCTTGAGCACTTCGACCAACTGCTGAAATTGGCTCACTGTGGCTTTTTCAGCCTCGCCATGCCAATCTTGCACGCTGGTGGCATTGCCAAAGAATTGCTCAAGGCTGATGGTTTGGATCGGCTGGCCATTGGCGAGTGCTTCGGGGCTGAATGGAGTTGCCGCATCCCAGGTATATGGCGTGAATGGCGCATCGGTTTCGCTCATCATCTGCAAGCCATCAGCTGCGGCAGTAATGTTCTCTAGAGTTGTTTCGGCCACAGGAACTCCTTGTTTACGTCGAAGAGGGCCAATTCGCCCTCGACGCGGACGACGAAAGGGCATAAACTGCTCCATCGACAATTGGCTGAATGCGGCTAGTATAGGGCATTTTTCGCGCCAACAAAAGCCCCCATCACGCTCATGATGGGGGCTGAGTCGAATTGATTAATTGGTTTAGTTGAAAATCAGTTTGCCTGCATCAACATCGACGCTGACGGTTGTGCCCGCTGGAAATCGACCTTTGAGCACTTCCAAGGCGAGCGGGTTGAGCAACTCGCTTTGGATGGCTCGTTTGAGTGGCCGCGCCCCAAAGACGGGATCATAGCCAACGTGGGCCAGATGTTGGCGCGCCGCTTCACTCAGAACCAACTTGAGCTTACGTTCGCTCAAACGTTTGCTCAGCCGATCAACCTGAATATCAACAATATGCTTGATTTCAGCTTGGGTCAATGGCTTGAAGATAATCAAATCATCAATCCGGTTGAGAAATTCTGGGCGTAGCTCATCGCGCAGTTCTTCCATCACTGCTTCGCGCATGGCTTCTTCATCATCAACCAAGCTTTGAATGCGGCTACTGCCAATGTTCGAGGTCATAATCACCACCGAATTGGTGAAATCGACCAAGCGACCCTGACCATCGGTTAAGCGACCATCGTCGAGCAATTGCAACAGGGTGTTGAACACATCGGGATGCGCTTTTTCAATTTCATCGAACAGCACCACGCTATATGGGCGACGACGCACAGCCTCGGTCAATTGGCCGCCTTCTTCATAACCAACATAGCCTGGAGGTGCACCAATCAGCCGTGCCACGGCGTGACGTTCCATATATTCCGACATGTCGATCCGGACCATTGCTGCTTCGTCATCGAACAAAAATTCAGCCAAGGCCCGTGCCAACTCGGTTTTACCAACCCCGGTTGGCCCAAGAAACAGGAACGAACCAAGTGGCCGATTGGGATCTTGCAGGCCTGCCCGCGAACGGCGCACTGCATCGGAAACCGCTTTGACCGCTTCATGCTGGCCAATAATTCGCGCATGCAGCCGTTCTTCCATCTTGACCAGCTTTTGCAATTCGCCTTCTAAAAGCTTGGAAACCGGAATACCTGTCCATTTGGCGACAACTTGGGCAATATCCTCTTCGGATACTTCTTCGTTGAGCAGCATGCCATGTTCTTGCATATCGCGAACTTTGGCTTCTGCTTCGCCTAATTGTTGCTCTAAGGTATTGAGCGTGCCATATTGCAACTCGGCGGCGCGATTGTAATCGTATTGGCGTTGCGCTTGCTCAATTTGAACCTTGGTTTGGTCGATCTTTTCTTTTAATTGGGCGATGGCGTTAATTGCACCGCGCTCGCTCGAAAGCTTGGTATCTAGCACCGCTTGTTGTTCACGCAAGTTGGCCAAATCGCGTTCGAGCCGTTCGAGCCGTTCCTTAGATGCAGGGTCTTTTTCGCGTTTCAAGGCTTCGCGTTCAATTTCCCATTGCATGCGTTTGCGCTTGATCTCGTCAAGTTCAACTGGATCGCTGGTAATTTCCATGCGCAACTTGGCTGCTGCTTCGTCGATCAAGTCAATTGCTTTGTCGGGCAAGAAGCGATCGGCAATATAGCGATTGGATAAGGTTGCGGCGGCGACAATTGCCGCGTCGGTAATCCGCACATTATGGTGCGTTTCGTAGCGTTCTTTCAAACCACGCAAAATCGAAATTGTATCTTCAACTGTTGGTTCGCCGACCAACACTGGCTGGAAGCGGCGCTCCAACGCTGGATCTTTTTCAATATATTTGCGATATTCATCAAGCGTCGTCGCGCCGATAGTGTGCAATTCACCACGGGCCAACGCTGGCTTGAGCATATTCGAGGCATCCATTGAGCCTTCGGCTGCGCCTGCGCCAACCACGGTATGCAACTCATCGATGAACAAAATTACGCGGCCTTCAGCGTTGGTTACTTCGCTGAGCACTGCTTTGAGCCGTTCTTCAAACTCGCCGCGAAATTTTGCGCCGGCGACCAACGCGCCCAAATCGAGTGCGATCAAGCGTTTGTTGCGCAACGCTTCGGGCACATCGCCACGCACAATCCGCGCAGCGAGGCCTTCGACGATGGCAGTTTTACCAACGCCTGGCTCGCCAATGAGCACTGGATTATTTTTCGTGCGCCGTGAAAGCACCTGAATCGTGCGCCGAATTTCTTCATCGCGTCCGATTACTGGGTCAAGCTTGCCACGTTGAGCCAACGTCGTTAAGTCGCGGCCATATTTTTCGAGCGCCTGATATTTGCCTTCTGGGTTTTGATCGGTAACCCGTTGGTTGCCCCGAATGGCAGTTAAGGTTTTGAGAATTGCATCTTTGGTAATACCAAACGATGTGAGCAAACGCTGGGCTGGGCCTTTGGCACGTTCGCTAGCCAGCCCAAGCAACAGGTGTTCGGTCGAAACATACTCATCGCCCATGCCTTTGGCTTCATTTTCGGCAGTCTGCGAAACTTGATCAAGCCGTTGGCCAATACCTGGCTGCATTTGGCTGCCACTAACGCGTGGCAAACGCCGAATTTCATCGTTAAGCGCCGCAACTAAAGCTTGCGGATCGCGATCCATTTTGCTGATAATTTGCGGAACCACGCCATCGGCTTGTTCGAGCAAGGCCACAAGAACATGTTCTGGTGTGATTTCGCTTTGGCCGTTGCGAGAAGCGATGCTTTGGGCATCAAAGATAGCCGCGCGTGATTTTTCGGTGTAAATATTCAAATTCATGGTTGCGAAACCTCCCTATTCAGTTGTAATTGCACTAAGCATAGCAGAGCGATGTTAAAAATATAGTAGGCCACTATTAGAAGATTGTCTGAACATAATCGTTGTTTGGTTTCAGCAAAATATCATCGTAGCGTGCGCATTTAAGCGCTATGCTCATTTGGGATAAATTGGCTTGAACAGTGGCATTCAACCGCGCCAGCATGGCAATTGGCATGATGCCCGTTTTCAGCCAGCATATGCTACAATTGAGCCTATGAAAGCACGTATTCCTGCCATTTTAGAGCCTGATAGCATCGATGTGGTGAGCCATGGGCCAGCCCACACGGTGCGGATTGGTCAGCAAATCGGCGCAGCCTTAACTGCTGGCGATTTAGTGCTGTTGTTTGGGACGTTTGGTGTGGGCAAAACCCACTTGACCAAAGGCATTGCCAGCGCGTTTGGTATCCCTGAAGCAGACGTTACCAGCCCAACTTTTGTTTTAGTCAATAACTATACTGCTGATAAAACCCACGGGCGCACCCGCATTCACCATATTGATCTGTATCGACTTGAAGGCAATGCCAAGGATTTCGATTCGATTGGTTTGGAAGAATTATGGGACGATAGCGCCATTTGTGTGATCGAATGGGCCGAGCGCGTCGCTGATTCGTTGCCCAGTGAATATTTGGAAATTCGGATCGATCACTTGGCCGAAACCAAACGCATGATGCGGCTCAAGCCCCATGGCGAGCGCTATAAGCAATTGATCCAGCGTTTGCGTGGTAAATAATAGTTTGCTAGATTGAGAATTTGTGATGTTACTTGCCTTTGATACAGCCACCGACACCGCTGGGGTAGCGGTTTATGATGCTAATGGATTGCGTGCAGAGGCCAATTGGTTTGCTGGGCGTGGACATTCAACCCAGCTCTTGCCAATGGCGCAACAGTTGCTCAGCAACCTTGATCTGACTCCTGCTGCATTAACTGGGGTTGCCGTTTCGGTCGGGCCTGGCTCGTGGAGCGGCATTCGGGTTGGCATGAGCAGCGCCAAAGGTTTAGCCTTGGCCCACGATTTGCCCTTGCTTGGCATTAGCAGCCTTGAAACGTTGGCCTATCCGCATCAACGGATTGGGCGCAGCGTGGTGGCGGTGATCAAGCTTGGCCGCGATCGCTATGCCATGGCCGAATTTCGCTTGCGCCGCGCTTGGATGCGGATTGGCCAAGAACGCAATGTTTCGCGTGATGAACTGTTGGCTGCGATTCCTGAGCTGGCGTTGGTATGCGGCGATGTTGACCCACGCTTGGCCCTAGCAATCAATGAAGCTCGTGGGGCTGGGGTGGTGATTCCATCGCCAGCAGTTGGTTTGCGGCGGGCTGGTTTCTTGGCCGAAATTGCTTGGAATCGGCTACAAGCAGGCGAACGCGACGATTTGACCAGCTTAGAGCCTTCGTATTTGGGGGCGGCGGTCAAGGAGCCGACCAAGTGAAAAGCATCCAGCGAGTATTGATCTTTGGCTCAATGGGTTCGGGCAAAAGCACGCTAGCCAAGCGGCTTGGCGCTGTATTAAATTTGCCAGTGATTCACCTTGATAGTTATTTTTGGCGGCCAGGTTGGGTTGAGCCAGATCGTGAAACGTGGCGAGCGCAACAACGCGAATTGGTGCAAGCGTCACAATGGATTATGGATGGCAATTATTCGGCAACGCTTGATGAACGTTGGCCGCATGCTGATACCGTGATTTTTATCGATCAGTCACGTTTGCGCTGCTTGTGGCGAGTAATCAAACGACGAATTGTCTATCATGGGCGTTCGCGGCCTGATTTGGCGGCAGACTGCCCAGAAAAGCTTGATTGGGTTGCCTTCGATTTTGTTTGGACGTACCCTCAGGCTCGGCGGCCAAGGGTGCTGAAGCGTTTGGCTGAGGCCAAAACAAGTAAATTGGTTTTTCATCTACGTGGTGATGCGGCGATTGAGCAATTGCTCCTTGATCTCTCGCAGATGTCAGCGTAGCAGTCTCCTGCGCACGGAGGATTATCGATGAGTGCATTATCACGCTTTGAACAATTTATGGAAGGTATGGTTGAGGGCAATGTGGCGCGCTTGTTTCGCAGCCCAATTCAACCAGCCGAAATTGGCAAGCGCCTTGAACGGGCCATGGAAAGCCAACAAACAATTAGCATGGATCGGATTTTGGTGCCGAATGCCTATAAAGCGCATTTGCACCCTGACGATTACAAAGCGTTTGAGCCGGTTAAAACCAATTTGCAGCATGAAATGGCTCGTTATTTAGCTGAGCTAGCGCGCGAGCGTGGTTTTACGATGGTGCATCATCCGAATGTGGAGTTGGTAGCTGATCCGGCGGTCAAGCAGCGCTCGATTATGATTGACGGCCAAATTAGCGAAGCGCCAGCCCATCTTGGCGGCAGCACCCAAATGATTGGGCCAACCGGAGCCGCGATTAGTGGCCAACCAACCCCGCCGAAAGCCAACTTAATCTTGTATACTGACCAAGGCGAACACCGGATTCCAGTTAAAAAATCGGTGACCAATTTGGGTCGCGGCTTGAACAACGATCTGATTCTCGAAGATAGTCGGGTTTCGCGTGAGCATGCCCAACTGCGCTATCGGGCGCGGCGCTTCTGGATCAGCGATGTGCGTTCGACCAATGGCACGTTTGTCAATGGCGATCCGGTGCAAGAACGGGAACTGCGCAACGGCGACATTGTGTCGCTTGGTGGTTTAGAATTGCGTTTTGAGGAGGCCTAAATGGGTCAGAGCATCACCAGTGCTACGCTTGATTTTGTAATTTTGCTGTTACGAATTAGCGTGATCTTTTTCTTGTACTTCTTTTTATATCAGGTAGTACGGGTTATTCGGCGCGAATTGCAGGTAGTTGGCAGCGGAACTGGTGGTGCGGGCGTGCTGGCGGGAGCGGCGCAAAATTTATATGGCAAGTTGATTGTCATGTCGAGTGGTGATACTGGCTTGCAGCGTGGCTATGCTTTTGAGCTTGGCGCGGTGAATATGATTGGGCGGCGGCCTGATAGCGATGTGGCCTTGAACGACTCATTTTTATCTTCGGAGCATGCGCTGTTGGAATGGCGTGGCGATAGTTGGTGGCTGGAAGACCAGCGTTCGACCAACGGCACCTTTATCAACGACATTGAAGTAGCCGACCCGACCCCAATTGTCTATGGCGACATCATTCGGATTGGGCGGATTGAGCTAAAACTTTCGCGTTAAGTGCCTTCAGCAGCATTGACCTTGGCTTGATGCTGCTACCCCTTTTTTACCACAAAAAACCCCATTGCTGGCTGCTTGATCAGACCTCAGATGAGAACTTGACATAATTTAATTTTTCAAAAATAGCTGATTATAAAGGGCTAAAAACCACCTGTTGAGGGGTGAAAGTTATTTGTCAGTTTAATCTGCCTGTGATATACTTCGCAATGGCTGCACGGTGTTAGTGCAATTGTGTACAGCGAGTACTGGGGCTACCCGTCTCGCTCTTTGTGTGTTTGTAACGGGCATCACTAGGAGACCGACCTATGCTTACAAACTATGCGTTTATCGGAATCTTCGCGGTTGCCGCGATTACCTTTCCGCTTTTGCCTCTGGTGCTGTCGTCCTTTTTACGGCCAAACCGCCCAACACAGGTTAAACTTTCGACCTACGAGTGTGGTTTGGAGGCGATTGGCGACATCTGGGTCCAGTTCAAAGTTCAATACTACTTGTATGCTTTGGCCTTTGTGATCTTTGATATCGAAACGATCTTTTTGTACCCATGGGCAGTGGCGTATGGGCAACTGGGCTTGTTCGCCCTCTTTGAAATGGTGGTCTTTTTAGCAATTCTGACCATCGGTTTGGTGTATGCCTGGAAAAAAGGCGCACTTGAGTGGATCTAAACGACGAATAGGGGCGTGACGGCGCGGAGGCTGCGCTAGGCCTTGGCCTACTTCAATTCACCAAAATTTGCCCGGAGGGCGTATGTCTGATCTACAAACGCAAATGGATCTTGAGCAGCAGGGGGTGCTGTTTACGACCATCAATAAGCTGTACAACTGGGGTCGCCGCTCTTCGGTGTGGCCGATGCAGTTCGGGTTAGCTTGCTGCGCGATTGAGATGATTGCTGCAGCAGCGTCGCGCTATGATATTTCGCGCTTTGGCTCGGAACTCTTTCGCGCCTCACCCCGCCAAGCTGACGTGATGATCGTTGCTGGAACTGTGACCAAGAAAATGGTGCCACAGGTTGTTCGTTTGTTTAACCAAATGCCCGAACCGCGCTATGTGATTTCGATGGGAGCGTGTGCGACCTCTGGTGGCCCCTTCCGCGATGGCTATAACGTGGTGCGCGGGGTTGATTTATATGTGCCTGTTGATGTGTATATTCCAGGCTGCCCACCACGGCCAGAAGCATTGTTGCACTCGTTGATGACCTTGCAAGCGCAAATCGATGTCCAAGCGTTGCAACAAGTGCGCTGGTATGGCGATGATGAAGGCGTGGTCAACGAGTTTCCAATTCCGGTCTTTGGCGCTGAAGGCTTGGAAGTTGCGGGCATTCCTGGCACTGCCGACCCAGTTGGGGGCACGCCCAAGATGCCGCCGTTTGTTAGCCCAGCCTTGGGTGGCAAAGGCGAACGCGACGCATCAATTAAGGCCTTGGAAGGCAATCAGCCCAAACCAATGTTGCGGGCTGGCACGGTAACGATCGAGGAGGTAGGCCATGGCATTGCTGGCTAGAGGCGAACTGCGCTCGATCCTGCAAACCCAATTGCCCAACGTGCTCGATAGCCGCTGGGATACTCAAGCAACCGACCAAGTTGAAGCCCATGGCGAAGGCCAAACCGTGCTGCTCGATTTTGATGCAGTGGTTAAGGCTGAGGCAATTGTCGAGGTTGCCCATTTCGTCCGTGATACATTTGGCTACGATTTCCTTTCCAACATCACAGCGGTTGATTACCTCAAACAGGGGTTAATCGAATTGGTCTATCAATTCTATAACGCTGCTGAAGGTGGCCCCGACCTGCGGGTGCGGGTGCGAATTGGCCGTAGCCCAGAAGAGTGCATTGTTCCATCGCTAACGCCTACGTGGCCTGGTGCCGATTTGCAAGAACGCGAAGCCTACGATATGTATGGCGTGGTGTTTCCTGGCCATCCAAATCTGGCACGGATCTACATGTGGGATGAGTTTAAGGGCTTTCCAATGCGGAAAGACTTCCCCAAGACGGGCGATAAATATACCCACGTCACGGGAGAATAGTCAATGCTAAAGACTGAAGAACTGCAAATTAATATTGGTCCTCAGCACCCTTCAACTCACGGTGTGTTCCGCATGCTTGTTACCGTCGATGGCGAAACCTTGGTTGACCTTAAACCAGTGTTTGGCTACTTGCACCGTAATCACGAGCAGCTTGGTGAAGTAAATACCTATTTGCAAAATATGCCCTTCACCGACCGCCTCGATTACTTCAACTCGATGGTCAACAACCATGCCTATGCCCGTACGATTGAGACGCTTGCCGGCGTTGAAGTGCCTGAGCGCGCCCAATATATTCGCGTCATTATGGATGAGCTTTCGCGAATTTTGAACCACGCCACCGCAATGGGCTTTATGCTCGGCGACATGGGCGCGTGGCAAACTGCATTGCTCTGGGGTATGCGCGAACGTGAAAAGATTCTCGACATGTTTGAATATGTGTCGGGTGCTCGCATGATGTGTAACTACTGCCGCTTTGGTGGCGTAGTGCGCGACATCGACGATTGGTTCATCACCGAATTGAAGAAGTTGATGCAGGGTCTCCCACACTACTTCGACGATTTCGAAGGCTTGCTGCTCAACAGTGAAATTCTTTTGGCTCGCGCCCGCAATATCGGCGTGTTGCCCAAAGAGTTGGCGCTGGCCTACAGCGTGACTGGCCCAGTCTTGCGTGGTTCGGGCGTTGCCTATGATATTCGCAAAGCCGAGCCATACGCCGTCTATGATCGCTTCAAGTTCAAAGTGCCAGTTGGCACAGTGGGCGATGTTTACGACCGCTTCTTGGTGCGGATCGCCGAAATGCGCGAATCGTACAAAATTTTGGAGCAAGCGCTCGAACAATTGCCCGATGCAACTGGCGGCTTTATCAATCCCAAAGTCAAGCAACAAAGCCTCAAAGCTCCTGCTGGCGAAGCCTATGCCCGGGTCGAATCACCCAAAGGCGAATTAGGGTTCTACGTGGTGAGTGATGGTTCGGGCAGCGCTTATCGCTATAAAGTCCGCGCCCCATCATTCATCAACCTCTCGGCTTTGGCCGATATGTGCAAGGGCTACACGATTGCCGACGTTGTGGTTATCTTGGGTAGTATCGATATCGTGATGGGCGAGGTAGACCGATGACGTTGAGCCACTTAGCAACTGAAGACGTGTTTGTTGTTGAACGCAATGACGCGGATTTTCGGGCTGGTCAGGGTATGACCAAGGGCTTGGGAATTGTGTTTCGCAAATTCCGCAAAGCCTTATTTGGCAAACCCAACAGCGACCGCGCCGATACCGAAGGCCAATTCAACGTGCAGTATCCAGAAGAGCGGCTGGCAATGCCCGAAGCCTATCGCAATATGCCGATTTTGCTCTACGATGATGCGACCGGCCATGAATTGTGTACTTCATGTTTCCAATGCGAGCGGATCTGCCCTCCTCAGGTGATTCACATTACCCAAGCCAAAGATCCTGCTACCGGCAAGCCAGTGCCAGCCGCCGCCAAATTTGTGTTGGAATACGACACCTGTATGTCGTGTGGCTACTGTGCTGAAGTCTGTCCCTTTGATGCAATCAAGATGGACCACGACTTTGAATTATCAACTGCCAACCATCCAGAGCTTGACGTAGACTACAACCGCTTGTTGCGCCCCGTTTCCTACTACGAAACGATTGCGCCAACCATGTGGTCGGATGTCAAAGAACAAGCAATGAAGAAGTTGCAAAACAATATCAAACGTCGCCCAGGCGATATTGGCCGCGACCATGGTCAAAAGATCAAGGGTGGTGCGCCAGTCGCCGCCGCTGCTACTCCAGCAGCAGGCGCAGCTCCTGCAGCAGCAGCCAAACCACGTGGCCCTGTGGCCGCAATTGGCAAGAACATGCCCGAAGACAAAACCGCCAAGTTGTTGGCAATTCGGGCCGCCAATGCTGCCAAGCGTGGTGGCGGTGCGGCAGATGCTGCGCCAGTCGCCCAAGCTGCGCCCGTGGTTGAAGCTGTGGCCGATGCCCCAGCAGCAGTCAGTGCTGCGCCAACTGGTCCAGTTGCAGCAATTGGCCAAAACATGTCGGAAGACAAACGCGCCAAACTTGAAGCAATTCGCGCTGCGAAACGTGCCGAACGAGGAGAATAATCGATGGCTGATGCACTAACACAACTAGGCTTTGCATCATGGCTGAGTGTTCTGATTGCCAGCATCATTAAAGTAACCCTCATTCTCGTGGGCGGTTCGGTTGGCATGATGTTCCTGACGTGGTATGAACGCCGCTCGATTTCGTATATGCAAGACCGACGTGGCCCCAACCGCGTCGGCCCGCAAGGCTTGTTGCAGCCAATTTCCGAAGCCATCAAAACGATGACCAAGGAAGATGCAACGCCACGCGATGCTGATAAAATTGTGCACTTTTTGGCTCCAGTCGTAATGCTGGGGGCAACCGTGCTTTCATTTGCGGTCATTCCGTGGGGGCGCATGTTCCCCGTCGATTTGAACGCAGCAGTGTTGTTTGTGATCGCTACTGGCGGTTTGCACAGCATTGGCATGATGATGGCCGGTTGGGGTTCCAACAATAAATTTGCCTTGCTTGGTGGGATGCGCGGGGTTGCGCAATTGATCAGCTATGAAATTCCCCAAGTTATGGCGATTATCCCTGTGGTGTTGATGACCGGCTCGATGTCGCTACAAAAGATTGTCGAAGCCCAAAACGATTTTGCTGGCTTGGGCTGGTATGTCTTCTCGCCAGTGGGCTTGTTGGGTTTTGCGCTGTTCTTCACGGCTAGCTTGGCCGAAGGCGAACGGACACCTTTCGACATTCCAGAAGCAGACTCGGAAATTATTGCAGGCTATATGACCGAATATAGCGGCATGAAGTTCGCGGTCTTCTATCTTTCAAACTACATGAGCAACTTGGCCGTGTGTTTTATCACCGCGACCTTATACCTTGGTGGCGGCAATGGGCCTGGCGTTGATGCGCTTGGTGGCATTGCTGGCGGTTTGCTCTCATTGATCTACTTCCTACTCAAGTCCTTCGCGCTGTTCTTTGTGATGGTGTTGATCCGTGCGACTGTACCACGGTTGCGGGTTGACCAACTGATGAGCTTTGCTTGGAAGTTCTTGCTGCCCTTGGTTTTGGTCAACATTTTGAGCGCCTCGTTCTGGGTAGCCTTGCTGCGCTGGGACCAACAATGGCCGAAATTGACCGAATGGTTTGGCGCTCCAAGCACTGCTGACGCGACCAACTGGGGTCGTTTGGCAATTGCGATTGTGCTGACCCTGTTGATCAACGCGGGAGCTGTGGCGCTGATTATGCGCCTGACCAACCGCAACGTTCAGAAACACTTATACACAACCGACGAAGAACTTGCTCTTGGATTATCGTAAAAGCGCAAGCATGAAGGATGGGGCGATTGCTCCATCCTTCATACGGAAGGACTAGCTTGATGAACCCGATTGCGATAGGTGTTTTTATTGTCATCGCGCTGCTGACGCTCGGTTCGGGCATTATGGTCGTGACAGTGAGAAACATCATCCACTCAGCATTATGGCTGATTGCCTCGTTTATCGGGGTGGCAGCGCTCTATTTGCTGATGGAAGCTGAATTTTTAGCAGTTGTTCAGATTTTGGTCTATGCGGGGGCTGTTTCAATCCTCGTATTGTTTGCTATCATGCTCACACGCCAAGTTACTGGTGAAGGTGTGCGCGTGGTGTTTGAGCGCTGGTGGGTAGCCCTGTTAATTGCTTTGGGGCTATTCGGAGTGATTGTGCCAACACTCTGGAAGCACGGCGCTACCTGGGAAGAAGCCGCAAAATTGGCCCAAGTTGGCCCGGCTCCGGTTGAAGGAGCAGCCAATAGCCTGCAAGTTGCGACGGCGACCGAAATTGGGCGCTCGTTTATGGGCGAATACCTCTTGCCATTCGAAGTTGTGTCAGTCTTGTTGCTGATGGCCTTGATTGGGGCAGTGGTAATTGCCTATGAAGAACGAACCCGCCGCCGCCGCGTGCTGACCTTGGCCGAAGAACTGGCGTTGAAAAAACGCGGGATTGTCGAGCCTCGTGATGCTGAAGGTGCGGTTATGCCGCGCGAAGCCGAAGGCAAGGTTATTCTGCTCGATTCCGAACAGGCATAAGGAGAAAACGATGGTTGGTTCTGTCCCATTAGTGTGGGTGCTTACCCTCGCTGCCGGATTGTTCTGCATCGGCCTGTTTGGGGCGCTCTCGCGGCGCAACATCGTGGGGATGCTGATGGGGATTGAGTTGATGTTGAATTCAGTCAACATTAACTTAGTCGCCTTCTGGCGCTACCTACAACCAACTGGCACGGCTGGCTTGATCTTTGCAATTTTTACCATCGCAGTTGCCGCTGCTGAAGTGGCGGTTGGTTTGGCAATGGTGATTGCAATCTATCGCGCTCGCCTGACGATTAACGCTGACGAAATAGATACACTTAAAGGATAGTGACGGATTACAAAGGCCGGCGAGAGTGCAAGCCACTTTGACCACCCTTTGAAATTCGTCCCGAAGTAGGGGACTGATCAATGCCGTTTTTTGATCTTGCGTGGTTGATTCCGCTGCTGCCATTGGCAGCATTTGTGTTGATCACCCTCGTGCCACCGATTGGGCGCTCGCGCAAAGCGTCGTATACCACGGCGTTAGTGTTGCTTGGGCTGGCTACGGTGATTGCCTGGGGTGTTTTGGCACAATCGATCAGCGAAGGATTCCCTAGTGCTCCGTTGGTTACCACTGTTGCCGCTGAAACTGGCCAAGAACAGGCCAGTGAAGGCGCTGCCGCCGAAGGTGGCCATGCGGAAACCGCAATTCCAACATTTGGGAATTTCTATCATAAATCGTTTGCATGGGCACCAGATGGCTCAGGGTTTTTCAACTTTGGCTATCGCTTAGATGGTGCTACGGTGCTGATGTTGGCGATGGTCACATTGGCTGCGTGGTGTATTCACCTCTTCTCAGTGGGCTATATGGCTCACGACGAATTCCCCGCAGGCCACCAACGCCAATCGCGCTTCTTCTCCTATATTGCGTTGTTTACCGCTTCAATGTTGGGAATGACGCTGGCAGATAACTTATTGCTGTTCTTTATCTGCTGGGAGTTGATGGGTCTGTGTTCGTTCTTGTTGATTGGCTTCTGGTTCTTCAAGCCTTCGGCCCGCGAAGCTGCCAAAAAAGCCTTTATCACCACCAGGATTGGTGATGTGGGCATGATGTTGGGGATGATGTACATCTACAACAAATCTGGCTCGCTGACCTTCGGCCACGAAGCAGGCCAAATTTACAACGGCGAATTTTTGGAAAGCATCAAAACTGCTGCGAGCTTGATTCCTGGAGTTAGCGCTGCTTCATTGATGGCGTTCTTGGTGTTCCTTGGCACGGTCGGCAAATCGGCGCAGTTTCCGCTGCACGTTTGGTTGCCCGATGCGATGGAAGGCCCTACGCCTGTTTCGGCGCTGATTCACGCTGCAACCATGGTTGCGGCTGGGGTGTTCTTGGTCATTCGGACATTCCCAATCTTTGCGGTGAGCGATGTGCTGCCAGTGGTCGCCTTTATTGGCGCATTCACAGCCTTGTTCGCAGCTTTGATTGCGGTAGCCCAATATGACATCAAGCGCATTCTGGCCTTCTCGACCTTATCGCAGCTTGGTTTCATGGTGGCGGCGTTGGGGATTGGCGCTTGGGTTGCAGCGTTATTCCACTTGCTGACCCACGCTTTCTTCAAAGCGCTGTTGTTCCTTGGCTCTGGCTCGGTCATCCACGGGATGGAAGCAACAGTTGGCCATGATCCTGATAAAGCGCAAGATATTCGTAACATGGGTACCTTGCGCAAATTCATGCCAATTACCTTCTTGACCTATATGGCTGGTTTCTTCGCCTTGATTGGGATTCCACCGTTTGCTGGGTTCTGGTCGAAGGACGAAATTATCCTCGATGCCTTCCTGCATCACCATTATGTGGTGTATGGCGTATTGACTGCCGCTGCTTTCTTGACGGCATTCTATATGACCCGCCAAATTGTCGTGGTGTTCTTTGGCAAGTTCCGTGGCTACGAACCACGCAAAGCTGTAGTCGCTGTCGCGCATGGGCATGATGATCACGACCATGGCGACCACGACGACCATCACCACCATCACGAAGCGCATGATCCCCACGAATCGCCACGCTCGATGACGATTCCGTTGATCATCTTGAGCTTGTTTGCAGTTGGTGCTGGCTTTGTCAATGCAGGGTTCTTGGGTATTCACTGGTTCAGTGATTACGTGAATCCAAAGGGCCTTATTCCTACTCCAGATCCAATGATTGCTGGGATTGCCACGGCGGTAGCCTTGGCCGGGGCTGGCTTAGGTTTCTTGACCTATCGCAACGCCTTCAAAAATGCCAACGATCGCGACCCCTTGGCTGGCGCTTTGGGGCCAATCTGGACGGCGCTGGAAAATCGATTCTACATCGACCAGATTTACGATAAAACCTTTATTGCCCTGACCTACGGCGCAGGCTGGTTGTTGAACTGGATCGACCGCAATGTGGTTGATCGGGTTGTCAATTTGACTGGCTTGGTGACCTTGTTTATTGGCCGCGTCAACTTCATCATCGACGACTTCTCGCTAAATACCGTCACCGACGATATTGGCGAAGGCACGATTACGGTGGGCGACGGTGTGCGTCAATCGGCCACGGGCAAGATTCAAGACTACGGTGCCTACATCTTTGGTGGCGTGGTGCTGTTGGCCTTGATTTATATGTATGCCTTCTAGGAGCGTGAGCGAATGCTGAACGAATTTATCAAATTCAGTGATTGGAGCATCACCACGCTAATTGCCCTTTCGCCATTGGTGGGGATGTTGCTGGCTTTGGTGTTCCCCAAGCCAGCCCAAAACAGCCGCACCATCGCGTGGGGGGTGTTTGCGTGGAGCTTGGTGCCACTCGGACTCACGCTCTTTTTGTGGCTAAGCGGCGGTTTTAATCCAGCCCTCGCTTCAGTCACTGGCGATCAAGCCATGATCCAGCAAGTGGATCGGGTGCGCTGGGTTCCGTTTTTCAATGCTGACTACTTTGTTGGCCTTGATGGCATGAACTTCCCACTGGTGTTTTTGACAACTGCTCTAACGCCAGTCTGTATCTTGGCGGCCTTCCGCATCAAACAACGCCAAAACGTCTATTTGGCCTTGATGTTGTTGTTGGAATCGGCGATGTTGGGCTACTTTGTTTCGCTCAACTTCTTGCTGTTGTTCCTGTTCTGGGAATTCAGCTTGGTGCCAATGTTCTTTATCATCAACAACTGGGGTGGTGAAAACCGCCGCTACTCGGCCTTCAAGTTCTTCGTGTACACGATGGCTGGCTCGGTCGGGATGTTGATTATTTTCGAATTTATCTACTTGGCAACTGGAACGTTCGATTTGGTGGTGCTCTCGCGCTTGGCGCAGGGCTTGCCCGTCGATCCAGCCTTGCTTGCGCCAAAATTGGGCGCTGGCTATAGCAATGGCGCAACGCTGCAATCGATGTTGTTCAGCGCGGTCGAAGATGTTGGCTTGACCAACATTTTGGGCAATAGCAACGGCACGCCAGCAGCAATTATCTTCTGGTGTATCTTTGTGGCTTTTGCGGTGAAATTGGCAGTTTGGCCATTGCACACGTGGCAGCCAGACACCTACGAAAATGCTCCAACCAGTGGCTCGATGATTGTTTCGGCAGTGATGTCGAAAATGGGTGCCTATGGCATGATTCGCTTGATGATTATGCTGTTCCCCAAACAAACCCATCACTTTGCGCCAATCTTGGCAATCTTTGCCTTGGCGAGCATCTTGTTTGGTGCATACGCTGGCTTGGCCCAAACCAACCTTAAGCGTTTGATTGCCTACGCATCGATTAACCACATGGGCTATGTGTTGCTTGGCTTGGCGGCAGCGGCTTCGGCAGCGCCAGAAAGCTTGGGCAACTTAGACCTCAATATTCGCATCTCGGCCTTGAACGGGGTGCAAGCACAGATGGTTGCCCACGGCTTCAGCACCGCCGCATTGTTCTTCCTTGCGGGCGAACTCTACGAGCGGACTGGAACCTACCAGCTTGATCAATTTGGCGGCTTGCGTAAAGTTATGCCAATTTTCGCTGGGATTATGGGCGTGGCGATGTTTGCCAACCTTGGTTTGCCTGGTTTGGCTGGCTTCGTCGGCGAATTCTTTATTTTCCGTGGCGCGTGGGGTACGCAACCAGTTATCACCACAATTGCCGTCTTGGGCTTGATTGTGACCGCTTTGGTGCTGATCCGCATGTATCAAAAGATTTTCTACGGACCAGTCAACCACAAGCTGACCAATTTGCCTGACATTAAAGTTGGTGATTGGGCCTTTAACGTGACCCTACCGTTGATTATTGTGCTGTTGGTGTTTGGGATTTACCCCAAGCCACTGATGGATTTATCAAACTACGCAGCCACGGTGATGGCTCAGGTCTTTACAAGCCTGTAACGTGGACGGAGTTAAACGATGCATTTGATCGAAAGTTTGCCAGCGGGCATTCCGTACCTGAGCCTCATCTGGTTAGTTCCCTTATTTGGGGCTTTGGTGATTATGTTTTTGCCCAAAGAGCAAAAACAAGCCATGCGGATTATCTCGGCAGTAGTTGCAACGATCTCGTTTGGCCTCGGCTTGTTGGTCTTCTTTGCCTACGACCCCAACGCAGCGGGCTATATGGGCACGAAGATGCAGTTTGTCGAGAAGCTCGATTGGGTTCCGCAGCTCGGCATGTCGTATTTGGTCGGCGCTGATGGGATCAGTTTGCCCTTGATTGTTTTGAACGGTCTGGTGATTTTCACTGGCACGTTCATCTCATGGAACATCGAAGATCGGGTCAAGGAATATTTCATCCTGCTGCTCTTGTTGGTAGTGGGCGTATACGGCGTGTTTATGGCGCTGGATTTGTTCCTGATGTTCGTGTTCTATGAATTGGCTGTGTTGCCAATGTACCTGTTGATCGGGATTTGGGGTTCGACGCGCAAAGAATATGGCGCGATGAAACTTACCATTTACTTGATGATTGGTTCGGCAGCGTTGATGATTGGGATGGTGGCGATTTACGTTGTGGGCGGTACCTTTAATATGGTCGAGCTTTCACAACGCGTTTTCAGCCTCGAATTCCAAAAACTCTTCTTCTTGCCAATGTTTGTTGGCTTCGCGGTTTTGGCGGGGATGTTCCCCTTCCATACCTGGTCGCCGACAGGTCACGTGGCCGCTCCAACAGCGGTTTCGATGCTCCACGCAGGGGTGTTGATGAAGCTGGGAGCCTATGGTGCTTTGCGGGCAGCGCTCTGGTTGATGCCCAATGGCGCACAATTCTGGTTGCCAGGCATTGCGGTCATGACCTTGATGAACGTCGTGTATGGAGCATCGATTGCGATGGTCCAGAAAGACTTCAAGTATGTGATCGGCTACTCATCGGTGAGCCACATGGGCTTGGTGATGTTGGCCTTGGCTTCGATGAACGAAACTGCCCTCAACGGCGCAGTGATGCAAATGTTTGCGCACGGCGTGATGACCGCCTTGTTCTTTGCGGTGGTTGGTCGGATGGTCTATGAACGGACGCACACCCGCCAATTGCCCGAACTTGGTGGCTTGATGAAAGTGATGCCATTTGCCTTTGTGGTCTTTATCATCGCGAGTCTTTCGTCGATGGGGATGCCGGGCACGGCTGGCTTTATGGCAGAGTTCACGATCTTTACTGGCGTAATGAACCAATATCCCTTGGTTGCAGTTGTCGCGGCCTTGTCGATTCCGATTACTGCCGCCTATGTCTTGCGGGTTGGCTATATGGCATTTATGGGCGAGGTCAAAGACCCGCACTACCATGATTTGCCACCGCTGACATGGCAAGAAAAATTCTCAGGCACGGTTTTGGCCATCGTGGTGATTGGGGTTGGTTTATTCCCAAGCATCATCATGGATTACATTGCAACCGGTGTCCAGCCAATCGCCCAGCGCATGATTGATCTAGCAGGACGTTAGGGAGGAATGACGTGAATTTTCAAATAGCTGATTTTACGCGGCTCATCCCTGAGTTCTTGATCCTGGCGATTGCAGCCTTGGTGTTGCTTGGCGATGTTCTAACGCGCTGGTCGAAGGGCAAGGAAGCCTTAGCCGAACGCACGGGCGAAGCGATTGCCATGACCTTAATGGGCTTGGGTTTAGCTTTCGTGATGGTCTTGATCCAAGGTGGCTTCTTCAATTGGGTGCAGATTGGCGATTGGAAATTCTACAATTTCAGTATTTTCCAAAATCTGCGCACCAGCGGCCTCGATGGCAGTATTCTGGGCGGGGCGTTTGTGGTCGATCCACTGACCCACATTGGGCGCTTGATCTTTATCGGCGCAGCGTTTGTGACGGTGGTTTTGACTGGCAAAGCGCGACCTTCGAATAACCCAGCCGAGTTCTATGCCTTGATCTTGTTTGCAACCCTGGGCATGATTTTCATGACCGCTGGCGGCGAATTGATCATGATTTACCTTGGCGTTGAGTTGACCAGTATTCCGCTGTATGTGTTGGCTGGTTACTTTCGCCGCGACCCTGTTAGCACCGAAGCTGGGGCCAAATACTATATCTTCGGCGCGCTTTCATCGGCAATCTTGCTGTTTGGTATGAGCTTGCTCTTGGGCTTGACCTTGATGAATGGTCAGACCATGAACGCTACTCCAACCAGTTTGAGCTCGGTGAAAACTGCAATTGAGTTGGCATTTGCTAACCCTGAAGGCCCAAGCCAAGGCGTTGCGATTCTGGGGCTGTTGTTTATTCTTGCAGGGATGGCCTACAAGGTTGCAATTGTGCCGTTCCACGCTTGGTCGCCAGACGTGTACCAAGGCGCGCCAACCTCGATGACCGCCTTTATCTCGACCGCTTCAAAAACGGCTGGCTTCTTCTTGATCTATCGCGTGCTGGTAACCGGCTTCGATGCGCCAAGCATTATGGGTACGGCAGCGATTGGTACACCCACCAGCTTTGGCGGTTGGACAAGTTTGGTTGCAATTCTGGCATCGGTTACGATGTTGGTTGGTAACTTGGCAGCTTTGCCGCAAACCAATGCCAAGCGCATGTTGGCCTATTCATCAATTGCCCAAGCTGGCTTCTTGATGTTGGGCTTGGTTGGTACGCAACGCGATAGTAGCATCTCGCTCTTGATGTACTTGATTGCCTATACCGTCACCAACTTGGTAGCCTTCGGGATCTTGGCCTTGGTCGAAGATAACGTTGGCGGCACCGACTTTAGCAATTTGAATGGCTTGGGTCGGCGTTCACCTGGGCTGGCCTTGCTCTTGACGGTTGCAATCTTGTCGTTGGCAGGGATTCCACCGCTCTCAGGCTTCTTCGTGAAGTTCTACGTCTTTATTGCCGCTTGGCAAGAAGGCGCAAAGTGGTTGGTCATCTTCGCGGTGAGCAACACCGTCATCAGCTTGTACTACTACTTGCGCTTCCTCAAGGCGGTTTATTTCGCGCCTGCGGAAACCGAAGAACCAATCAAGGTTGGTTTTGGGCCTGGCATTGTTATGACTGCCCTGACCTTGTTGATCTTTGGTTTGGGGATTGTGCCAACGTGGTTGTACGGCGTGCTTGAACAAGCAACGATTCGGATCGGTGCGCGCTAAAAGCGTAGCCTAGCTGCAAAATCGCTCGCTCGCCTTGTGCGGAGCGGGCGATTGCTTTTTAAGGGAAACATAGGCCTGCATCCAAGCGTCACTTGTGAAAGAATATTGAGTATGAGAGAGCATTTGATTCATAAACTCTTGCTATGGTGTGCTAAGATAAATCGGCGTGGTGCAAGCAATAAGAGGCGATCATGACAGACTTAACCAACACAACCTTAGGCAAATATACTCTCGGCCAACCCTTGGGGGCTGGTGGCATGGGTGCAGTCTATCGCTCCATCCATCCACAGCTTGGGCGTGCTGTAGCGATTAAAATTATCTTAGGTAATGCGACTGAAGATGCCCGCCAACGCTTTTTGCGCGAGGCCCAAGTGGCAGTGCAGCTATCGCACTCCAATATTGTGCGCGTGTTTGATGTTGATGAAGATAAAGGCATGCCCTTTATTGTGATGGAACTCATCGAAGGCCCGAGCCTCGGCGATGAGTTGCGTCAAGGTCGTATGCCCTTAGAAAAAGTTTTGAAAATTACCACCGAATTAGCCGATGCCTTGGAATATGCGCATAGCCAAGGGATTTTGCACCGCGATATTAAACCAGCGAATGTTTTAATTCGACCCAATGGCAGCGCCGTTTTGGTTGATTTGGGTTTGGCGCGCTTAGCCAATAGCGAATCGCAAGAGCATCAATTGACCCAAAGTGGCATGATTATTGGCACGCTGTCGTATATGGCTCCTGAGCAAATTCAAGCTCAGCAGCTTGATGCGCGCACCGATATTTATGCTTTGGGTGTGTTGCTGTTCCAAATGGTGACTGGGCGTTTGCCATTTGAAGGCGATACGCCGCAAATTATGTTTGGTCATGTCTATACGCAGCCACCATCGCCAAGCACCACTGGCGCGTTTTTGCCCCCAGCCCTTGATAACTTAATTATGGCAATGATGGCCAAAGCGCCGCAACAACGTCCGCCAAGCATGGCCGAAGTGGCGCGGGTTTTGCGCTCGATTATGCACAATGCAGCGACTCCTGGCGGCTATGCCAATCCTGCTGGCCCAGCGGTGGTACGCCCGCAACAGCCAATGCCAGCCAATTATGCTTCGTATCCGGGCCAAGCAAATTATAATGCTGGCCATCCGAGCCAACCAAGCTATGGAAACTACAGCAATCAGCCAAGCCAAGGCTCAGCGCATCCGAGCCAGCCAAGTTATGGCGGCATGCCACCAACTGGCAACCTGCACACTCAGCCACAACATGGCTCAATACCGCCAGCGAACCCAGTGCTGATTAGCCAGCCAGCCAAACGGGGTATCTCGCCATGGTTTTGGTTGGCCTTGTTATCGGTCTTTATCATTGGCGGCTTGGGCATCTACACGATCAATTCAGCGTTTAAAAAGCAGTCGCCCAGAAATCCAGGAGTTGTTGCCCAAATTCCTAATGTGACAGTTGCAGCGCCTGAACCAAATCCTAGGGGTAATAAGGGACCGACAATAACGCCATACAAGAAGCCTGAACCAACCGTTAAACCGGCACCTGATCCTGCCAATCAGTTCACTATTTCCAATGTTGGCAAGCGCGAAGCTGGCTCAACGACCTTGATCTATGGCATGGTTACCAACAATACTGATATAGGCAAAAGTGCGGTTAAAATCGAAGCGACCTTTTTGGCTAATGATAAAGAGGTAGAGTTCGAGACGGGCTACTCGGTTTTGGGCGTGCTTGGGCCAGGTGAACGTGCTCCATGGATTCTGGTTTTGAATGATGCTCCAGAATATCAAACCGTTAACTATGAGATTTTTGGCATGGATAATAGCTATGCTAGCCCGATAGATTATCGTGATTTGCGGGTCGATGATGTGGAAATTAAGCCCGATGGTCTGTTTTATGAAGCCACTGGCAAGATTACCAATACTGGTAAAAAGCGCACCAAAACCTTGATGATTTATCTTGTGACCTACAACGATAAAGATGAAATTCTTGGGGTAGATACCATAATGCCTGGCAATAGTAGCTTATCGCCAGATGCAACCGCACGCTTTGAAGCCAGTGTTCTGTTTAGCCCAGAGAAATATAAAATTGCTCGCCACGAGACCTTTGTTCGAGGATTAACTGAATGAAACGTGTATGGTTTGGTTTGATCTTGCTCTTTTTGGTAAGCTGTGGCGGAGCTACGCCAACCAGCGTGCCTGCCACAGCCACAACTGCCGCCACCGAAACCACCGCAGCCAGCCCTGAAGTGCTGCTGACCTTTGCCCAAACCGGTGGTATCGCTGGCATCAACGAAACTCTGACTGTTTGGAGTGATGGCAAGTTGGAGCTAGCCAGCGTTAGCGCCTCAAGCACGTTGCGCGTCGGCGATGCCACACCCGCCCAATTGAGTTCAATTCAGGCACTATTGAATGATCCTGAGTTTGCCAGCCTTGCCACCAGTTATGGCGATTTGGGCAGTTGCTGCGATATGTTTAGCTATACGCTGACCACAGGCAATACATCGATCGCCACGATTGATGGCGCTGAATATCCAGAAATTTTGGCGAATTTGTTTGGTGAATTGCAAACTCTCAAGCAATCGATTCCGCAATAAGTGCTGATTCCCTCACCCCCGACCCCCTCTCCCACGAAAACGCGGGCGAGGGGGAGCCGACCATGGTTTTGCATCCCATGGCGGTAAAAGCACAGGATTAAAGCCCCTCGCCCGCGCCACGGGAGAGGGGTTGGGGGTGAGGGGATCTTAACCCTACCCTTGTAATCCAACCCCCTTTCCCACGAAAACGCGGGCGAGGGGGAGCCGACCATGGTTTTGCCTCCCATGGCGGTAAAAGCACAGGATTAAAGCCCCTCGCCCGCGCCACGGGAGAGGGGTTGGGGGAGAGGGGATCTTAACCCTACACTTGTAATCCGACCCCCTCTCCCACGAAAACGCGGGCGAGGGGAGCCGACCATGGTTTTGCCTCCCATGGCGGTAAAAGCACAGGATTAAAGCCCCTCGCCCGCGCCACGGGAGAGGGGTTGGGGGAGAGGGGATCTTAACCCTTGCAAGGGGGTTGGTGAATCCTACCAACTCACGTTAATAGTACCCGTGGCCTTGGTTAGGCGCACTTCGAAATAGCGGCTTGGGCCAAGCGTGCGCTCATGGCCGAACGAGGCTAGGCCATTAATCGTCAGCTTGACGCTTGCAGGCGCATCGTTGGGCAAGAATAATTGCAAGGTCGTTTCTTGACCGCTGCCAGTAAAATCGAGCTGAAATCCATTGGTTTGGCGTTGCCAGCGATAGCTTACATAACCTTGCGAGGCTGCATAGCGGGCCGTAACCTGCGCTTGCTGCACTTCTGGATCGCTGATCCAACGTGGGCTAAGGATAGTGTGCTGATAGAGCGCTGCTTGATCGCTCACGCCCGCCGCGCCTTCGATGAGCGCTGCCAACATTGCGGTGCTGCCCCAACCATCGGTGGCCAGCGTCTGCGGGCCGGAAACGCCAGGGTTGCCAGCAGGGTAATACCATAAATAGCTGCCACCTTGGGCTTCGATCATTTGGGCATAACGGCGCAGAATATCAAAGCCATAGGCTGGCTGACCCCAGCGAAAGGTTCCCCGCGCCAACTCGCCGCCAACCAACGGCATCCGCCCACCATTGACATACTCGCCTGGTTGGTTGCCCCAGCCCGGGGTTGTGCCAAAACGTTCTGCAGGAAATGGCGGATCGATGCTGAACCACTCCGAGGAAAGATTGCTTGAATCGGCAACCCGCCGTTGATAATATTCGTCGATAATCGCCAAGGCGCGGTTGGCTTCCATGCCATAGCGGTTGAGCGCATACGAGTTGGAGAGCGAAAGTTGGCGCGCCTCGTCAACCTCAGGAATATCAAAGGGCTGCTCTAAAACATTGTGAATGTAGAATTTGCCGTTCCATGCAACTTGATTAAGCTGCTTGGTCAGTTGTTGCGAGCGCATGAGCCACGCGTTGGCTTGCTCGAAATTGGCTTGAGTTACTTCGAGTTTGCCAAGCAACGCCAGCGCATGGGCCATACCGGTATTATCGCCATGCATAATCCCAAAGCGGGTTTTTGCATCGATCCAATGGCGCGGTGAGCTTTTGCCATCGGGGGCAATCGTCGGCCCGCCATATTCAAAATCCCAAGTATCAATCGTATACGGGCGGCGAATCAGTTGCAGGTCGGGATTCCAGCGTAGTGGATCGCTGAGGCTGTAGTTGATGCCGCGCTGCATGGCTGGCTTTTGCTCAAGCATCCAACTGGTGTCGCCATTTGCTTGCCAAGCCTGATACACACCTTGCACAAACAGATATTCTAAATCGGCCTCAACTTCGATGCGACCTTGGACTGGCTCGCCATTGACCATCGCAAAATAATCATCAAACGCGCCATTGGCTTTTTGTTCACGCCGAAAATAATCAAGCGTGCTGGTCATATCGTGCTCAAAATAGCGATAGCCCAAGCCTTGATGCACATGGTCACGCAACCAAATCAGGTAGCTGTCGGGCGAGCGATAGCCGCGAATCGGATAGCCCTTGTATTCGTAGCTCGAAACATCGTTGCGCAGAAATTCTTCGACTTTGCTGGGCATGGTGTCGTAGGCCGCAACCCCAGTTTGAATGCTGGTGCTGGCGGTAAGTTGATAGATGCTGCTGTTGATTGCCGCTACGTTGCCTTCAATCAGCAACACGGCATAATGCTGGCCCAAGGCTCCTTGCGCTTGCAATTTGAGGCTTTGGCTTTGGCCAGTGAGGGTCAAGCTTTGGCTGGTTTCAAGCTGCCCAGCGCTATCAAAAATACGTAGGCTAGCCGGGCCAACATAATCATTAGCATCGATTTGGATTGTCAATTGCTCGAATGGTTTCAATGTTGCTTGTGGCCCGGTTAAGCTGGCGCGAATGGGGCTTGCTTGGCGCGTGCCATTCAAGAGCCAACTAGCTTGCCACTGCCCAAGCGGGCTAATTGATACATGCTGGCTGGCATGATCAAGCACGAAAAGTTGATGCTCGAAATATTGCATCGTGGCGATTTTGCCAGTTAAGGGGTTGGTTTCAGTGACGGTTTCGGTGATTGGGTTGCCAAAATATGCAGCGCCGCCATTGGCTTGCCAAACCCGCCGAAATGGCTCGCAGACCGAGCGATGGGCGCTCTTAATCCACAAACATTGGTCGGTTGGCACATGCTGACGTTGGTTTTGCCATGTGCGGCGGCTAGCTTGAAACAGATCAAGCCCAAGTTTGGCGGGCACAACTTGGTTGTTGACCAAATGCAGGCGCTGGTGCTCAAAATATTGCACTAACTGCCCATCAAACCATATTGCCTCGCTGATCGGCTGACCAATTAATGCTGCTCCGCCGTTATCCTGCCAATAGCGTTGAAACTCGGCCTGCACTTGGTAGCTCGTCGTTTGTGCGTGCGCACGCTTGACGTTTGGGCTTGGCACGAGGCTCAATCCAATTAATAAACATCCCAACCAACAAAAAACTCGGCTCATCATACCTTCCGTAGCTTGATTGGCGGGCTACTGGGTGTTGCTGCCAGTAGCCCGAATTAATGCTCTAAGGTTGTAATTGTAACATTTCCACTTCGCCACTGTTGACCGCCGAGCGACCATAAAGCATCGGAATGTACTCGACTTTCTGCCAGCGTTCAAGCAAATCGTCGTAGTGCGGCGAGAGAAAATGGCCTGCTTGGCCTGGCGCGTTGATCATGCGGCTGTTGGCAAAATCGCCCAAATCGATAATATGGCGATAAATTGGCCCACGATCTTGATCAAACGGCGCATCATCGGCAATATGCCCAACATTGACGGTGCTGCCATCGCCTTGGCTCTCGATCACTTTGCTGAAAAAGCCGCGCAACGGCACAATCGCATCCAGTGGATTGTGCGGAAATAAGGCAAGGTGCAATCCGCCCCAGCGCCATTGATCCATCGGCGTATTTTTCATGCGGAAACTCAAATCTTTGAGTGCCACATCGAGCGCTTGGGTCACCATCGCATTACAGTTTTCGGTTGTGCCAGTGGTTGTCACGTCGTCGCACCAAGGGTTGTTGGGGTCTTGCAGCATAGCCGGAATTGCCAGATCGATCAGTTGGCGACGTTGGCCATAGCTTTCGAGCAAGGTTTCGCCCAATTCATCACCAACAATTGGCACGGTTAAATAGAAGGCCCAAGCCTGAAAAATACTGGCCGCAGGTTGATCGCCAGCGGTGCTGTAGTTCCAGTTTTGCAGCATGGCGATTGCTTGGCGTTGCTGATCAGTGGTTGGTTGCACCAACTTCAGCAACACAGGCAAAAATTCTTCTGCATAGCTCGAATGCACATCAGCCTGAATCGCTGCCATATCGTCCATGGTTAAGGTTGGTTTGGCTTCGATCATGCTAGTAATCCGTTCGGCGCGAAATGGCGTGGCCCACTCGTGGCTGAGAAAATACGGATAACTATCGGCCACCACTTTGTTGTTGGCGGTCGCAATATAGCCTTGGGGCGGGTTGTAGCTTTGGGGCAAATCCTCAAACGGAATAAAACCAGTCCATTCGTAATCGCCCGACGCGCCATCTGCTGGCAACGTGCCATCGCCCTTGGCGCGAATTGGGATGTTGCCAGGTGCGATGTAGCCGATATTGCCATCGACATCAGCAAAAACAAAATTTTGCACTGGCGCAACATAACTGGCCAAGCCAGCCCGAAATTCTTGCCAATTTTGAGCTTTGTTAATCGCAATATACGCGTTGAGCGTGCTATCTGTCTCATCAAGCGCTGTCCAGCGGAAGGCCAAGGCCTCGCGTTGTGGTGCGTCGGGGTCATCGGCGTTATTGGCATTCAGCGCATCAGAAATCAATGGCCCATGGCGACTGACCCGAATCGTGAGCGGCAAGAGGCCTTTATCTTTAACTCGAATTGTGTCACTGATGATCGTCAATGGCTCGTAATTGCCCTTGAACATGGCTTTCGTGCCAGATGGATCGAGGGTTTCGCGATACAGGTCTTGCACATCGGGGCCAGTATTGGTCACGCCCCAGGCGATGCGTTGGTTGTGGCCAACAATCACGCCTGGTAAGCCGGGAATTGTCGCGCCAACTGAGTGCAAATCGCCGCCTTCAAGCTCGGCCATATACCAAATTGAGGGTGTGCGAAAGCTCAAATGCGGGTCGTCGGCTAATAATGGTTTGCCAGTGGTAGATTTGCTTGGGCCAATCACCCAATTGTTCGAGCCAACCCCAGCAATATTGCCGCCGCCAATGCCCAGCCCTTGCTCAACCCGCCGACTGAGCGCCAAGAGTTGTTGTGCTTGGCCGCCAACGGGGTTTGGCAAAATCAGCGGGCCGGTGCTTGGGTAATGGGGCAAGAGGTCTTTGGTTTTTTCGCTGCCAAGTTTGGCCATCAATTCCATGGTCATTAATTCGGTCGAATAATTACCGCCCAAATCCCACGACATCATCTTGGCCCAACCCAGCACATCAGCGCCAACCCATGGCTCTGGTTCGACTCCAATCAGGGTAAATTCTGGCGAAAGCTGGCTGCCGCTATGCTCAGCCAAAAAGCCGTTGATCCCGCTGACATAGCTATCAATCACTGCTTTGGCGGTTGGATCGAGGTTGGCGTAGGCGCTTTCGGCGGCGCGATATACGCCGAGGGTGCGTAAAAAGCGGTCGGTTTCAACCGTGGTTTCGCCCAAGGCTTCCGAAAGTGTGCCGCGAGCAATCCGACGTTGAAACTCCATCTGCCAGAGGCGATCTTGGGCGTGCACATAGCCCAAGGCCATCAGGGCATCGGATTCAGTTTTGGCATAAATATGCGGCACGCCGTTGCTATCGCGCAGCACATCGACTGGCGCACTCAAGCCAGCGAGGGTTAATGTGCCTTCGGTAGTTGGCAACGAACGGCGCAAATAGAGATAGCCACCGCCACTGGCCAATAGAATGATGAGCACAACAATTAACAAAAAGCGCGAAAAGAGAATTAACCAACGCTGAAAGGGTGGACGATCGCGTAATGAGCGTTTGGCTGGTGCTGCCACGAGCTGACTCCTTTGTCCAAGCTGAAACCTTTTACGATAATCCTGCGTCTTACTGCCACGCAAGTTCGTCAGATAGATTGAAATAGTATAAAATTAAACAGTTCGTGTGTGTTTAGGAGCGATAGAATGTCAAATCAATCACGTCCATTGGTTCGTCCGACAGAAGGTCGTGTTATGGCTGGGGTTTGTGCTGGGCTGGCTCGCTATTTCGGCATCGATCCAACCATTGTACGGGTTGCTTTGGTCATTTTCACTCTCTTCGGCGGCTCAGGGATTTTAGCCTACTTAATTGGTTGGGCGGTTATGCCTGATTATACTGGCAGACGGGCTGGTGCTCCAATTATCATTGCCTTGTTGCTCTTCGGCATTCCTTTTATGTGTTTCTTGATTTCGTTGCCATTCACACTCTTGTTTGGCAACTAAAACTCGATTGTTTCGCTGGCGCAGTTTGAACAACTGCGCCTTTTTTTATTTAACAATTGCTCCTTTTTGCCCAATTATTGCCAGTTTGGCATGGTTTTGATCGTTATTGGCGATTTCGGTTAAAATAGCATAATGCTAATGATGTGTTGGCAACGATAAGGATGAAGTATGCCAGTCGTGAACTTGACTGATCGAATAGAGCGGGCGATTGTTGCTCGCGAGAGTTTGTTTGACGAACGCCATCAAGCAGGCTTGCGCTTGTTCAATGGATTTCTTGAAGGCGAACCCAAAATTGTGATTGATGTATATGCCACGACTGCGGTTGTGCATAACTACGCTGAGCCTGCCAAGGCTGGCGAGGCCTTGGTTGAGCAAGTGGTGGCTTGGTTGCCAACTCGCTTGCCATGGCTCGAATCGATTTTGGTGAAAACCCGTAATACCGATGATGAAACCGCCCAAAACGGGGTGTTGCGCTATGGCGAAAAGCTGGCAACCCGCGTGCGCGAGCATGGGGTTTGGTACGCGCTTGATCTGACGATGAACCGCGATTCAAGCCTCTACTTGGATACGCGTAATTTGCGCGAGTGGATTTTGGCCAACGTGGCCGATAAAACCGTGCTCAACACCTTTGCCTACACTGGCAGTTTGGGCGTGGCCGCCGTTGCGGCAGGCGCAAAACGCGTTGTACAAACCGACCGCAATCGGCGCTTTTTGAATGTTGCCAAAACCTCGCATACCTTGAACGGCTTTCCAATTAACAAGCCCGATTTTCAAACTGAAGACTTTTGGCTCCAAATCAACAAGTTTAAGCGCAAAGAAGAGTTGTTCGATTGTGTGATCGTTGATCCGCCGATGTTTGCCGCTACTGACCATGGCGTTGTCGATTTAGCCCAAAATTATACCAAGGTGCTGAATCGGGTGCGGCCACTGATGGAGCACAACGGCACGATTATCGCCATCAATAATGCCCTGTTTTTGAGTGGCGCTGAATATATTGAACTGCTCGAAAAAATTTGTGCCGATGGCTATGTCACGATTGATCAGTTTATTGATATTGGCCAAGATTTCACGGGCTATCCTGATACCCGCGTTGGCAAGCCAGTGACGAATCCTGCGCCGTTCAATCATTCGACCAAAATTGCGATTTTGAGAACGCGCCGCCGAGGATTTTAAGCCAATTCAAAGGGCAAAAATCAAAAGTCAAAAAAGTAGGTTTTAACTAACGCAGCGGAATGATGGCTATAGCCAATAGCCTTCTTCCTCTGCGCCTCTGCGCTAAAGAATTGATCCACGAAGGACACGAAGGGCACGAAACCGCGAAGGTTAAGTTTTTTTGCCACAGATTGCACAGATTTTTTTGATTAGATTCTTACTAGACCCAAAGCCAATAGCCCCTAGCCATCATTCCTCTGCGCCTCTGCGTTAAAACATTGCTCCACGAATGATTTTTTTGCCACCGATTGACCCAAATTCCATTGATTCATTCCCCTATAGCCCAAAGCCAATAGCCAACAGCCCATAGCCCTAATTATGAAAATACATTAATTGGTTAAAATTGGAACCGCTATTGATCGCAATTTTAATAAATTTTTCCCTAGCAATTGCTATAACCTTGGCATATAATCGCCATGCACTTCAGTAGTACCTTAGTCATAACTTACTGCTCCGCTGCGTACTAACGAGCGGCATAGGTTGGTGATGGCGTTAAGCTCGGCTGAAGCTGTGCTGATCGTCTCCACTTAATTGGCCTCAAGAGTAATGATGCTCGGCGCAGGGTTGCTCTTCGAGAGTCTAGTACGAGGTTTGTATGCTCCAATCCCCTGATCAAGGGCGAACTTTGCAGCAGCGGGTTCGTCGTCGTGCATTGGTGCTTAATTTGGCACTTTTGTTGGCATTATTTGTGGTTCCACTTCAACCAACAGCAGCACGCATTGCAGCACCACAGCTTCCTGAAGCCCGTTCTGCCAGCGCGCCGACTGCGGTTTGTACGGTTACCAACACCAGCGATGCAGCATCGCCGCCAGTTGGTTCGTTGCGCGCAGCCTTGGCCAACGCAACCTGTTCGCCAATTGTGTTTGATGCAAGTTTGGCGGGCCAAACGATCACATTAACTGCTGAATTGAGCGTTGCGCGGGTGGTCGTGATCGATGGGGCCGCCGCGCCTGGCTTGAAAATCGATGGCAACAATAGCGTGCGCTTGTTCAATGTCACGGCAACGACCGCCAATCTTGCAATCTACAATTTGACCTTGCAACGTGGTAAAGCCCCAAATACGGGCATTGCCAATGGTGGCGCTGTGCTCAACCAAGGTGGCACGGTTGTGATCAGCAATACTGCTGTGCTTTCCAATACTGCTGGTACGAGCGGTAACGGCGGCGCATTACGTAACCAACGCACCAGCGGGGTTGCTGGCGTGCTGCGGGTTTACAATAGCGTGATTATGGGTAATACTGCGCCCGCCAATGGTGGCGCATTCAGCACTAGCGGCAGTATCACCACGATCGTCAATAGCGCTGTGTTGAGCAATACCGTCACCAGCACTTCTGGTGGCATAACCAGCGGCTCAGGTTTGGGTGCTGGGATTCACCACGTAAATATTCAAAATCCCCCAGCCAACTTGACTACAGCAATTACCAATACCACGATTGCCTACAACCGAGGCAAGGCTGGCGCGGCAATTTACAACGATAACAATGGCATAATTGATGTCTACTACAGCACGATTGCCTACAATGCAGCCTCGAATAGCAGTGGCTCGATTGTTGGTGGGGTCGTCAACGGGGTTACCACTGCTGGTCAGCCAGGTTTACGGCTTAGTTTGTACAACACGATTGTGGCCAACAATACCCAACGCGCTGCCAACACAGCCTTGACCAGCGCCGATGTTGGGGTTGGCACTGGCCAAACCATCACTTCAAATGGCTATAACTTGATTGAAACTGTGCCAAGCGGCGCAGTATTTAGCGGCTCAACCGCCAGCAATATTACTGGCCAAGACCCAGCGCTTGGTGAGGTTCAAAACAATGGCGGCGGCACGCCAACCGCTGCTGTGTTGCAAAATAGCCCAGCCTATAACGCTGGCGACCCAGCCCCAATTGGCTTGCCAGCCACCGACCAACGCGGGCCTGGCTTTGTGCGCGTGCGCGAAGGTCGCTTGGATATTGGCGCATTTGAAGCCAGTAACAGCGTGCAAACCTCGCCAATTTTGGTCAGCACCAACCTCGATACCAATGATGGGGCGTGTACGACCTTCAATTGTTCGCTACGCGAAGCCATTACATTGGCCAACACCACGCCTCAAACCGATACGATTCGCTTTAATCTGCTTGGCAGCGGCGTGCGCACTATCTCGCCAACCGCAGCTTTGCCAACAATCACTGCTCCAGTGATTCTCGATGGCTTGAGCCAAGCTGGCGCTGCCTGCAACGCTCCGGTGATCGAATTAAACGGCTCGTTGGCGGGCGCAAATGCCAATGGCCTCGATGTAACTGGCGGCAATAGCCTTATTCGTGGCTTGGTGATCAATCGCTTTGCTGGCAACGGCGTACGTTTGGCAACCCTTGGCCGCAACACGCTTGAATGTACTTTCATCGGCACTGATCCTTCGGGCACGGTCGATGCTGGCAATACGTTGTCGGGCGTGCGGGTCGAATCTGCCAATAACCTGATTGGCGGCAGCAGCGGCTCGAATGCGCGCAACTTAATTTCTGGCAATGATGGCGATGGGATTACGCTGGTTGCTGGAGCCAACACCACAACTATTCAAAATAATTACATTGGCACCAGCTTGAATAGCAATGCAGCGCTTGGCAATAGCAAGAGCGGCGTGCGCATCGGTAGCGATAACAATCAAGTTGGCGGCACATTTGGTACACTGGGCAACATTATTTCTGGCAACGTCGAACATGGCGTGCTGGTGAACGTTACCTCAGCGCCATTGGGCAACCGCATTCAAGGTAACTTTATTGGCACTAACATTGGTGCAACTCTCGATATTGGCAATAGCCAACGTGGGGTCTTTATCGATCGCAGCGCCAATACCTTGGTTGGCGGTACAACCGCTGAACGCAACGTGATCTCTGGCAACAACAGCGATGGCGTAGCAATTATCGAGGCTGGCGCAACCAACAATAAAATTTCTGGCAACTACATCGGCACCAACAATGGCGGTGGCTCGGCCTTGGGCAATAGCTCGGCTGGGGTTTATATCTTCAATGTTGGCGGCAATACGATTGGTGGCCCAACCACCGCCGAACGCAACGTGATCTCAGCTAATAGCAACGGGATTGTGATTGGCGGCGGCTCGGCGATTGGCAATATCATCAAGGGCAACTACATTGGTACAACCTTGAATGGTAATGCTGCGCTGGGCAACGTCAGCGATGGTATCAAGCTCGACGGCGCGCGCAATACTCAAATTGGTGGCCTAACCATCGGCGAGCGCAACGTCATTTCCGGCAACGGCAATAACGGGATCAACATCTTTACTGCAAGTTCGGCAGCGAATGTGATTCAAGGGAATTACATTGGTACGAACGCCTTTGTTGCGCCTGCTAGCCCAACTGGGGTCGCCAACCAATTCAACGGCGTGCGGGTGGCTGCTGGCACCACCACAACCATCGGTGGCTCGGCCCAAGGCGCTGGCAACGTGATTGCCTTCAACGCCAAGAATGGCGTGCTGATTACCCAAGGCGCGGCAGTGGCCACGACCCAACGGATTCAGCGCAACAGCATCTTTAGCAACAATCGTTTGGGCATTGACCTTGGCCCCGATAATAATGCTAATGGCGATGGTGTAACCGCCAACGATACCAACGACAGCGATACTGGGCCAAACAATTTGCTCAACTATCCAATTGTTGAATCGACCAGCTCTGGTGGTGGTTTGACCCAAATTATTGGCTCGTATATTGGCGCACCAAATGCAGCCTTGACTCTCGATTTCTATGGCCAAGGCGCGTGCGACCCAAGCAACTTTGGCGAAGGTCAAACCTACATCGGTTCATATGCAATCAACACTGGGGCAACTGGCGCAATTTCCTACACCGCCAATTTGACCACAACCGTGGCTTTGGGCCAACGGGTGACCGCAACGGCGGTTGATGCCAGCGGCAACACCTCGGAATTCTCGCGCTGTTCGTCGGTTGGCAACTTGCCAAGCGTCAGCGTCAACGATGTAAGTGTGGTCGAAGGCAATAGCGGCACGACCAACTTGAACTTTACCCTGAGTTTATCGGCGGTCAGTGCTAGCCCAGTCGTTGTCAGTTATGTAACCGCTGATGATACGGCGATTGCTCCAGCAGACTACACCGCCGCCAGCACTACTGCCACGATTCCAGCCAATAGCTTGAGCGTGCCAGTGACGATTGAAGTTCATGGCGATAGCCAATTTGAACTCAACGAACGCTTCTTTATCAATTTGTTGAGCGCCACCAATGCGGCAATTGGCGATGGCCAAGGCATTGGCTCAATCACTAACGACGATAGCGCGCCAACAATCAGCGTGAATGCTGCTAGCGCTAATGAAGGCAGCGGCACACCTGGCCAAATTACCGTGCCAGTTACGCTTTCGAATGCCAGCTATTTGCCAATTAGCGTTGAATTTGTGACCACCGATGGCACGGCGAGCACTCCCAGCGACTACACCACAATCACTGGCACGCTCAATTTCGCCCCAGGCGAAACCAGCAAAACCATCAATATTGCCGTCGTTGGCGATTTGATCGACGAGCCAAACGAAACGATCAATGTGGCGCTGAGCAACGCAGTTAACACGACGATTAGCAATGATGAAGCGATTGCCACGATTCTCGACGACGATGCAACGCCAATCATCACGGTGGCCAATGGCGAAGTGAGCGAAGGCAACAGCGGCAGCGTAACCGTGACCCTCAACGTGAGCCTGAGCAACCCAAGCAGCAGCGTGATTACGGTTGATTATGCAACGGTCGCTGGCTCTGCAACTGCCAATGTTGATTTCACAACCAGCAATGGCTCGCTGAGCTTTGCCCCAGGCGAAACCAGCAAAACTATTGATGTACAAGTGCTTGGCGATCTGCTCGACGAAACCGATGAATCGTTCACTGTTGAGTTGAGCAACCCAAGCAATGCCACAGCTGGCAGTGCTGGTACGGTCGTGATTCTCGATGATGATACGGCTCCGTTGCTCAGCCTTGCTGCTGCGACTGTCACCGAAGGCAATACAGGCACCAAGCCTTTGACCGTTACTGCGACGCTCTCGGCAGTTAGCAGCCAAATCGTAACCGTGCATTACGCCACCTTCGACAACACCGCAACCGCTGGCAGCGACTATACCGCCATCAGCGGAACCTTGACGATTCCCGCAGGTCAGTTGAGCCAAAACGTCTTTGTCAACGTCAATGGCGATCTGATCGACGAAAGCAACGAAACCTTTACCATCACTGCCAGCAATCCACAAAATGCGAGCCTTGGCGTGGCCGATGCACTGGCAACGATTATCGACGACGATGGTGCGCCAACGATCAACGCCAACGCTATCAGCGTCACCGAAGGCGATGCCAACAGCGTTAATGCAACCTTCAATGTCAGCCTTTCCAACCCGAGCGCTACTGCTGTAACCGTCAATTATTCAACTTTGGCGGGCACGGCTTTGGATGGCAATGACTTTACGTCAACCGCTGGCACGCTCAGTTTTGCACCAGGCGAACTGACCAAAACGGTAACCGTCGTCGTGCTTGGCGATCTTTTGGATGAGGCCGACGAAACCTTTACCCTCGTGCTCAGTAGCGCAACTGGCGGCGCAACCCTCGGCACTGCTGGCGCGGCCACAATTGTTGATAATGATCCAACGCCAAGCGTGGCTTTGAGCGGCCTCAACAGCGTGATTGAAGGATCTGGAATTACCACAACCGTGCAATTCACCGTGACGCTTTCGACGGCCAGCGGTCGGGCAAGCAGTGTGCAATTAGCCACAACTGCGGGCACTGCCAGCGCAGGCAGCGACTATGTTAGCCAAAACCTGACCCTCAACTTTGCTGCTGGCGAAACCCAAAAAGTGGTCAGCATCAGCATTGTTGGCGATCGGGTGAAGGAACCAAACGAAACCTTTAGCGTTGGCTTGAGCAATCCAACCAACCTCACGCTTGGCACTGCCAGCATCGAAGTAACGATTGTCGACGACGATGAATGGCTGGTTTACTTGCCATACGTCGTGAAGTAGGCAAATTTAGGTTTACCCCAACCCCTCGCTCGGATTACGGGCGAGGGGCTTTTTTTATGCTTAAGCGTGCTACTGCGATACCAAATCCAAAACACCAAATTACAAATGTCCTTGATTTGTCATCTTCAAGGGTCGCCTTGTGGCTGGTGGCTAGCTATAGTGAAAAGCAGCAACCCATATGCCGAAGGAGGCATTCAATGAAGATGATCAAAACAGGCCGCTACGAAGATGTCAGCGATTTCTCGACCGAGGCCTTGGTCTGCAAAAAATGCAATCATGAAATGCAAATCTCAGGCCCAATGCCGCATAACGCCAAATGCCATGCCTGTGGCTCAACCAACCTTGTGCGCCGCAATAATCCCAATCGCAGCAAAAATGATCAACGCGCTGCCTAAACGACCATGATCAACGGAGACTGTAAAGTCTCCGTTTTTAGGCTGTTTTCCACAGCGTTCCACTGCTTATCAACATGCTATTCACGAGCGTTGTAGACAGTAAATAGCCCATTCTAATCAGCAGAATGCGCATGTTATTCTAGTGCTAGATCTGGTTTTCCACATATCCACAAATTTGCTTATCCACACCCTGTTGGCAGCAGCCATGCGAGTTTGCCAAGAAACGCTACTATCCGCTATCATGCAAGCTACATTTATGCCTACATCGATACGATTTACTCTCCTGTGGGCTGATGAACTCAACGGCGAGTTGGACGACCCACCAGCACAGAGGAGCTTTTAATTTTGGATACAAAACAGATTTGGTTGACAACCCTCGGGACTTTGCAAAACCAAATACTTCGTTACGATTATGATACGTGGCTCAAAACTACAGCCTTGGTTTCGGTTGCCAACGATTTAGCCGTGATTGGCGCGCCGAATGTTACCACCAAGCAGGTGATCGAAGATCGTTTTATGAGTGTGTTGCGCCGCGCTTTGGGCGAGGTTTTGGGCTATCAAGTGAATGTGCGGGTGATTATCAGCAGTGCACCTGCTGCGCCAAGCGAGCCTGCCACGCCCACGCCAGCCGAACCCAGCCAAGCAGCAGAGGTGGTCGAGCCAAGTTTTGCCAGTTTCAACCAACCTGCGCCAATGCTCAACCAATTGCCCTTGGGCGATCCCAATCGCTCATCGGTGCTGAACCCACGCTATACCTTCTCGTCGTTTATTGTTGGTAGCTCCAACCGTTTGGCCCATGCCGCTTGTATGGCGGTGGCCGAACACCCGGCCCAAGCCTATAACCCGCTTTTTTTGTATGGCGGTGTTGGGTTGGGCAAAACCCACTTGTTGCAGGCAATTGGCAACTATGCCTTGGATCGCAATCCAGAAGTGAATGTGCTCTATGTGTCGTCGGAGAAATTCACCAACGATTTGATCAACGCCATTCGCCGCCAGCAAACCGAAGAGTTTCGCATTCGCTATCGCAATATCGATATTTTGCTAATCGACGATATTCAATTTATCGCTGGCAAAGAAGGTACGCAAGAAGAATTTTTTCATACCTTCAACACCTTGCATGGCGCTGGCAAGCAAATCGTGCTCAGCTCCGATCGCCCGCCAAAAGCGATTTTGACCCTCGAAGAACGCTTACGCTCGCGCTTTGAATGGGGCTTGATTGTCGATGTGCAAAACCCTGATCTGGAAACGCGGACGGCAATTTTGCGTGCCAAAGGCGAAACCTTGCAAGTGCCAGTTTCATCCGATGTAATCGACTTCTTGGCCCAGCGCATTCAAAGCAATATTCGTGAGCTTGAAGGCTGTTTGAATCGGGTGATTGCCTATGCCAATCTTAATCGTACGCCAGTGACGGTTGAGGTTGCTTCCGCTGCCTTGGCCGATTTGCTCGATACCAGTCGGCGCAAACGGGTCACATCTGATGATATTTTTCGCGAAGTTTCGCAACATTATGGCATCGATCAACGAGCGATTCGCGGGCGTGGCCGCTCGCGCAACGTCGTATTGCCGCGCCAAGTTGTAATGTATTTGCTGCGCGAAGAGACCGATGCTTCGCTGGTGGAAATTGGCGAATTGCTCGGCGGTCGCGACCACACCACCGTCATGCATGGCTACAACAAAATCAACGACGAACTCAACAGCGATGCACGCTTGCGCAACGACATAACCTCACTGCGCCAACGGCTCTACGGCGAAAACGCCCGTTAAATACACACAGGCCACGGTCGAGCAACCGTGGCCTGCATTGTTTAATCGTGGTTAATTTTTGGTTAGCCACTCTTCAAGTGTGCGCCCAACTGCTTCTAGGGCCGTAGCGCTGAGTTTATCGATTGTGTCATTGGTGGTGTGCCAATGTGGGTAATCAAAATCGATCAGGTCGGCAGCGCTAAAGCCCATTTGCAAGAAGGCCGTGTGATCATCAAGCACATGGTGTTTGGTTTCTGAAATGAACGTGGTATAGCCCAAATCTGCTGCTTGTTGCCAAATTTCGGCCCGCAAGGCTGGCGTAGAGCTTTGCTCAAGGTAAATTTGTTGGTCTGCATCGCCAATCATATCGACAATCACCACGGCTTTGGGTTCAGTTTCGAGCTTGGGGGCAAGGTCAATTGAGCCAAGCGTCCAGCCCCACTCGCCAATTGTGCCATTATCCTCAGCATCGAAAAATACTAGCCAAACTTCCTCATTCAGGCGTTCTGGCTTGAGCACACGCGCCAATTCAAGCAGCACCGCAACCCCGCTGGCTCCGTCATTGGCTGCTGGCACTGGCTGCATACGCTTATTGGGGTCGGGATCATTATCGGCGTAGCGGCGGGCATCGTAGTGCGCGCCAAGCAACACCAACGGCCCCGTTCCGCGTTTGGCAATAATGTTGCGGCCTTTTTTATTTTCGGGCACGTTGAAAAATTGCTCTTCAACGTCCCAGCCATATTCAAGCAAGGTTTGGATAATCCAATCGCCGTTGGCTTGCCAGCCAGGCGTGCCAGTGTCGCGGGGAATCCATTGCATTTGCACTTTGGCAAATTCCATCGCATTGGCCCTGTTGAACTGTGGGCTATCGCTCACACTTGGCTTGGGCAAGGGCACAATCGTTGGCGCGACAGTTTGAACTGGATAGGCTACTGGCGTGCTGGCGGTTGCGCCACAGCCAGCCAAACTCATGATCATGCCAATTTGAAATAAGCGTTGCAGCCAAACGCGCTGTCTCATTGGTTGCCCCCATTGAGATAGCGGGTGGTAGCTTCACATAAAATTGCTACACCCAAGGGCAAAACTCCTTCATCGAAGCTAAATGCTGGGTGATGATGGGGATGCGCGCCCAATTCTCGCTCCAAGGTTTGGCCACCCAAGAAGAAATAGCAGCCAGGCACTTCATTCAACAACACCGACATATCTTCTGAACCCATGGTGCGCTCGCTGTCGCCGACATTTTCAGCGCCTAAAATTGCTTCGGCTGCACCGCGCACCAAGGCTGTGGCGGCAGGATCGCAGATCGTCGCTGGGCACATTTCATCGTATTTGAGAACGGCGGTTGCGCCAAAAGTTGCGGCTACGCCTTGGACGACTTCGTGCACCCGTTGCTTCAAACGCTCGCGAGCTTCGGGATCGTAGCTGCGAATCGTGCCCGTCAGGGTGGCGTTGTGGGCGATGATATTGTGGGCTGTGCCTGCTTGAACCGAGCCAACCGACAACACTGCTGGTTGTTCAGGGTGAATATTGCGGCTGACGATTGAGTGCAAGGCGACGACCATATGCGAAGCGACTAACACCGAATCGATAGTGGTTTCTGGCTGTGCGCCGTGGCCGCCCTTGCCGGTAATTTCCAGATTAAACGTATCAGCAGAAGCCATAATTGGCCCAGAACGCACATTGGCAGTGCCCAAGGGCATCGGTGCCCAAATATGCAGGCCCAGCGAAATATCAGGCCGTGGATTTTCCATCGCGCCAGCCTCGACCATCTTTTGCGCACCGCCGCCGCCTTCTTCTGCTGGCTGGAACAGCAATTTGATGCCGCCATTGCCGAGCGCTTCGCGGTTTTGCATCAAGGCTGCGGCAACACCCAAGCCGATTGCAACGTGGCCATCGTGGCCGCAGGCATGCATTTTGCCATCGATGGTTGAGCGATAATCAACATCGTTTTGCTCGTGAATTGGCAACGCATCCATATCGAAGCGCAACATGGCCAATTTGCCGCCTGGCTGTGCTGGAATCACGCCTAAAACGCCAGTTGTGGCCAGCCCTTCGGTTACCTCGTAGCCCAACTCACGCAAGCGATCGGCCACAATTTTGGCAGTGCGAAATTCCTCGAAGCCAAGTTCAGGGTGCTGGTGTAAATCACGCCGATCAGTGATCAATTGCTCCACCAAAGTGTGGGCAACATAGCGAAAATCTGGACGACTAGCCATAGACAACTCCTTCATGCTGAGCTTGGGTGAAAAGACCACTACCGTCATGCTACACAGATTTTGATCTTTGACAAAACCCTTAGTTTACCAAAAATCACCCATAACGCTGAAGAATAGGCTTTGCCCGCATCTAAGGCGTGTGATACAATAACGCCCAATACCGTTGTATCCCTCTCTTATGGCACAAATTGTGCGCTAGTGCCTGGAACAATACGTGCAGGCAAGGAGACCGCATGGCAGACAAAGAGAGCATCCTGCAGCTCGGTATCGAAGCTGCGCGTGCGGGTGACAAAGAAGAGGCGCGGAAACTTTTCCGTTTGCTGACCCGCGAGACTCCATCCGACCCCCAAGCATGGCTGTGGTTGGCTGGTGTTGCCGAGGATCGCGAAGAAAAGCGTGCTGCGCTGGAGAAAGTCACCGAACTCGATCCGTCGAATGAATTGGCCCGTCAAGGTTTAGAGGCGCTTGGTGGCCCAACGGCTAAGCCTGCTGTTCAAACACCGCCGCCTGCTCCAGAACCTGCACCAGTTTTTGTGGAGCCAGCAACCACTACCGCATTAGATGATTTTGATGTCGATTGGGGGCAACCAAGCCCACGTGCCGTTGAGCCAACTCCTGCACCTGCTGCCAAAGCAGAACCTGCCCGAACCCGCGAACTAACACCAGATGAAGAATTTGCCATGTCGTTGGATTCGCTGGGCAGCTATTCAAACGCCATGAGCGATCGCCAAAAGAGTGGCAACGATTCATCGGTCGATTTCGATATTCCAGATTTTGGCGATGATCTCGACCTCGATGCCTACATGAACCGCGAACGGGTCGATGTTTCGCAAATTGAAGTTAAGCCCGAAGAAGCTAAAAAACCAATTCGGCGTTCACCAACCTTGTCGGCGGCAACTGCAGAAAGCAATAACGTTACGCCACGCGGCGGCAAACGCAAAACCAACCAAGGCAATAGCGCCCTAATCCGTGCTGTAGTTGGGATAGTGCTGTTGCTCTTGTTGGGCTTCTTGGCTTGGAAGTTCATTTTCTCAGGCGATCCTGAGCCAGTTTCCAATTTGAATACACCACAGCCAACAACGATTGGCGGCGGTGTAACCGAACCAATTACGCCAACGGTTGATCTGGCCTTGGCAACCCCAATCGTTGAGCCAACGATTGATTCAAACGTGCCACAACCAACCGCTGTACCACCAATCGTTGATCCCAATACCTTCCCAGTCGATCAACAATTGGGCAGCGCTCAACCAGCCTTATTGCCTTCCGATGGCACGATTCCATTGAATGTTGATGCTTGGTTCTTCAACTATGCTGGCGGCAATTTAGTTGCTGATGGCAATGCAATTAACCTGCAACCGCAAGGCCGTTGGATTGCAGTGCGCTTGTTGATGGCTGATACCAATGGTGGTCGCACCATTCCTGCAGATTTGGTTGTATTGAAAGATGCGCAAGGCCGTGTGTATCGCGCCAATCTTGACGCTTCCGAAGCTGTAACCAATGTCTACCCCGATTTTGTTAATCGTGGCTTCCCATACATCAACCAAAAACAAACCGCGCCAGGTGGCAACTTTACCACGGCGTTAGTGTTTGATGTGGCTCCTGATGCAACTGATTTGGTGCTGTTCAGCCCACAATACCTCGATCAAGGCTACTATGTGCGGGCTAACTCGCAATAAGTAAACCTAATCAAGCAGCGGTGCAAAGCGGTCTTTCGAGTTTCGAAAGGCCGCTTTTGGTTGTGCGCGGCAGGCAAGGGCTGTGCTATCATAGCTCGTAGCAAAACCATCAGCACAAAAGGAAGGTTGTTGTGGGTCTAGTCTTCAATGTATTGTTGCTGGGTGTCCCGCTGGGATTGACCATTCTAGGCGCGACCCGTGGGATTCAGCGCGAGGCCATGACATTAATTGGAATCTTGTTGGGAGCGTTGTTGGCTGAGCTTTGGGGGCCAATTTGGGGGCCAAATAATGCCACTCGCTTCAATCAAGATATTGCCGATACCACCGCGTGGATTTCGATTATTCTGCTGCTGATCTGCACGATTTTTATCGGCTATGGCGGGGCCTTGCTCTTGCCTTCGCGCAAGCAATTGGCCTTGGGCCGCTCGCGTTGGTTTGGTGCTGGCGCTGGCTTGTTCAATGGCATCTTGCTGCTGAGCCTAATTCTGCGCTATGGCAATGTGTATAACAATGATCTGATGCTCAGCCCTTGGGCTGCGAGTAGCCGTGTGGCAATGGTGTTTGTCGAGCGTTTTCCCACAATGTTGCTGTTTGGGGTTGTGGCAATTGCCGTGCTGGTCAATTTGCGCCTCCTACAACGCTTGATCTTCAAAATTCATGGCAAGGAAACCAAAAAAGAAGAAAAGAAGAAGGTTGAGGAAAAACCAGCAGATCCTCCCAAGCCACCAGAACCAAAACCACCAGCCCCCGATACGGTCAACAACCCGATCTTGCGCGATTTGATTTTGGCTGAGATCAAAAAAGATAAACCACCTGCCTAAAACGCAACAATGGCCGAAATTGCTTCGGCCATTGTTGTTTAAGCGTTGATTTAGTAGTTGTTCAAAGCAATTGGCAAGAAGACTTGTTGGGTATACAAGAAGTCAATCTTGGCTCCACACAAGGCATATTCGCTGCTTGCCGATGAAGCATCCCACACCAAGGCCAAGCCTTTATCGGTGTTCTCAATTGGGTAGTTGATGCTGACTGAGTTTTGCGTGCCTGTACCCATCACTGGTACGCTGGTGATTTGGGTAAATTCACCGCTGCCAACAAAGCTATACAAGTTGAGGGTTGGGCCAGCAGCAGCATTTTTGTAGAAGAAGGTGACGCGGGCAGCCTTCGCGCCTTCTGGCGCGCTGACGTTGGTCGTCAAATCTTCAACTTCGTTGCTGACGTTGATACAGCCATTGGCATCGCTGGTGTAGTTCACGTTCGAGCGGCGTGGCACAAAGGTGCTGCCGGTGATGAAGCGGCTATCTTGGGTTGGCTCAGTGGTAGGGTTGGTATATTGAAACCGAACCCCACACAAGCGCAGTTGATTGCTCAAAACCCCAGCAAAATCTGCAACCACGCTCAACGATTCGTTGCTTTCATTGACGGTGTAATTCAGGGTTTGATCGGCATTAACCACCGCCGTATTGGAAACTGGGCTGGTTAATGTGGCGAGGGTATTGGTTACGCCTTGGCCATTTGAGGCAATCACTTTTACGGTCAAATCGGCGCTGTTAACATCGCGGAAATAAGTGCGCACTGCTGTCAGTTGGCTGCCTTGGGGCAAATCGACATCAGCATTCAAGGTGCGACCATTGATTTTAACAAAGGTACAGCCAGCCCCTGCATAGCCATGTTCGGTGGCTGAGTTGGTGTTGACCAAGGTGCTGCCAACGATAAACAGATAATCGGTCGCTGGGCGTGGCTCTGCTGGAGCAGTGTAGGCAATCCGCACGCCACACAATTGCATCGAGGCATTGGTCACGCGGGGGAACCATTCTAAGAACAAGCCACGGCTTTGCATGTTGACGACATACGGAGCATATGGCGCACGAATTGGCGCGTAGGTGTTGGTCAAGCCCACCGAGCTTGAAATTTCCACCGTGATCAATTCACGAGGCATAATCATATCGCTGTCGTTGAGCGTCAACTCTGCTTTGGTTTGGCTGGTGCTCGTGTCGTTGAGATAATAATCCAAGCCTAAGATGGTTGCGCCATTGGGCACTGCCACCGGAGCCGTAAACTCGCCACTACTGGTGGCATAAATACAACCAGTTGGTTGATTATTGGTGTTGCGGGTTGTTTCAAAGGCCGTGGTTGAGTCGCGGGTTTGAAACGAGCTGCCTGCAATCCAAAGATATTGGGTATCGTTGGGGGTAGCGGAGCTTTGAGCTGGGGCTTGAGCTGGGTTCGTTTGGGCACGGGCAACAAAAACAGGCCCAACCAGGAACAACAGTGCCAATAGAACAATGGCGATACGGAATGAAGCGCGGATTCGCGACATTGCTACGTCCTTTCCAAGAATACGAATAGCGGTCGTAAAGATTAACCCTATGCTAGCATAAAGAGATTAAAAAGAAAAACTTTTAGGGGAACCTGCATGGGTGTTTTTTCGGGTGATTTGCACTCATCCTTGGTGAGGATGCTTGCTTATTGTTCGCGTTGCAAATCGCGTGGCTCAGCGCCATACAACCATTGATGGCGTGCTTGCGCCTCCCACCAACTGCTGGGAAACTGCGGCCCTGCGCCATAAACATCCTCGATTGCTGCCCGAATTTGGCGTGCACACACTTCTGGTGCAACCCGCCCAACGCCTGTTCCCAAGCCAGGAATCGCTACAGTTTTGACCAACTCAGCAATTGCTTGGCCAGCGAATTGGCCATGTTTGATCAGCAATAACACCGCCCGACAGGCTAGATACGGGTTGACTGTGCCCTGCAAAATCATTGGTACGCGCATGGTTGGCGCTGCAATTACAAATGGAATTTTGGCATGATCGGTTGCTACAAGCGCCGCCTTGCCAATCAACAACTCGCCAAAATGCTCCTGTTGAATGATCGTTTGTAAGCGCTCTTGCACATGCCAGCCAAAAAAGCGACTGTACAACATATCGATGCCGCCATCCATAAAGCCAAAGCTATTGGCGGGGCTGACCACTGCATCGGTTGCGCAATCGAGAATTGAGCCATGCTGAATGCTAACATTCGGCAAATCGCCACAAATTTGTTGCCATGCGGCCACCATGGCGGGCTGCACATCGGCCAAGATAATCTGCATTGGTTTACTCCTTGGGATAATTGATAATTGCAAATGTGCCTTGACCCAATGCCAACAAATCGCCAGCTTCGTTAACAATCCGCCCTGTCAGAATCCCAAAACGGGTGGTGCGCTCGACCAGTTCGGCGCTAGCAATAATGTTGCCGTCAACAATTGGCCGCAGGTAATTAATTTTCAATTCAAGCGTGGCACAACCAAGCGGGCGTTCCAGCGCCGTCCAAAATGCGCTGCCCATCGCAGTATCGAGCAAGCTGTAGGCAACGCCGCCGTGAGCAATACCTGCTTGGTTGTAATGACCGGGGTCAATTTGGATCGAGCAGCGCGAGCGCCCTGGCTGCACATCTTCGTAGACCACGCCTAAGCTCCAAGTAAAGCCTGCGCCATAGCCATGATGCTTGCCAATGCGCTGAATGATGGTCAAAGCCAATTGCTGTTCGCGTTCGTCCATTTTGGCTAAAAGCTGCTGAGCTTGCTCTAAAAGTGGTTGGCTATTCATGCTGCTCCTGAACGTTCTAAAATGAGAATAAGCTGGCGGAGATAGGTCGGAATCATCGCTTCCATTTCCCATGATGCTTGGAGATAGGGCTTGATCCAATGCTGATAGGTGAGCGCCTGATGAATTGGAGTCAATAGTTCGGCATAGCGATAGGCTTGCCGCAGCGTTTGGTAATCGAGCCGAAGCTGCTCGGCCCATGGATCAAGATAACTTTTTAGCAATACTTCGCGCACATTGGCTAGCGTACTGAAGCGGATTTCAACGTCTTCGAGCAAGAGTCCAAGGCTAAAAAATGGCTGGCTAATGCTCGCATCAGACCAATCAGTAACGATGATATGTTGCCCCTTGACGATGATATTGCTTGCTCCAAGGTCGCCATGATCTAGTGTATTGGGAATATTGTAGGCTTGCAAGGCACGACAAGCAGCTTTGAGCTGTGGAATTGCTTGCTGGAGTTGCGCTAGTTCGCTTGAGCTAAGGCCCCATGGTTGGTTAAGCAATACGGCTTCTGAATCATTAAGCAGTGGTTCAATCTGTTGGCTCAGCCAACGTAGTGGCCGAACCGCCAAGCCACAGGCCTCAAGCTGATCGAGCAAATCAATTTGGCGAATTTGCAATTTGGCATAAGCGGCAAAACTTGCCTGCCATTGCTCAATCGCGCTAATCTCGGTTAGTTTGGGCGCGCCAAAATCAGGCAAGAGCATCCAATTGTGGTGTTGTTCGAGCGCCAAAAATGGGGCAGTATGGTTTGGTTCGTGGCTAAGTAAGTGGTGCGTTAGGCCAATTTCATGGCCAAACATTGCTGGCAGCGCTTTGAAATAAAGCGTCCCGTGAGTTGTGGCAAGCTGCCAAACGCTTGAGCGATTCCATGTGCGATAGTGCTCAAACTGGCCTGTTGGCTGAATATCAGTTTGAGCCAAAACTGTTGTGACCCACTGAAACGCCGCTGGCCCCCAATCTGGTTGATACCACGGCACTGCTTGAGCGTGTGGCGTTTGAGCCAAACGTTGCACCTGCCATAAGCGTAGGCTTGGTTCAAGTACTTGATCAGTGAGTGCCTGCTCAAGTTTAAGCCAATTGCCAGTTTTAAGCTGGTTGGGTGCTTCAGCAAGCAGCTCGTAAGTAAGGGTCATGTGGTGCTGGGTAAAATCATCAGCAATGTTGATGCAGCGCAAAACGCGGGTGTTCAGGCCTAAATGCTGCAAGACCCAAGCATTGATATGCGCAACATCTTGCCAAAAATGGCTAAACGGCAATTGCCATGTGGGTAGGCGCAATTGATTATCCGAGGGCAAGACGAATAGCTGTGAGCCAAGCACATCGCGAATAATTAAACGATACGTAACCATCCAAATTGGTTCAGGATTCATCACAACTCCTAAGCATAGCATTTGATTGCGATCAAGAAACAGGCTTGGATGGTGAATCCAAGCTTGATAATGAAATGAATGCTCGCTTTTGCTTAGGAGTGAAACATCGTTTACCTATCTTGCTGCTAGGCCGCAATATTCAGTGGCACGCCACAACGCTCGTGGATGGCTAAAGTGCCGGTCAAGACGTTTGGCACAATAATATCGGCAAATGGATGCTGCGTGCCTTCGGGCGCAATCAGCACCGTGGTCATGCCCAAACTTTTGGCCGGAGCCAAGTTGGCCATGGTATCTTCAAACAGCACGCATTCATGGCCTTGGGCGTTGAGGGCGCGCAAAACCGTATTATAGGCATTGAGATCGGGCTTGGCCAAAAATTCAAAGGCCCGAATATCAAAAATTTGCTCAAAATGGTCGTGCAAGCCCAGTTGATCAAGCACGCGCACTGCATGTTCGCGTGGCGAATTGGTGAAGATGATTTTTTGCAGCGGCAAGGCTTGGAGCGCAACATGCAAGGTGCCATCATCTGGCAACAGCACATCAAGCGTCAATTGATGAATAAAGCTCAAATAATCTTCGGTTTCGACCACGCCATGGTGTTTTTGCAAGCCCGCCAAAGTTGTGCCATATTGCTCATAATAGCTTTGGCGCAAGCGATGGGCTTCGGCAGCATCTAAATGCAAATGTTCCTGAAAAAACAACCCAATCCGATCATTAATCTGTTCCATCAGCCCCGATGAGTCAGCGTAAAGGGTGTTATCTAAATCGTACAAAGCAAAACGAAGCGTCATTGGAGCCTCCTTCGACAACATCAGTGCTGGTTTCAATACCTCAACGATAAGCGATCATCCCAACCCCTCAATTGAGGGTTTTAGTAGTCTATCACGCAGATCAAGAGGCTTGTGTAAATGGCATGTTAAGAATTGGCATTGGTTTGGCTAAACCTTGCCATGCCTGCGACTGATGAAGCGTGGAGTTGCAGCGGTGCAGTACTAGTGTGTCCTACCAAAGCCGTGTTAGGCTGCGCAATCGCGCTCGCCAAATAAATCGTGGAGAGATTGGGCATCGGTGGCGCAAGGGTGAGGATATTTGGCCAAATAACAATCGGGCATCAGCCATGGTGGCAACAATTGCTTTGGCGCTAATTCGGCGTTCCAACCAGCACCATACAGTTCATCGAGCGTTTCATGATAGGCCTCAACCAACATTGGGCGACGGGCGATATTTGCAGCGCGCCACCACGTTGCTAGCTCCGCCAAATGATCGAGCAGATCGTGCTGGCGTTGATAGCTTAAATCATATTCTTGCATCATTGGTTGCTCCTTATGCTTAGGGTTGAGGATTGGCCAGGGGTGCAAACGTGTATTGCATTGGGTATAGTAGCCTACTTTTGCCGATCATGGCAACCCAATTAACCCTCAATGCCAATAATTCAACCTGCAATAGCTATAGCAAGTGGCATTCCGCCAAGCTTGATTGATTATATTCCTTCATTTAATTCGCACAAAAATGCCCTGCTCCCGTGAATGGGAGCAGGGCAAAGGTAGAGGAACTCAATCCCGCACAAGCGTGAAACTAAGGCTTATTGGCCCCAAACGTTCCAGCGGTCGTCAGCGCTGTTGTTGGTCAATTGTGCTTGGCCAGTGCCATCGGTGTTCATCACATAGATGTTCCAGTTGCCGTCGCGGTTGCTATCGAAGGCAATTTTGCTGCCGTCGAGTTTCCACGATGGAGCGCTATCTTCTGCGCTGCTGTTGGTCAAACGGGTTTGATTGCTACCATCAGCGTTCATCAAATAGACTTCGCTGTTGCCATCACGATTTGAGGTGAAGACAATCTTGGTGCCATCGGGCGAAACCCGTGGGAAACCATTGTCACTGGTCGTGCTGTTGGTCAAATTGACCTTGTTGCGCAATTCCAACGAAAGGTATGGATAATCGTTGGTTGGTTGGTCGGCCAGCCAGTTCAATTCGGCGCGATAGACGTTGTACTTGGCGCTGGTGCCACAGTTTGCTGCCCAGTAGAGATAGCGGCCATCAGCACTCCAGCTTGGCGTTTCATTGACACAATCATCAAGCGTCACTTGGGTTTGGCTGGCTCCGTTGGTATAGCTCACAAAAATTTGTGGCTTGCCCGAACGGTCTGAGACAAAGGCCAATTTGCTGCCATCTGGCGAAACTGATGCGTTGTAATCGTTCGATGGAGTGCCAACATAGCCTTGGTATGGCACACCTGGAGGGGTGGGCGTACCGTCGGTGTAGGTCACGCGGGTCATTGCGCCATCAGCGCCGACCATCCAGATTTGGCGATTTGCGCCATTGCCACGGCGTGAATCGACGAACAACTTAACTTTGCTTGGGTCCCACGAGCGTACCCACGAGTAAGGCACAGTTTCTTTGCTATCGTTGCTACCATACAACAATTGGCTGGTGCCATCGCCGTTCATGGTGTAGGTATCCCATTCTGCGCCACCATCACGTTTTGAACCAAACGCAATTGGCAAGCTTGGTTCCGAGCTATTCCATGGCGTGCCAAGGTGGGTATAGCGCCATTGGAAGTAGTGTTGGCCGACGTTGCCCATTTCAACTTGATAGGCTGCGTCGTTGGTTGGCGTGTAGGTCAAGATCCGGCGCTCGAACAATTGCACCAAAATATCTTTTTGGACACCACCAACCGTTGCCTTGACCCAATATGGGTCGCTGATTGGCAAGCCCATTGCGCTGGTCCAATCGACGATTGAGCCAGTTGTGCGTTGACCGTTGACCACAATCGGGCCGGTGCGGTTCAAGAAATCCCAAAAGACTTGGGGAATATTATGGCCGGTCGTGGCGTTATAGACCACCAGTTTGGTTTGATCTTTGTAGGCATCGCGCAAATCGTTGCGGGTTGATTTGTTGCCCGATTTGTCGATTGCGTCGGCAACCGATTGATCGCGGCGGTCTGGATCGCGGTAGCCGTTATTGTTGAACGTCGAAACTGCTGCGAACGATGCATAGGTTGGCGAATTGCTGTTGGTTTGATAGCCATCGCCTGCAACAGGCACGCGGTCGGCGGCGTTGCGAAAGGCGTTATCATAGGCATTATCGCCAGTTTTCAATTGGCCAGAGACCAATTCGACCACCAACAACCCGTTGGTTACGTCGGTGTTGCCATTGATGCCGTTGATTTCCATGCGGGCTTTATCGAAGTATTGCACGCGGCGCAGGCCATTTGGCGATTCACGGTAATATTCGTTATAATCAAACCATGGCCCGAAACCCCAATACAATGAACGTCCATCACGAACCCGTGGATCATCCGAACGTCGCCACACTTCTTCGAATTTGGGTGAGACGAAGGCCGAACGATTGGCCCAAGGAGCAGCACTAGCCGTTCCTTGGAATAATGTGCTGACTATCACGAAAGCACTGAGCAAACCAGTAAGGCGAACCTTCAATCGAGACATTGCGACTTCCTCCTAACAAAAGAACCAGTTTCTCGATCCGTCATCTGCGGTATCTGGCTCTACTATACAATGGTCATCGTGTGAACCAAATTGTACAGATCTGAGATATATGTCATAAATGCTTGTTAAACCTGATAAAGTCTAACCGCCTAAAATTCATCTAACCATGCCACGAGGATTAGCCAATGGAACACGCCGAAGTTCGCCGCATGCCCAATGCCCATATTTGGCCAATGAGTGCCAGCGTTATTCACGATCGCTTACAGATTGCTGGTTGCGATCTAACGGCGCTTGCTGCTGAATATGGAACCCCGCTCTATGTTTTGGATGCTGAGACGATTCGCACGATTGCAATGCGCTATAGTGTCGCTTTGCGCCATGCCTATGGTGGCCATGTCAGCATTCACTATGCCAGCAAAGCTTTATTAAATGTCGGGGTCACCCGATTAGTGCATTCCTTGGGCTTGGGGTTGGATGTGGTGTCTGGTGGTGAGTTGGCGATTGCGCAACGAGCCGGAATGCCGCTCGATCATATTCATTTACACGGCAATGGTACACCACCAGCCGAATTAGCTCAAGCGGTCGAGGCAGGCATTGGTCGCATTGTGGTCGATAATCTTGATCAGCTGAAATTTTTGGCCGAGTTTTGTGCCAAGCGCGCTACACCCCAAACAATCTTATTGCGGATTGCGCCCGATGTGGCGGCTGGGGCGCATGCGCATATTCGCACCGGCGCAGCCAGCGCCAAATTTGGCATGCCGCTTGATGATGGCACCGCTGCCGAAGCTGTGCGCCTAGCCTTACAAGCGCCTGGCTTGCATTTGGTTGGTTTGCACGCGCATATTGGCTCGCAAATGCGCGATTGGGCGGCCTTGCGCGAGATGATCAGCCGCTTATTGGTATTTGCTGATCAGCAACGACGTGAGCGCGGTTGGCTATTAACTGAATTAAGCCCAGGTGGCGGTTTGGCGGTGGCCTACATGCCCAACGAGCAGGCTGGCGATATTGAAACCTACGCCAATACGATTGCCAATGCAGTGCGAACAGGCTGCGAGCGCTATCAGATTCCCCTGCCAAAACTGATTATCGAGCCAGGACGATCGTTGGTGGCACGGGCTGGCGTGGCACTTTATAGCGTTACAGGCCACAAAACGGTGGCTGGTGGTAACGATTATTTGCATATTGATGGCGGAATGGGCGATAATTTGCGGCCTTCGTTGTACAATGCTCAGTATACCGCTGCGTTGGTTGTTCGTCCGCTTGCTCCGCCGATTGCGCCTGTGCAATTGGCCGGAAGGTTTTGTGAGTCTGGCGATGTCTTAATTCGCGAGGTTGCTTTACCTGCCGCCGAGGTTGGCGAGCTTGTGGCAGTGCCTGTCGCTGGCGCGTATACCCTAAGTATGGCCAGCGCGTATAATGGAGTGCCACGCCCAGCGTTATTGCTGCTCGATCAAGGCCAAGCGACGCTGCTGCAACGCCGTGAAACCTACGCCGATTTGATGGCAAGGGATGTTTAATTGGGGATCAGTTGTTGGGGGTCGGGGACTGGCCTTTGCCCGCTGGGTGAATTAATGCTCTTAACGCAGAGATGGTGAGTGGTTTGGCTGTTAGAGATACTTATTGGGTTTGGCAAGGGACAATAGGCTAGCAGAAGTCACCGATCCCCAGCCCCCAATCCCTAACAACCAATTGGGTTATGTTCTATGCTCTATGTTCTATGCTCTAAATACTTATGAACTCAGTAATTGAAGACATCAAAGAACGCATTGATATTGTGTCGTTCATCAGCGATTATGTGCCGTTGCGCAAGGCCGGGCGCAATTGGGTGGGCTTTTGCCCATTCCATTCGAATACCCGCACGCCAGCGTTTACCGTGTTTGCCGAAAGCAATAGCTATCACTGTTTTGGCTGCAAAGCCAGCGGCACAATTTTTGATTTTTTGATGCAACGCGAGGGCATCGATTTTCCTGAGGCGCTGAACCAACTGGCGGCGCGAGCTGGCGTGCAGTTGCGCCAACGTACCGTCCAAGATGAACAAGAAGATGTGCTGCGCTCGCGCATGGTTGAGTTGAATGCTGCTGCTGCCAAGTTTTGGGGCCATCAACTCTTGCAATCGCCCAAAGCGGCCCATGTTCGTAGCTATATCGAGCAACGCGGGCTGTTGCCGCAAACCGTCGAGCAATTTCAGTTGGGCTATGCCAGCGACGATTGGTCAGGCTTGTTGGGCTATTTGCACGATCGTCATGGCGCAAAGCCAAGCGAAGTTGCCGAGGCGGGCTTGGCCTTGGAGCGTGAGAACGGTGGCTATTACGATCGCTTTCGCGGGCGCTTGATGTTCCCAATTCATAATCCCAAGGGCCAAGTTGTGGGCTTTGGCGGGCGGATTTTGGGCGATGGCCACCCGAAATATATCAATTCGCCCCAAACCTTGCTCTTTGATAAAAGCAGCCTGTTATATGGCCTGTATCAAGCCCGCGAAACCATTCGTAGCAGCGATAGCGTGGTTGTGGTCGAAGGCTATATGGATGTGATTATGGCTCATCAGGCTGGCTTTCGCAATGTGATTGCGCCAATGGGCACAGCCCTAACCGATATTCATGCCAGCCAGCTGAATAAAATGACCAAGCGCATTACCTTGGCGATGGATGGCGATGCTGCTGGTCAATCGGCGGCTTTGCGTGGCCTCGAAACCTTGCGCGAAACCCTTGATACCCATGTGCGGCCTGTGCCAACAGCTTCGGGCTTGCTGCGTTGGGAGCGTGAGCTTGATGCAACAATCACGATTGCCCTGCTGCCCGATGGCCGCGACCCAGACGATATTGTGCGCAACAATCCTGATGATTGGCGGGCGCTGATTGCCAATGCTCAGCCGTTGATGGATTTTTATCTGGCAACCTTAACGCGGGGCTTGGATTTAGGCAGTGCCAAGGGTAAATCGGCAGCAGTCGAGCGGCTTACGCCATTGCTCAATCAAATTGCCGACCCAGTTGAGCGCGCCCACTATATTCAGCGGCTCGCCAACCAAATCAAGGTTGATCAGCGCTTAATCGAAGGCACAATTAGCGGCGAACAACCAGAGCGTCAGCGCAAGCCTAATCAACGCCAAAGCCGCCCCGCTGCGCCGCCGCCAGTGTTTTCAATTCTCGAGCAGGAGGCGCGGCGCGAAGATTTTCTGTTATCGTTATTAATTCGCTTTCCCCAAGTGCATGCGGTGGTCAGCGAACAGTTACGTGATGATTTAGCCGCAGCGCCAACCCTGCGTGAGTTGTGGAATGGCGATGTGAGCGAACTATTTGAACGAGTCGAAAATCGTGTATTATGGGATCTGTGGCGCTCAGCCCAGGCGATGGCTACTCCCAATCCTATTGAATGGCTTGAAACGGTACCACCCGAACTGCAAGCCCATGGCGAACGCCTACTTAATTGGGATCATGCTCCACCAACCCGTAGTTTCCGTGTGACTCGTGAGGCTGAGGAATGTTTGCGCCCATTGCGCTACCGGTTGGGCAAGCGCTGGAGCGAACGCCTTGGACAGATGATTGCCGCCGCCGAACCTGGTGAACAGGAACGATTGCTGGAGCAAGCCATGGCTTTACAACATTATTTGCGTGCAACATCAGAACCACGCCGTAGCAGCTATTTTCTTGATACCCGTGATTCGCTCAAATAATTAGAGGAGGAACAGATGGCTCTTGACGATGAAGTCCTCGACTCTGAGCTTGCGGGCGATGAAACGGACGATTTTCCCGCTTTACGCACACTCAGCGATCTTTTAGCCACCGGCAAAAAACGTGGCTATGTTACGCCGGGCGAAATTCAACAAATTATCGATTCACAACGTGATGAAGATAAACAACTCGAAGAAATTCGCGAGAGCTTACAAAAAGCTAATATTCGGGTTGAGGAAACTGGCGACGACGATGATGAAATCACCGTCAGCGAGAATCCAGAAGTCGATTTTTCCAACGAGGGCATTAGTGTCAACGACACTGTGCGCTTGTATTTGCGCGAAATTGGCTTAGTGCCTCTGCTCAAGGGCGAGCAAGAGGTCGAGTTGGCGAAGGCCATGGAAGATGGCGATAAAGCGCAACAGGAATTGATCGAACATGATCATACGCTTTCCGATGCAGAACGGCTTGCCTTGCGCCGCCGCATTGATCGCGGCCATCAATCGCGCGAACACCTGACAACCGCCAATTTGCGTTTGGTGGTCAGCGTGGCCAAAAAATATATAGGCCGCGGGCTTTCGTTGCTCGACTTGATTCAAGAAGGCAATGTTGGCTTGATTCGCGCGGTCGAGAAGTTCAACTACCTGAAGGGCTTTAAGTTTTCAACCTACGCCACCTGGTGGATTCGCCAAGCAATTACGCGGGCCATCGCCGACCAAGCGCGCACGATTCGGATTCCGGTGCATATGGTCGAGACGATCAACCGTATGATGCGCACTGCACGCCGTTTGACCCAAGAGAATGGCCGCGAGCCAAGCGATGAAGAACTGGCACAAGCGCTCGATCTGACCGTCGAGAAGGTGCGGGCGATTCGCAAAACCTCGATGGAGCCAGTTTCTTTGGAAACGCCCGTTGGCCAAGAAGAAGATAGCCAGCTTGGCGATTTCTTGCCCGATGAAAAGCTTGAAGCGCCCTCCGATGCGGCCTCGCACCAGATGTTGCGCGAACAAGTGGCCCAAGTGCTCGATCAGTTGACCGAACGCGAAAAGCGCGTGCTGAAACTGCGCTTTGGGCTAGAGGACGGCACGCAACGCACGCTTGAAGAAGTTGGCAAAGAGTTTGGGGTAACCCGCGAACGGATTCGCCAGATCGAGGTTAAGGCACTGCGCAAGCTGCGCCACCCGCGCTTTGGCAAAAAACTGCGCGATTATCTCGAGTAAATTGAAATATTAACCACGAAGAGCACGAAGGAACACGAAGATAAGTACTTTGCGCTCTTCGCGTTCTTCGTGGTTACAAAAACTGACCCCAATCCCCATTAACCGATCCCCAATTTTATGTTCTATGCTCTTTGTTCTCTGTTCTTTTCTTGGCATAGCGCTTGCATTAACCTAGTTGACATCAATTTGACATCAATCCCAACTCAATGTAGAGTTGTTGGGTAGCTAAATAACGAACTGCATGGGGAGTAGCCACCCGCCTTTCGGGGCAAATAGTCGTCAGTACGGAGCCAACAAGCTCCCGGCTATTTGCACGTGAGCAATGAATGTTCACGTCGGCAAGACCATTACGACACGTTTCTTTTTAACCGTGCCGTGTGGGTCTTGCGCGGCGTTTTTTTATGCCCCGCACCACAGGCCAAAGCAAGCAGCGGAGGACATAAATGGACATTGGAATTTGGCCGTGGGTTGGGTTTACCGTCTTTGTATTCGCGATGTTGGCACTCGACTTAGGCGTGTTCCATCGCAATTCGCACGAAGTCTCAGTCAAAGAAGCAGCAATCTGGAGTGTGGTTTGGATTTCGCTGGCCCTGAGCTTTAACGTTGGTTTGTATTTCTGGAAGGGCGGCGATATTGCGCTGAAATTCCTGACTGGCTATTTGATCGAGAAATCGCTCAGCGTTGATAATATCTTCGTCTTTGTGCTGATCTTCTCGTACTTCCAAGTACCAGCTAAATATCAACACCGCGTTTTGTTCTGGGGCGTGTTCGGCGCATTGGTGATGCGGGCCATCCTGATCTTCGTCGGGGCCGCCTTGATCGAGCGCTTCGAATGGATCATCTATATCTTCGGGGCATTCTTGATTTACACTGGGATTAATATGGCCCGCCAAGGCGAAACCCATATTGACCCCGATACCAACCCCGTGGTTAAATTTGTGCGTAAAATCTTACCTGTTTCTTCTCAATACAATGAAGATCATTTCTTCACCCGCAATGCTGGCAAATTGATGGCCACGCCATTGTTCTTGGTCTTGGTTTTGGTCGAAGCCAGCGACTTGATTTTTGCCGTTGACTCAATTCCTGCAATCTTTGCAGTAACGACTGATACCTTCTTGGTCTATACCTCGAACGTATTTGCAATTCTCGGCTTGCGCTCGCTCTACTTCGTCTTGGCTGGGGTGGTCGATAAATTCTACTACCTCAAATATGGTTTGGCTGTGATCTTGACCTTCGTTGGGGTAAAGATGTTGGTGATTGCCTTGGGCATTCACGTTCCAACCTATATTTCGTTGGGGGTGATTATCGGCGTGTTGGTTATTTCGGTTATCGCTTCGTTGCGCCGTGCTAAGCGCCTCGAAGGGGTCGATACGCCATTGGATAACCCTGTGACCAATCAACCTGTGATCAAGCCCGATAACCAAATCTAAATTGTTTGAACCAAAGCCCTCGATCTTCATAAAAGATCGAGGGTTTTGGTGATTTAGCTGGTTGCCCAACGCAACAGGGCTTCTAATGGGCCATGATTAAAGCGTTTTTTCCACCAGACAGAACATCCAACCGCCACGCCGAAAAAGCCAAGCGCCAACCACAGTGCCATTGCCAAACTGCTATGTTGGTAGAAGCCAAGGCTGGTCAGCCCACCCAAACCAAGCACAATATGCCCAATATACCAAGTCAAGGCCAATTGGCCGGTTGCCGCTAGGCCGTTGATGATTTTGCTGGTGCTCAATCCAAGGCTCAGTTGAATACAGCCCATAATAATTGCTACGCTCAAGCCAGCTGCCGAGAGCATAAACAACGGCATCGGTGGAATCGAAGCAGTGCTGAACAACATTTCCGCATCGGGCTTACCCAAAATCGGCCATGTTTGGCTGAAAACATAGGTTAAGCCGCTTGATCCAAGCTGTGCTGCAAGCGCCATACCTACCCCAGCCCAAAACAAGCGCGAACGTACTTGAGCAACTTGCACATGTTGTCGCCCCAGCCACATGCCAAAGAAAATCAAGCCCGCCCAAGGAAAAACGCTGCGAAAGCCATCAAACAACAGGTTGCGCAATAAGCCGGCCAGTGTCCACAAATTGCGATATTCAAGCGTCGCCCAGTTCCAGTTTTGGTTAAAATCGAAACGTAGAATCAAGCCGACGAATGCTAGCACAAAGCTGAATGCTAACCCAAGCAGAACGCGATTTGAGGCTTGAAACAACCATGCAATCAGCAAAAATGCCACGCCATAGACCCGCAAAATATCGCCTGGCCAGATTGTGAGGTTGAGCAAGCCCAAAACCAACAAAAACAAGCCACGTTTGATCAATGTCCAGCGTTTAGCTTGAATTGCCGCAGCCTCAGCGTCTGGTTTGATGCGGCCAATCAGGCTCAAGCCCACGCCAGCCAAAACCACAAATAATGCGGCGGCCCGCCCTTCGCAAAATGCCACAATTAAGCCCAACCAACCGCTGTGCTGCTCGCTTGCCACCAATGTCAGGCTAAAGTGCACAATCACCATCCCCAAAATTGCCAAGGCGCGGGCAACATCATAGCCAATAATGCGCTGCGATTGATTGACCACATTTGTGGCCTTATAGGTTGTTGTAACTGCCATAATGCCTCTCTAGCCAGCGCAAATTTCCTAAATTAAGCGCTCAATAGCTGCTTAATCATGGATTTAGTGCTCGTGGCATATATGTTTAAATCTTGGTCAGGGTAAAGCCCTTTGCGCCAGGTTAGGCCATCGATCAGCGCAATGATCAAATTGGCTGCGCTTCCCAAATCAAGGCTTGTGCCAAGTTGGCCGCGTTGTTGCGCTAAGCGCAAGACTTCAATTAATGCTTGCAGGTTTGCTTGATCGTTTTGGCGCACCAAGGCTGCAATCGCTGGATTATGCATGGTTTCCGCGCCAATCTCGGCGCTTAGCTCTGCATACAACGGCGAACTAATCGCTGCTAACAATTGGTCGATCAGCCAATCAAGCCCTTGCCAAAGGTCTGCTTGCTGGCTAACGTGCTGCAAAAGGTCGCTTAAATCGCGACTATCATCCTCGACAAAGGCCGCGATAATCGCCTCTTTGCTGCGATAGTAGCGATAGACCGAGCCAGGGCTTAGCTGAACTTCGCGACAAATATCGTCCATGGTGGTCTGATGAAAGCCTTTGCGAGCAAAACAGCTCGCTGCTGCTGCTAAAATTTGGCGCTGTCGGGCCTCGGCTTTTGTGCTCATACCCTCGTAAACTCCTAGCTAGGAAAAAAGCGAATGAACGTTCACTCGCATTATAAAAGAAAAAATATTATTTGTCTAGAGTGATCTACGAAGAGCAGGAAGAACGATTTTTAACCACGAAGGGCACGAAGAGGCACGAAGGGAGTAGGCTATGGGCTTTTGGCTATCGGAAGATTGTTGGGTAATGACCATGAATTCCGAGAGCCAAGCGCCTTGAGCCGAGAGCCATTGCTTCTCTGCGCCTCTGCGTTAAATTCCATCCCACGAAGTTATGGCTATTCATCCTTCATCCCTCATCCCTCATCCTTTTATTTAGCCACAGATTGGCACAGATTTTTAGGATTATGTTCGTGCCAGCCCAGCGCCCATAGCCTCCTACCTCATAATTCATAATTCATAATTCTGTTTTATGTTCTATGCTCTTTGTTCTTTCTGACTTCTGACTTCTCAAGATTCTCGATCATTTTCTGCATGTTTGAGGCTATAAGCAAAGCCCAACATTGGCTATGATAGCGTTATCACGTGAATGTGAGTAGCAAAGGAACAAGCCTGATGACTAATGAACATCCGCTGATTACGGCGCGCAATCAACGCACCGAATGGTTTTTAGATGCCCGCTTTGGTATGTTTATCCATTGGGGGCTATATGCGATTCCTGCTCGTGGCGAGTGGGTGCGCAGCCTTGAGAAAATCAGTAACGAAGCCTATCAACCCTATTTTGAGCAATTTAACCCAACCGAATATCAGCCGCGCGAATGGGCCAAACTGGCCAAGGCCGCTGGCATGCGCTACGCCGTGCTGACTGCTAAGCATCACGATGGCTTTTGCCTATTCGATAGCCAACTGACCGATTATAAATCGACCAATACGCCAGCCAAGCGCGATTTGGTGCGCGAGTATGTCGAGGCGTTTCGCGCCGAGGGCTTGCAGGTTGGCTTATATTATTCGCTGCTCGATTGGCATCATCCCGATTATCCAGCGTTTGACGATGAGTATCACCCAATGCGTGGCAACGAGGCCTATCGCGACCAGCCACGGGATTTTCAGCGCTATCTTGATTATATGCATGGCCAAATCAAGGAATTGCTCACCAACTACGGCAAAATTGATATTATGTGGTTTGATTTTTCGTATGGCGAGCTGAGTGGCGACGCTTGGCGGGCCAGTGAGCTAATCAATCAAGCGCGGGCAATTCAGCCGCATTTGATTATTGATAATCGTTTGGCGGCTAGCGGCGAGGGCAACACGAGCTTTGGCACATCAACACCAGAAATCTATGCTGGCGATTTTGCCTGCCCTGAGCAATTGATTCCGCCTGCTGGTTTGGTTGATGCGCTTGGGCGTTCAGTGCCGTGGGAAGCCTGCATCACGCTTAATCATCATTGGGGTTACTCGTCCAGTGACCGTGATTTCAAATCGGCGCGCCAAGTTGTGCATGGCTTAATCGAGTGTGTGAGCAAAAATGGCAATTTGCTGTTGAATGTTGGCCCAGATGCCAAAGGCCGCATTCCGCAGGCCTGCCAACAGATTTTGCACGAGGTTGGGGCGTGGATGGCTGAACATAGTGCAGGCATCTATGGTTGTGGCCGTAGCCAGCTGGAGAAGCCAGAGTGGGGCCGCTATACCCAGCGCGGTTCGACCATCTATGCCCATATTTACGAGCGTGGGATTGGCCCGATTAACTTTCGTGGGCTGAATGGCAAAGTTAAACGTGCGCACTTGCTCGCTGATCATTCCGAGGTAAAACTTGAGTTGCCGTGGATTGCCAAAGATTATGCTGAAGACCTGTTTTTGAACTGGCCCTCAGCCAAATTGCCCAACGAAACTGCGACCGTCGTAGCTTTAGAATTGGAATAAAGAACATAGAGCATAGGGGTCGGGCATCAGGTTCTAGGTACTGAAGAAAAATCATCCAAATCTGTGCCAATCTTTGGCTAAAACAGCTACTTCAGATTAGAACCTGACCCCTGACCCCTCGCCCCTGACC
>NZ_PUBZ01000087.1 GCF_003205875.1 Herpetosiphon llansteffanensis
GGATCGGGGTGTGGGGGCTGGGGAGCGGTAGGCCATATGTTGAGCCACGAATTGCACGAAGAATGGCGATAGGCTATGGGCTGTTGGCTATTTGTACTGGCACATTGGATTAGCAACCATATTCCCTCACCCCCCAGCCCCCTCTCCCACTGGACGCGGGCGAGGGGGAGCAAACGTTTTTATCACGCATTGCGGACAAACCACACGATTAAAGCCCCTCGCCCGCGCCACGGGAGAGGGGTTGGGGTGAGGGGATCTTAAAACCTACCCTTTGATTTTTGACTTCTGATTTTTGATTTGGATTCATCCCTCATCATTCATCCTTATTCTCTGGCCCCTCGTTAGTTGACAACTGGCAATCAATCATCCACAATGCAGCGATTATTGACGACAATTCAGGCATTCCAACGATAGAAAGGTTCCAAGGTTTTTATGCGAATTGCAGTAACAGGCGGGGCTGGCTTTATTGGCTCCAACTTCGTGCGCTACTGGATGGATACCAACCCTGCTGATGAGGTTGTGGTAATTGATGCCTTGACCTATGCTGGCCATCTGAGCAATTTGGCGGGCTACCACGAACGCCCCCATTGCCAATTTGTGCAGGCTGATATTTGCGATTACCAAACGATGCTCAAGGTGTTGGCCGGAGTTAATTTGGTGGTTCACTTTGCCGCCGAGACCCACGTCGATCGCTCGTTGGGCGCGTTTGAATTGGAGCGCCAATTCTATCGCTCGAATATTGAAGGCACTGCTAGTTTGATTCGGGCTTCACGCGAGGCTGGGGTTGGCCACTTCCACCATGTTTCAACCGATGAAGTCTTTGGCGATTTAGCCTTCGACGACCCACAAAAATTCCACGAAACCTATCCCTATAATCCCAGCAGCCCATATGCAGTCAGCAAAGCGGCCTCGGATCATGTGGTGCGTGCCTTTGCTCACACCTACAACTACCCAATTACCATCACCAACTGCACCAACAACTATGGGCCGTTCCAAACTCCAGAAAAGCTAATTCCGCGCTCGATTGCCTTGTTGTTGGCGAACCAAAAAGTGAAGCTCTACACCGATGCCGATGGCATTCCAGGCCGCAACATCCGCGATTGGCTGCATGTGCAAGATCACTGCGAAGCGATTGCTTTGGTGATTAAAAAAGGTCGGATTGGTGAAACCTACGGCATTGGCGGCGAAGCTGAGCTTTCCAACTTCCACTTGGTCGAAACCATGCTCGACATTATGAGCGAATTTCTTGATCGCTCATTGACCGTTGAAAATAGCGTTGAATTTGTTGCCGATCGGCCTGGCCACGACCGCCGTTATGCCATGGATTTGAGCAAAATCAAGCGCGAATTGGGCTGGCAACCACGCTATTCATTCGAACAAGGCTTCTTGGAAACAGTGCAATGGTACACATCGCCTGAAGGCCAAGCGTGGCTCGCCAGCTTGAGCGATCGCACCAGCGATGTGCGCGCCAACCAAGAACAAGTGGTCGCCGTACGCGAAAATTGGCAATCAGAGCATCAACATTAATTGCTCATTCCTCTCAACCCTGTTCCAAGTGTGGAACAGGGTTTATTCCTCAATACGGTCATAAACTGTTAAGAATTGAGCCGCGATGGTTAAGCTACGATAGCTTCGATAGTCACAAGGAGCTAGCGGCGATGGTTGATCAATTTTTACGCCAGCCCAAAGAGCGTTTATTAGCTCCGTTAGCCCAACGCTTGCGCCATATCCATCCAACCAGCATTACGCTCGTTGCCTTTGGCGTTGGTCTTGCAGCAGCAGTTTGTGCTTGGCAACAGCTGTATTGGGCCAGCCTTGGTTGTTGGGTGCTCAATCGGGTGCTCGATGGGCTTGATGGCACAGTTGCACGACTCAGCAATCAACAAAGCGATCTTGGTGGCTATATCGATATTTTGCTCGATGTGCTGATCTATGCGTTGCTGCCAATTGGCTTGGTAGCAGGCCAGCCGACGCTTGGCAATGGCTTGGCGGCGCTTGGCCTCATTGCTAGCTTTTATGTCAATGCAATTTCTTGGGCCTATTTGGCGGCTATTTTAGAAAAACGCCAACAAGGAGCCAAAGCGCAAGCAGCCATGACGAGCATCGCCATGCCCAGCGGCTTAATCGAGGGCACGGAAACGGTATTGCTATTCAGTCTATTTATTGTGCTACCCAGCCATTTGAGCCTGCTGTTTCATGGAATGACAGCGTTGGTCAGCATTACGATTGGCCAGCGCCTTATTTGGGCCAGCCGTTATCTTCGCGAGGAACCACGCCATGACCACTAGCCCACCAACCAGATCGTTTTGGCAACGCCATTGGCAAAAATTGCTCGCCGCAGGGTTTTGGTTGCTGCTCATTGGCGGCTATTTTTGGTATTCATGGCGCAACCAGCTTTCGCCTGCCGCCGCTGTTGGCCAAGTGATTGAGCTGCTCAAAAGCGAATTGGGCATGCTGATTTATATTGGTATCTATCTGCTGCGCCCGTTAATTTTCTTTCCGGCCACGTTTTTGACCTTGGCTGGTGGCAGTGTTTTTGGCAGTGTGTGGGGCTTGATTTACACCGTGATTGGGGCCAACGGCTCAGCCATGGTGGCCTATACAATTGGGCGTTTTTTCGGCCAGCCTGAGCAAAATCAAAACCAAACAGGGCTGATTAATGGCTATATCGAGCGTTTACGCCGCAATAGCTTTGAAACCATTATGTTGATGCGTTTAATTTTCTTGCCCTATGATTTAGTTAATTATCTGGCGGGCATTTTGCGCATCAATTGGAAACAATTTCTGATTGCTACGATTCTTGGCTCGTTTCCTGGTACGCTCACCTTTGTGTTGCTCGGTGCATCATTCGAGGGCGATTTTACCAAGGCCGAGTTTTCGTTCAATCCATGGGCCTTTGCTGGCTCAATCATTATTTTTATTATTAGTATTGGGGTTTCACGCTGGCTTAAGCGCCGTGAAGCCGCCAAAGAAGCAGCCTAGCAGAGGGTACAACAGCGTTATGCACACACGAAAACGAATCTGGAATTTGGCAGTGATGCTTGGCTTGTTGAGCTTAATCATCGCCAGTTGTGGTAGCAATGCGGCTACGCCAACCAGCGCGCCAAGCAGCACCAGCCTTGATCTCAACAATTGGGCTAGCATCGAGCAAGCAGCCAACGGCCAAACGGTCAATTGGTATATTTGGGGTGGCTCGGATAGCATCAATCGCTTTGTTGATGAATTTTATGGCAAAGCACTCAAAGAACGCTACAACATTACACTCAATCGCGTGCCAATGGCCGATACCGTCGATGTGGTCAATCAGTTGCTCAGCGAAAAAGAAGCGGGCAAAACGACTGGCGCTGTCGATTTGATTTGGATCAACGGCGAGAACTTTGCCTCGTTGAAGCAAGCTAATTTGCTGCGCGCTAATTGGGGCCAGAGCTTGCCCAACAGCAACTATGTCAACTGGGCCAATCCGGCGGTCAACCTCGATTTTGGCGAACCAGTCGAAAGCCTCGAAAGCCCATGGTCATCGGCGCAATTTCAATTTATTTACGATTCAGCCAAACTCCAAGCCAGCGAGCTGCCCCGTTCGTATGCAGCGCTGAAAGATTATGCCTGCGCCAATCCGGGCAAAGTAAGCTACATCGCACCAGGGCCTGGCGCATTCCAAGGCACACGCTTCGTCAAACAAGCATTGTTCGAGGTCAGTGGCGGCGCTGAACAATGGCTTGGCAAGTTCAATCAGCAATTATGGGATCAATGGTCGCCCAAATTGTGGGACTATTTCAATCAACTTGAAGCTTGTTTGTGGCGCGAAGGCAGCACCTACCCCAAAACCGAAAACGAATTGCACAGCTTGTTTGCCAATGGCGAAGTCGATTTTTCAATTACCCAAGCGATCGCCGGAGCTGGCTCGTTGATCAAAGAGAATTTGGTGCCAGCCAGTGCGCGAGCGTTTGTCTTTGATGATAATATGATCGGCGATTTCAACTATGTAGCAATCCCCAGCACCGCGCCAAATCCCGCTGCGGCCTTGGTGCTCGCCAATTTGATTCTCGACCCTGAATTGCAAGCGGCCCAAATTTTGCCAGAAAACGGCTTTGGCTTGGGCTATGGCATCGATCCAACCAAAGTCAGCGATCCCGCGCTGGCAGCCAAACTGACCAATGCGGCCCAACAGCTTGGCGATGCGGCAACTCCAGCCAGCGATTTAGCCAAATCGTTGCGCAGCGATATTGCCGCTGAATACCAAAGCTTAATCGAGCAAGGTTGGGATGCGAATGTGTTGCGCAAGTAAGCAGCATGGCTAAATTACGGCGCTGGTTGGGTTTAGCGCCAGCAAGCATCATTATTATTGGCTTATTTGGAGGCAGCCTTGGCTATGGCATTGCGCAAAGCCTTGGCTGGCTGCCATTTTTAGGCCAACGCCAGCTTAGTTTGGCCGCCTATCGCAATGTGTTGGCAGGCGAGCAATTGGGTAGCCAATGGTGGCAGGCTTTGTTGTTTTCGCTTTGGGTTAGCCTTGCAGCAACGCTTGGCTCGGCGCTGATTTGTTTGGGCTTGCTGAGTAGCATCGCCGAACGCCAACAGCAGTATCGCGGTTTGAGTACCATCAGCAATTTGCACTTGGCAATTCCGCATAGCGTTTGGGCCATGGCCTTGCTGTTGGTGCTGAGTCAAAGCGGTATTTTTGCGCGACTCGGCTTTGCGCTTGGTTGGCTCGATCAGCCTAGCGATTTTCCGGTGCTGGTGCGCGATCGCTGGGGCAGCGGAATTATTCTGGCCTATATCACCAAGGAAGTGCCATTTTTGCTGTTGCTGGGTTTGGCAAGCTTACATCAGCAAGGCCGCGACTATCTTTTGGTCGCCCAAAGCTTGGGAGCCAATCGCTGGCAACGAGTGCGTTTAGTGCTTTGGCCGCTATTGGCTCCCAGCTTAATCGGCGGCAGCTTATTGGTATTTAGCTTTATTTTTGGAGCCTACGAAGTGCCAGCCTTGGTTGGCGTGCGCTACCCCGAAATGTTGGCAACCATGGCCTTGGAGCTTTTTCTCAACCCCGATCTGCAAGCGCGGGCCGAAGGCATGGCCGTAAGCCTGCTGATGAGCTTGATCATTCTAGCGGTGATTGGGCTGGCATGGCGCTGGCGCAGGGCGGAGCATCAGCCATGAGCTATCGCATCATTGTTTGGGTTTTGGCGCTGATTTTGCTTGTGCCAATTGCAATTTTTTTGGTCTATGCCTTTGCCCAAGGCTGGTTCTTTCCGGCGCTCTGGCCTGAACGCTGGGATAGTGCGCTGTTTTTGCGCCAATTGGCCGATCCGCAGTTGCGGCGGGCGTTTGGCCAAAGCTTAATCATCGCAACTGGCGTGAGCATGCTCGCACTGATGTTTGGCTATCCCGCAGCACGGGTGCTCGAACTACAAACGTTTCGCGGGCGGGGCTTGATCTATGGCCTGTTTTTTCTGCCAACGGTTGTGCCGAGCGTCGCCACAGGCATCGGTTTGAACATTGTTTTTTTGCGGCTGGGCTTGGCTGGCACATTGTTAGGCGTGATGTTGGTGCACTTGATTCCGGTTTTGCCGTATGTGGTGCTGACCTTGGGTAGCAGTTTTGCGCGCTATGATCGCAACTACGAACATCAAGCAGCGGTTTTGGGTGCAAGCCCGTGGTTTGTTTTTTGGCGGGTAAGCGTCCCAATGCTCTTGCCAAGTTTGGTGGTTGCTGGCGTATTGGCATTTTTAATTTCGTGGAGCCAATATGTGCTGAGTTTATTAATTGGCGGCGGTAAGATTATCACCTTGCCAATGCTGTTATTCTCGGCGGCCAGCGGCGGCAACCAGAGCCTGATCGCCAGTCTGAGCCTGATCTTTATCACACCGTTATTACTCTTGCTAGGTTTGGTAGCGCGCTATTTGGGTTCGCCAGCAACAGGAGCAACGCCCCGACCATGAGCTATTTGCAACTTGATCAATTAACTAAATCGTATGCAAAGCAGACCATTCTCCAAAATATCAATTTAAAGCTCAAGCAAGGCGAATTTTTGGCCTTGCTTGGGCCATCTGGCTCGGGCAAATCGACAATTTTAAAGATCTTAGCGGGGATTGAAGCGCCCGATGCTGGCGAGATTCGCTTGGCTAAGCGTTTGCTTAACCCAGTTGCAGCCCATCAACGCGAGATTGTGTTGCTCTTTCAGCAGCCCTATTTATTTCCGTTTCTCTCGGTAGCCGAAAATATTGGTTTTGGCCTCAAGGCGCGCAAAGTAGCCAAAAAATTGATTGACCAAAAAGTGGCCGAATTATTAGATTTGGTTGAATTGAGCGGCATGCAGCAACGCAAGCCGCAGCAACTTTCTGGCGGCCAGCAACAGCGTGTCGCCTTGGCCCGCGCCTTGGCAGTGCAACCCAAGGTTTTGTTGCTCGACGAGCCGTTGAGCAGCCTTGACCCAGAAATTCGGGTTAGTTTGCAAGGCGTGATTGCGCGGCTGCATCGTGAATTACAGATGACGACAATTATCGTGACTCACGATTTGAGCGAAGCTTTGGCCTTGGCCGAACGCACAGCGTTGTTAATCAATGGCAGTTTGGTCGCCGATTTACCATCGATTGAACTGTTTGAGCGGCCACCAAATCGGGCGGCGGCCCAGTTTGTGGGGGTTGGCGCAATCATTGCGGGGCAATTGCAAGGCACGACGTTTAACAGCCAGCTTGGTCAATTTAATGGCAACTTTGCCCCGAATACCGTTAGTTTAGCAATTCGGCCTGAGCATATTCAAATTAATAATCCTGCAAGCCAGCCCAGCATTGCAGCCCAGATTCTTGAGCGGCGCTACCTTGGCGAGCGCTGGGAATATCGTTTGCAAGCAGCCGAACAAGTGATTACAGTGCGTGAAGCAGGCCAAACGCCACGTGAAATTGGCCAAACCGTTGATCTCCATTTTCCACCACAACAGCTTTTTGCCCTCGCCGATTAAACAAAAAAGCATCCGGCGGAGCGGGTAGCTCCACCGGATGCAAGCCTTCAGCGCTTAGTTGCCCTTAGCAGTGTATGGCAAGAAGACCACATAGGTTCCCGTGCCAGTCGTTGCGGTTGGCGTAACCGAAACAGTTGCCGTTGGGGTTGCTGTTTCAGTTGGCGTTGAAGTAATCGTTGGCGTATGGGTATTGGTTGGCGTAATGCCAGGCTCCAAGGTCGCCGTGTTGGTTGGCGTATTGCTTGGGGTTGGCGTTTCGGTATTGGTTGGCGTGTTGGTTGGCGTTTCGGTAATTGTCGCCGTCGCCGTATTGGTTGGCGTATCAGTTGCCGTTGCCGTCGCTGTGTTGGTTGGCGTATTGGTTGGCACATCGGTTGGTGTATTGGTTGGCGTGTTGGTTGCCAAAGCGCCAAACCAATTGATGTCCAAGTAGTTGATCTTGGTGTTGGTGCCACCAACCGGATCAACCGTCAACTTACCATCACTGACCGTCACGCGCACCGTGTTGGTTTGATGCAAACTAGCCGAGCCATTGGCGGCATTAGCTGGTGGCACAAACTGATTGATTGCCACAACGCCTTCAATGGTTACATTGTGCGACATTGCAGTACCACCAGCTTGAGCATCGCCCACAGCCACGCTTACATCATAAACCCCGTTTGGAACTGCTGCTTCCCACTTGCCGCCGCCAGTAGTCAACTGCATGTGCATCAAGGTATCCAAGCGTGTATCGCTGTTGACGTTACGCCGCCGTGGATCGCTAATCAAGCTCTTGGGCTGGCCAGCGCTGTCGATCCAACCATAGCTCAAGCCTGAACCTTGGCCAGGATCTTGGCGCAAACCATAGCCTTGGCCATAATCCTTGACGTAGCCGTTAGGCACTGGGCCAGAATCGTTGGGCTGGAAGTTGACCTTCAAGAAGAAGGTACCTTGGGGCGTTGGCGTAAAGGTGCCAATTGGCGTGTTGGTTGGCGATGGCAAGGCAGTTGGGGTGGCAAAGGTCAAGTTTTGCGCCCCAAACACCTCGATTGCGCTCACGGTTGGGCGGCTTGCTTCTGGAGCAAATTGCAGATTCAAGACTCCATCAGTGACGTTGACCGTAAACAAGCGGGTATCGGCAGCTTTTGCGCCAACCGCAAGCGTTGGGTCATAATCGTTGAGCACGCGGTTGCCTTCAATGTTGACATCGAAGACCCGCTTGCCCGTACCGCCAGCAACCCCGCTGGTTACGCCAAAGAAGATTTCGGCGAAATGCAAGCGCACGGTATATTGGCCGCTGACTGGCACTGGAATCGCATAATCCAAGGTGGCAGTTGCAGCGCCCGAGGCAAAGCGATCGTCGTAATACAAGGCATCGTTATCGGTGTTGGCCACATCGCCCAAGTTGCCTGGGTTCGAAGTGCTGCCGTTTTGCGAGAAGCTATCAGCCGCCCAGCGCACGCCATCGGGAGTGGTTAGGCTGCTGAAACCACCTGCATTGAAGCGGGTAAGCAATGGCAAGACCTGCACTTGCAACGAGGTTGAAACGCTGCTTGAGCCATTGCTGGCCGTGACCGTTACCGTGTAGTTGCCCTTGGTTGCGAAGGCATGGCGAACCTTGCCAGTGCTTTCGTTGACGACAGGTGTCCCATCGCCGAAGTTCCAGGCAAAGTTGACGTTGCTGCCACAAGCCACCACCGCTTGGAAGGTAATTGCATCGTTTGGTGATGATGGGCCGTTTGATACCGCCACCACTTGCTCGATTGGTTTATTGCCAACCAAGATGGTGACCGTATCGCTGCTGCTTGCGCCGCCTGCGTCGGTTGCGGTAAAGCGGAAGACCAAGGTTGTAGCGCTGGCTGGAGCAGTGAAGCTGCGGTTGTTGCCAGTGCCCGTCAGCGTGACGGCTGGGCCTTCAAGCTGCGTCCATGCGCCAGTTACAGTTGTGGCTTCGAAGTCGCTGCTTGTGCCTGCCAAATTGACGGTCGCACCTAAAGCAACTTGTTGATCAGCACCAGCGTTGGCGGTTGGTGGCACATTGCCGTTGACCGTGCTTGCAAAAACTTCGATTGCAGAGATTGAAGCAAAGTCCATTTCTGCATCAAAAGCCAATTGCAACTGACCATCAACAACGGGAATACCGTTGATTGGCACAATTAATGCGGTGCGAGCAGCGCCAACCGAGGCAGTAATATCGAAGTTATCGAGAATCGTCTCGCCTTCGGCGCGCACATCAAACACCCGCTTGCCTGGGCCAGCAGCGCCACCACCAGGTGCACCCCAGTAGAGTTCAGCGAAGTGCAAGCGTACATCAACGCTTTGCACGGTTGCTGGCACAGTTAAGTTGTAGGTAATGGTGCGGGTTGGGTTGCCCACATTGCCACGATACGTTTGATACAGCGTGTCATCGACAGTATTTTCGATGGCTGGCGTTCCAGTGCCTTCAGCAACCGCGTTGCTTGGCTCGAACAAACCAGTATCAGCTTGCCATACATTGCCAGCGCTATCGGTAAAGCTGTTGGCGCTGCCAACATCAACCCGGGCCACAACTGGCCGCGCGGCGGTTGGTTCGTCAAGGCTGATCGCAAACTTATCAAAGACGGTCGTAAAGGTCGTGTTGGTTTTGTGGGTAGTTACAATGCCTGCATTGACCTTGCGATCAAAGAAGCGTTGATAGCGGCCACCAGTCAGCGTTACTTGGCCAAGCGTCGTAAAGCTTGGGTTTGGATTGGCTGCCGTGATCAGTCGATAAGCTGCGGTTGCCACCCCTGTTTTGGGATCGCCGCTCAAGCGCAATTCAGTTGCCACAACATTGGCTGGGCTAGCAATCGCAGGGCTGGTTGCCACGGTTGCGCTTGTGCCATTGGTTTCGTTGCTAAAGACAATTACTGGTTGGGTGCTGGCTGAGCTAATCATCAATTTAAGATAATTATCTTGCTCCATACCCCAGAAGATGCCTGCTTGGCGATTGGCACTGGTGAAGCCCGCCACGCTGCCTTCGATGCGCGTGCTAATTACAAAGCGCGAGGCTTGGGCATTGAATGGCAGTTGCAAGGCGTTAACTTGGGTATTGGTCGTGCCATCCTGCGTGCCAGCAGGCGAAACCAAGCTCAGCGTGCCTGCTCCAGCGGTGTTCATGGTCAACAAGGTTGGGTCATATGAAACACCAACGTTGATCAACTTGTTATCGCTCTTGTTACGCTGGGTAATTGGGAAACCTGTACCAACATTGGTGTTATCAACCAAGGTATTGGGATAATTTTGATTGAATTCCAAATTCAGGTTTGGCGTGCCGGGCATTGCGCCAACGGTTGAATCATCAACCTCAACAAACTCTGGCCGAATATTGTTGACGATATAGACGTTATCGTTGTAGTCGTAGTTGATGCCGTTGAAGTCCATCGACAGCACATAGCTATTGGGAACCAAGACCCCGTTGTGATCGCGCAATGGCCAAGCCCGCAAATAGTGCTTGCCAACAGGATTATTGTACTGAGGATCACCCCAAGCAGTTTGTGAAATGATAAATTGGAAGATCCCGGTTGGGTTCAGATTAATATCAAACACATCGCTGCCATCGTACAAGCGTGGCATATAGGTTTGGCCATCCGATGGATGGTGGGTACTGGATTCTTGCAGGGTGGTGCTGCCTTTAGCAGCCCATGCAATATCGCTGGCGGTGCTGGTCGTACAGCACTGGTGCAAACCAGCCAACTGCACAACCCGCACCGGTTTGCTCGCATCGAAGCGCGTCCAATACGGTGAGATAACTTCCTCACCAATTTGGGTCAATGCGCCCCCATCACCATTCCATGACTGGCCAGGATAGACAATCTTCACGTCGTAGCCAAAGAAATCCATAATTTGTTGGATATTTGGCTCGTCGTCGCCTTCGTTCTGCTTTTGCCACCAACCACGCAATTGAATAACCTTGTTTGGTTCGGTTGCATCGTTGGTGCGCAACAGCATCTCACCCGAATAGGCAATACCTGGTGGATCACTCCGTGGATCAACTGGTGGCGTGAAATCCAAGCGAATATCGCGGAAAGTATTTGGCTGAAGAATCGTTGGCAGGCTCAAGGTGCCGCTCAACGTCCAGACCCCAGTGATCGTCATGCTGCTGAGAATCAACGGGCCAGTGCCAGTGTTGCGCACTCGCACAACTCCCGTATTGCGGAAGTAGTTGCGTGTGCCGCTACGAGCAGCTGGATTTTGAATCTTGCTGAACATCAGCCAATCGTTGTAAGGAACGTTATGTGATTCAACGTTTTCGATCTCAAGCTTGCCTGCGCCGAAACATGCAGCCGCCATCACTTGGGCCGTCATCAACGTTTTGAGTTGGCGTACAGCACTTTCGACTGCCGAAGTAAAGTTTTGGTCATTCAATTGACGGGTGCTGACCGCACCTTCAATTGAAGGCCGATACATGCCTTTGAGGCCCAAGGTTACGCCACCAGAGCCAATTCGTGGCCCGCCCAGAATCACCAGCGGAATAAAGACCCGGTTGGTGGCTGGTGGCACAGTGACGGTTGGCGTAACGGTGACCGTTGGCGTACCTGGCGTTACCGTAATCGTTGGGGTAACGGTTGCGCTTGGTGTGCCAGGCGTTACCGTAATCGTTGGACTGCCCACGGTTGGGCTTGGCGTAAAGGTATTGGTTGGCTGAGTTGTGCCAGGTGTTGTTGGCACAGCAGTCGTTGTATTAGTTGGCGTATTCGATGGCGTAGCCGTGTTGGTTGCAGTCGAAGTTGCCGTGTTGGTTGGTGTGTTCGTTACCGTCGGTGTATTGGTCGACGTTGGCGTGTTGGTTGGCGTTTCGGTTGGGGTAGCAGTTGGTGGCTCCACGTATGGAGTAATAATCACAAAGTTAATCTTTGTATTGAACCCACCATTAGCATCGATCGTTAAGCGATTATCATTAACTGTTGCCACCATCGTTTGGGTTGCGTGGCGCGTTGGCGCACCACTTGCCCCTACCGAGGTGAAGTTGGTAAAGACATTGACTCCTTCGACATTGAGCGTATGGCGATCAGTCTCTGGCATTTGTTGCACTTGAGGATCGCCCACTGCCACGGTGACTGAGTAAATACCGTTTGGCAGCGCCATTTCCCACGAGCCAGGTGCTTTGACCCCACCGAAGCCAAACGAAATATCGTTGGCCCGCATGTGCATAAACGAATCGTAGCGTTTATCAATGTTTGGCACAAAGCGATACCGACCATTAGGATCAAGCGCAATTGGGGTGATCGTATCTGGATTGACCCAGCCGTAGTACAACGAGCCATCGCCTTGATCTTTTTCATTGCGATTGCCAAAGGCTTGACCCCAATCGCGCATGTAGCCAGCAGGCACAGCGGTCGAGGCACTTTGGAAGTTGACTTGAATTGGTGTGCTCAAGCTTGGCAAGCGAACTGGCCGCACGTTGCGCACAATAAAGACCAAATCTTGATATTCTAAGCCCGTCGTTGCTTCTTCAAACACCACCACATAGGTATTGGGCACGGTCGAATCGTTGGTGGTTTTGAGTGGGTAAACCCGCATATGGTGAGGGTTCGCCGCATCAAACGTGTTTAGGCTATCTTGGCCATAGACCACACGGTTCGCAACACCTGGCCATTGGGTATAGAAATCAAAGAACTCGTAGCCTGGTTCAAAGGTCAAATTGCCAGTAACTGCTGGGTTTAGGCGCTGAGCGCTGGTATTGGGCACCGAGAAGATACTGGTGCGATTGACCCCAGCATTCTTAACTGGATACCACCCCAAAGTTGTTGCAGTTCCAGCAGGGCCAGTTGGGCCAAAGGCTGCCAATGGTTCCAAGGTAATTGGCGAAGTTGTGGCACGAGTAAAGAAATCTGTATAGACTTCTTGGCCGAGCAGCAACGATGTGCCATTCGTGCTATGAATTGTGGTGGTCGCTGGGTCATCATCGCCAACGCTCATCGGGAATTCATAGGTATCGATAATCCATTGCAACGATGGCTCTGTACCATTGGCGTAGACCAAGCCCCGCAAAGCCCCGTCGATCTTAGGATTGATTGGGTCGTTGCTTTGGATTTGGATAATTGCGCCTTTGGTGCCTAAGCTGGTTGTGGTATTGGCGCGCATCACCACATTCAAGCTAAGCGTCGCGCTTGGAGCCAAGGTGCGTGGGAAGCTGGGCACATTGGTAATCACAAATGAGCTAGCTTCAGGCCCAATCAATTGCACGCCGGTCACGTTCAAATTGGCTTGACCAGTATTGCTAATCACAAAGGTTTGGGTCAGCGAATCGATCGAGCCACTCGTAGGCCGTGCTAAGTTGAACACGCGGCGAGCTGGCTTGATATCGATCCGTGGTTCTGGCTGAATATCAGGAGTCAGCAGGTAAATTTTTTCTGCCAAGTAGTCGGAAACATATAAGTTGCCGTTGGCAGTATTTTCAATCACATCAAGCGGCCCTGAGAAGTCTTTCATCCCAGGCAAGCCACCTTGCTCGCTAATGATTTCTTTGTTTGCACCAAGCGTCAGCACAACCAAATCTTTGCTCCCGCTATAACGGGTCACAATCAATTTGTTTTTAAGTGCGCCATTGAAGGTGTTTGATTTGTATTCAATCGTGCCGTTTGGCGATTTGTGCAAACCAAAATCCCACGAGAAGCCGCGATAATTGCGGTCTGGCTGGGTCCCAACTGGGTAGCCAACATTGCTGCCACCTGGCGCAACTTCGGCGGGATCAACAGCTGAGCTTGGGTTACCGCCGTTCATCACCCATTCACAGCGTTGGGGATTGGGGTGGCCATAGTAGCCGCCGGGTGTAACGCGGAAGAGAAAATCCGATTGGTCGGGAATGCGCGTGCTTGAGCTTGATGATAATTTTGGTACATCAGGCCCAACATACGCACCATTGGTTGCCGCATCAAGCCGATTTTGACAAGGGCCATAATTCGACAAATTACCAGGCGAAGCTGGGGTGTTGCCGCCAGCAGCCGAGCCATTGGTTGCGGTATACAATTGGCCATTCGAGTGCCAAATCAGGTCATAGGCGTTACGCACACCAGAGGCATAAATCGTCACTGGAGCATTAGCGGCAAATGGGTCGTAGGTGCCACCATCTTCAGTTTGCACATTTAATGGTAACGTGCCCAGCCCAGTTTGATTGATCCGCAAGACTGCTGCGCCCAATTTGTGCTCTGGCCGCAAGTTCCAGCCATTATCAACAAAACCCATGGCGCTGTTGCTACCAACGGTCATATACAATGCGCCGTCGGGGCCAAACACCAAGCTATTCGAAAGGTGGTCACGTGATGAACGTGGCATGCCAATCAAATAATCCTGAGCTGTGGTGAGATTTGCGCCGCTCAAACGCGTCAGCTTGCCGCTCCAATCGGGGCCGCCACTCAACGCATAGGGGCTATGGGTGATCCACAAAATTGGGTTGGCTGCAGTTGCAGCAGGGTCAAACACCAAACCAATGATCATGCGATCTTGGGTTGTGCCGGTGTAGGTGCGTACCGTTTGAATGGCCAAACTATTGGCGGTATTTAAGCTACCATCGGCGTTAATCGTGTAACGCACAATTTGGCCTTTGACGGTGGCAGCGTAGAGCTTGCCATCAGGGCCGATTGCCAATGAGGTATAGCCTTCATCGTTTGGCATGGTAATGCCGGTCGCAACCTTGTTAAAGCGAATATTGCCAGTTGCCGAAGGGCCACCAGCACTCCCAGTCGTAAAGACTGATTCATAGGCTTCAAACGGTTCGCCAGCAATATCGCGCAGCAAACTCTGGCTTGCTACCCCAACATTAACCCGAAAACGATATTGGGTAAATGGATCAAGATATTCGTTGGGATTGAGAATAATCACATCGCCCGCTGCTGATGTGGTCAGTCGCGCTGCAATTTCAAAACTATCGACCACCCGAATCAATTTGACAGACGCTGCTGTCAAGGTTTGGGGGTCAAGCCCACCATTAGGAATATAGACGTTTGCTGCGATGAAAATATCACGGTTGACCGAGGTCGAGCCATTGAGTGGCAAGGTGTCGGTTACCCGTGGAGCCTCTAGTAGGGCTTTAGCTTGAACTGGCGTGAGTGGTTGGCGCTGTTGCGCCGGAACCGCCGCCGCCACCTGAGTTGGCGGTGCGCCCACAAGCCAAAGGTTGCTAAACAAGAATGCTGCGAGCACCCCATGCAACCAACGAACGATAGACCGCTTCATGGTCATGACCCCTCCTGGAACAGCTTGTGACCCGTAGCGAGTTGTGGTTTTAAGCGTTTAACGCGCAAAAAACCGAATCAATCACGATCGATCAAAAAAAGTGCGTTTGCTACGGGCCATCGTTATCGATCAGTATATCAGTTGAGATTAACTAAAAGTACGGTATTGTTATATACAATGGTACTAATTTTGTCAATCTTTACAGTGCGTATTTTGGTTTGCTTGGCCAAAATTTGCATGAATTTTAATGCTTTTTGGTACTATTTTAATGTTTTTAAAAACATTTTTAAGGAATTCACGTCATGACGCAGCAACGATCGGTTTAGTCGAGCGTGGAGCCATCAACCAGTGACGACTCCACGCCATCGTGCTTAGTTTTTGAGCGTGTATGGCAGCCAAATGCGATACGTCGGTTGGTCAACGGTCACGGTTACGCTTGGCGTTTCCGTTTGGGTTGGCGTGTTGGTCGGCGTATTGCTTGGCGTAAGCGTCACGGTCGGCGTATTGGTTGGTGTCAGCGTGCCAGTCGCTGTTGGCGACGGCGTATTGGTATTGGTTGGCGTGTTGCTGGCCGTCACGGTTGGCGTATTGGTTGGCGTGTTGGTCACGGTCGGCGATGGGGTATTGGTTGCCGTCGGCGATGGTGTGACCGTTGGCGTAACATTAGCAATGTTCAGAATTGGCCCCCAAACCTCAATCGCCGAAATTTTGCCTTGATCAACATTGCCCGGCTGGCCACTTGGTAAGCTAATATTCACCGCGCCATCGCTAATATTGGTGCTGAAGGTTTTGGTAATTGGTCGGAACGTCGCACCAGTTTCGCTGAAAATATCGAAATTGGTCAACACGGTTGTGCCTTCAATTTGCACATTGAATTTACGCTGGTTTGACCCTGGCCGCCCATTGGTTCCCCAATAGAGTTCAGCAAAGTGCAAGCGCACCGCATATGTCCCAGTGCTGCTGACCGGAATCGTGTATTGCACCGGCGAACCGCCTGTATTGCGCTCGGAACAGTACAACCGATCAAAGTCGCGAGTCACATTGTAAATTTGCGGGCACGAAACCCCGGGAATCAAGACATACGTGCCGCCGCCAGTTGAATATGGACGGCTGGCATTCGTATCAGGACTCCACAGTGCGCCGTCGTTGGTCGTCCAATCACGATCGCCGCTGTTGATTCGCGCTACAATATCGCGATAACTCAAACGGAAGAAATCGAAAATAAATGAGATCGTGTTTGGTGTGCCATGATTGGTTGCCAAAATTCCAGTTGGGGTTCCTGTATTGAAGAACCACAATGGAACGTTGATTGTGCCAATTGCTATCCATGTGTTGCCTGTGGTTTTATAGTAGGCCGTCATGGTCTGCGCAGCTGGATTTCCGTCTAAGCGCAGGTCAATATTGCTTGCACCAGGCAAAACCATGCTTGGGTTATTGTTGGTTGGATTGATTTGCAGGTTTCCTGCAACTTCCATGGCAAATTGCAAACCAGTGTCGCCACTTGTGCCATCGCCATTCAAATTGGCTGTCGCCACCAACTTCACGTAGTTATCTTGGTTGGGGCCAAAGAACAGGCCCGCCGCTTGATTGCCCTCAGGCGTGCGCCCAAGGAACATTTCAGTAATTCGGGTTTCGACACGGAAGTTGCGATGGGGATCAAAGCCAAGTTGCAAGGCATTAGCTTGGGTGTTGATCGCGCCAGCATTGGTGCCTTCGGTGGTGATGATATTGGTAAAGCCACCAGCAGCGCCAACCGCAATCTTGGCTTCGGCGGTGCGGGTTACGCCGTTGGTAATTTGCACCCCAGTAAAGCCAGTATTGGCAACTTTGCCCAATGGCGCATCGCCAGGATTCCAATTGAATTCAACTGGCAATTTGGTATTCGTGCCGTTAGCAGCATCAAAATACAACTGGTCGTTGACATCGAGAATTCCATCGTTGTCATCATCAGGATCGGTCAAATCGGAGATCATATCGCCATCGAAATCGTTGGGCACGCTGGCACGGCTACACAGGTTGGTGCCATTTTGATCTTCATCAAAATCGGAGTAGCCGTCGTTATCGCTATCGACCGCGCTCGAATAGGGCGGCGGTGGCGGACAATTGGGCAAATCTTCTGGCTCAAGGATGGTAATTGCATCGCTGCCAAATTCGGCTACGTAAATTACGCCCTTGGCATCGGTTACCACATCGAGCGGTTGATTGAACTTGGCCAAGGTCTGAATGCTGGTTGGTTTGCCAGTTGCATCGAGCTGCACGCGGCTAACATCTTGATTTTGGCCATAGGTTGCCACAATCAAATTGCCTTGCAACGCGCCACCAAATGCATTGCTAATGTAGGCCGTGATGCCGTTGGTTGATGGGCGGAAATCGTAGGTCAAGGCTGGCGGATTGTAGTTTGGCGGCGTTGGCAAACCTTGGGCATTGCCATTGTTGAGCACACATTCGCCACGGGCTGGGTTAGGATGCCCGCCATACGAGCCTTGGGTCACGATTTTGAGCGTATCGGGCAAATAACGGGGGTTGATTTCAACGCCACCAGGGCATTGAGCTGCGCTTGGCGTATCGCCATAGCCATCGTTACCGCCGTTGACATTGGCATAAAATTTATTGTTCAGCCAAATAAAATCATAGACATTGCGATAGCCAGTTGCATAAATTTCAAACTGGCCAGCAAATGGCGTTAAGGCCGAGGCACTATTGACGTTTTTAACATCAATGCCAGCGCTTGGAAATCCTGCGCTGCGTACATTCGCCCGCAAAATTGCCGCCGAAAGATAATATTCGGCCAAATTGCTGAAGTGAGCGCTTGGCGCACCATTGTTGGTGTTGCTCGACGACGAAATATACATCCAGCCGTCTGGGCCCCAAACAATGCTGTTGGTGCTGTGGTTTTCGCGTGAACGAGGCAAGCCTTTGATGATGTCGGTTGACGTAGCAAAATTATTGGTGCTAACCAATTTGCTAATCGTGCCCGAGCGGGTGTTGATTTTCTGCGAGGTTGTATCGCTGTTGTAGCCATAGCGTGGGTCGCTATGCGAAACATACAAAATCATGTTCGCTGGTGTTGATGCTGGATCGAACAAAACCCCAATCAGTTGACGGCCATTCACGCCGGTTGCAGGCGAGCCATCTTCATTGGTATTGGGATAATTGTAAATTGTTTCGATAACTTGAACAGCAGTTGCTTGATGGGTGGTTGGATTGAGCGTAATTGCAAAAATCCGTCCATTAAATTGGCTGACATACAAGCGCCCATCGGGGCCAAACACCATGCCGGTTGGGCTATCGAAGAGCGAAGCACCAGTTAATGCAGAGCTGGAATTGAAAATTGTTTGGCGAAAAAAACTAATGCTGCCAGAATGTACATGTTGGCGCTCAGCATTATAACTATATTGAATCGTCGAGCGCGTTTGAGCGGCGGCATCATGAGTCGCTGGTTGCAGCAACCACCCCCCAGTCAACAGACTGAAGAGCACTATCATCACAACCACACGGGCATGAAACTGTCGTTTGATCATCACAAATCCTTTCGAGAACATGAGCGAGCGCAGATCAACCTGCTATGCCAAATTCTTGCTGGTGCTACGCCTATGATCGTGCCGAGATCAGCGAGGCATGTCAAGCGACAGGTCACGTTGTACGGGAATGTGGTGACATCTTAACAATTGAAGCCATACACCAGATGGCATAACGCTCATAACTCGTCCTCTGTTTGTGAACTATAGCGCATAGCAGCATGCTTGTCGTGGGAATTATGGCCTATACTCAGGCGCTATTTCTGTGAGGAGCCACACTCCACCTTATGGGTGAAGCATGGGTGATAAAAGTTAAATCTATTTAACCTTTTCGGCCCATTACAGCACATCCACACACTCAAGCGCTGTTCAAGCCGATTATTATCACAGCATCTGCATATCAAGTAACTCTATTACAGCATATGGTTGGTTTTTTGTGCGCACGGTTTTTTAAGAATTAAGCCTGTGCTGGCCAATTTTGTGGGCAATTTAGCCGAAAGCCCACGCCATGCGCTAGAATAGCAACAGACTTTCATTCGATGCTGCATGAAAGTGACATTCACTAGGAGGTTCTTGTGCTAATCGATCTTATCGGTGTCCCGCTCGATTTGGGTCAAGGGCGGCGTGGCGTGGACATGGGACCAAGCGCAATTCGTTATGCAGGCTTACGTCCACAATTAGAGGAGCTTGGTCATACCGTCATTGATCGAGGCAACCTGACGACCAGTATTGCCGAAACGCTCCCCGTGGGCGACCTTACCCTGCGCTATTTCGAGCCAATTCGCGATACCTTAGTGCAATTAGCCAACGAAGTTGACCAATCGTGTAGCCAAGGCCATGTGCCGGTTGTGCTCGGCGGCGACCATAGCATTGGCTTAGGCTCGGTCAGCGGCGCTGCCCACAATCGCGATATTGGGGTGCTCTGGATCGATGCCCATGGTGATTTTAATATTCCCAGCACCTCGCCATCGGGCAATATTCATGGCATGCCGTTGGCAGCGCTGTGTGGCTATGGCGACGAACGCTTAATCCACTTGAGCGGCCAGCGTCTAGCCAATTCGATGATCAATCCGCATCACGTGGCCTTAGTCGCGGTGCGCGATCTCGACCCTGAGGAACGCCAACTCTTAACCGAGGCTGGGGTGCAGGTGTTTGCCACCGAATATATTGATCGCTATGGCATGTATGAAACCATGGTGCGGGCCATCAGCGTTGCCAATCAAGGCCGCGATGGCTTCTATGTGAGCTTCGACCTTGATGTGCTTGATCCGGCGGTTGCGCCAGGCGTTGGCACACCAGTCCCTGGCGGCTTAACCTACCGCGAAGCCCACTTAGCAGCGGAGTTAATCGCCGAATCAGGCCGCATGATTGGGCTGGACATTGTTGAGGTCAATCCGATCCTTGACGATCGCAATCGCACGGCAACGGTTGCGGTTGAAATTGCGCTTTCAGCACTTGGCAAGCGGGTTTGGCACAAACAGCAACCACGCACAGCACTCTAAATCTTAAACAACAAAAGCGGGGCGCATGCCCCGCTTTTGTGATCTCCAAAGGCATAACGTTATTCAGCGCGAATTGCGTAAGGAACCCAGACCGACCACTGCACTTGGGCTGGCGCTTCAACCACGACGGTTGTGCTTGCCGAAAGCGAGTTGGTGGTGTTGCTGGCGGTTACGGTAACCGTATAGTTGCCAACATTCGCATAGCGATGGCTCAAGCTGGTGGTTGTGGTTGTCACAGCCGTTGAACCATCACCAAAATTCCAAACATAACTGACATTCGTGCCAGCAGTAATCGTTGCATCGAAATTGGTAGTTTGGCCAACAACCGTTGGGCCATCGTTGCTCACTGCCAAGCCAGCAACTGCTTGGGCTGGTGGTGCCGATTTGCGCACCATAATCAAGCCGCGTGAAATATCGCTAATCAGCAACGTACCGCTTGGCAAGTAGGGATAAACGCCCCAAGCGCCATCAAAGTTAGCAGAATTGCTACCAGGATAGGTATCGATGAAGGCGGCTTCTTGGATGCTATTGGGGTTGGTAACATCCAAAATCGTCAAACCACGCAAGTAATTCGACATATAGTAGTCATTGTCGATGGTATAGCCGTTGTGGTCGATTGCTTTGGTTGGGCCATCCCAAACTGCGCTGATGGTTGGGTTATCCAAGTCGTGAATATCCATCGTGCGCACGCGGGTGTTGTGACCTTGATTTTGTTCATCCAATTCATCTTGGATGAAAAGATACATTTTATCGTCGCTATACCAGCCAGAGTGGGTGTAGCCACTGCCCGAATAAGGCCGTGAGCTAATGTGGAATGGATTGGCCGAATCGGTAATATCCCAAATTTCGACCGACGATTCGCTGAAATCGAACATGATTTCGCACGAGGCTTGGTGGCCAGGCGCACATGCCGAGGTTCGCGAATCAGTAATAATCATGCTGGTATCGTCGTGGGTGTAGCTCACATTCGTATCTGGCACGCCACTATCAATAATTTGCGGCGTAAGTGGATTGCTAATATCAAACGCACGAAACACGCCCGAACTCAAGCGGCTGCCGTTTTTGCCCACGCCGTTCATGTAGAGCGCAGCAGTTTTGCCGGGCAAGGCCACATTGGTGCTGTAATCGACGTTTTTGATGTAGACGGTGTGCGATGAGCCAAAATCAGCGGTATAGGTTGCCGCCAAACTCACCGAAGGATTGGGATCGCTCAAGTGGTTCAGATCAACGATCTGCAAGCCTTGGCTGCGATTTTCGGTCGAAAGGTAGGCATAGGCATTCCAACGATTTTGGGTTGTGTTGAAATATTGATAAACCTTCACTTCGCGCCATTGTGAGTTATTGCCTGGCACGGTGCCAATCACAACTGGATTGGTTGGATCAGTTACGTCAACTACGCCTGTGCCATTGTTGACCCCAATAACCGCATATTCGCGATTGGTGTTGAGATCGACGTGGCCCCACAAATTGCTGCCATCGGTCGCCCCAACATTATTAACCCGAAAGCTTGAGAGCGGAACACTGCCCAAGAAGTCGATGCCACGGCATTCAAAATTGCCAGCCATGCCATTGACACATGGTTGGGCAGCACTTGGGGTCTCCAACTCGGTTGGAATTTGAATCCGATCAAGCGCTGCTGAACTAAGCCCATCGCGATCTTCAACCCGCGCAAAACCAATCGCTGCCAACTTTTCACGGTAGCGCGTTGGAATCCCTGCCACATAGGTTGGGTTGGAATTGGTATCTTGCTGACTAAAATTATCGCGGGCGCTATAGCCACCGCGCACCGGAATTTGGCGACTCAGCAATAAACCAACCGAGCGCGCATCAAATTGATAATCGCCAGCAGCAACCCGAATCTCATCGCCCTTACCAGTCCCGCGATTAATCGCATATTCGATGGTTAAACAGGGCTGCCAAATCTTCGAACAATCACCTTCATCTCTGCCAAACGGCGCAACATAGATCTTATGATCATGGTTGCTATGCGCCGAAATCGAAGCAATTGGCGCTAACACAAACGCCGCCACCACTGCAAAACCAACCGCTAACGAACGCGACCAACGTCCATTGTGTGTGTGCATGCCAGAACCTCACTGTAGGACCATCGGAGAAAATAGGGGCCGCCTTTGGAGATGGCCTATTATACGCGATTCTTAATATGTGTATAATATTAATGATTCGGCATGCCTCAGTTGTTACTCTATAGGATTTGGCGGATATTGCTATGGCAGATCGTGAACAGATTCGGCTGACCGAGCTGGCTTCTTGCGCTGGCTGAGCGGCCAAAATGGGGGCAGGTGCTCTCAGCAATTTAATTAGTAGCTTGCGCTTACCAACCAGTCCACAGCTGTTGGTTGGCCTCGATGTCAGCGATGATGCGGCGGTTTATCAACTGAATCCGCAGCAAGCTTTAGTCCAAACGGTGGATTTCTTTCCGCCGATTGTTGACGATCCCTATAGTTTTGGGGCGATTGCTGCTGCCAATGCGCTGAGCGATGTCTATGCAATGGGCGGCAAGCCAATTTTGGCTTTGGCAATTGCTGGCTTTCCACGCGATCTACCGCCAACCATTATTCAGGCGATTATGCAAGGCGGCGCAGATAAAGTTGCCGAAGCTGGCGCAGTGCTGGCTGGCGGCCACACCATTATTGATAATGAACCAAAGTATGGCCTGTGTGTAACTGGCTTGGTCGATCCGGCGCTGATTACCCGCAAAGCCCAAGCTCAAGCAGGCGACCAACTCTATTTGAGCAAAGCGCTTGGCACAGGCGTAATCAGCACCGCCAGCAAGCGCCAAGTTGGCGATCCAGCAGATCTTGAACTGGCCATCGAGAGCATGATTAAACTAAATCGAAGGGCAGCAGAACATATCGCAGCGCTCGGCAGCATTCGCAGTGCCACCGATATTACTGGCTTTGGCTTGCTTGGTCATGGCTTGGAGTTGGCGCGCAATAGCAAGGTTGGGCTACGCATCAACAGCCAAGCATTGCCTCTGCTGCAAGGAGCCTATCGCTACGCCCAAGCAGGCATCATGCCCGGTGGTTTACACACCAATCGCGCTTATGTCGAGCAACAGATTCAAGTTAATTACGCCGAAGCGGTTGATCCAGCGCATCAAGCCTTGTTATACGATCCACAGACCTCTGGGGGATTATTGATTGCGGTTGCTGCTGAGCATGCGGTTGCGCTCGAACAGCAATTTGCCCAAGCAGGCGATTCACTTTGGCGTATTGGCGAGATTATTGAGCAACACATAATCGAAGTTATTTAAACCAGCACCATAGAGAAGCCCAGCTGCCGCTGAATGGCAACTGGGCCATTCAAAGATAGGCGTTAAGATCCCCTCACCCCAACCCCTCTCCCGTGCGCGGGCGAGGGGCTTTAACTCCATGGTTCTTGTATAGTTGTGGTAAATACCAAAGGCTTTCCTTCGCCCGCATCTAGTGGGCGAGGGGCTTGTTCTACATCAGACCAAGTATTAAAAACCCACACTTGCAAGCAAAATCTGCAGTAAGAGAACCATCAATAATCCTCTTGGTGAAGCCCTAGCCCAACACCCGTGGATCGACAGTTTGGTCAACCAGATCAAGAAATTCACTAATTGTCGGCAAATGCGCTTGCGGGGTTGGTTCACCAGCAAACCTGCCAACCCGCTCGGCAATGCGTTCAAACTCACGCAACGAGGCAGGATCAGGCTGATACTCCTGATTGTATGGGTCTTGCATCTGTTCAGCAAAAGCCAAGGCTTGGTTGGCCAAGTTGGGATACTGCTCGGCCAAAATCGCTGCTAGGGTTAACATTTCATCGCCCGATTGCGCCAAGTTTTGAATTTGGGCCTGAAGGTCAAAGACAGGCCGCAACAGCTGAAAAGCACGTTGCTGTTGGCCATATTTATACCAAACTCGTGCCAACGAGCCTTGCACCCCAGGAATCAAGTTGCGGGCATCGTTTTGCAAAGCCAAATTCAGAGATTCATCAAGTACTTGTTCGGCCAAGGCCAAATTATCAATCGCACAAGCCAAAATGCCGCGCGAACTCTGGCAGAGAATAATGCCAACTTGATGGCCAATTGTGCGGTTAATCTGCAAACTTTCTTGATAGCAACGTTCAGCATCATCAAAACGGCCCAAACCAATGTAGGCACTTGCCAAATTGCCGAGCGCTGCTGCCTCGCCCGAACTATCGCTAATCGTCCGCCAATGCGCCACAACATCCTCGCCAAGTTCAACTGCTTTTTGATAGGAGCGTTGTTGATAGGCTAATGATGCTAGGTTGTGCAAGGCGCGAATTTCGCCAAAGCTATCGCCAACTTGCTTAAACAAGGCTTGGCCGCGCTCATACCACAGCGTAGCATCAGCGTGATCGGCGAAATATTGGGCGCAAATACCTGCTGCAATCGCTGCTTTGGCGCGCACCGCTGGCTCGACTTCGTGCTCACGCAGCCAGGCTTGGCCAATCCAATTGCGAGCTTCTTGGGCATAGCCTTTGGTAAACCAAAATAACCATAGCGAGCCAGCGATCCGCAAGGCTGTAGCTGGATGCTGCTCAACGGCCCAATCGAGCACCGAACGCAAGTTGTAAATATCGCTTTGCAAGCGCGCCATCCAGAGCGGTTGTTCGGCTCCGAGCAATGGTTTCTCGGCGCTTTCGGCCAAGTGAGTAAAATAGGAGCTGTACAAGCGTTGCAAATGGTTCGCTTCACGCCGCCGTTGCAAACGCCCTTCAGCATACGAGTGCACAGCATCGAGCATCAGATAACGCTGCTCGCCATTGGGCAAGGTTTCGAGCTGCACCAACGATTTATCGACTAAGGTTTGCAAGCCTTCGACCACATTGATTGGCACATCGGGAATCCCAGCGCAAATTGCCTCAGCCGATTCCAGCGTCCAGCTGCCGCGAAAAATCCCCAAGCGAATAAACAAAATTTGCAGCGTCGGTGAAAGCAGCCGATAGCACCAATCAAGCACTGGCCACAAAATTTCTTTGCGTTGCATGGTGCTATTTTTATCAATCATGGCAGCGCCTAAGCGCAAATGATGGCGCACCATCCGCACTAAATCCGAAGGCGGCAAGCTGCGGCTATGGCTGGCAACCAATTCGACTGCCAAGGGCAAGCCTTGCACCAAACGACACATTTCGGCAATTGCTTGGGCTTGGGTTTGGTCAAATTTGAGCATTGGTTGCAAGCGGCGCAAGCGTTCGCTAAATAATTGCACCGCACCATATTGCATAATTTCGCTAGCGCTCAAATGGGCATCTGCCGCCGGAACACTCAATAATGGCACGCGATAGATCGTTTCAGCAGCCACATTCAAAGCGACTTGGCTCGTTACCAAAACAGTTAATTGGGGCACAGCTGCCACCAAAGCTTGCACATCAGAAGCAGATTCAATCACATGATCGATATTATCGAGAATTAAGAGGCTTGGTTGGGGCGAAAAATAGTGAGCAATCGTCGCGATTAATGGCTGATCGGTGGTTGGCGCAATGCCTAGGCTTTCGGCAATTGTGGCCAATACCAAGCCAGCAGCCCGAATCGGCACCAATGAAACAAAAAAACTACCGCCAGCAAAGTGGTCTGCATAGAATCGAGCACAATCGACGGCCAAGCGCGTTTTGCCTGCGCCACTTGCGCCAACTAAACTAATTAAGCGCTGTCCTTGGGTCAGAAATGTCCCAATTTCAGCAGTTTCAGCATCACGCCCAATGAGCGCAGTGGTATACCGTGGAAGGAGATCGGAATGTTCTGTCTGCATATACACACCAATTGGTTTCTGCTAAAGCCATCAACAATGATAGCGGCCATGCGTCATTGCATGGTGAGTTGTCGTGCATAGCCCGATTGATGAGCCGTTGCATTGGTTAATCATACACGAAAATTTGGCTTAAACGCACTAGCATCGCTAGGATTATTGGGGTTGGGGATCGGGTGTCAGTCGCGAGGGATGGAGAGGCTATAGGCTATTTGTAGTGGTTCATCATGTTAACTACAACCTGATCCCTTCACCCCAACCCCTCTCCCGTGCGCGGGCGAGGGGCTTTTTGGTTTGGTGGTTTTCGCCGAAATCGTGGTGAAACCGCGCTGCTCCCCCTCGCCCGCGTCCAGTGGGAGAGGGGGCTGGGGGGTGAGGGCATGCTGCTTGTTGTTAATCCAATGTACCAATACCGCTATAGGCTATGGGCGTTGGTTTATTGAAACCATAATCCTAAACATCTGTGGCTAAAACGAGGCTATTGGGAAATAAATCTAACAAATCTATGGCCAAAATAATCATGCGTGCAATTCGTGGAATTCGTGGCAAAAAACCTGCGTGGTCTCAGGCCTTCGTAATTACACAACAATCCCCGTAGAAATCTCCACGGGGATTGCGGCTAATTAATCGAGATTAGCGATTGTCGGCAAGCCATGTGCGGGCAGCGTTGGTGGTAAATGGTGCAAGCAACAAATTGGCTTCTGGCGTTGCATACGATACGCCAACCAAGCCATAATCGACTTGGCGCTCAATTGCATTGGCTGGTGCATAGACCTTGATGCTGCTATCAAAATCGTATGAGCGTTGCACAACTTCGAGCGACAAACTACCAAAATCAGGGTCGTTGCTATACATGCCTAATTGCATTTGATGCAGATAGTTGGCTTCAACCCCAACCCACAAATCAAATTTGAGGTAGCTTGTGCCAGCAGCATCGCTATTAAGCCAAATTTGATATTGCTCGGTTGGTGCACCAGCAATTGGCATTGCACCCATATGGGTTACTGGCACATCGCCGGTTGGTGTTTCGGGCAAATCTTCAATTGGCGCAGCTTCGGGCAAACCAGTTGCTTCAATATACCATTGGGTTTCAACCCCAGTGCGGCTGTAGAGCGTTCCATCGTAGAGCACCATTTCAACCAAGTCGATATCCGATAAGAAACCAACTGGGCGAATGACCATATAGGCCCGATTGGGGTTTTCTTGCTCGACCTTGGCTACCATCAATGGCTCGCTATTGATTTGCATCAATAATTCACTGCGACCACTTGTTTGGGCTTTAACTGCTGGTAAGCTATCAACGCGTTCAGCAGCTGCTGCTGATAAACTCGTCACCATCACCAATAATGCCACGAGAGCAACACGCATTCGCTTTAACATAGCCGATTAGTCCCTTTCACTCAACACAACAGGGCGTTGTGCTCGTGATACGGTACGCCAACGATAGTCCTAGGTTACAACAATACAGGTACTATCTTTCAATAGTACCTGTATCAACTCAAAGCGTGATTTGCTCAATTGCGCTCAGCTGGTCGGCATAACCGAGCAAGCTTTGGGCAATATAGGCGGGCACATGCTCGGCCCAACCAAAAATGAAGCTTACATTTGGCTCATCGGGCGGCGCAACTGCGTGCGGATACGGCGCAATCGTGATCAAAAATGCTTGGGCGTTGGGGTTGACCTCGGCCAGATACTTGCGCCAAACCTTTACGAAACTTGTACCACCCCAGCTATCGCTTGCCCATTCCTCGTTGTCGGTAATTGCAATGACCACATCAACCACCTCGCGGCGGGCATACAAATAGGAAATTGGGGCCGAAACCGCCGTACCACCACCAAATTTTGTGCCAATTTGCTGGATAATGTGCATCAGTTTGGTGTGACGCGAAAAATCCAGCTGCCGAATAGTCGTATCAAATGGCAGCAGTTGCGCCGTAGGATTACTGCGATAGAGCGAGCCTGCGAAAATCCCAGCAATATCGACATAGCGAACGTGTGATTTGGGATTGAGCGTGCCGCGCATCGAGCCAGAAATATCCGGTGCAATTACCACGCGGCCAGGAATTGCGGGCATATTCTCAAAGGCCATTTCGAGCATCTGCGCAAGGGTTTGGCGAATCAGGCCTTCTTGCTCGTTCATTGGTAGGAAGGCCATCCAAGCAGCATGCAGCCGAAAAGGCAAAATCTTGGCCCGCCGCAAGGCTTCAAGGTCGCTCAAACGGCCAACCACATAGTCAATCATTGCTTGATCGTGAAACACGCCAGCGCGTTGCAAAGCTACCAAATGGCGCAGCAAGGCAAAGTAGGGCATTTGCTCCATCAACACTCGCCACAACTCGCGATCTGGCTTAATGGCACCAGTCACAATTTCGTAGGGCAAGCGCCCACTTTCAACCAAGGCTCGCTGTTCGTTCGGTTCAGTCGTGCGCTTCAGTTGCTCCAGCACAGCGATTTGTGGCAAGAGCGTGGGCGCTTGCTCGGCCCAAGTTTCGCGCCAGCGTTCGCGATCAATCAGATAGCTGAATAAGGCACTGGTGCGATCATCGACCGGTTGTGGGCGCGTGAGCCGCAGCACATCGCGCAAGGTCATGCTGCCAGCGTTCGTGCCACCATATTTAATCGCGTGATATTCGCTCAGATTAAGCAACCAAGCATTGATGGTTTGCTTGATCGCGCGACCCATGCCAGGCCGAATCTGGTGCGAACGCACAATTTGCACAAAATCCTGCAAATCGCCAGGTGTAAGAATAATTCGGTTAAAAATTTGGCGAAACAAGCCCAAATCGACAGTTGATAAAACGACCAACCCAATAATTGGCTGAAGGCGCATGGTTCCTTGTTCGCGGGCATAGACCAAGGCTTGCGCAGCAAAAAGAGGGTTCTGGGCTAACATTGCTTGGTGCAAATCCAGCGTCAAGGCATAATTGGTACCTTTAGAGGCATAAAACGTCGAGCCAAGTGTATTGGTCAACAACATTTGCACATAATGTTCAGCCAAACTGCGTTGATAGGTTGGCAAGCCATGGTAATTAAGCCCGTTAGCATCGGCAGGGGCGTGTGCAAACAGGCGGCGAACAACGTTCATGACCACCTCCAGATTATAAGGAAGGAAACACCACTTCTCTCGGAAAAAACCATGGCCAAAGCCGAATCACGCTTGCGAATCAAACGCTGTGACTTGGTTTGGGCAACTACATCACATCAAATTCGACTTGGCCATGGGGCCACAATAGGGGAGCCTAGCAGGACTCGAACCTGCGCCCGAAGCAATTCCTACTATCACCTCGCGAACGAGGAAGTGGACGTAGAAGTCTTTGCTCTACCAACTGAGCTATAGGCTCCAAATTTAAGGATGAGGGATGAAATCAAACCCCAAGCGTGTTAGGGATCAGTTGTCAGGGGCTGGGGATCAGTCATTTGGACAAACCCACCACCCATACGCCAACCCACAAATTGTTCCGCTAGCCAATAGCCAAGAGCTGAGGGATCGGGGTTCAGGGGCTGGGGATCGGGTATTTGGACAATCCCACTGCCCATGCTCCAACCCACAAATTGTTCCAGCAGCCCATAGCCAAGAGCTGAGGGATCGGGGTTCAGGGGCTGGGGATCGGGTATTTGTGCAAACCCTCCACCCATACGCCAACCCGCACATTATTCCAGTAGCCAAAAGCCCAGAGCCTGTTCTACGCGATCTTCGCGTTCTTCGCGGTTCCAGCCTTCGTGGATCATCTCAATTGAGACTAACTTATGGTTACAATGGTTCTAAGAAGCGGCTGATTAAAGCCCGCATTCGCCAAGTTAACATTGCACGGTCCCTCTGGTAGCTGCATACGACTCCTTCAAACGGTATGCTGAGCGTAAGGCTGCTGAGGAAGAGGCGTGGAACTTCGGAATGAGCGAAGTATGTCCCACAAGCACCTCAGCAAACTCTCACTTGTCTCCCACAAGCTGGCGAGGAAGCAAACTAGAGTGAAAATACCACACCTCGCCAGCTCGTTGATTCTCTCCCACAAGCGCTACGCCATTGATTTTGTGATCAAACATTGGCTAGCGATTCCTTGCACTAAAGTCAATTCCTGCTCCGCTCGTTCTCTCCCTCAAGCGGTTTTTTTGGCTTTGCCGCGCCATGGCAAGCGCCATGAGGTTGTTGGCTCGGGCGCTGTCTCAATTTGCGCCAATTCCAACACTTTACGCACATAGCTGCGCACTTCGCCGTGGCAGGTATCCAAGTGCTTGGCAACCTTGGCGGCATCTTCCACCACCACAGGCACACGCAAGCTTTGGTCAAACCACGAAACAATTCCAGTTACATCGCGCATAAGTTTGGTTGGGGGCGTTAAGCACACGACCCGAACCAACACATCAGCACGCTTAATTTTGGGATGTTGCACCGTAAACATGGGGCTGGCAATATAATTTGCGTAGATCAACACTTTGGCAATCAGCAAGCGATAGCGAAGGCTGTCATCACTGATTGAACCAGTGTCTACGACCCATAAATCCAACCCAGGGCGGGCGGGGTCGAGCGAACCCGCAACAATATCAATGCGGGTGGGATCTTCGAGCGTCATGAGCAAACCTCTCGCTAAAACAAAATAGTCGCCACTGCTGTGACGACCTTAGCATTAGCGTGTGTCAGTACGCGTCACACTAGCGGTCGCCATCCATCCTTCGTCAAACTCATCTCGCCTGCAAAACCGTAGCCTAAATCTACATTACGCAATGAGCCACAATTGTGGGCTATCGGCGAGTAATGTGTGATAGGCTGGCGTTTTGGTTGTGGATTGGTGAGTAGCCGTCGCATGGTGCTCGTTCCTTTCCTATTCGATCTACTAATTTCGGTGATAGGCTCACTATAAACGCTCTAGCATCGCCCGACATCAGCCATCAGGCGGAAATTCCTAGGCAATTAGGCTGAGAGCAAAGGATGAAGGATGAAGGATGAGAAGGACAGATTTACCCAGAGCACTAGAGATCCATAGCTTTGGGCGCTAAGCTAGCAGCTAATAGTTCATTGGATTGGCAATGAGGAACATGCCCTCACCCCCAGCCCCTCTCCCACCGCACGCGGGCGAGGGGAGCACATGCGTTTTCCCCGACACATTGCGCAGAACGAGCGTGTTAAAGCCCCTCGCCCGCGCACGGGAGAGGGGTTGGGGTGAGGGGATCAGACATTGGTTAACGTGATGTACCATTATAGCTATGGGCTAGTGAAGATATTTTTAAAAGAATAAAAATCGTAACCCATAGCCAAAAGCCTATAGCCACATCCCCTAGATATGTTTATTTTCTACCCTTCCATCGCATCCCTAACCTAATCCCTGACTGCTGGCCCCTCGCTTATTCTTCGCCCAAAACAAAGCGCCGAATGCCATAGGCAGCGCCATCTTCGGCCAAGGTTGGCAGCGTATGATTCGCCGCAGCTAAGGCAAAACGATCAGCATTGCCCATCGCCATGCCAAAGCCCGCCCAAGCCAACATCGAAGCATCGTTCTCGCGGTCGCCAATGGCGGCAACTTCTGCTTGCGCGATGCCAAGATGTTCGGCCAAAACTGCTAAGCCAACACCTTTGGAGCTGCCAATCGCCGAAGCCTCGCCAAAATGGTCGTGCGAACGAAAAATCTCCAAGCGGCCTTGCCAACGTGCGCCCCATTCTTGCATCGTGCGCTCTAATTCAGTTGGGTTGGTAATCCAAACCAGCTTGGTAACGGGCTTTTGCTGCACAATTTCAACCAAGTTTGGCACAACATTAACCGGAATATCCACCAGCGAAAAGCTCAAATATTCTTCAACCTCTGGGCTGCGCTCGACAATCCACAATTGATCGTCAATATAGGCCTGAATATACAAGCCCTCAGCTAAGGCCAATTCAACCACTTCGGCAGCCAAATCTGGCGGCAAAGGATTATCGTAAAGCACGGTGCCATCGGCAGTTTGCACGTGCGCACCTTGGTAGGTAATTAATGGCGTGGTGATGTTGAGCATATCAGCAAATGGCTGAGCAGTGCGAATCATCCGACCAGTTGCAATAGTGACATGCACGCCAGCAGCTTGAGCATCGGCAATCGCTGCTTTGGTGGCGGCGCTTGGCTCTAAGCTTGCATCAAGCAAAGTTCCATCAAGATCAAGCGCTAATAAACGATAGTTGGGCGACATGAAGTATCCTCTAAAACGCAACAACGACGTGCAGCTAGTATACCGCAGCGTCGTTGAGTCGATATTCTCGAATGCTTGCTAGTATAACACCATCAGCGCTCCTGATCCTTGGGCGCATCAATATAGATCATTGGTTGCTGACTTGGGTCGGCATAGACAATTGGTTGGCCTTGAAATAATGGCTCGGTTTCAACCGGCACTGGCTTGATTAATCGGTCTAAACGCCCAACTAATAAGGCATTGCCAATATAGATGGTTATCGCCAGCAAAACCAAATAGCTGACAATTAACAACATATCGAGCCATGGATTAAAATCTTTCGCCACCAGAATTCGCACCATAAGCAGGTAGAGCCAACGCCCAAGCACCATCAAACCTGCTTGCCAAGCAACCTTGCGCACAACTGCTTGCTCATCAAACAGCAATAAAAATGGAAGCAAGCCAATCACAACTGACACAATGGGCAGCAGATTTTGCAATGCAGCATTGGTGTTCACCAACTGATACTGCTCAACGCTAATGAGGTTATTGTTCCAGGCCCATCGTAGCAGCACTGGATAAACCGCCAGCAGCATGATGATCGTTACAATCGGCTCAATCACGACAATGCCCAACAAATGTTTCATGCGTTCGATTGAGCTTTTGTTGCGCTTCGCCAGCCAAATGCCAAGCGCAATCGCCAGCCAAAGCACCAGATAAATCCCTATAACCATACAATTCTCCCAGGTAAACGTTTAGGCAACGCCACTTTGCGACATTGCGCCTTCCAAAACATGCTGAAACGCATCCATATCGGCGTTCAAATTACTCAACCGCTCGGCAACTTCTTGCGAGGTTTGGGTAGCGCTCGAAGCCTCGGATGCGCGCAAACGCACGGTTTCAGCCAATACATTATCAAGATTGGCAGCAATATTTTGCAATTGTGCCGTAATCCGATCATAGTAGGTTGCCAAGGCTTGGGCATTTTGCTGCCGATCAATCAAGGCGGCGCGGGTTTCCTTCAATTGATCAACCGTATAGCTGTCTTTGGTCATCGCAATCCGCTGATCAAGATTATCGATTTGCGGTTGCAGGCCATGCGGTGGCGAGGTATACAAATATTGCTCGATCAGTTGGCCTTTATCAGCTAAGCCATGGGCCTGTTGATACAGTTCGTTGGCCTGCTCGGCAATTGGCTGCAACAGACGTTGCAACGGCCCAGCAGTTACATTGGTCGAGCGCGTAATCTCGCGGCGGGTGTGGTCAATCGTATCTAAATGCGATTGAAAGGTACGGCTGGTAATTTTGGCCAATTTTGGCGATTCGGGCTTTTGCTGCAAAATATTGGGGTCGCTGGCCAAAGCCCAGAGCATCAAGCCATAGGCAATAATTGCAACCACAATCAACCAAGGATAAATCGTCAGCGACATGACAATCCCAACTGCCAAGACAACTAAGGGCAGGGGCTTGGTGGCCGCAACACGTAAAGGATGCCGTGAATTCATAAGGCTACGTCCAATCTCTAGAAAAATTGATTCGCTGATTAACGTTTAACACTTGGTTCGATCGAATTCCACAAATCGAGCACCGCCTTGATCGTGGCCGCATCTGGCTCAGCTGCAAGATTGGCAATGCTCAGTTGCACGCCAGCACTTTGGTATTTTACAAATGGCGAATCGGCTGTATCAATTGCGACATCCGGGTCGACTGGGCGAAAGCCTTGCTGCACAGCCATGGTTTGTTGGTCTTTTTCCAAAAGAAATTCACGGAGCAAGCCAGCGGCTTCGCGTTGATCGACGCTGCTCCACGAGGCATCCAAAATGGCCAAGGGATGGTCGCTATATAAATTTTGGGGTGGATACAGCAACATCAATTTGCCAAAGCGACCCTGAGCCTTGGGCAAATATTCCAAGGCGGTGCTCTCATACACCACGGCTGCGCCATAGGTGCTTGGGCCAACTTGAACCATTTTGAGCATCAACGAGCCAGTGCTTTCGGCAAATTGTTCGACATTTTTGGCGTAGCCTTGTAGCCATTCAACAAATTTGGGATCGCTAATATCCGCAGCGGTTAAGCCGTTGGCTTTATTATGATAGGCATAGGCCATCAAAACCCAGGCTTGAAACCCGCTATTCGAGGTTGTTGGGCTGGTTTGGCCCAAGAGAATTTTCTGGCTGCGCTGGGGCAGCAATACACCATCATGCAGTGCTTGCCAAAATTGGGCATCTTGCGATTTAACTAGCTTTGATGCAGGCGAGCCTTCGTAGGCCACCAGCACCAGCGGCGAAATCAGCAACGGTTGGGTATCAGCAGCCAAATTCGTTTTGCCATCAATTTGGGCTGCATTAATTTGGGTAATTTGCAGGCTACTTGCTGGGCTAATTGCGGTTGGGCGCAAACTCCCAGCCTGCAATTGGCTCACAATTTCTTGCGAACCACGCGCAATCAATTCGACCTGAATTGGCTTGCCATCAACCGTGGGCTTGGTCGCGAGCCATGTATTAACCGTTTGCTTGAGCCAAATATCTTTTTCACTGCTATAGACCACTTGGAGCTTAATTGCCTGACTTGGGTCGGGCGTGCTCGGCATTCTGGTTGGTAAAATTGCCAACGGCGCTGATGAATCCAGCCACCCGTTGCTGACAGCCCCAACGACGAATGCACAAATTATAAAAAAGCCTACGGCAACCACCCATGCCTTACGCATAACAACTCCGTTCTATCCAAAGATCAAGAATGCTACAATGTTATGGTTTTGTTAAGCAAAAATAGCATTTCAGCCCATTAGAATGAGCAATTTATCTACGCCATTCACTTGGTTTCGTTACAGCAAGTCTAGTGCAACTAATTGTAAAAAGCTAGCCCAAAAATGGGCAAATGCTGAGCATTGGGTGGTTGTGGGGGTTTGATTTAGGCCAAATTCACGCCATGGCCAGCGGTATTGGGTAAGGTTAAGCGCCCGCCAGTCTGTTCAAAGCCACCAACAAAAGGGTGTTCAGCAATAAACAGCGGCGTATCCAAATCGACAAAGTGGAAATTACCATTGCCAGCAGCTAGGTTGGCCGAGAAGCTCATGGCCAAAATGCTTTCGACCATACCACCAATCATCAAGCCTAAGCCTGCTGCCTCAGCAATCGCAATCATGTTCAAGGCTTCAGCCACGCCAGCCTTCATCAATTTAATGTTAATTACGTTGGCAGTGCCTTCGCGGGCAATCCGCAGCACATCGCTTGCCGAGCGCGCCGATTCGTCGGCGGCAATTGCAATGCCCGCTTGAGCGCTAAGTTGGGCCATACCAGCCCAATCCTCACGCGGCAGTGGTTGCTCAAAAAGCGTCAGCGGAATCGCCTCTGCTTGGCAGGCAGCGCAAAAAGCTAAGGCCCGTTGAACATCATAGCCACAATTGCCATCAACAATTAATGGTGCCCGCGGCGCAGCCTGATGAATTGCCCGCACTCGCGCCAGATCATAGTCAACATTCTCGCCAGCAGTTTTAACTTTAATCACATTAATGCCACGAGCAACAATCGCTTTGGCCGAAACTGCGGCATGAGCTTCATCGCCAGCGGTAATCGTCATATCAGTTTCGAGCTGCTGGCCCATACCCCCAAAAAAGATGTGCAGCGGAACATTGTAATGGCGGGTTAAAGCATCAAGCATGGCCATTTCGAGGCCACAACGGGCAGCAGCCGCCTCGTGATCGAGCTGATTGAGCAACAACGCCAACTTACGCCATGCCCGCACATCTGCGCCAAGCAAGCTTTGTTGCAAGGCCTGCACGGCAACAATAGTGCTGGCTTGGGTTTCGCCGCTGACCGCCGGAAAAGGAGCTGCCTCGCCTAAGCCCAGCGTGCCATCGGCTAATTCGATTTTGATTAACACATTGGCAGCAACTGCTTGGCTGCCGCTGGCAATGGCAAAAGGCTCGGTCAAGGGCAAATTAATCGCTTCAGCGCTGATCGTTCGAATCGTCGTTGCTAGCATAGCGGTGCTCCTATCCTACAAGGCTATCTGATTGCTTGTATTATAGCGGCGCTTCGCCCTCAAACCGAACTATTTAAAGCAGCTAAAACACCAAACGCTGGTTGATGTATTCAACCAGCGTTTGATCATTTGGAGGCGACAATGGGATTCGAACCCATGGATCGCGGTTTTGCAGACCACTGCCTTACCACTTGGCTATGTCGCCAACAGGCGGGATTATACCACAGCATCAGCTTCACTGCAAGAATGATGAAACTGGTTGGAATCTCGCTGCAACAATTCAAAATAGCCCAGCGTCCTAGCTACCAGATAATCAATCAAGTGCTTTTGAAGGAGCTACACCAATGACTACGCAAGTTTCAAACCGTTTGACCCGCAGCGCTACCGACCGCCGTTTTGCTGGCGTTTGTGGTGGGATTGCAGAATACTTAGCCATCGATTCAATCTGGGTTCGCCTGACCTTCGTCTTCTTAGTTTGGACTGGGATTAGCATTTTGCTCTACCCATTGTTGTGGTTCATTATGCCTCGCGGCGCAGTGAGCTACTTGGCGCAATCAGGCCAAGTTGTCCAACAACCAGTCAACTATCAAGTTGCGCAAAGCGTCGGCGTTCAACCAAGCGTCAATGCTCGTTTCGACCCAATGACTGGCCAAGCAATCAAAGCTGAACCATATCGCTTCGACCCAGTAACCGGTCAACCAGTTGGTCAAAGCATTCCGGTCAGCAACCTTTCAACGCCAGTTGCCACGGTTAGCCCAGATGTGATCAAAGCTCGCCGCAACTTGTGGCTCAAGAGCGCCTTGGTCATCGGTGGTGCTTTGTTCCTGAGCAGCATCTTGGTCGACATCGCTCCAGTGCTGATTCCAGTTGGCTTGGTCGTTGCAGGCGTGTGGTTGATTCGCAACAACAAAATCTAATTGCTTACCACTCAGCCGCCCTTGGTGCTTCGCACCAAGGGCGGTTTTTTGTTGTTCACAAATGGCAACGATTGAATGCTTGACGCAGCTAGGCTATGCTATGATAGCATTCAGCACAGTGCTTTCGAATTTCTTGTGTTTTGGAGGATCACCGACTCATGTCCAGTTTTCTGCTAAACGCTCACTCTGGTTGGCGTTGGATTGTTATGTTAGCGATTTTGGTTGCCGTTGGCTATGGTTTGTGGGGTTGGCTAACCAAACAATCATGGAACGACACCGCGCGCAAAATTATGCTCTTCACCACGATTGCGATTGATATTCAGTTGCTGCTTGGCTTAGCCTTGTATGTTGTCAACAAATCGTGGAGCCAACTCAATCCTGCGACTGTGCGCTTTGAGCACCCAACAGTGATGGTGCTGGCCTTGGGATTGGCCCATGTGGTTAATACCAAAGTCAAACGCGGTGAAATTCCAGCGGCCCGCTATCGCTTGATGGCGCTCGGCACGATTGCAGTCTTAGTGTTGATCGTGGTTGGGATTGTGCGCTTGCCGGGCAATCGTTTGTTTGGCATGTAAAATTCTAGCGATTCAGAAATACAAAAACGCCCTGCCGAGTGTGCCAACTCAGCAGGGCCTTGGTTTAGCTAGTTCATTAAATGTAATACGGCAAAGATCATACTTATCGCAAGCACAGCCCACGATAGCATTTTGTAGCGAGGATATTTTTGCTCGACTTGGAAGCCTAACACTAGAAAAAATATCCCAAAAAAGAAGAATTGACCTGCTTGAAACCAACCATCTTCTGCCCTAAAAGCAGCCATCAAACTGATGATCCAGCTAATGGCTGCTGTAATTAGAAAAAGCAGCTGGGTCTGTTTTGAAACTACCATTCATTGCTCCCGCTTAATCAACATGTTACAGCCGAACATTCTACGAACCAATTTCATCAGTGTTGCAAATTTTCACAGGCTCAGGGGTTGGCTATGCAGCCACGAACTAATATCTGGCGCGGTCAGCGGGCGGCTAAAATGATAGCCTTGGCCATAATCGCAGCCCAAATCGCGCAAAGTTGCCGCTTCTTCGATAGTTTCGATGCCTTCGGCAATTACATTCATGGCCAATTGCTGCGAAAGCATGATAATCGCGCGCACAATTTCAATGTTGCGGCTGCCACCACTCATAGCATTAACAAATGAACGATCAACTTTGAGCGTATCTAAGGGGAAATGGTGTAAATAGCTCAATGACGAATAGCCAGTGCCAAAATCATCAATCGCTAACTTTACGCCTAAATTTTTGATGGCTCCCAATTGTGCGCGCGCCGATTCCAAGCCATGAATCACCATGCTTTCGGTAATTTCTAGCTCCAACTGGGCTGGCGCAATCCCCGTGCGTTGAATAATCTCGCCAAGCGTTTGAATCAGGGCTGGGCTGGCCAACTGGCGCGCCGAAAGATTGACCGAAAGTACCTGCAAGCCAGAGCGTGAATGATCTGCTTGCCAAGCCAAAAATTGCTGACAAGCAGTTTCGAGCGCCCAAAAGCCAATCGGCACAATTAAGCCGCTTTCCTCGGCCAAGGGAATAAATTCGTTGGGCAAAATCATGCCGCGCTGGGGATGATGCCAACGCAACAACGCCTCAACGCCAACCATCTGGCCAGTTGGCAAGGCCGTAATTGGCTGATAATGCAAAATTAACTCGTGGCGCTCTAAGGCTCCGCGCAAATCAATTTCCAGTTGCCAACGCTCGGTCAGCGCCGCATGCAAAGCCCGATCAAACAAAAAGATTTGGCCAATGCCAGCAGTTTTGGCCTGATACATCGCTGTATCTGCTTCGCGCAACAAGGTTTCGGCCTGAGCTTGACCATCGCCAAGGGTTACCCCAATGCCCAACGAGGTATAAATTGGTTTATCGGCCAACAGCATGGGCTGGCTAAATTGCTCTTGAATGCGGTGGGCATGCTCCAACGCTTGCTGGGAATGCTGCACCTGAGCAAGCACCACGACAAATTCATCGCCGCCCAAACGTGCCGCCAAATCGGCTGGACCAAGCGTCGCTTGTAGGCGTTGGGCAATGGTTTGCAGCGCCTGATCGCCCACATCGTAGCCCAAGGCATCATTGACCGCACTAAATCGATCGACCTCGACGAACAACACCGCAAACTGGTGTTGATCAAGCTGGCGCTGAGCAATCAGGCGTTGCAGCTGGCCAACCAAGCTTTGGCGATTGGGCAAGCCAGTCAACCAATCAATCGTTGGTGGCGTTCGATCAAGCGCGACTGTTTCAAGTTCACGGCAACTGATAATCCAATAGCGGCCAACTTGATGCCAACAAGATTCTAAAGTTTGCCACGAGCCATCGGCATGGCGATAGCCCAAGGGTTGCCATTGCATGTGGCTGGTTGCATTGGCCAGTGCTTGCCGCATATGGTGGTACGAATCGGGGTGCAGGAGTTGGGCGAATGCTGTGCCATTGAGTGATAAATCGGCGTAACCAAGCTGTTGGTTCAGCGTTGGGCTAATTGAAATAATTGTGGAATGTTGATCGATGATCAGGGTTTGTTGACTTTGCGGCCAGTGCCATAAGCTCAATTGGGTGCTAATTTGTAGCGCAGTGCGACGACGCAGCCAACGCCAGCAAACCCAAACCCCCAACCAGCATACGAGGCCGATTAAGATCAATTCGGTTGGCAAGAAGGCCGCTTGGACAGTCGAATCGGGCAATCGGATGGTGGGAGTTTGAACACTCATGACACCTGCGTGAATCAGCCTAAACCTGCGGTCAGGGCAAATTTAGACATTGGGAACTCAGAGAATTACATCCTACCTGAGTTCGTAGCTTTGTCGAGTAGGAGTTTTGCAACTTCTACAGGCGGTTTTTTTGCTCACCATATGCACTCCAATTGCCCCTTCATGGTTCACTCGTTACTGGGAGGAACAGGGGAATCGGGGTTACGCACTTTGTCGAGAATTTGGTCGAGCCGTTCGCGACTATCGCTAATTTTCAGCACTTCGCGCAGCATTGGCCACAACGGGCTAACCGCGAGCGCCGGTTCATCGGCTTTGCCATTAAACACCGCTTCGGCCAAATTGGAATGGCGGCTGGCCAACAATTCACGGCCCTTGATTTGGTCGATAAAGGCTTGGTGTTTGAGCATCAAGGCTGCGACATTGTTCGGAGCCAAGTGGTTGCGATACAGCTCTAATGGCGCACGTGGGTTCAAATTTAGCTCTTCAAAACGCCCCAAAATATCGCGGTGCATCTCGCGGCGATACTCAAGGCTGGGCTGCATCTCCTTGCCATACAATTCGCGATAATAGGAAGCTGGATAATTGCCCAAGCGCGAAAGCAAGTCGGTCATGCGTTGGCGATGACGTTCGTTTGGTTGCCACAAATATTCCCAAAGCACAAAATCGGGCTGCACATTGGCAATCGCGTTCAAGGTCATCGGCAATTGGCGATCAGTATCAGTCAGATAGGGAATGACCGGCAACATTGCCACGCCCGTCGGAATCCCTGCCCGTTTGAGCGTATTTAGGGCTTCCAAACGCGCAGAAGGTGGGGCCACTTTGCCCTCTAATTTTTCAGAAAGCAAAGGATCGATGGTGGGAATGCTCATCACCACAATCGCCAAACCCTGCTCATTCATGCGTTGTAAAAGGGTCAGATCATCCATCACGGCCAAACTTTTGGTCAAAATCAGCACTGGCTGTTTGGCAACTTGGCAAGCCTGCAACATCTGGCGGGTGAGACGATAGGTTTTTTCTGCTGGTTGATAGGCATCGCCAAGGCTAAATGCCACCAGATCGCCGCGCGAAATCGTGCTCAATTGCTCGGCAAAGCGGTCAGGCAAATCAACGTTGGCGCGGATAACCTCGTTGAATGGCCGCTGACTGAACGACCAGCCATCGCAATAGGCGCACCCAAATTCGCAGCCCACATATGGACCAACTTGATAGGTCGAGAGAAAAAATTCATTAATTGTAGGGCGACGAGGTGCAAGCGCTGGCCCACCAGGGCGCTCTTCAACATAATAGGCCATTAGTCGACTCCATGGTGTAGTTATTCTTGCGCATTATACCCAAACTTTGGCCATGTGAATTGCGTGTGCTCTGGCGGGCAACTCGTGGAGCGCAACCTGCTCATGCCAAGGCTCGTACTAAAGGACGAGGGCGCGTTGCAGATTTTACAGCTCCAGTTCGCCCCTGATTCGGATGTACAATCCAAATGTCTGATTTATAGTAGTGATTAAGCAGTGTGCTGATTGGAGAATCCAATGCTTCAAGCTCGATATAGTTCTTGGACTGGGCGAAAACTTGAAATTCACAGTCCCTATCATGCCCCTTTCGAGGTTGAATTTAAGGGCTGGCGCGGCACTGTCCAATGGCAAATTGGCGCTAATGTCTATAGCCTTGAGAATCCGAAAGGCAAGGGCTACCCAATTACAATCACAATCAATGGACAAGAATTAATGCGGGTTGCGCGGATTGGGTTTTGGAAACCAATTCTCGAAGGCCATTATGCCAATCAACCGTTACGCTTTGAGCGGCCATCAGCCTGGAAAAATACCTATCAGGTCTCTTTGAATCATCAGATTGTTGGCGAAGTTAAAACCGAAGGTTTTTGGAATCGGGCGATGATTGCCAATTTTCATGACTCACAGCCGTTTGATTTGCAGCTTGGCTGTTTGTTATTTGCAATAACGACATGGCGACGTGAGGCGGCGAGTGCAGCAGCAGCATCGTAAATTAACGTTGCGCCACCGCTTGCGCCAACGCTTTGGCACGCTACGCTGGAAACTCACATGGTCATATGTGTGGATCAGCGTAGCGCTGACGCTTTTGATTAACACCTTAGCTTTTGGCGTAGTTATGGGGGCTGCGCCACCGCTGAATGCGCCCACGCTGCTTAGCGCAGCGCAAAATCATGCCGCCGAATTTAGCGCAGTGCTGCAAGAACCAAGCGATGCGCGCACAATCCAGCAAATATTACGCTATCGTTTTGGTTCGTTGCGCGGCCAGTTTTTGCAAAATAATCTTGAATTGGCAATTAGCAATACGGTCAATAATACGCCCAGCGATCTTTCGCAAGAAATTATTTTGATGCCCACCGAGGCATTTACGCCTGAGGCAACCAATGATTTCAGCCAAAGTTACCATTTGCTGCTGCTTGATGCCAAGGGAACAGTGCTTGGCGGCACGTTTCCCAGCTATAGCCCTGCTGGCCAACCATGGAACGATACGGTGATTGGCAATGATCGGCGGGTTGTGCAAGCAGCGCTGGCTGGCAGCGACGATATTAATCAACTGACGTGGACGCATGAACAGTACTTAGTGACTGCAACGCCGATTCGCGACCAAGCTAACCAAGTCATTGGCGCATTGTATATTCGTTCGCGACCACTAAGCCAAAATCAAGTGATTGTTGCGTTGTTGATGGTTATTATTTTTATGATTAGTTCGGTTGCTTCAATCATTGCCAACGCAATTATTGGGATGGTGTATGGCTGGTTTGTAGCACGTAATTTTGTGCGCCGCTTGGTGCAGCTCACCAAAGCCACCGATAGCTTGGCCGCAGGCAATTTGAGCGTGCGCGTCAACGATAGTGCCAGCGACGAAATTGGCCAATTGGCGCGGCGTTTCGATAGCATGGCTCAAGAGCTTGAATCGAACGTCAAAATGTTACGGCAACTTGCTGATCGTAATGCGGCTTTGGTTGAGCAAGCAGGCCAATTGGCAATTGTCGAGGAGCGCAATCGGCTTGCTCGCGATTTGCACGATAGTGTCAGCCAAGAGCTATTTAGCGTCACCATGCTTGCCGCCGCCGCCCGTAATCTGCTACCAGCCCAGCCAGATAAAGCGCGCAGTCAAGTTGAACAGTTGAGCCAGATGGCCCAACGCGCCTTGCACGAAACCAGAGGCTTGATCTTTGCCTTGCGGCCAGCAGCACTTGGTGATCAAGGATTAGTTCCAGCCTTACGTCAACTTGGTGAAGAGGCAGCCCGTCGTCAAGGCTTGCAAATTCAGCTCAACATCAACGGCGAACGGCGCATTCCCTTAGATCACGAGCAAACGTTATATCGCATCTGTCAAGAAGCGTTAGCCAATATTACCAAGCATAGCGGGGTTAATAGTGCCAGCGTCAACCTCGAATACGAGGCCCAGCGCACCATTTTAGAAGTCAGCGATCGTGGCCGTGGCTTTGATATGCAGCAGCCACGCAACTCGCACTCGTTGGGCTTAATTAGCATTCAGGAGCGTGCCAATGCAGTTGGCGGCACAGTCGAAGTAACCGCCGCTCCGGGCCAAGGTACAAGCCTGCGCATCGTTGTACCACGCAGCCAAACCGGGCTTCTGGTGGAGCCGCGTTAATAGTACGAAGGGACGGAGCATGCACGAGCAAATTCGGGTTGTTTTAGTTGATGATCATGTCGTGGTACGGGTTGGATTGCGCGCCTTTTTGGATACCCAGCCAGATATTGAAATTGTGGGCGAGGCCGCTTCTGGCGAAGAAGGCGTGCAAGTTGTCAGCAACGTGTTGCCCGACGTGGTGCTGATGGATTTGCTGATGCCTGGCATCGACGGCGTGGAAGCAACCCGTCAAGTGCGCGGAGCCTCGCCATCGACCCAAGTGATTGTGCTAACATCGTATAGCGAAGATGAACGAATTTTTCCGGCGATTAAAGCTGGGGCGCTCTCGTATTTGCTTAAAGATGTTGGGCCTGATGCCTTGGTGGCGGCAATTCGCGCAGCCCGACGCGGTGAAGCAACCTTGCACCCGATGGTTGCCTCGCGCTTGATGACTGAACTCACTAGCTCGCGGCGCTCGCCCTTGGATACGCTGACCGAACGTGAACGCGAAGTGTTGACCTGTATTGCGCGTGGCATGAGCAATGCTGAAATTGCCGATCATTTAGTCATCGGCGAACGCACGGTTAAAACCCACGTCAGCAATATTTTATCCAAGTTACATCTGCAAGATCGAACTCAAGCAGCAATAATGGCCTTACGTGAGCGGCTTGTGCCGCTTGATGATGAACAAAATAAATAATATAATGCAACATTTAGCTCAATGTTAACGTTGTATTAGCATCGCAGCCTATAGAGGAGCATTCTATGAGTGGAATCGCAATCACCGCTGAAGGATTGACGAAAGTCTATAAAAATGTCCCAGCAGTCAACAATTTAAGTTTACATATTCCAGAAGGCACGATTTATGGCTTCTTAGGCCCAAACGGTGCGGGCAAAACCACCACCATCCGCATGCTATTGGGGCTTATCCGACCAACATCGGGCAAAGCAACAGTTTTTGGCCATGATATTTTACATGCTCGTCAACACATTGCACCGTATGTTGGGGCAATTGTTGAATCACCAGCATTTTATACATTTATGTCGGGCTTAGAAAATTTGCGCCTCTTGGCCCGCTCCGGTGGTCACGATTTACCCCAAGCCCGCTACGATGAATTAATTGAATTTGTCGGCTTGCGTGGCCGCGAAAAAGATAAAGTTAAAACCTATTCGTTGGGTATGAAACAACGGCTTGGCGTGGCAGCAACCCTGCTCAACGACCCCAAACTGGTGTTTCTCGATGAGCCAACCAACGGGCTTGACCCTGCTGGCACGGTCGAAATGCGCAATTTGATTTTGCGCATGGGCCAAGAAGGCCGCACGGTCTTCCTTTCAAGCCACTTGTTGTTTGAAGTTGAACAAGTTTGCTCGAATGTAGCAATTATTCAAAAAGGCGTGACGATCAAAGAAGGTCGGGTGCGCGACTTGCTGGCTGCTGAAGGTGGCCCAGGCTATGCAATCGAGGCTGCGCCATTTGAAAAGGCCATGGCCATTTTGCAAGAAATCCCCCAATTAAAAGCTACCAGCTTTGACCAACACTGGATTAATATCAACGCCGAGCCGCAAGATGTGCCGCAAGTAATGCGCAAATTGGTGCAAGCAGATGTTGATGTGTTCCAAGTGGTGGTACGCCAACGCTCGCTCGAATCGTTGTTCTTGGAAATTACGGGAACTGGTGGCGCAGCTGCGCCACAACCATTGGCTGAAGTTGTGGTAGGGGGTCGCTAATAATGTGGAATTTATTTCGTGCTGAATGGACAAAAACCTATAAACGCCCAGCCAATATTGGCTTGTTTCTCGTTACCTTAGGCATTCTATTGCTTGCTTTTGTTGGGATGGTAGGCATATCGTTCTACGAAGGTATGGATAGCCAATTTGCAGACCAAATTCGCCAACTAACCTTGTTTCCTACAAGCTTACAAGTACCATTAATTGTGCTGAGCCAACTTGGTTCAATTTTAGCAATTGTCTTTATGAGCAACAGCATTGGCGCTGAATATACCAATGATACTTGGAAAGTGCTACTGCCACGGCGCGCACGGCGCAGCGATTTTATCATTATCAAAGTCATAATCTGTTTATTGTTTATGACCCTATTGATTGCTACTTCGCTGATTTTTGCTGCGCTCTTAGGGGTGCTCGCTAATTTGATCGTTGGTGGCGATATTAGCAATATGGAGCAATTTTCAGCATCAGGACTCTTCAAATCGTTGGTGCCAATCTTTTTGCAGTTGATTGTCTTTTCGTCAATTACGCTGTTGGTAACCATGGCTAGCCGCTCAACGATTATGGGGATTGTGTTTGGGATTGTTGGGAATACCATCTTTAACGTTGCTGCAAGTCTTTCCAAATTAGCTGCTAAAATCCTCCCAAATCTACATATCAGCAATCTTGAAGCGCATTGGTTATTTGATGGAGAAGAAAAAACAGACCAATTAGATTTGGTTACAGGTTTCTTTGGCACCCAAGTTTCGCTAACAACCAGCCTTATGGTAGTGGGAGCCTATATCTTTGGCTCAATTATTATTGGCTTGCTGCTGTTTCAACGGCGGGATATGGCAGGACAATAGATTTTAGCTCTCAAAGAGGGTTTGGGCCGTGGTCTTCGTTGACCACGGTCTTTTTTTAGCGCAAGGCCAACAAATCAAACAGCACTGCCGAGGCGGTTACCTCGACCCCTGCGCCAGGCCCGCGCACCACGAGCGGTCGTTCTTGATAGCGCTTGGTTGTCCAAGCCACCATATTATCGGGGCCTTTGAGCGAACCTAGCGGGCTATTGTTGGCAACTGCTTGCAATCCAACGCGCGCGCCAGCAGGCGTAATCGAAGCAACATAGCGCAACGTTTGGCCTTGAGCAACGGCATCTGCTTGACGTTGGGCATAGCCAGCATCAAGTTGCTCAAGTTGGGCCATAAATTCAGCAATGCTTAAATCTGCAAACTCAGCAGGATACAGTGGCTCAATCGCAATATCGCTCAAGTTCCATTGATAGCCCAAGGTTCGCCCCAAAATCAGGGCTTTGCGGGCAACATCAACCCCGCCCAAGTCGTCGCGCGGGTCTGGTTCGGTCCAGCCCAAGGCTTTGGCTTCGCGAACGGAGCTCGAATAGCTTTGGCCTTGTTCAATTGACGAGAGCAAAAAGCCCAAGGTGCCGCTCAAACAACCTTCGATCCGTTGCACCTGGTCGCCAGTGTCGCGCAGCAAATTGGTGGTAACGACAATCGGCAGGCCTGCGCCAACCGTGGCTTCGTAGCGGGTGCGCCGTTCAGCCACCAAGGCTTGAAACAAAGCCAAATCTTCACACAATGGTTTTTTGTTGGCCAAAGCCAAACGCTGGCCGCTGGCAACTAATTCGACCAATTGGGCGGCATTGGCTTCGGCAGTGGTATCGGCCACCAAACAACCAGCAGGCAAGGCAGCCCGCCAATCGCCGCTGGTTCCTTCTGGTAAGCTGGCTAAAGTTGCGCCTTGGGCTTTGGCTGCGGCGACCGCTAACCAACGTTCGTTGCTCAACGGCCCAATTACATAGCCAGAACGATCGGCCACCAAGGCAAGGTTAAAATGGGGCAATGCTTGGGCCAGCACCGCCCGCCCGACTCCACCAAAGCCATAAATTGCTAAATTGTGCATTGTTAACTTCCTTAATCTGATGTGTCGGGCTGTATTGTACGGGCTAGCCAACTATTTAGGCAAGATTGTGGCTTAAGCTCGGCGCGAATCCGTTCATTAGTCGGCTTTGCGTTGCTTTTTGAGCAATTTACGCACTTTTTCTTCTTCGGCAATCACAGCCTCGACTGCTTTGGCATCGAGCTTCCCAGCATCAACCAAGGCGTAAGCTCCCGAACGATCGAGCACCAACACGTTATCGTCGTCAAACTCGAACGGCATATCAGCAACCAGCATTTCGACCACCGCTTTGAGAATCGCAATGCGTGCCCAGCGTTTGTCGTTGGCGGCGACGACCTGCCATGGGGCGTTTTCGCTTGAGGTGCGCGCCAACATCTCATCGGTGGCAATCGCATATTCTGGCCATTTTTCGCGATTGCGCCAATCTTCCTCGGTTAATTTCCAGGTTTTAAGCGGATCTTGTTCGCGGTCACGAAAACGTTTTTCTTGCTCCTCGCTGGAAATATGCAGGAAAAATTTCAAAATCGAGGTTCGATCGTTATGTAAAATTCGTTCGAAATCGTTGATTTCGCCATAGGCTTGGCTCCATTCGCGCATCGTTGCAAAGCCCTCAACCCGCTCGACCAGCACGCGGCCATACCATGAGCGATCAAATAACACCATCTGGCCATCGCGCGGCATACGGTTCCAGAAGCGCCAAAGATAGTTGTGGGCGCGTTCTTCTGGCGTGGGCGCAGCAATTGGATGCACCACAAAACCGCGTGGATCGAGCGCTTCGGTCAGGCGTTTGATTGCACCGCCTTTGCCACTCGCATCCCAACCTTCAAAAACCAACACCATGCGATGGCCAATTTGGGTTACGGCACGTTGCAAGCGCAACATTTTAAATTGCAATTCGGTAAGTTGGCGCTCGTAGGATTTTTTGCCCAAATGCAGCGATAAATCAACTTGGTCAAGCATTGACATGAAACGCTCCTTTAAATGCAAAACGCCCCGCAACTACGGAGCGTTGGCGCGAATGCTTAGACAAATTCACGTAAGCGAGCTGAAATCTCCTCAATCCGTTGGCGATTGATTGAATAATATTTTGCGCCTTTATCGCGCCGAACATTCAGCACACCAGATGTTTCCATCAGCTTCAAATGGCGCGAAACCGCCGATTGATGAATATCGAGCAAGTTGACAATTTCTTGGGCATATAATTCACGCCCATGCAACAAGGTCATAATTTGCAGGCGAGTTTTATCGGCCAAGGCCGCTAATGGTTGATAGAGGCTTTGAGTCCGTTCGGTTTGCTCGTCGCCTTCTGCAGGCGTAGTACTGCTATTATAAAACACAGTTAATAGTGAATTATTGAAGAGAAATGACAAATATGGCCCGATATATTGTGATGGAACAAAACGCACGGTACTAATTGTGCCAAGTCGTTCATGAATATGGTCTGGCAAGCGCCGCCCAGTTACGCCAGCAAATAAATCGCGAAAGTTAACGCTATATTGATGGGTGCGATGATAATGAGCATTACGTTCGCGACGGGCTTGTTGTAATTCATATTGCTCGCGATAAATGCGATCCCAGAAGCGCTGAATTGTTGAAACCAATAAATCGCGCCATTCGGTTGGCTGTTGCAACAATTCGATCAATTCTTCGGTATCAACCGGAAACTGCATTTTAGCCAATAATTCTTCTAATTGCTCTTGATCGGCAATAATTTCTGCTGGCGTGTGCAATAATTCTACATCAGCATTGGCGGCGGTACGTTGCACAATTTTATGCACAATTGCTGCACATTCTTGGGCCGAAAGCGCCTTGAGATCGTCGATCAAGCCATTAAAATCGTCGTGGCCAGCAGCACCTGGGGCTAAAAGTTGACCAGCCACCGTTTCAACCACAACATAGGGATAAACGCCCAAGCGCATTGCAAGCTGAATATCGTGGCGTAAGCGTGGGGGCACACTCGCAGCAGCTTCAACCAGCCAAGCATCCAAGCCCTCAAAATCATGAACAATCCCAATCAGACCCATTGTCGAAAGCAGATCCAACCCAAGTGATGGGACAAAATCAACTTTAAATGCCGGTTGAGCGCGAACGAGTTCAGTCATAGCCATCGACTCCTACTTTTAAGATGCGTTCCCACCATTTGGGGTGATAGAGCTAGCGGATCAATCCCTGCACGAGGGACACAATACGCCCCCGCATTCGACAACGCGCTGAAAGATGGGTTATGCAGGCTTGTACATTTTAGCATATTCTGGCTAACTTCGGCTAACAGCGGCAAAAGCTTAACCGAATGCTGCTATTTTGGGGGAAGCATTGGACGAATTTCCTCACCCTAGCCCTGTTATTGACCCAAATCATGGCAAAATTCACCCCTCGTTCGTGGGACAGAAGCGGGATTTGGATGCGGCAGGCCGAAGAAGCTTGATTAATGCGCAGGGATTTAGCGCAATGCTGCTTGCATGCCTGCGGCCAACGTTTGATAGATGGCAATCTGGCCAAAATCGATATTGGCAGCCACAATTTCTTCGGCAATCGCCGGGTTGGCCCCTGTTAGCAACAAGCGTGCACCCAATAATTGCACTGCCTGAGCCGTTTGGCCAAGCGCAATTGCTGCTTGTTGCTCAAGCTGCGAAACGCCAGTTACATCGAGGATAACGCTCCGCGCGCGATGGGTTTCAATGCCTTGCAAAATTGTGGTTTGCAAACGCTCGGCCCGCGCCAGATCAATTTGGCCAATTAACGGCATGGCCAATACCTCGCGGGAAACCGGAATTAATGGCAAGGCTTGTTCAGCCAAGGTTTGCTCTTGCAGTTCGAGCAAGGCTGCTTGAGTTTGCAATTGGCTTTGTTGATTGTCGAGCATTTCTGCTTGCAAGGTGCTGCGCTTGGCTTCGGCGGCCAATTGTTCGCGCTGCGCCACAGCCAAGGAATCAAGCGCTTGGTTAACAGTTTTGGCCAAGAGGCCTAATTCATCGGGGCTGGCAAAATTAATGTGTTGCTGATTGGGCTGGCTAGGATCGATCTGGCGCAAATCGCCAACAATTGAGGTTAATGGGTGGAAAATAAAGCGTCGCAATGCCCAAAATAGGCTGAGCAAGCCCAAACAACCTGCAATCCCCACTGCGCTGGCAATCAGCCAAAAGGTGCGTTGGCCTTGAATGTAAATCGTGCGTGGCAACGCCAAGGTTGCAACCAACAATGGCTGATTATCGATCGCAGGAAAGACCACAAAGCCTTCGAGCGTATTCTCGTTGAAGGCCCGCGAAACCAAGCGCTGATCGTTAGCTAGCTCGCTCACCAGCTGCTGACGGTTGGGCGCTAATAAGCGATAATCGTTCAATTGAACTGGTAAGAGCGTTTGATAATTAATCCGATCAACGACCTGTTGATCAACCAAACGCCCATAAATTAATGTGCCACGAGCTGGGCCTTGGCCTTCGTTGGTGATAATTGGGCGGGCAGCTAAAAGCCATAATTTGGTGCCAGCTCGTACTACGCTGGTCTTGCCTTGATCAAGGCGGGGATGTTGGAGCAATTGCGGATAGAAATTATTAATATCAAAAAACTCAAACGGCACAGCAACTGGCTTGGCTTGCTGGGGATCATAGGTTTTGGCAAAAACGATCGTGCCATTTTGATCGGTGTAGAGGATTGCTTGAATGTTATACAACTGAAAAACATCATCATTGGTATTTTCGGCGATATAGCTTGGGGTGCGTTGATTGATAAAATTATACGATTCGTCCCACGTTGCCATCGACAAAACCAGCGCATCGATTTGGGTTAGCTCAGCGTTAATCGCGCGCCGAACCCGTTCGAGGTGGTTTTGCATTTCCTGTTGTTCAGCGAACAGGCTCGAACTATTGACAATATAGCGTAGCGGAATCAACAAAATCAGCACCACAATCAGCATAATGCCTAATAAGGCAAGGCTAATTTTGCCACGTACACTTTTATGCACATACTGTTGATAGGCTAATTTCATCGTTGAATGTCCTTATACCAGTATTGGTTATGCTGCAAGCTGAAACGAAAAAGCTGTGCTACGCAGAAGATTGAGCCTCATCCAACCAACTATACAGCTGATTAAAGCCACGGTTGTGGTGAGCAATATCACCCGAAAGTAACTATTTACAGCTAGGACTTTATGGTATACAACAAGATCAAGAGTATCAATCCTTGGCAGCGCGTTTCTTGAATGCGCTTGATTGATAGTAGGAGCAAGCTATGCACATTTTAATTGTCGATGACGACCAAGACAACCGCACCATCCTCACAACCCGCTTGCAACGACGGGGTTTTAAGATTAATACCGCGAAAACAGGCATTGAAGGCTTGATGCTGGCTTTGCAATTAAAGCCTGATTTAATTTTGATGGATATGTCGATGCCCGAACTGCATGGGTGGGGTGCGACCGCTCAACTCAAAGCCTCACCGCAAACCCGCTCGATTCCGGTTATTGCCATTACTGCCTACAACTTAGCTGGTGACCGTGAACGCTGCATGGCGGTTGGTTGCGATGCCTATGTTGAAAAACCGATTGATTTTGCCTATTTGCTGTCAACGATTCAGCTTGTAGCCGAACGGCATAAGCTTGCCTTTGAGATCAAGCTTGGTGGATAAAGCGCTAGCCATCAACCCAAAGTATAGCAAATAGTAAGCGAAAAAATAGTAAGCGACCAGCCAACGCTCAATTTGTGTACCGCAGATTATACACCGTTCTCGCCTCGTTTTTGCTTCTTCCCGCTCTATGGATTTGATTCGTGCCTCTCGCCAGCTGCTAAGCAGGCGAGCAAGGGGTATTTGTATGCCCTTGCTCGCATTGAGAACCTCAGTTAATTAACCGAGCCTTATTTGGTGGTCCAAGGCAAGTAGACTTTGTATTGTGTTGGAATCGCGGTATTGGTTGCTGTTGGAACCAAGGTCGCGGTTGGAGTATTGGTTGGCGTTTGGGTCGCAGTGCTGGTTGGCGTATTGGTTGCAGTTGGCGAAGCAGGCGTAACCGTCACCGTCACTGTAATGGTTGGGGTAGCGGTTTGGGTCTGCGTTGCGGTTGGCGAAGCAGGCGTAACCGTCACCGTCACCGTAATGGTTGGGGTTGCCGTTTGGGTCGCCGTTGGTTCATCGGTTGCCGTTGGGCTTGGTGTCACCGTATCGGTCGCCGTTGGCGCTACCGTGGCGGTTGCGGTTGGTTCGTCGGTCGCCGTTGGGCTTGGTGTCACCGTATCGGTCGCCGTTGGTGCTACCGTGGCAGTTGCGGTTGGTTCGTCGGTCGCCGTTGGTGCTACCGTGGCGGTTTCGGTTGGTTCGTTAGTTGCGGTTGGACTTGGTGTCACCACCGTATCGGTCGCCGTTGGCGCTACCGTGGCGGTGGCGGTTGGACTTGGTGTCACCGTATCGGTCGCCGTTGGCGCTACCGTGGCGGTGGCGGTTGGTTCGTTGGTCGCCGTTTGACTTGGCGTAGCCGTATCGGTTGCGGTTGGCACAACAACCGTATTAGTTGGTGTTTCGGTTGGCGTGTTTGTAGGCGTATTCGTTGGCGTAGCGGTTGGGTTTGCAGCCAACACGGTATAAGTATAATCATCGGGATCGTTGTTAAAGCCTCGAACGTGCTGGCCAAGCGGATTCACATATTGACCATTTGTTTGTTTCAAATAGGCTGCTGATCCGCCATCTTGTACCATTACACGGTAGTAAATCGTTGTGCCAGCTGCTTGGGCGGGAATGCTGGCCTGCCACAAATCGTAGCTATGGCTTGATTGATTGCGAAAACTTGCAGTCAGCGATTTGCTGCGCGTCATTGGAATAGTGGTTGAATTCGCTCCATCCCAATAGCGGAGACTGGCATTTTGCACATCGAGCGCATCGGTTAATGCAGAAATCGTCACCGCAGTGGTTTCATTGATTGTGCCAGCAACGCCGTGCACAAAGCTGTAGCTTTCGCCGGGCACAAGCTCGGTTTGGGGATTTGCGCTCGTTGCACTGTGATAGAGATAATCCCACAAAATATTGTTATCGCCACCAAGCACTGGCGTACTGGTTGCGGTCGGCAGTTCAGTTGCTGTAGCAGTATTGGTTGCAGTATTCGTTGGCGTGTTGGTTGGTGTATTGGTTGGTGTATTAGTAGGGGTGTTGGTAGCGGTGTTGGTTGGGGTATTGGTTGCTACTGAACAACTCAAGGTTGGGCTAGCACTATTGCGTGGGTTTGGGGCAACCGCAGTAAATTCGCCAGCATTATTATCTGCATCAACACATGGATTGGTGCGAATAACGCTGGTGGTTGCGCTTGGGGCAGGCGTTGGCCCGCTCCCCTCAAAGTAATTTGCAGTGGTACCAAAACCAATTAAATCGATAATCTGTGCTTGTTGGGCAGCATCACAAGGTGTAGAACCACCATTACAAGCTAAACCGGCTGTAGTATTAGCAATAATAACTTTCCCAGCTGTACCAGACATATTAATATTGCTTGCTGAAGCATCAGCAGTCGGGAGCGCAGCACCAACCGCACCTCCGCTAGCCAATCGTACTAAAAAGTACTCGCCAGGCTGAATTGATACATTAGGCAGTGTCATAACATTAGTGCTGAAATTCCCTGTACCACTCGCTGATGTATATTGGATCGACCAGCCATTCAGCGAAGCTGCCACTGAACCCCGATTGAATAGTTCTACAAAATCATGGGTATAGGTAGCACCAGTGTTACCACCACCGCCATAAACTTGGCTAATCACCACGCCATTTGAGGCGGCGAAGGCTGGCTGAGCGCCTGCCTGTGGCAGCATCCATGCCATCAAGCCGACCAAGAAAACACTTAACAATGAGCCAATTCGGGCACGATCTACAGTCAATAACGACCGCAATGAGCGCAATTGCATACCAATACTCCTCAGCAAGAACCATATGTGGCGAGAACGGAAGGGTCATCTGCGATCTTGCCACGCAGCCTAGCCCCACGTCAATGCTATTTAGTCCTATCCATGGCTAGTTCTAGGTGCGATTGAAATGGTGTTTTAGTTGGTGAGATTGCTGCGGTGCCTCTGCTGGAGCGGGATGTAGGGGAGTTGTAGCTCCCCTGACTTTTCATGCTTAATTTGTGGTGAACATGCCAATTAAAAGCCTAAGGCACAGCCATCGGCGCGCATATCACTGCCGCCCATCAATGAGCCATTGGGTAAGCGCCAGATAATTTGGCCACGCCCAAACATGCCACCTTCTGCATGAATTTCGACCTCGTGGCCCATTGCGCGCAGGCCTTCAGCAATAAACTGGGGCACGCCATACTCAAGAAACACTTTGCGCCCAGCGCCAACTTGCCAACGCGGGGCATCAAGGCTGGCTTGCGGATTAAGCTGCCAATCAACCCGGTTAAGAATCATTTGGGCATGGCCTTGGGGTTGCATCGCGCCGCCCATCACGCCAAATGGCCCAACCGCCTCGCCATCGCGGGTCAAAAACGAGGGAATAATCGTGTGGAATGGACGTTTATTGGGGGCCAAAACGTTGGGATGTTGGGGGTCAAGCGAAAAATTTGCCCCGCGATTTTGCAACGCAATTCCGGTTTCGGGCACAACCACGCCGGAGCCAAAACCCATGTAATTGGATTGAATAAAGCTGACCATCATGCCATCGCCATCAACTGCACACAGATAGACTGTGCCACCTTGGGGTAATTCACCATGCTGCGGCTCGATCGCGTAGTCGCCAATCAGGCTGCGGCGGCTAGCTGCGTAGCGTTTGGAAAGCAAGGCATTGGTTGGCACCTCGACATGCGCGGGGTCGGCAATGTAGCGATGGGCATCAGCAAAGGCCAATTTCATGGCCTCGATTTGCAAATGATACGATTGAATCGTGTCGCGGGCAGAGTGGCTCATATCAAAGCCTTCTAAAATGTTCAAGGCCATCAGCGCCGCCAAGCCTTGGCCATTCGGCGGAATCTCCCACACTTGGTAGCCGCGATAGCTCGTTTTGATTGGCTCGACCCATGTGCTGGTGTGCTGGGCTAAATCGTTCGCGCTGATAAAACCGCCAGTTTTCTGCGCCCATTCGACAATCTGCGCTGCCAACTCGCCTTGATAAAAATCATCGGCTCCGGTTTGGGCGATACGGCGCAAGGTGCGGGCTTGGCGACGCGAACGCCACATATCGCCAGTGCTTGGCGCACGCCCACGATACGAAAAGGTGTTGAGCCAAGCGCTAGTCGCGGGGTCAGTCATGGCTTCGTAGCGGCGCAAAGCACTGTTCCAATAGTGCGAAACGATTGGCGTAACCGCAAACCCATCTTCAGCTGCACTAATCGCTGGCATCAAGACTTCTTCAAAATCCAAGCGGCCAAAGCGTTGATGCAGATCGCGCCATGCACGCGGCGCACCAGGCACGGTAACGCTGGGCCAACCATAGGCTGGCATTGTTTGATGGCCTGCTTGGAGCATTGTTTCAAGGCTGATGGCTTGCGGCGCACGCCCAGAACCATTCAGCCCATGCAAGCTCCGACCATCCCACACCAACGCAAAGGCATCGCTACCAATCCCGTTCGAGGTTGGTTCGACAACGGTGAGCATTGCAGCCGCAGCAATCGCTGCATCAACCGCGTTGCCACCTCGTTCAAGCATCGATAAGCCTGCCAAAACCGCCTGTGGTTGACTGGTCGCCACCATTGAGCGCCGCGCAATTGCTGGCAAGCGCCGTGAGCTATAGGGTAAATCAATCAACTTCATTGGAATGTTGCCCTCAGCTACTAAATCAATACGTTCCCTCGATCTTCCTTACAAGGATTCGGTTTTAAGATCCCCTCACCCCATCCCCTCTCCCGTGCGCGGGCGAGGGGCTTTTTCACCCAGATCGCTGGGAAACCATGGTTGGCTCCCCCTCGCCTGCGGTTCAGTGGGAGCGGGAGCTCTTCCAAGGATAGGTGTTAAGATCCCCTCACCCCAACCCCTCTCCCGTGCGCGGGCGAGGGGCTTTTTCACCCAGATCGCTGGGAAGCCATGGTCGACTCCCCCTCGCCCACGTCCAGTGGGAGAGGGGGCTGGGGGGTGAGGGAATGCTCCATGCCACCATCCCTTGTAGGGCTTTAATCCCCTGCACCCTTAAAGCACATCCAGCGCCAAATTAGTATTTGTTACTTAAATCAAATTTCAAAAAACGAGGAAGCGTTGATAGCGACTATAGCAGAATCTTAACCAATTCAAAAGCCTATTCCACCAGAATCCAATCGACGCGCAGGCCTAAATCGCGCCCATCGGGATTGGTCGGCTCAAGATCATGCGGCACGAAGGTGCTACTGCTACGCAATTCTATTGCCAATGGTATGTTGCGCAAACTATTTGGCAAAGCAATTTCATGCACCGTCCATGTTGAATCGACGGCGATTTCGGCGATTAATTGGTTATTTGCCCACAAATTCAAGGTGGGGGCAGCAAGGCTAACAGGCCGTTCGCTGGCAATTCGCAAGCGCAGCATTGTGGCATCTGCTGGTGCATGCAGCCACACTGTAGCCTGCGCGCCAAACCAACGGCTATCAGCTTCGGCAGCATACCAATCGTCAATTAGGCCCAAATCGAGGCCAGAACCCAAATCGAGCGTGTTGGTGATGGGCAGAAACTGCATGCGTTGGCGCGACCACGCTTGCAAATCTTCGGTCGAACTCGTTTCATAGGCCAATTCGCTGCGCGCTGCGGCCAAATTGCCTTGCTGGCGCAAATAATCACCAAGCAACAAATGGGCATAGGCATGGGCTGGCAAAGCAGCGATTGCTGCCCGCAATTGTTGCTCGCCAGTAACAGGCTGATCGCTGATAAAGGCAACTCGCGCCAACAACACTCGCGCCAGTGCCGATTCTTGGTCAAAGCGCAAGGCATTGCTGGCTGACGATTGGGCCTCGAATACTGCCACACCTGAGCTTGCTTGTTGGTTCATGGTTGCAGGCAAGCCGTTGGCATCAGCTAAATAGCGTTCGGCCTGCCACAAATACCAATGTTTTTGGCCTAAGCGCCAAGCCTCTTGCGGATAATTGGCATAGCTCAAACTCAAGGCCAGCACGCTTACACCCGTTGCCAGCGCCAACCACTGCCGCGGCTGCGGCCAAGCCCAACGCAATTGGCGAATTTGCCACGCCGCTGCGGGCAATAGCACAGGCAGCAAGGGCAAACGATAACGATATTCAACATGAAATAAACACGACGTAAACACGGTGTAGCCAACCCAAATTACCAACAACAATTTGAGATTGCGCTCGCAGGGCAACGACCACAAACCAGCGAAACCCAAGCCAATCAGCAACAGCCACCAGCCATCGCCAAAAATCAAGCGTAGCCACACTTCGCTGGCTGGTTGCCAAATCGCGCGCCGCGCCAGCAAATCGTCGCTATGCTCCAAGCCCCAGCTATGCCAAAATTCGCGGCCAAACTTGGCCAAAAACCAATCAGGATGCTCGGTAATTGCCGCAATCCCTTGCTGCGCAGCCAATTGGCTACGCTCGATCCGCGCATCGCCCAACCCATACAATTCAGCTTTGACCAGATCACGGCCACGTGGATCGTTATCCAGCCAGAGATTTTCCTGACCAGTCGTATCGATCAAAATGAAGCCGCCATAACTCAGGGCATTGCGAATTGTCCATGGCGCGATAGTTAACAAGGTTGCCGCCAGCAAACCAAGCATCTGCCGCCAACGGTGCGGGTTATCGCTGCGCCAGAGCAACAATAAACCTAATGGCAGCAAGGGCAAAGCGACCGAGCGAATTAAGCTGACGACTGCAATCGCCACGCCAGCAGCAATCGCCCAGCGCAGTTGGGTACGACGCAAACTCAAGGTCAACAAGCCAAAAACCAGCATCAAGCCGGCGAGGGTCACCGTTTCGCTGAGCAATTCGGTGGCGTTCAAGGCCAAAGTAAACGAGCAAGCAGTTAATCCGGCGGCAATGAGGCCCACATCGTTGCGCCGCAGCAAAAGCCGCGCCCACCACCAAACCAAAGGAATTATGGCGGTACTGATCAGCGCATTAATCAGCCGCAAGCCCTGCAAATCGCCATCGACAAGCCAAACTAGCGCCGCCAAACCCAAAGGAAACAACGGCGGGCGCATAAATTGCAAATCGTAATAAGGCTTGCCTTGGGCCAAAGCAATCGCCAAATCCAAATATTCGCGTTCATCGCCGCCGAGTGGCCGAAATTCATGCCAATGCCAAGCGGCGAGCCGCAGCCCCAAACCTAAGCCCATCAGGCCAAGAAGAATCGCAATGGTGAGCCAAGAACGCCGCAAACGCATAATCATTCCATCAATAAACATGCATCAGAGCGATGCATCACGCGGTATTATACCGAGGGTCAGTGGTTAATTGGTAGCACTCAAGGAACAACAATGGCTTGGATTCCCCAACGTTCACAATCTGCCGAATTGCTCGACACGTTGAGCGAGCATCCAGAATTGGCGGCTAATTTAGCCGAGATGGCCTGGCTCTATCGTTTGAGCGGCGGCTATCACTTGGGCTGGCAGTTAATCAAACCATTGCTCCAAACCCAAAACACCATGCTTGATCTTGGCGCAGGCAATGGCCAAATTGGGCGCTGGCTACAAACAGCGAGCCAGCAGCAAGGTCAATCACTCCACACGATCAGCCTTGATCTCAACCAAACAATAGTGAGCACAAACCAGCAGGCAGTGGTTGGTGCAGGCCAAGCCTTGCCCTTTGCCGATCGCAGCATCGACATCGTTTTTTGCGCGCAAATGCTGCATCATTGCACCAGCGGCGAAATAATTGGGCTGTTGCGTGAAGCGCAACGCGTAGCGCGGCGCAGCATTGTGCTTGTCGATCTGAAGCGGAGTTGGTTGGGTTATTGGGGGGCACGCTTGGCAGGATTAGGCCCGCTGACCAGCCTTGGCAAGCATGATGGCCCGCTATCGGTGCTGCGAGCGTGGCGCAGCACCGAAATTCAGGCAATGCTGCACGAGGCAGGCATTCAACAGTACCATATCAAACAAACGCCGATTTATTGGGGTTTAGCGATTGAACCAGGTATTTAGGCCAAAAGCTACACAGCCAAGCATTGCCCCGCTCCAAAGCCATGCCCCAAGTTTCGCTTGTTGATAGCGGCGCAACCAATAGGTCAAACCAAGCATAAGCACCCATAAGCCGAGCACCAACGCGCCAAAACCCCAAGCCGAGCCAAGCCAAGCCCCAGTCAATTGGCTCTGAATTAGCCATGCTGGCAATGCCAAATGGCCCAAACGGCGTGCGCCCAAGGCCCAAGCTAAGGCTCCTTGGCTCGGTGCAGTTTCCCACGCGCCAAGTTGCAAATAGGGCAGCAAGCCAGCCAACCAGAGTGCCAGCGCCAACCAACCAAGCCAACCATCACCCAAAATCAACAGATCGTTGGGCAATAAGCCGCCATGCATACTGGCGATGATCCAGCCAACCAAGCCCAGCAGCGGCCAGCCTGTAATGAGGCCAACCAACCAACGCGCCGCCCGCACGCCAGCTTGCGCCCCGTTGCGCCAATCTTGGCCAATCGCCCAGAGCAACGGCAGATCAAGCAACAGCCAATAACTTAACAGATCAAGCGTCGCCCGCAGCTCACTTGATTCGGCAAATGGCCACAGGCTGAGCGCCAACAAAGGCAATGGCAACAAAAGCCATGCAAAGGGATGTTCAGCGCCAACCGAATTTGGGCGCGGTGTGAGCCAACGCCAAACTAGCCAGCCCAAACCAATCACAATCAGCGCACTCAAGCCACCAGGATAGAGCAAAAGCCGTTCCCACTGGCCAGCAACCCCCACACGCCATGCTTCGCTACTCATCGCGGGGTTGGCTCCCCCATGGCAAGCCACGCTTCACCAATTGCCACATCGTTTGTTCGCGCAATGGTTCTTGGTCGGCGTTGGTTGGCTGGCCGCGCCAACGATTGGCCAAATAACTCAGCGCAATGCCTACCACGAGCAAGCCAGCTAAAACCAGTGAAGGCAAGGTTGCTACCACTTGCGAGCCAGGGTTGCGCGTCGCCAAACCTGTCCACGGCGCAATATCCAACCTGCCAAAAACGGTCAAGCCTGCGCCAAGTTCACGCCAAACCGGCTTCAACAGCAGTTCGAGCAAGAATGGCAAGCCCAAACCAAGCCCAAGTTGCAATGCCATCAAAGGCCATTGCCAGCGCGAAACTTGTGGTGGCAAGCGAAAACTGCTCAAACTAAGTAGCATCAGCACAATCCAACAGCTCCAACTGAGCAAGGCTAAGTCGCCAGCTAAACTTGCCGCCGCCGTCAGCCAGAGCGCCATCGCCAGCGGAACCACACTCGCCAAATTGCTATGGCGTTGGAATAAGGGATGCGCCAAACAAGCAGCCAGCGCCAAGGCCCAAGCAGCAGCAATGCCTGCTTCGCTGGCAAACAAACTACTTGCCAGCACCAAACACCATAAAACCTGGGCAACCAGCGCCCGTCGTTGCTCGACCGCTTGCGCTGGCAGCAGTTGCCAAGCAAACCAAAGCGCCGAGCCAGCCCCAACGATGGCCGCAACCGCCGTCCAAGCCCAATCGAGCGGCACAAGGCTATATAAACGCAACAAACTAGCAAACTGCACCAAGGCCAAGCTGCTAACAGGCGGGGTTGGCTTTGCAGGCCATGGCCAACAACTAAAGGCCCAAGCGGCTCCTGCAATTAACAATCCAATATGGATTGAATTGAGATTAATCGCCACGCTGGCAGCTTGCCACGTCCAACTATCGGCCTGCAAACCCAATAAACCAAGACCAAGCGCTGATAAAACACCACTCAAACGCTGGCTCCAAGTTTGGCCGATCAGGCCGCCAACCAGCAATAATGCCAAGGCTGAAAGCGCCAAATGAGGGCTAACAACGCTCGCTACACCAATTAACCAAGCCAAAAATAAACGCCAGCGCGTAGGCGCAACAAGGCCATCGGACACAATAGCCAAGCCAAATAAGGGCAAGAGCGCAATCAATAAACTCATGGTTGCATCATTTCTGCAATCGGCTGCGGCTGCAAACCTGCTTGCTGCAAGCGTTCAATAATTAGTGGCAAGGCTGCGGCGGTTTCTGCGCTACTACAATCAAGCACAATAATCGCCCCGCGATAACTAGCTGCTTGTTCTGGGTCGGCTAAGCTTTCAGCCAATTCGGCAGCGTTGCGTTCTTGGGCATTGTCAAGCAATAAATAGCCATTTTGAGCAGCAAGTTCGGCCAACTCTGGGCTGCTTGCTTGTTGCCAAATCCGCAGATACGGGCGCATTGAGGCATCCATGCCGAGTTGATTGGTTAAGCTCGTTTCGGTGCGCAGCAAGGCTTGGCTCAACGCTTCAGGCTCAATTTGTTCAAGCGCTACGCCATTGGCCAATTCATGGCCCGCTGTGGCTAGCTGTTGCAAACCTTGCAGATTTTGCTCAATCCAAGCCTGGTCAATAAAAAAAGTCATGGTGATTGCACTGCTCGCGAGGGTCGTCAAAATTGGCTCAATTGGCCTAGCCTCAGCGCTTAAATCGCAGCTAAGCCCAACCCAATTTTGGCTGGTAAGGCCACGGCTTATCAGTGCAGGAGTTGAGGGCAAGCGATTAACCTGATCGCTCTCCAAACGCGGCACAATCAGCAGTTGGCCTGCGCCAATTGGGCGATTGAGCCGATTGTAGCGGCTGATAAACAGCGGAAAGCTTGCGCCACGCTCAGCAATCGATTCTAAACTATCGCCAGCTTCGACGCGATAGGCCGTGTAGGATTGCCATGTCAGCGCCAAGGCCATCGGGGTCGCAGTTAATGCGATTGGCGTTGGTGCAAGCGCCGTTGCACTCACACTCACGCTGGTTGGGGTTGCAGTTGCAATCTCAGGGCGCGTTGTTGGCGGATTAGGCGCTGTGGAAGCACAACCAACCAAGCAACACAAACCCACTATTAAGCCAATAACACGCACAAAACCTCACTACGGAATAATCAAAACATCGCCTGGCTGAAGCTGATCAGCTTGTTGGGGCGTTAAATCGTTGGCTTCAAGCAATTCGGCAATCGTCACATCAAAAGCCTCGGCAATCGAGCGCAAGGTATCGCCATCTTCAACGGTGTAGGTGCGTTGCTCAGCAGTTGGCAGCGGGCTTGGCTCAGCTGTGGCAGTTGGCTCGCTGGTTGCTTCAGTAGTTGCAGTTGGCTCGCTGGTTGGCGTAGCACTCGGGCGGGTTGTCGCGGTCGGTGCTGGGCGAGTTGCGGTCGCGGCCAAAGTTGGCAACACTTGGGTTGGCTGGGCAGTTGCTGCAACCTCAGGCGGCAGATCGAGATCAATGCCTTGCTGCTGGATAATCACCAAACTGCCAAGCTGAACGCTGGCTTGATGTTGGCTCACCAGCCAAATTGCGGCAAATGCGGCTAGCCCAAACAGCACCCCAGCAATCGAGTAGAAGGGCAAGGCACTGAGGCGCGTGCGCAGAAAACGCAGCAGAATCGCAGTTAAAATGGGGCTTAGTAAGACAAAAAAGAGGGCTAAAGCAATACTTGTTGACACAGTACAGTCTCCTACAGACACGCCCCAAGTATAGCATATTGAAGAGCAGAGAACAGAGAACATAGAGCATAGAACGCTTTTTTAACCACGAAGGGGGAAATGGCTATAGGCTTTTGGCTTTTGGCGTTCGGGAATTATTGACTTACCACAAAACGTTCCGCTAGCCCATAGCCCTCAGCCAATAGCCATCCATCCTCTGCGCCGCTGCATTAAAACCACGAAGATTTTTCGCCACGAATTCCACGAATTGCACGAATGAGTATTTTTCGCCACAGATTGGCACAGATTTTGAGGATTAGGTTTTTGGCTTTTGGCTCTAGCTTTTGGATTTCTGGAATTCTTGACGTACCACAAAATGTTCCGCTAGCCCATAGCCCTCAGCCAATAGCCCTACTTCGTGTTCTTCGTGTTCTTCGTGGTTAAAAAGGCTTTTTGCCTTCTGTCTTCATCCTTCATCCTTCATCCTTCGTGCCTGGCCACGCGCTAAGCGCCAAATCGGCCACCGCAAGCAGATCGTTGGTGCTCGCGCCATCAATCGCTTGCACCGACATCCCTTGCACAATCGCAGTATAAAAATGCGCCAAGGCCAACGAATCGATCGTTGCTGGCAATTCGCCGCTGGTTTTTGCCACATCCAAGCGCTCGACAAACGCGAGCAACATTTGCTGCCGAATGCGGGCAACTTCTTGGACGATTGGCTGATTTTCGGTTGCACATTGCAACGCCGCCGTAGCCACCATACAGCCAGCTGGCGTTTGCGGATCGGTAAAGTTTTCGGCAGCAGCATACAAATAGAAGCGTAAGACTGCATAGGCACTTGGTTGCTCCAACGCCGCTTCCATGCGTCGCCGCTCGCTGCGTAGCAGAAAAAACTGAATCACCTCGCGATACAGATCTTCTTTTGAGCCAAAGGCTGCATACAACGTCGGTGGCGTAAAGCCCATCGCCGCTGTCAAATCAGCAATCGAGGTGCCTTCGTAGCCATGCCGCCAAAATAAGTCCATCGCCGCCTCTAGGGCTGCCTGCCGATCAAAGGTACGCGGTCGGCCTCGTGGTCTGGTTGCTTGCATAATTATCTATCGATCACTAGAAAAATTTGACAATCGCGAATATATCCAGTAGATTTATTTTATAGCGTTCTATAAAATAAATCAATGGAGACTTGTATGCTGACCCAATCGCCACCGAAAACGGCCTTGATTACGGGAGCAAATTCAGGAATTGGCCTTGAACTGACCAAACGGCTGCTCAACGAGGGCTGGGCAGTAATTGGCTTCATGCGTTCACAGTTTCCCACGAACGAGCCAATTCTTCAAGCGGCGCAAACTGCTGGTAGGCTACGCAGCTATCAAGCCGAGCTGAGCGATTTTGGCCAACTTCGTACAGCCTTACAAACAATTAAACAGCAAGAAACCAGCATCGACCTGTTATTCAACAATGCTGGTCGCTCAATAGAACGCTTGCTTTTCTCGCCGCAGGGGCGCGAATTAAGCTTCGAATTACAAAGCGTTGTGCCTTATATCATCGCCATGGAGCTGAAAGAACTGCTCTTACGCGGCCAGCACAAAACTATCATCAATACCTCATCGAACGCCCTGTTAACGATCAAACAATTTCAGCTTGATCAGCTTGAAAAGCCCCAAAGCTTCAAAAAGCTCTTTGGGCCATATGCCAGCTCTAAACTTGCGCTTTCACTCTGGAGCCAAGCGCTCGCGCCGCAACTCGAACAAGAAGGCATTAGCGTATTGAGCGTGTGTCCTGGGGCCAATCGTGGCTCGCTCAAAACCAATAATGGTTTGCCTTGGTGGATTCGGCCAATCCATGGCTTGCTGTTTAAGCACCCAAGCACGGGCGCAGCACGCTTGTACAACGCAGCAATGAGCCAACAGCCTAATGGCAGTTTTATCAACAAAGGCCAAGTTACCCCACTGCCAGCCGCCCAACAAGCCCAAGCAGTCTTGGCCAAAGTGCATACGATTTATCAGCAGGCGTTTGTACGTTAGGGGTTGGGGGTCGGGGATCAGGGGCCGGTTTTTTAATCACCAAGGATGGCTATTGGCGGAAAGAACATAGAACAGAGATGTACTGGTTCTTTCAATTGGCAATCGCATTCCCTCACCCCCCAGACCCCTCTCCCACGAAAACGCGGGCGAGGGGGAGCCGACCGTTTTGTATCACGCATTGCGACAGAACTGCACAATTAAAGCCCCTCGCCCGCGCACGGGAGAGGGGTTGGGGTGAGGGGATCTTAAAACCTACCCTTGTAAGCCAGCCCCCTCGCCCACTGAACGCGGGCGAGGGGGAGCCGCCATTTTTACCACGAATCATGCAAAAAACCATGGAATTAAAGCCCCTCGCCCGCGCATGGGAGAGGGGTTGGGGTGAGGGGATCAAACCATGGTTAACGCAATGCACCACTACACATAGCCTATAGCCATTTCCCCTCTGCGCCGCTGCGTTAATAAATTGATACACGAAGCGCACATTGGCTGTGGGCTATGGGTTTATGACGAGCATCCGATCCCCAGCCCCCGACCCCTGATCCCTTGTCCCTGCCCCCTAACATCACTCAAACATTGCGTGGCGACGAGGTAAATTCGTAATTGGAAATAATTTGCTCGGTTTTGGCATCGGCGTAGCGGTTGAGCATTTTGCCAGCTTCTGAGTTGTCGCGGATGGTTTTGGCCAAGGTAAAAGTGCTGCCAACGGCAAACAAGGCAGCAACCGCCAAAAAGCTCTTGACCCAAATATCGACCGGCGCATGATAAATGCCCAAGATCAAGGCTGCGATCGAAATGAAAAACGAAATCCAGGTAAACGCGATCCAAGCACCAGTATCTTTTTGAATTGTTGGGTGGTTCATAGCTATATCTCCTTGGGTTGATGCAGGCAGTATAGGCTTTTAGCAATAACAACACATACATCGTGAGATACATTGGGCGATACATTGGCAGCAACAGCGCCATTTGTTGCTTGTGATACAATACACAAAACTCCCATCAGCCAATGCTGGCAGCGGCAGAGTGTGTCCATCTGCCCTTTTTTGTTTACTACCACAGGAGTAACCACCTCATGGATCGTATCCTGGTCACGGAGAAGATTGGTGCCGAAGGCCTTGCGGCGCTCAAAGAGGTCGCCGAGGTTGATGTTCGTCTTGATCTTACACCAGAAACCCTATTGGACGTTTTGCCTGAGTACGATGCCTTGATCGTGCGCTCGCAAACTAAAGTTACCGCCAAAGTGCTTGCAGCAGGCACCAAATTACGCGTTGTTGGCCGCGCCGGGACGGGTGTCGACAACATCGATTTGGCAGCAGCCAATCAGCAAGGGATTTTGGTTGTCAATGCCCCAGCATCGAATAGCATCGCGGTCGCCGAATTGACGATTGGCTTGATGCTTGACCTTGCGCGCAACATTCCTCAAGCCCATGCAGCCTTGCAAAATGGCAAATGGGAACGCAGCAAATATGGTGGTTGGGAAGTTCGCGGCAAAACTCTGGGCTTGGTTGGCTTTGGCCGCATTGCCTCGGAAGTAGCTCGTCGCGCGCGTGCGTTGGAAATGAATATCATCGCCTACGACCCAATTATCAATGCTGAACGTGCAGCGCAACTTGGCGTGACCCCAGTGACGCTTGATGAATTAACCAGCCGCGCTGATGTTATTTCATTGCACATTCCGTTGATCGATGCCACTCGCAATTTGTTCGATGCCCAACGTTTGAGCCAAATGAAAAAAGGCAGCTATATCATCAATTGTGCCCGTGGCGGCGTAATCGATGAAGAAGCTTTGTTCGAAGCCTTGGAATCGGGCCATCTTGGCGGCGCAGCGCTGGACGTATTTGCCAAAGAGCCACCAACGGGGCCAATTGTCAATCATCCAAGAGCGATTGTTTTGCCGCACTTGGGCGCTTCGACCGAAGAAGCTCAAGCTTTGACCGCTGCCGACGTGGCCGAAGGTGTGGTTGATGCCTTGGCTGGCCGCTCGCCACGCTATGCAGTTAACGCGCCGTTCGTTGCGCCTGAAGAATGGGCGATTGTTGGGCCATATCTCGATCTTGGGCGCAAATTGGCCCGGCTCAGCACCCAATTAATCGATCTGCCAGCTCAATCGTATCAAATTGTCTATAACGGTGCATTGGCAGGCCTCACCAGCGAACCAATTAAGTTGGCGGTGTTGCAGGGCTTGCTCGAAGGTGGCTCGGAAGGTCGGGTTACGCCAGTTAATGCACCATTCTTAGCGCGCGAACGGGGCCTCAGTATCAACGAAACTCATCGTCCAGATGCAGAAACCTACACCGAATTGTTGCAATTGGTCGTGACCACAACCGATGGCGTGGTGCATACCTTTGGTGGCACGGTGGTGCGTGGCGAAGCTCACATCGTCCAAATCAACGAATTTTGGTTGGATTTGGTGCCAACTAGCTCGATGTTGTTTACCTTCCACCAAGATCGACCTGGCTTTATCGGACGCATCGGCACCTTACTTGGCTCTGCTGACATCAACATTTCTTCGATGCACGTTGGCCGTTCAAGCCCACGCGGCACGGCAATTATGGTGCTCACGGTCGATGAAGCGATTCCAGCAGAAACCCTGACCGACATTAACAACCAAGCAGATATCGAAAGCGCCTATAGCGTGCTGCTCTAAACCTCAAACACCCCCAACAAGCCGCCACGATTCAATGGCGAAACGTGGCTTTTCGCATTGGTAAGGATCTTAACACCGTTTGGTTATCCTCTCTTAACCCGATTGACATGCTATCCGAGCTACACTATGTATAGTGATAATAAGGATAGCAAGCCATGAACTTCTCAATCGTCATCATTGACCCAGATCAAGGTTCAGCCCAAACAACCGCCGCGCGCTTTCAGCGCCGTTGGGGCCAGAACGTCCAAGTCAATATTGTCAAACAAGCTGATTGGGCTAGTGTTCAGGCGCATCGACCGAACTTAGTCGTGATTGATCCGGCCCCATATCGGCTGCATGGATTGCGGTTGCTGGAGCAATTGTGTGAGGAGCAACCCGCAACCGCAATTGCCGTGGTGGCTTCAGGCAGTTCGCCAAGCATGCGCCAACGCTTACGCAACTTACCAATCACGTCGTACCTCGAAAAACCTAGCTCGTTAGCGCCCCTACTTGGTGAACTTGATCACCTTGTTGAGAGCAATGTCGCTCTCCAATCCAAAGGAGGATTGATTATGGAACGCCAAATGTTGATTCCACTTGATGGTTCACGCTTAGCAGAACAGGCCTTGGATTATGCGGTGGTTTTAGCCCGCCGCAACAGCAGTGTCCTGCATTTAATTCGGGTTGTTGGCTTCCCGACATTGGTCACAGCCTATGCATGGCCAGTGCCAAGTGCAGTTGATACGCGCCAATGGCTCGATGACGAGCGTCAAGCAGCCCAAACCTATCTTGATGAACTCAAAGCTCGCTACGAACAACAAGGTTTAACCATTCGAACCAGCGTGCTTGAAGGCGACCCAGCCCAAGCAATTGTTCAATTTGCGACCGATCAAACTAATGTGCGCGAAATTGTGCTGGCCAGCCATGGCCGCAGCGGGCTTGGGCGATGGGTGCTTGGCAGCGTGGCCGAAAAATTAGTCCAAGCAACGCCAGTGCCAATCTTGGTCATCCATGGCGATGAAAACAAAGTTGAAACCTTCAAAATTCCGCCAGAATTGCGCACGATTATTGTGCCACTCGATGGCTCAGACTTGGCCGAACAAGCCTTACCATTAGCCAGCCAACTAGCAGAAGCCCATCAAGCAGAGCTGGTGTTGCTGAGTGTTACACCTGGTCTCGACGAACCGGGCTTGGTCGAGGCTGGCGTTGTGCCAATGTGGAGCGCTGGCGAAAAATCGCAAGCTCGTGAACAAGCCCAAAAATATTTGCAGCAGCTTGAGCAATCGTTGCAAACGCCACGCCTGCGCATGCGCCACCTCGTCGTAAGTGGTATACCAGCAGAGATGATCAACGAAATTGCCAATGATGCAGTTGCGAGTATGATCGTTATGGCAACCCATGGCCGCAGTGGCTTCAGCCGCATGTGGATGGGCAGCGTTGCGACCAAACTGATTCGTACTAGCCAACAACCAATCTTCTTGGTACGCGCAGTTGAGCAAGCAGCTGAACGTGGCCAACCACTCTAAGCTGGTTGTGTGATGAGCGAGAAGCGCCCCAGCAGTGCCCAATTTTAGGTGCTGTTGGGGCGCTTTTTGATCCACGAAGGGAAATTGGCTATGGGCTATAGGCTTGTGGCTATCGGATGAAAGCGCCGTAATAGCGATCCCTTTTTTGATCCACGAAGGACACGAAGAGCACGAAGATGAGACTATGGGCTATCGGCGATAGGCTTTTGGAACCAATGTTATACCACCAAATGTTCCGCTAGCCCATAGCCTGTAACCAGCATTTCTCTGCGCCTCTGCGTTAAAACTGATCATTTGTGGTTTTGCCTTTTGATTTTTAACTTTGGTATTTCATCCTTCATCCCTCATCCTTCATACTTTCGATGCTCTATGTTCTTACCCTCAACAACCGATCCCCAAAGATAACAAAAGTAGCCGAACGACAACGAAGGGTAGACAAATCTTTTAGTTTCAGCGGTCGATTGGCAAGTACACTAGATGCATATCAAAGCCGATATGGCGTGCAATTTAGGGGGATACACGATCATGGACCGCAACGAACAACAACCTATCGAACAAGTATTAAATGCGCCAACCTCGCGCCGCAGCTTCTTGCGCTGGACGGGGATGGCGGCTGCCGCAGGAACCATGGTCGCGTGTGGCCGCGAAAGTGCGCTAACCATCGAGCCAGCAACCGTTCCACCAGCAACTGCTACAACCGCTGCCGCTGGCACCGACCACGGCAATGGTGGCCATGGCACCGGCAATGCAGGTACTCCAACCACCGATAGCGGGGCCAAAGCTTGGGAAGAAATGGATAAAATGCATGAAGCCGGCATTAAGCTGTTTCCAGCTAAAACCGAAGGCCTCAGCATGCAGCCACTCGAATATCGCATGGAAGGCGATGTCAAAGTATTTGAATTGACCTGCCAAAAAACCATGTGGGAAGTTGAACCAGGCCGCAAACTCGAAGCTTGGACCTACAACGGCCAATTGCCAGGCCCAGAAATTCGCGTCACCGAAGGCGATAAAGTGCGGATTTTGGTCACCAATCAGCTTGATGAAAGCACGGCTGTGCACTGGCATGGGTTGTTTGTGCCAAACAATCAAGATGGTGTGCCATTTATCACTCAGCCACCAATTACGCCTGGCTCAACCTATACCTATGAATTTACCGTGCGCAATTCTGGCTCGCACATGTATCACTCGCACCATAACTCAACCAAACAAGTCTCGATGGGCTTGCTTGGGCCATTTATCGTCGAGCCAAAAGATAAGAGCAAAGACCCAGCCTACGACAAAGAATTTACCTTGGTCTTGAATGATACCGCCCAAGGCTTCACCATTAATGGCAAAGGCTTCCCAGCAACTGTACCGCTGACCGCCAAGTTGGGCCAAAAAATTCGGATTCGCTATATGAATGAAGGCTTGATGATTCACCCAATGCACTTGCACGGCATGCCACAGTTGGTATTCGCCAAAGATGGGTGGAACTTACCACAACCATTTATGTGCGATACGCTCAACGTTGCGCCAGGCGAACGCTGGGATGTGATTGTCGATTGTACTGACCCAGGTGTCTGGGCCTTCCACTGCCACATTTTGTCACACGCTGAAAGCGAACACGGCATGTTTGGGATGGTTACAGCGCTAATCGTCGAATAGGAGCGCGACCATGAGTATCGTGTACGATATTTTGATTATTGGCGGCGGACCATCGGCATTGGCAGCGGCATTTTATGCCCAAAACAAACAATTACGCACGCTGATGATTTACGCCGATCTCGGCGGCAAAGCGGGCTGGGCACATAACCGCACAGTCAACGGCACGATCAACGTTCTGCCCGGACACGATCTTGTGGAACGCCTGATTAGCCAGCTTTCAAATCATCAATCATCAGTCGCGCACATTAACGATCGTGTGGTGGGGCTGCGCAAAACCAATGGCATGTTTGTGGTCGATACCCAACAATACGGCGAACGCTACGCTCGTTCAGTCGTGGTTGCCAGCGGCGCAGCTCCCAATCGCTTGCCCTTGCCAGGCATTCAACATCTGTTTGGGGTGGGCTTAGGTTATTCAATCACAACCTTCGCCCATCAAACTCAAGGCCAACGAGTTGCTGTCTATGGTGTAACGCCGCGTACCGTTCGCGGGGTTGCCGAGATTGTGCTAAGTTCAAGCCATATTTATTGGGTTACGCCCGATGAGCACTTGCCCGAAAGCCAGTTGGTTGATGCAATTCGGCGTATGCCAAATGTCACGATTATTCCCCAAGCGACGATTCGCGATGTAGTGGGGATTAATTCGGTCAAGCAAATTGTGATTGAACGTGGCTCATCGTTACAGCATATTCCGGTCGATCGGCTGTTTGTTGATATTGGCATTCAGCCAAACACTGGTTTTCTCAACAACGGCAATGTTGATGTGCTCGATGAAGATGGCTTTGTGATTGTCGATGAATATAACAGCTCACCCTGCCATGGCATCTTTGCCGCTGGCGATGTGAGCAACAGTGTCCTTGGTGAGCAAGTGTTAATTGCAATTGGCGATGGTGTGCGCGCCGCCGTCAGTGCCTACGAATACCTGCTTGTACATAAGCTCACGCTTGAAGAAGTGAGCAACGCAGCCGGCAAGACTGCTTAACCTCGCTTAGCTCGGTTCCCACCCTCAGGACACAGGCAAACCCTGTGTCCTTAATTTTTAAGGCATAGTCTTTGCTTATTCAGATCTCAGCATAATCAAGGAGGATTGTATGACTGAGCAAGAACGCCCATTTACCCCCGAAGTTGTCGCCGCTGAACGCGCCGCTTTTGATCGCAAAAACGAGCAAATTACCGCCACCCACGAGCGCCTCGAAAAAATCGTTGCTCCGGTGCTTAATCATATTGCCGAAGAAGCAGCTGAGGCAGCCAAAAACCCTGCCCATCAAGCCTTTATGGCCGAACAAGCAACCCACCGCGACGACCAGCCCAATAACACGGCAGGCAAAGATTTACCATCACTTGTACCACCACATCTTGCTGGTACCGCGTCGCCACAACCAATTAACCGTCACGAACTGAACGATGATAATGCGCCGCAGGTGAAACCCCAAGGTAGCTCGCTCCGCGGCGATAGCTAAAATCTGGATTAAACAAACCCGCCACAAGCATCAAAGCTTGCGGCGGGTTTTCTATTTCAGTGCGCTTGAGAATTATTGATTCAGGCTTTGCAAAGCCAAGGCCAAGCCGCCAATTGCCACTGCTTCAGCACCCAACAACGAATGCACCACCGGCACATGGCGCTGTGGTGTTGGGCTAATGAGTTGATTAACTTGGGCTTCGACAGCGCTACACAACGCATCGCCACCCTTACGTGTCACAATCCCGCCAAGCACCAACAAGGCTGGATCAAGCAATTGCACCACGCCGGCCAAGCCTAAGCCAAGCACATCAACTGCTTCGCTAATCGTTTTCGCGCCTGCATCAGCATCGTTAAACAATATGTCAAGATCATCGGTTTGCAGGCCATGTTCATTCGCCCTAGCCAGCAAACCGCGAATCGAGAGCAAATCTTCGATTTCGCGTTGATGGCTCAAGGAATACCGGGCATGGCCAATTTCGCCAGCGCTCGTCGTTACGCCACGATGCAGTTGGCCATTCAAAACCAAGCCGCTGCCAACGCCAGTGCTCAAATGCAAGTAGTAAAGGTCTTGCACATCGCGGCCAGCGCCAAACATATATTCACCAAAGGCAATCAAGCTGGCATCATTTTCGATCAAGGTTTGGGCATCAAATGCAGCTTCAAATTGCTCGCAAACATTCAAATCATCCCAGCCAGGCATACGATACGAACGGCGGGTGATGCCGCGCACTGCATCGACTGGGCCACCAAAGCCAACTCCAATCCGCACCAGTTGTTGGGCAGGAACATGGTTGGTTTCAAGTAATTCGTGGATCAGGCTAAAACTTTGTTCGAGCACGGTTGTAGCGTTGCTTTCGGCAGCCAGTTCGCGGTTGGCGTGAAAAAGATGCTCGCCGCAAATATCGGTGACGACCGCGCGCAAGCCATAACTGCCTAAATCAACCCCCAGCACATAGCTTGTTGGCCCAAATAATCCCCAATTGTGCTGGGCAATTTGTTGCTTAAGGCTATTCCAGAGTTCAGTCATTGAACACCTCCTAGTGCTATGGTTGATCCCACAGTCCGATTATAGCACGTTGCCCGCGTCGCAACCGACCATTTAGCAGGCAATTAGGCAGAGATCCGTTAACCAAGCCTAAGCAATTGTTGGCATTTCACCACCAATGCAGCTGGTAGATTAGCCATTTTCAGCAGCTTTTGATGATTAATTGCTGCTTGCGCCAACCGCTAAAATCCTGCCTTGGGGTGAGCAACAATCGGCCAAATAGTGCTGTCTAATCATTGCGCCATCTGCTATACTTGCACACAGATTGATCAGGCAAAACCTAGTAGGAAAGAACTTCATGGCACGTTTGCTTGCGACCATCGATGGGCAATCACTGAATATTCCAATTACAAGTCGCGGGCTACAAATTGGTCGTTCGCGGCAAAATGATATTGTTTTAAACCATCCTCATGTTTCGCGCCATCACGCTTCGTTAGAGAGCCGTGGCCGCGATGTTTTTGTACGCGATACTGGTAGCTCAAATGGCACGTTTGTCAATGGGCTGCGGGTCAAGGAAGCAGCGCTGCGGGCGAACGATCTGATTAATATCGGGCCATTCGAGCTTAAATTTGATGATCGAGCCGCCGCCAGCGTGATTATTTCCGATGAGGAGTTGGTGCCATTACAAAGCAACAGCCGCTCGATCTCATCGGGCAAGCTGCCCGAGCTGAATCTTGATGCTAACGATATTTTGCAAAATTTCTATCAAGTTAGCAGTCGCTTGAATATGATTCTCGATTTGGGCGAATTGCTCGACACCATTATGGATGAAGTGCTGCGTTTGGTTCCCGCCGAACGTGGGTTGGTGCTGATGACCCGCCAAGATGGGCTTGTGCCAATGGTCGTGCGTGCGCCAAGCGAAACCCAATCGCTGACCATTAGCTCGACGATTGCGCGCCGCGTGCTACGCGAGGGCGTGGCCTTGCTCACCTCCGATGCGCGGGTCGAATTTGGCTCGCAGGATAGCATCATCAGCCAAAATATTCACTCCGTGCTGTGTGTGCCATTAATTGGCCGGGCTGGCGTATTGGGCTTAATTCACCTCGATAGCCCAGGGCTTGAGCGATTTAGCATCCGCGACCGCGAATTGTTGACGGCGGTGGCCTACCAAGCCTCGTTGGGCATCGAACGCGCCAACCTCACCGACCAGATTCGCAACGAAGAAAAATTACGCCAACAATATGCCCGTTTCCTCTCGCCCGATGTTGCCCGCACGGTTGCCCAACAAATTAACGAAACTGGCGAAATCTTCATGAAGCCAGTTGAGCAAGATGCGAGCGTCTTATTCTCAGATATTCAGGGTTTCACCACCATGACCGAAACCCTGCCGCCATTAGAACTGCAAAACCTCTTGAATGAATATCTGAGCGTAATGACCGACGTGATTTTTGAGCATGGCGGCACGCTCGATAAATTTATTGGCGACGGAATCATGGCGCTTTTTGGTGCTCCCGTGTATTATGAAGATCACGCTCAGCGGGCAATTGATACAGCGCTTGACATGCTGGTGCAGCATCAAAAGCTCATGGCCAAAATCGATGCCAGCAAACACTTCCGGATTCGGATTGGGGTTAATACTGGGCGAGTTATTGCAGGTCTCGTCGGCACGCGCGAACGTTTAGAGTATACTGTTCATGGCGACACCGTAAACACGGCCTCGCGGCTTGAAGGTAAAGCCGAACCAAACAGCGTCTACACCAGCGAAGCCACGATTGCCAAGCTTGGTGCGAGCTACCAAGTTCAGGAAGTCGGGCCATTGCAACTCAAAGGCAAAGCCCTGACTGTCCAAGTCTTCCGCGTGATGGGAAAAACGCTTCCCAGCGAAGGCTTTGAAGGATAATTATTTAAAGGATGAAGGATGAGGGATGAAGGATGAATTCATCCTCAATCGCTTCTAACAGGTTATTTTGATCATTGCCAAGATTGCTAAAGCAACTATCTCCGTTTCTTAATGACACTAAAACTCTGATAGTTTTACTATTCTTCCTACCTCATCCTTCATCCTTCATACTTTTTTAGGATTGATCTATGCCCTTGGTTGTTGGAGTTAAATTTAAAGATTCGGGCAAAATCTATCATTTTGACCCGAATCAACACCATTTAGAGCTAGGCGATGCGGTGGTTGTTGAAACCGTGCGCGGGCTTGAGCTTGGCAAAGTTGCAGCGCCGATCGAAGATCTGCCTGATTCCGACTTAATTGCCGAACTCAAACCAGTTATTCGCCAGCCGACGACCGAAGATTACGATCGGATGCGTGTGCTCGCTGAGCGCCGCGACGACGTATTGCGCATTTGTGCCGAACGGATTAGCGTTCATCGCTTACCAATGCGGCTGATTCGCAGCGATTGGAATTTTGATGGTACGCGCTTAACGATCTATTTCACCTCGCAGCAACGGGTTGATTTTCGTCACTTGGTGCGCGAACTGGCCCGCATTTTTCATGCGCGCATCGAATTACGCCAAATTGGAGCGCGTGATGAAGCCAAATTACTTGGTGGATTAGGCCCCTGTGGGCGGCCATTGTGCTGCTCCACCTTCTTGCCCGATTTTGCTCGCGTTTCGGTCAAAATGGCCAAAGATCAAGATCTGCCACTCAATCCCTCGAAAATTTCGGGCGTTTGTGGCCGTTTGCTCTGCTGTTTATCATATGAACAAGAGCAATATCTTGAAATTAAGGCTGAGCTGCCAACCCGTGGCGAGCAGGTCAAAACCCCTGAAGGCATTGGCTATGTGGTTGCGGTCAACACCATTCGCGAAACCGTAACGGTGGATATTGAGAGCAACTACTTAGATTTCAAAGCCGATCAGCTTGAAACCATCACCAGTGCTGCTGGAGCGATTGCCCGCGAACGGCTAGAGCAAGGCGAAGCTGCGCCGATTGCCCAAAAGCGATTCAACCGCCCAGTTGGCGAAACGCTCAAATCATCACTCAATAACAATTGGGATAATGAAGATTGGGGCTTAGACGAACTACGTTCCTTTGATGATGAGCCAAACGGCTCAAGCGATAAGCCCAAGCCACGGCCCAAGCAAGTGCAGCAATCACGCCCACATTCAGCTGAGCCACGAGAACCGCGGGCAAATCCCAACGAGCCACGGCCACGATTTGATCGAGCTGAGCGTCAAAAGCGCTTCAACCGTTCAGAAAATCCCAATCCAGAGCCAAATCCAGCACCAAGTGCCCAGCCTGAGCAGAGCGAGCGCAAGCCACGCCATGCCTTCAAGCGCAAGGGCGATACCACACCAACGCCTGAGCGGCCAAAATTACCAGCAACTGTGCGTCAACAATCGCTGGGCGGAGTGCCAGAGCAACTGACACCGCGTGGTCGTCAGCCATCAACCAACGACCCCGACGAGCCAAAACAACCAATACGCCGCCGGCGACGAGGCAATGGTAGCAACAATAACAATCAACAGCAAGGGCAGCAGCAAGCGCCAAAACCTAAAGCGCAACAACAAGCCCAACCAGAGCGAGCAGCGCCAGAGAAACCATCTTCCGAGGCAGCTAAATCAGAGAATACTGAACGGCGTTCGCCTCGCCGCCGCAAACGGCGCGGTTAAACGCAGGAGGCCACGTGGTTCAACCACGTGGCCTCCTTTTTTGCTTGCTAGCAAAAATAACATTAATTGACGCTAAAACAACAACACCGCGAGGAGTACTCACGGTGTTGCTTGGAATGGTACGCATCCCCCTACGTTCCCACAGCGGGTGCTGCAGTAGCCTCGGTGTGTGTCGCGTTCACGGCCTGGTTCGGGATGGAGCAGCGTGGGGCACAACCACCTCGACACGTACCAAATT
>NZ_PUBZ01000088.1 GCF_003205875.1 Herpetosiphon llansteffanensis
CCCGATCCCCGATCCCCGATCCCCATTTTGCCTTTTGCCTTTTGACTTTTGCATTTCATCCCTCATCCTTCATACTTGATTTGGGCTGATTTGTTTGTGATAATAGGGCTTGGGCAACGTAGCTCACATCAATGCCGCCCGATCAGCGTTCTCCATCATTCAGCCACAAGGGAGACAGTATGCAGATCGATCCAGCAACAACCGCGTTGGTACTCATCGAATTTCAAAACGATTTCACCTCGGAAGGCGGAGCACTTCACGGCGCAGTTGCCGAAAGTATGCAAGCCACCAACATGCTGGCCAATACGCTCGAAACGGTCAAACAAGCTCGTGAAGCAGGCGTGACGATTATTCACGCGCCAATTTCGTTTGCCGAAGGCTACCGCGAAATTACCAACCAACCCTATGGCATTCTCAAAGGCGTGGTCGATAATAATGCCTTTCGTAAGGGCAGTTGGGGTGCAGAATTAATTGATGTGCTCACGCCGGAAAGCGCCGATATTGTGGTCGAAGGCAAGCGTGGCCTTGATACCTTCGCCAGCACCAACCTTGATTTTATTCTGCGCAGCCGTGGCTTGAGCAATTTGGTTTTAGCAGGCTTTTTGACCAACTGTTGCGTCGAATCGACGATGCGCTCAGGCTACGAACGCGGCTATAACGTCATTACCCTGACCGATTGTGTCGCCGCCACCAGCGCCGAAGAGCAAGAAGGCGCAATTAGCAAAGATTATCCAATGTTCTCGCATCCTATGGATCACGCACAATTTCTCGAAATTTTGAGCGGACGCAGCGCCATGGTCAATGCAAGTCGCGGGTATTAATCAATGAATCCAGCAGCAGAACTTCAAACTGAGGTTTTGGCTGCACTGCAGCGGTCGGTTCGTGGCACGGTTCACGCCGACCGCTTGACGTGTGCGCTCTACAGCACCGATGCCTCATCATATGCCGTGATGCCCAAAGCGGTGGTTATTCCGCACGATCGGGCCGATTTGCAGGCTATCGTCGAAATTGCCCAACGCTTTCAGGTGCCAATCGTGCCGCGTGGCGGTGGCACAAGTCTCTCTGGCCAAGCAATTGGCGCGGGCATTATTGTCGATCTTTCGCATTCGTTTGGCCAAATTGGTGAGTTTGATCCAGAGCGTCGCCAGATTTGGGTTGAAGCTGGCTGCACGCTTGATCGGTTGAATAATTTTCTCAAGCAGCATGGCCTGATGTTCGGCCCCGATCCGTCCTCGAGTGCGTCGGCAACGATTGGCGGCATGCTCGGCAATAATTCAACTGGCTCACACTCGATTGTCTATGGCATGACCGTTGATCATACCCTCGCGATCGAAACCATTTTGGATGATAGCTCAATCGCAACATGGTCAACCCAACCAGCCAACAATCCACGCCAACAGCAAATTCAAGCCCAACTTGGTCAGATTGTTGCGCGTTATGCTCACGCCATTGAGCGCGATTATCCCCAGGTTTGGCGCAATGTGGCGGGCTACAATCTGCAACGCATGCTGCAACGCCAGCAACAACAACAACCGTTTAGCGCCGTGCCAATTTTAGTTGGCAGCGAAGGCACTTTGGGCTTGACCGTTGCCGCTCAACTTAGCCTCGTGCCACGCCCCAAGGTCACGCGGCTGGCACTCTGGCATTTTGATGATTTACAGCGAGCATTGGCCTTAGTGCCAGAAATGTTGCGTTTTCAGCCAAGCGCAGTCGAGTTATTCGATCGTTATTTTATTAATTTGACCCGCCAAAACCCTGAGTATGGTGCACGCCTCAGTTTTGTGGTGGGCGAGCCACGCGTTGTCTTAATTGTTGAATGGGCGGGAGCTGATGCCAGCGAATTGGCCGCCAACGATGCTGCATCAACAGCCCATTTGCGGGCGCTGGGCGAAACAGGCCTTGTCGTGCGCGAAACCCAGCCCGCCGCAATTGCCAATGTTTGGGCCGTGCGCAAAGCAGGCTTAGGCTTGTTGATGAGCCAACGCGGCGATGCCAAACCGCTGGCGTTTGTCGATGATGCGACCGTGCCAGTTGATCGCTTGGCCGAATATGCGCAGGGTGTTGAGGCGATTTGCCGTGAGGTTGGCACCGAAGCCAGTTTTTATGCCCATGCTTCGGTTGGCTGCTTACACATCAATCCATTAATTAATTTGAAAACTGAAACTGGTCTGGCCCAAATGGCGCATATTTCGCAGGCAGTCGCCAGCTTGGCAATTAACCTTGGCGGCACGACCACAGGCGAACATGGCGAGGGTCTGGCGCGCTCAGCCTTTAATCAACAATTGTATGGCGCGGAACTACACCAAGCCTTTGGCGAAATAAAGCAGCTATTCGACCCAAATTCCATCTTTAATCCAGGCAAGATTTTGGCCGCACCTCAGCCATGGCAGCCAGAAATCCTGCGCATCAACCCAAGCTACCAAACGCCGCATGCGCCCAGCGTAACCTTCTTCGATTTCACGCCTGATGGTGGCTTTGCTGGCTTAGTCGAAATGTGCAATGGCCAAGGCGTTTGCCGCAAAGCAGATGCTGGCGTGATGTGCCCATCGTATATGGCGACGCGCGACGAGGCCCATTCAACTCGTGGCCGAGCCAATGCCTTGCGGGCGGCAATGACCGGCCAGCTTGGATCTGAAGGTTTGAGCAGCCCTGAATTACACGAAGCCATGGATTTATGCCTTGAATGCAAGGCCTGTAAACGTGAATGCCCGTCGATTGTTGATATGGCGCGACTCAAATCGGAATGGCTGGCGCAGTATCAAGCAACCCATGGCGTACCATTGCGCAGCCGTTTGTTTGGCCAGATCGCCAAAATCAATCAGCTTGGCATGCTGGTTCCGCGTTTGAATAATTGGTTGCTAGCCCAGCCAATCACGCGCTGGCTGCTTGATCGCAGCTTGGGCATCGATCAACGCCGCCAATTGCCAGCCTTAGCACGGCGTTCATTTCGGGCTTGGTTCAAGCAACACAAACAACAATCAGCAGCGTCGCGTGGCCCATTAATTCTTTGGGATGATACTTTTACGCTCTATAACGAGCCGCAGATTGGCCAAGCAACGGTCAAATTGCTTAGCGCTGCGGGCTACAGTGTTTATCTGATCAACGAACGACGCTGTTGTGGCAGGCCATTGATCTCCAAGGGAATGTTGGCGGAAGCGCGAGCTAATGCTGAACACAACATCAAACTGCTTGCGCCATTTGCTGAGTTGGGCGTGCCAATTATTGGCTTGGAGCCAAGTTGCATCGCCAGCTTTCGCGACGAATACCCAGCCTTAGTGCCAACCAATGCGGCCAAGGCTGTGGCTGCTCAAAGCTATTTTATTGAAGAATTTCTGGTTAAATTGGCTGCTGAAGGCGTTGCTTGGAACTGGAATCAGCAATTGCCCGCCGATAAGGTGCTGGTGCATGGCCATTGCTATCAAAAAGCTTTGATCAGCACTAGCCCATTGCTGGCGATGTTGCGGCTAGTGCCAAACTTGGCGGTGCAAGAAATTGAAAGCGGCTGTTGTGGCATGGCCGGCTCGTTTGGATATGAACGCGAGCATTACGAGGTCTCCATGGCCTGTGGCGAGCAACGCCTGTTTCCAGCAGTTCGCACCAGCCAACAGCCAGTTTTAGCAGCAGGTATGTCGTGTCGGCATCAAATTGAGGCTGGCACAGGGGTAATTGCCCAACATCCAATCGTATTTTTGGCCGCTTGTTTAGCCGATTAAGCTACAAACAATCGTAGGGATTTTTCATCATTGTTCAATTGTTTGTTCATCCAACAAATTGACAAACGCAGCGGCTTTGGCGTATAGTATGGCCTTGAAGAGTCGTGTCATTTAATCAATCCCCAACCAGATTTCCCATGCCCTGCCTAGGGGGCCTTTGGCGGTTGCGCTGAGGCTATCGCTGCGCCCATAGGCATCGCAACAATGCTAAAACTACAATCTGAAACGATGCGAAGGAGCCGTGTTATGTCAATAGCGACATTAGCGCCGATCACCGCCGACCGCATGGGCCAACTTTTTGTGCCCGATGTTCTCAGCACGCACGCCCAGCATTCACCACAGGCTATTGCCATCGCGACCAGCAATTTTAAGCTGAGTTACGTCGATTTTGAGCAACGTAGCAATCAGCTTGCCCATTATTTACACCGCCAAGGAGTGGGCCGTGGCGCTGTGGTTGGCGCTTGTTTTGAACGTTCAACCGAGGCCATTATCGCCGCAGTTGCGATTTGGAAGGCGGGCGCAGCCTACTTGCCGCTCGACCCGAGCTATCCCCAAGAACGCCTCAAATATATGTTGGCCAATAGCGGCGCAAATCTGGTGTTGGCCAGCCAGCTTACCGCCAACCAATTGCCTGATCGCCAATTGCACATTTTTGATCAATTAACTGCGGAGCTGGCCCAGCAACCAACCAGCGCTCCCGCGCATCAACTTACCGCCGATGATCTGGCCTATATCATTTATACCTCTGGCTCGACGGGCAAACCCAAAGGCGTGCTGGTTTCTCATCGTGGTTTGGCCAATTTGGCAGTTGCCCAAAGTGAACGCTTTGGCATCAGCAGCCAATCGCGGGTGTTGCAATTTGCCTCGCCCAGCTTCGATGCCTCAATTTCTGAAATGATCACGGCTTTTTTTCAGGCTGCCACTTTGTTTGTAGCCCCAACGAACGATCTTTTACCAGGCCCAGACCTGCTGACAACGCTGCGCGATCATCAGATTACAGTTGCAACGCTGCCGCCATCAGTTTTGGCTTTGCTCGATCCCCGCGATTTGCCCAATTTGCAAACGATCGTTTCAGCAGGCGAGGCTTGCACGGCGGAAATTGTCGCACGTTGGGGCACAAATCGGCGCTTTATCAATGCTTATGGCCCAACCGAAGTGACGGTTTGCGCCACCATGAGCCAGCCTTTGCGCTATGGCATGGCGGTCAGCATTGGCAACGCCATCAGCAACAGCCAAATCTATATCGTCGATGAACATTTGAATTTGGTTGAAGGCGAGGCCATTGGCGAATTATTGGTTAGCGGGGTTGGGCTGGCGCACGGCTATCTCGGCCTTGGCGATCAAACTGCCGAGCGCTTTTTGCCCAATCCATGGAGCGAACAGGCTGGCAGTCGCGTCTATCGCACTGGCGATTTGGTGCGGCGCTTGAGCGATGGCAGCCTTGAGTTTCGCGGGCGGATCGATCATCAAATTAAGCATCGTGGCTATCGCATCGATCCTGCGGAAATTGAAATGTTGTTGTTGGAATATCCCAACGTACGCCACGCTGTGGTGACGTTGCATCACGACCACAATCATACCGAGCGCTTGGTCGCCTATTTGGTGCTGCACGGCGAAGTTATGCCCTACTATCGCGATATGTATCGCTATCTGGAAAGCATGCTGCCCAAGTATATGGTACCGCTCTCGTACACCGTGGTGAAGGAATTGCCGCGCACGCCCAACGGTAAGCTCGATGTTGCGGCCTTGCCAGAGCCAGATTTTGCCCTACTGACCGTCAGCGAGAACTATGTTGCCCCGCGCACGCCGCTGGAACAGCAAATTGCCACAATTTGGGAAGCTATTTTGGATACGCCGAATATTGGCGTGCTTGATGATTTCTTTGATGCTGGCGGCCACTCGCTGCTGGCAACCCAAATTGTTTCTGCGATTCGCAGCACGTTTGCGGTCGAAATTCCGCTTTCGGTTCTGCTGGGAGTCGAGCCAACCATCGCCGCTACGGCGCAACTGATCGAGCAATATCAAATTGCTAATGCCGACGATGCTGAACTGGCAGCCTTGCTCAACGAACTCGATGGCCTCTCCGATGAGGAAATCCAAGCTTTATTGGCAGATGAAGGAGCGATCACTGCATGAACTTTTTGCTCATTCAGCCACTCGATTATTTGTTCGTCTCAGGCGGGGCGCACAAAGCCAACCGCTTTTTGATGGAAGGCCTCGTGGAGCGCGGCCACACCTGCATCGTGCTCTATCCGCTGGAAGAAAATCGCGAAAAAAACGGCAAAGAAAAATTATTAAAGCAGCTTGAGCAACACCAAATTCAGGTTGTCGATGCCAGCAATCCCGATCTGGTACATTATCGGATGAATGGGGTTGATGTCTATGCCTCGGGCGGCTCGCTGAGCTTCTTCACCAAATTGATTCACCGCGTCACCAACGAATTTAACATCGATTGGACGATTGTCACCGAGGATCGCTCGTTTTTGTGGGTCGAAGTCGCTCACGAAGCCAATCCAGGCAAGGCAGTCTTTCTCTCGCATAGCCAAGCGACGCTGCCGTTCGGCCCCGAATGCTTCGTTGACGACCCAACCAAAACCCGTACCTTGCAACAAATGGCCGATTTGATCTGCGTCAGCGAATATTTGCAACGCTACGCCAAAGAATGGGGCAATCTCGATTCGACCGTGCTGCGCTTTCCATCGTATGGCGCAGGGCCGTTTCCATTTTTGGCCAACTTCGATCACGGCGCAGTCACGATGATCAATCCATCGATGCTCAAGGGCAGTCCGATTTTTATTGAATTGGCCCAGCGCATGCCCGAAACCCAGTTTGCCGCCGTGCCAACCTGGTCAACCACCGGCAAAGATCGAGCGATTCTCGAAGCACTGCCCAATGTGCAATTCATTCAACCCTCGCCAGATATGAACGAGGTGCTCAAGCATGTCAAAGTGCTGCTAGTACCATCGCTGTGGGGCGAATCGTTTGGTCAAGTCGTCGTCGACGCGATGTTACGCGGCATTCCGGTGCTGGCCAGCGATGTTGGCGGCTTGCCCGAAGCAAAATTAGGCGTGGAATATCTGCTACCAGTCAATCAAATTCGCGAATATAGCAGCATTTCGGCCAAAGTGTATACGGCGATTCCAGTTGTGCCGCCGCAAGATGTTACGCCTTGGGAGCAAACCTTGCGCCGTTTGCTGAATGATCGCGAGCATTACAACGATTTGGCGCGGCGCTCGCAAGCAGCGGCCTTCGATTTTCTCAACAACATTGGGATCGAACATTTCGAACGCTATTTTTTCAATTTACAACCACGCCAAACTAGCGTTGTGCCAAGCTTAACTCCCGACCGCAATGTGCAACGAGCAGCGCAGTTGGCAGCCATGCCTGCTGAACAACGAGCGCTGCTCGCTCAACGCCTAAAACAACGCCGAGGTGAGCAAGTATGACCGAAGTCGCACGCCAACTCGAAGATCTTTCGCCCGAACGCCGCGCCTTGTTGGCCCAACGATTGCGCCAACGCCAAGCAGCCAAGCCAGTGCCAAGCATTCCCGCGCTGGCTCGCGTCGGCGAACGCCCAGCCTTTGAACTGTCGTTTGCCCAACAACGCTTGTGGTTTTTAAGCCAGTGGCAGCCAGAAAGTGCCGCCTACCACATCCCCGCCACGTTCAGCATTGTGGGTGAAATTAATGTTTCTGTATTGCAGACATGTCTTGATAAAATTATTCAGCGCCATGAAGTGTTGCGTAGCACAATCGAAGTGTTCGACGACGAGCCAGTGCAAGTTATTCAGCCATTCCGCAGCCTCGATTTGGAGCTTGTTGATTTACGAAATTTGAGCAGCGAACAGCAATCAAGCCAACGCCAGCAGCATATCGAGCGCCACAGTCAAGTGCCGTTTGATCTAACTAAAGATTTAATGCTGCGCGGCTTGTTGCTGCAAACGGCTGATGATCATGCCGAATTGGTGCTAACGATTCACCATATTGCTTGCGATGGTTGGTCGATTGGGGTGTTGTTGCGCGAGCTTGGCCAGCTGTATGAAGCAGGGCTACGCGGCGAGCAGCTTGAGCTACCAGCGCTGCCAATTCAATATGCCGATTTTGCGGTTTGGCACAAGCGCTATGTGCTCGAAGAAGTGTACAATCAACATTTGAATTTTTGGCAGCAACAATTACATGGCACATTGCCGTTGCTCAATTTGCCAACCGACCATCCGCGACCAGCGGTCAAACGCGATCTTGGCGCAACCCTCGAATATCATTTGCCTTGGAGCTTGGTTGAGGCCGTTGAGCGCTTGAGCCGCCAAGAACGGGCCACGCCGTTTATGCTATTTATGGCGGCTTTTCAAGTTTTGCTTTATCGCTATTCTGGCCAAAGCGATCTGATTATTGGTACGCCGATTGCCAACCGCACCCGCCGCGAAATCGAAAACTTAATTGGATTTTTCGTCAATACGTTGCCAATTCGGGTCAATTTGGCAGGTTCGCCGAGTTTTCGCAGCCTAATCGCCCAAGTGCGCCAAACCTCGTTGGCGGCCTTCGAGCACCAAGATATGCCGCTCGAACATTTGATTGATGTGCTCAAAGTTGAACGCAGTTTGAGCCATAATCCATTATTTCAAGCCCTGTTTGTGCATCAAACCACCAGCATTCAAACTGTCGATTCTGGTGATTTTGGCTTGCAATTTGGCGGGGCAATCGAAACTGGCAGCGCCAAATTCGACATTAATTTAAATCTGGCGGCCAATCGCGCCAGCTTCGAATACAACACCGATCTGTTTGAGCGCAGCACGATCGAACGCATGGCCAGCCATTTCCATAGCTTATTGGAATACGCAGTCAGCCATCCTGATGTGAGCATCGATGATTTGCCCTTGCTGAGTAGCAGCGAGCGCCAACAATTGCTGCAAACGTGGAACGCCACCAGCGCCAATTATCCTGCGGTTGATTCGATTGTAAGCTTGTTTGAAGCCCAAGCAGCGCGTGTGCCAGAGCGCACAGCCCTGCATTTTGAAGGCCAAACCTTGAGCTACGCCGAACTCAATCAACGCGCCAACCAACTAGCGCATAGCTTGCACCAACGCGGCATCGGCTGCGATATGCGAGTTGGCTTGTTTATCGACCGCTCGCTGGATTTGTTGGTGGGAGCGTTGGGGATTCTCAAAGCAGGTGCAGCCTATGTGCCAATCGACCCAATTTACCCCCAAGATCGTATCAGCGCAATGCTTGAGGATGGCGCGGTGAGCTTGCTAATTACCCACGCCGAGCTAGCTGCCGAATTGCCAGCACTCGATCGTGAGGTGCTTTGCCTTGACGAGGCTTGGCCGACAATTGCCCAAGCACCAAGCCAAAACCTGAATTTGCCAATCGATCCACGTAGTTTGATGTATGTGCTGTTTACCTCTGGCTCGACGGGCCGCCCCAAAGGCGTGGCGATCGAACACCGCAATTATGTCAATTATATTCAAGGCTTGTTGCAACGCATCGCCGCTGAAGATGGCTGGAGTTATGCGCTGGTTTCGACCTTTGCCGCCGATCTTGGCACAACCAACGTCTATGGAGCCTTGTGCAGCGGCGGCGAATTACACATTGTGGCCTACGAACGCGCCACCGATCCCGAAGCCTTTGCAGCCTACTTTCGCCAGCATCGTATCGATGTGATGAAACTTGTGCCCAGCCATTTCGAGGCGCTGCGCGGCTTGAGCAACTTGGCCGATGTGATTCCCAAGCAGCGACTCATTTTGGCGGGCGAGGCCAGTTTGTGGGAACAACTGGCAAATATTCGCCAACTTCAGCCCAGCGTGCAGTTGCAAAACCACTATGGGCCAACCGAAACCACCGTTTCGATGCTGACCTACCCAATTCCTAGCCAACCGCGCTACCCAAGCAGCAGCGTGCCACTTGGGCGGCCATTAGGCAATGTGCAAATTTATGTGCTCGATCGCCAAATGCAGCCAACGCCGCAAGGTGTGCCAGGCGAACTCTACGTTGGCGGCGCTGGGGTTGGTCGCGGCTACATCGGGCGGCCCGATCTCACCGCCGAGCGTTTTGTGCCCGATCCATTTAGTGCCGAAGCAGGTGCGCGGCTCTATCGTAGCGGAGATTTGGTGCGCTACCAACCTGATGGCGCGATAGAATTTTTGGGTCGAATCGATCTGCAAGTTAAAATTCGTGGCTATCGGGTTGAGCTAAGCGAGATTGAAACCGCGTTGCAAGCCCAAAGCCATGTTGCCAATAGCGTTGTGATCTTGCGCGAGGACACACCCGGCGATAAGCGCTTAGTCGCTTATCTCGTGCCAGAAGCAGGCCAAAGCCTGAATATTGGCAATATTCGCGAAGCGCTACGCAACAGTTTGCCCGATTACATGGTGCCAACCGCCTTTGTCGAATTAGAAGGATTGCCGCTCAATCCGAATGGCAAGATCGAACGCCGAGCCTTGCCCGCCCCCAGCAGCGAGCGCAATCTCGATAGCTACGTTGCACCCCAAAGCCCGCTCGAACACGAATTAGCTGGCATTTGGGCCGAAGTTTTGGGGCTTGATCAGGTTGGCATCGACGATAATTTCTTCGATTTAGGTGGCGAATCGTTTAAAGCGATTCGAGTTGTGCGCAAAATTGGCAGCCATGTCAGCGTTATGAGCTTGTTCAAATATCCGACGGTACGCGAATTAGCTGCCCAGCTTGCGGGCGAAAACAGCGCTCAGAGCGGCATGCTCTATGAATTGACCAAAGCCCAAGCCAAGCAACACACTACGATTGTGGCGATTCCCTATGGTGGCGGCAGCGCGATCACCTATCAACCGCTTGCTCAAGCCATGCCCAAAGGTTTTCGGTTGCTGGCCGCCGAACTGCCAGGCCACGATTTCAGCCGCCCCGACGAGCCATTGCAAAGCTTAGAAGTCGTTGCTAGCCAGCTTGCTAACGAAATTCAAGCCACAACCCAAGGCCCAATTGTGCTGTATGGCCATTGCGTTGGCAGCGCCATGACCGTCGAAATTGGCCGTTTGTTGGAGCAAGCAGGCCGCGACGTGCAAGGGATTGTATTGGGCGGCAATTTTCCGGCGGCACGCGTGCCTGGGCGCTTCTTTGAATTGCTCAACAAACTCATGCCCGCCGATCGTTGGATGTCAGATCGAACGTATCGCGATTTTCTACGCGCCTTGGGTGGCTTCACCGAAATTGTCGATCCAGCCGAGCAAAGCTTTGTAATGCGCAGTTTGCGCCACGATGCGCGGGAAGTTGAGCGCTATTTTACCCACGCCTTTGCCCAAAAACAGCAGCAACTCAAAGCCCCGATCGCTTGCATCATCGGCGAGATGGATCGGGCGACCGAATATTATCAAGAGCGCTATCGCGAATGGGAATATTTCAGCAGCAACGTAACGCTGCATGTAATTCCTCACGCTGGTCATTATTTTCTCAAACATCAGGCCAGCGAATTAGGTCAAATCATCGAGCAACAAACTGAGCAATGGCAACAACCAGCGCCAATTCAAGCCACGCCAGCTAAAGCTAAACTAAGCAAAGTCAGCATGCCCAGCCTACGGATCTTCTTTATGGTGGCGTTGGGGCAGCTCGTTTCGATGCTTGGCTCAAGTTTATCGAGTTTTGCCTTGGGCATTTGGATCTATCAGCGCACTGGCACGGTCAGCGATTTTGCCTTTACCGCGATCGCCTCGATGCTACCAAGCTTGTTGGTTTCGCCCTTGGCCGGAGCAATCGCCGACCGCTGGGATCGGCGTTGGATTATGATTATTGCCGATACGATTGCTGGGCTTTCGACAATTGTCGTGGCCATGTTGCTGTGGGCCAATAAACTTGAGGTTTGGCATATTTACCTGACGGCAGCAGTTAGTTCAATTGCTGGAACCTTCCAGCGCCCAGCCTATGCAGCAGCCATGACGCAGCTTGTACCAAAACAATACCTTGGTCATGCCAACGGCGTGATTCAGCTTGGCTCGGCGACGGGCGGCTTGATTGCACCCTTTATTGCTGGTGGGATGGTGGCCTTCTTTGGCTTGGGCGGAGTCTTTTTGCTCGATTTCATCTCGTTTACCTTGGGCATTGGAGTCTTGTTCTTGGTTCGCTTCCCCAACACACTCTATCACAAGCGTGAGGAGCCATTGTTGCGCGAAATTGTGCGTGGCTGGGAATACATTATCAAGCGGCCAAGCCTCGTGGCGATGGTGCTATTTTTTGCCTTGGGCAACATCTGGTTTGGCATCGCCAGCATCAGTATGAGTCCGTTGGTGCTCTCGTTTGGTGGGCCTGCCGAATTGGGGATTGTTAGCGCAGCCTGTGCTTTGGGCGGCTTCCTCGGCGGCCTGTTTATGAGCTTGTGGGGTGGTTTGCAACGCCGCGCCGAGGGCATGGTTGGCTTCGTTATTCTCGAAGGTTTTTTCATTGCCTTGGCAGGCTTGCGCCCCTCGACATGGCTGGTGGCGTTGGCGATGTTTGGTATGTGGTTCACAATTTCGTTGGTCAATGCCCACTGGCAAGTGCTCATCCAGACCAAAGTCGGCTTGGAGCTACAAGGGCGGGTACAAGCAACCAACCAAATGCTGGCGATGCTCAGCATTCCGCTTGGCTATTGGCTGGCTGGCCCGTTGGCCGATACGCTGTTTGGCCCGTTGCTTGAGCCAAATGGCGCACTTAGCGATAGTTTGGGCTGGCTTTTCGGCGTTGGCCCCGACCGTGGCATTGGCTTGTTGATGGTGGTGGTTGGGTTGGGTGCGGCAATCTGGGCCGTGATTGGCTTCAACTATCGACCATTGCGCTATATGGAAGATGCGCTGCCCGATGCCATTCCCGATGCTGAAATTGCCAGCGACCGCGACACCATCCAAGCCCAAGCAGATGGTATAATCGCCGCAACCATCAAAGGATGAATTATGAAGGATGAGGGATGAAAATGAGGCTATGGGCTGTAGGCTAGCGGAGATTTTGGGAAAACTTAAAATCTATAGCCAAAAGCCTATAGCCTAGAGCCAATTTTACCTTCGTGCTCTTCGTGTCCTTCGTGGTTAAAAAAAGCTTTCTATGCTCTTAAACCCTAACACCATCGATATTTGGCTGATCGACTTAACGCGGCTGCGACCTCAACGGAGCCGCTTTTGGGCTGTGCTCAACCCTGAAGAGCAAGCGCGGGCATTACGCTTTCACTTCGAGCGCGATCAAACGCGCTACACGATTTGCCGAGGAGCCATGCGGCTGGTTTTGGCCGAATATCTTGACCGCGATCCAACCAAGCTTGTATTTAGCCAAAATAGCTATGGCAAGCCCTTGCTGGCCGATGTTGAATTGAGCTTCAATCTCTCGCATGCTGGCAACTACGGCTTGCTTGGGCTGAGCCAATTCAACACCATTGGCGTGGATATTGAGCAAGAACGCCAACTCGACGACTTGGCGAGCATTGCGCAGCATTATTTTGCGCCCAGCGAGCGCCAAGCGGTGCTGAATACAGCTGATCAGACTGCGGCATTTTTTCGCTGTTGGACGCGCAAAGAGGCCTATATCAAAGCTCATGGCATGGGTTTATCGCTACCACTCTCCAGTTTTGCGGTTTCGATCGCGCCGCAAATAGACCAAGCCCTTGAGTGGAATCGCGAAAATACGGTTGATCAATGGCATGTGCAGCCACTCGCTGCGCCTGCTGGCTACGCCGCTGCGCTAGCTTGCCCACGTTCTGCCAGCCCTATTTTGGTGCAACAACGCGAGTGGTTGGGCAATTTATTCTGATGATTTCATATACACAATAACTCCTTTAGACATTTCGGGAGTTTGAACTAAAGCAGTACCTACTGAAAGCTTCTCAATTTGTTCGGCAACTTCTTGCACATTTCTTGGTTGAATATAGGGAGCTAATTTTTTAGATTCGGGAAAATTAGTACGAAAGACGATTTTTGTTCCAGCATTTCCAATGACATCTTGATGAAAATCGTTTAAGCCTTGGCTTGCCACTACAACTGCAATACCATACTTTCGACCTTCTTTCATAAGTTTAGGCAGTGTAATATCTTTAGCCAAGCGATGTGCTTCATCGAGAACAACAACTAACCGGATCGTATTAGCCATCCCCCAGTTAAACATATCACGATATAATTTACGTAAAACAAATGCTCCAACTACAATTTGATGCTCTTCTGACATCAAATTATGTAAGTCAATGACTAAGCCTTTACGAATTTGTTCCAATAAACTTGTTGATTGTGCTTCAGAACTGAATAAGTCCATTTCTAAGATAGCACGACAACGGGCAGCAACATTCCGAATTTTTTGTTTTTGCTCACGTATTTCAATATATTTCAGAACTTCATCAATTGTTGGTATAGTTTGTAAATCCTTTGTATCGGCAGTATATCCATGGGCTTTATAAGCATCTTGAATCGCGTTTAATAGCAAATCTTTCTGCATTCCACCTAAACCAACAACATAGGCAAAAATATCTGCAATTGCTGCACTATTATGTTTCCAATCACTCTTCCCATTGGTCATGGAAACTTCAAATGGCGAAAATGGTAAACCATCGGCAGCATCAACACAATGGGTACTCGATTGACGAATAAACGAACCTTGAGGATCACCAAATTGCCCATGAAAATCTAATACTAATGCTGGAATATTTTGATGGGATAGTTCGAGCAAGATATGATTTGTCGTAACCGATTTTCCTTGACCGGGAATTCCAATAATAAATAAATGCGGTGTACCACGAACACTGGGTTTCCATATAACTTGATTTTTAACTGTTTCCCCCAACACAATATTAATTTCTTGATTAATCGGGTCTGCTCTTATTTCAGATGGTTCGTTGTGGCTCTGGCTGTGTGTTTGTATAACGACAGGTAGTAATTTTTCATCTACAGTAAGTAATGGATCTAGAAGGTCCTGATTATCTAATTCCATTTTTTTTAATTCTTCTGGTATAGATTTAGTATCAAGATCAATTGGAGAAATAACTACATCTACACTAGTTAAATGGTCATCTATTAACAAACGTGAACTAAAAGTATCATTTTTCTTCTGTTCTTCATAGAGAGAAATATCAGCAGCTGATATTATTTGAATTTCAGTATCATTCATTATAATAGGATTTATTCGTTGTGGTTCTAGTGTAACAATGAATCCTCTAAATCTCGGCCTAAATTCATAATTTCCTCGCTCAATATTCCGCAAATGTTCCATAAAATTAATATATACTTCGTTATTTATCAATTCATATCTATAGGCACGCTCAGCATAAAATCGTATAATATTAGCAAAATACGCCCGCTGTAGAATATTATCAACACGTTGATCGTCGTTATCATCGTTTTCACTTGCAAAATAGCGTGATTTAATCGTATCAGCAGTTATCCGCATTTGTAAATCCATATCTTGAGCCAAGCTATCGAATGAAGTTGTGCCACGTCGCCATTTAACTTCTATGAAGGTAATTTCAATAATATTACGTTTCATAGCAACCAATAGCATATCACAACGCCGTTCTCCCTTCTGAATTACGTCGCCAGTAGTCCTGCGTACTAAATGGGAAGCGTTATCTACAGGAATTAAGACTGCATTATCTAGCCAGTTTCGTTGTTTCATATAAGCGACAACAACACCTAAGCCCACCGCTGAGGAAGCACTTATATCCGATTTGGTTAAATGCAATGATAGTTGTCCAGAGATATTTTTCAAAATATTAAGCAGTTGACCAACACTACGATCTACTTGAGCAAATCCAAGTTCTTGCATAGCATTTGCAAGAATTACCTCAATCTCATCGCGCCAGCGCGTTGTGATAAACATTCGACGATCAATTCCATCAACAAACTCCGGTGCATATTCAATTAAATAAGTTTTTGATTGTTCTTCGAGTACAGGATGATTGGGTGAATCATAATAATCGAGTGCAAAAAAGCGATCAGCCGTAATAACCCAATGCGAAAGTTCATGAACCCGCTTAATAAGTTGTTGTTGAGTTGAATTCAGAGTATAGGTTAATACTGGATAGGCATTAGGATCCTGTTTTAGGATAACACCTTGCACTTGGAGCATTGCACGATATCCATCCAAAAGGGTTTTACTATAACGTGGGCCAGCTGGATGCTCTCCTGCAATAGTATCAGGAATCACAATAAATTCATTCCATTTTAGCTGACCATCCTGTGGGGTAAATAGTGATAAAAAGCGCATAACTAAGCCAAAGACTGATACGCTATGCATTCCAGCCACCAATAATTGTGCTTCTTGACACTCCCAGGCAATTTCAGTTAAATCACCAAGAATTGCTAAGTGTGTTTCATCGCCTTGATCGTTAATGATCGTATCAATTGCAGTAATACGGCTAGCAATTGCTGGCCGTAAATGATCATGATCACGGCGTAAATGTGATTCTTGCACTGCTGAACGCAACTCATTAATCCCATGAATAGAGGCAACACTCGAAGGATCACGAACATAGGCTGTAAGATCAAAGGCTGGAATTGCAGTAACTGATTCTTCATCATCAGTGATGGGCAAAACTAAATGCTGGAATGACTGCGTAATCCATGGGCTATTATGCGTATTTACTAAAGCCACACTTAACGTATCAATATATGGATGAATATTTTGGAAAGTATTAATATAGCGGCTTAGATGCCTAGTTAATACATCATCTGTTGAATTAATTGATTGATTTTCAAGTCCAATTAATTGATTAATATCGTTTAAACGGCGCTCACCATCGTAAAATGGAGTCACAGCATATACTCCATAATAAAACCCTAGATTTCCAACATTAATTAATGGTACTGTTTGGTTCGGGTGTGACCAAAATGGTGGAACATTCGTTAGATTCAAGCTACGCGTTAATTCTAAGTCAATCATTTGCTTACGTTTTTTGATTGGAACTTGCTGCAAGGTCATTTCCCAATAACTCAGTAATTGATTATAATTTGCCAGCCATGCTGCACGGATTGGATGAATAGGCAGCACGATAATTGATTCTTCTATTCCATTATGGCCTTGTACTTGCAGCATAAGCGTATCTATATTTAGAATCCCCTGTAGAATTGAATTATCAACCTGAAGATCAATTAACTCATGTAATAATTGTTGATAGGCATCTGCATAACGCCGCGCAGTTTCTGCAAGGTCAACCCAAGAAATAGTAATGCTATTTGCACGAGTATCTTGGCGTTTAATCGCCTCAAAAAAGCTTTTACGACTACTTAGCCAACGGTTATAAATATCAGTTATCTGTTTTGGAATACCACAATCAATAGGCGATAATTCTGCAAAGTTAATCTGTCGCACATAATCAGTTTTTACAAAGTAGCGATTTTGCTGCTGAGGGTTATTGATAATAGTACGCTCAAGTTCAACTAAGAGAGGACTAAGTGCAAGATGGATTAAGCGGCGCTCAGTTAATCGAAGGCTAAAATGCGTCAATGTTTCATTATATTGTGCCTCGCGTTCTTGAATCGTTTCATTCGCCTTAATATCTAAAAGCGTCTCAATGCGGCCAAAAGCAATTGTGGGAGTCATGCGCCGAGAAGTAGTAACTTTAACCGCTTTCGCTAAACTAGGCTCATTTGACAGATAAAACTCTTGACTAACCGCACTTAATTCTTCAGCATGCTCATCTTGGCTGCGTAATGGGTTACCAGCTTTATCGAGTGGTGTTACCCGTACATATAAAGGATAGTCTGGCAAGTTATCAGGATCAAGTTCAAGATCAAGATTTAACTTTAGCGTTTTGTGACTAGGACTGATCTCTCGAATTGGTAGATCAAATTCACTATCTTCACTAAGACCATAGCCTTCGACTGGAGTTAATTCAACTCGCCATCTATGCAAATACGATGGTTTAGGGGGTTCGCATTTCCAACGAACAGTAATCGATTCTTTTGGTCCATAAGCTGCCAGTAATATCCCATCAGCACCATCTGGTTGTAATAGGTTACAATATTTCTCAACTTCTCCTTGTTTATTTACAAAAGGTACTATAGATATACTTTTCAAGTCACTACTATCTTCTTGAGGAAAAATCCATTTATCAAAAGTACAAAAATAATTCTGAGAGTAGCTCAATTCTTTTGACCAATTAAACACATCATTAACTGATTTGTTTTGCAAAAATTGGATTAATATCTTCCTCATTTCTTTATCAATACCTAATGAATCGACTCTTTCAATTGTCGTTGCTTGAATCTTAGTGGGTATTGATAAACGAATTGTAGCATTACGATTTCGCTTTAATCGATTATGCCAATCAGCTCCATGATCGGCAATTAATCCAACTTGCCATAAATCAAACCCTATTAAATCTAGCTCTTGCTTTTGGTCACGTTGATATATATTAGAGTAAAATAATAACTTTCGGTCAACAGAAAGATAAAGAGGTGATTTAAATACTCTTTCAATATTACGAATAATTGATTTTGCTTCATTTGAAAGTTTATTATATATATTTTCAATTACCTTTTTTTGAATCCAGCCACCATCAATAGGCTCAAATGAATTTGCCAGAGAGCTAAATGCGGCATCAATCATATCAACAGGAATGAATAAACATAATTTACTCTTTTTACGATTCCTTAATTCTATCGCCCGATCTGTAGTAATATATTTTGGATCAGTATACGATTTATTTGATGATAAGATATATAAATCAATATCTCTTTCTCTACAATTTTCGCACATAATATTATATAGATCAAAAGATATATCATGACTAAAATTATCAATTCTAATACAATGACCAATATCTGTATACTCAAGTCGTTCAATAAGTATTTTTGCAACAAGTTTTAAAGCAAAATCATTCATTTGATTACTCCTTATCAACATTATTTGAATATGGCGAATATAAGCGTTGAACTGTAAAATCGTCAGAGAGGTCAGTAAAGATTCCCATTTGACGCAATCGCTTGAGCATAGCCTGTAAATTCTCACGTGCAGCAGCGTGATATTCAACACCATGCATTTCTAGAGGAGGACGATCAATAATAATCCCATAGCGCTGTTCAAGGAATTTCAAAAATTCTTGAAGTCGTATAGATGGTGGTAGTTTATTTTGACCTCGATCTTCGATCGGCATTGCATGCATTGTTGCCAATTGGACCAATAATGATAAAAGGTCATTACTTGGCGCATAATGCCAAGTACGTCGTTGACGTTGAATACCACTAAGCAATCCATAGGTTTTATTCATTCCGCCTGCTCCTACAATCCAGCCCATATAGTTGCTTAATACATTTTGTCTTTGGCCCTCTTCTAAAAGTAAAACCAATTGTTGAATATCTGTTTTTCCTGATTCAATTATTTCCTCAAACAAATCACTATCTTCTGTATCATCTTCTTCAGCTAAAGGTATAGTTGCCTCACGAATGGTTCCAATGGCATGGCGCGCCGCTGCATCCAAGTGGAACTTCAATTCAGGATCATCGCGCATCAATAAAATACGCTGTAAATAGATAGCGCCTTGAGGGTTATCATGAAGGATTTGATTAATCCGTATTTTTCCACTAGCAGATTTCTTTAATATTCCGATTTGTTTATCTAACCAGCGAAGTTCGACCATAGATCGAAAGAAATGTTGAAAAATCTCAACATCTCTACGAACACATTCACTAGACATTCGATGACTCAAATGATTTTGCTTACCAATAAAATCCACGTAAATTAAAGGTTTTTGTTCAATAATAGGATCATTCATTGCCGATGGTAATATCGATGGATCATACACAAGTTGATTAATTGCATAGGCTAAGCGAAGCGAATAAAGATACATCTCAAAACTTACCAGTGCTTGAAAATAATAGGTTAATGCTTGATTCGGCATTCGTTCAGCGTACGTATGTAAAAACATCCAGATATCTTTGGCGACAATATTAGTTAGTCCAACACATGGACTATATTCATTTTTATCGTTTTCTCGCCCAAAACCTGTTGCTTCAAATCCATCAGCAAAAACCATCGACAAAGTAGTCAATGTATCTAAATCTGTTTTACCATCATAAGCAGCATTAGTTGTTCCTGGTACATTACCAAATATAATTCCTTTTCCAAATATTTCTATTATTTGTTTTTTAATATAATCATGTCCAAGTTGAATTTCTTTACAAAGAATCTGATATATAAAAGAATCAACACCTCTTTGTCTCCTACTTTCAATAGGGAAACCTGGTTTATAACATAATAATGAATATGGTAATATCGCCATAATCTGCTCCCCACGTTTATTACGACCAACCTTACTTGTCGCAATTAATGATGTTCTAACTAATTTCTCCAATATGATATTCTTCTCTCTTTTTTCGTATGTTTTTGTTTCAATTTTATTAGAAAATTCATTAATATAAAATATTATTTCCTCTTTATTTTTAACTTTCGATCTTGATTTCCCACCACTCATAATTTTAAAGAATAATGAAGGCAAAAATATGTCTGTATTAAAGTCATTAAGTTCAATTGTCATGACTTTTGAAAAACTAACTCCAACCAAGTCTTTTGGAATTTTAACTTTCATACATTACCTCCCTGTGTCAAATTTTCTAAGATCAAGGTTTGATTTTGTTGTTTAATTGTATGAATCCGCTGATTCATTTCAATTAATACTAGCTCATTGGTTTCACGTAAGAGCAAGGCGCTTTTGAATGGTGCAAGCTCTTCCAACAAGGGCTTATATTCATCAGAATAAGGATCAGCCCCATCAGCCAAGCGTAATAATAATTCAAACAGCTCTAAGGTTATCTCTAAACGAGGATATCCTTGTCGATGTTTAAAGATTAATATTTCAGGAATAGACTCAATCGTCGTTTGATTAACTGATTGAGAAACTTCGAGAACAAACTGATCAATCGGAAATTGCTTCACTACAGCAAGTTGTTGTTGTTCAGAAAAAGAAATACGTAAACTCAATTTCTGAGATGTAGCAAATAGAGGCAATCCATCCGAACGTAAAAATCCACGAGCGATTATTTCTAGGAAATCGGAGCAATTAATCTTCTCTGCAAGGATTGCTATATATTGTTCAGCATAACGATATGGTAAAAACCGATTAACGGTAACCATTGGCTCACTCACTATCGGGCGATTTAAATCTTCTGCTGAAAAATATAATCTTCGTTTAACCGCACCAATCCAGGCTTTTTCTTCGATAAAATGCGTACGATCAGATTGATGAGCATCAAGAAAAAGCTTATAAAATTCCAAGTCATTGCTTACCTGGTGATAGTGTAAAAATCGATCTAGTTGCGGATACGATTGGCGAGCAGGATCAAGAATAGCAAGATCACCAAGTAATTCATCAGTACCATTATCTGTCGTAAAAATAGATTGCCAAAAAGTAATATTTTGAAATGCTTCAAGTGAATCTTCTGAATTCATTAGAGAATGAATATCACTACAAACGTTATTACCAGTAATTAACAATGCGAAACTTGAGCGTAAATCGCGCATTGTAATATGACGTTGACGACGTAAATGGGCTATCAATAGTAGATATTCCAAACGCGCTGCTATGCGTTTATGTCGTAGAGATTGGGCATTAATTTTAATTGGGCAACGTAATTGAGCACTACATTGATTGCATATTTGCCAGTCTTCGATGTTAATTAATTTATCGAGAACTTCTCTTGCAATACTGATAGCTTCAGAGTCAAGATTAATAAACGCCCGTCGCTTAAGATCAATAACCCAAACAGCTTGATCAACCTGTAATGAATGCTTATAAGCATAATCAACGGCTTGCTTAATCGCCGAGAATGTTTGGCCATGCCGATCAAGAAAATCAACGAGTCTCCCATCATTAATTGCAACAAGCACTGTGAGCTGATTGGTTTGAAATGATCTACCTTCTAAACCACTTAATTTCTGCATCAGCTGTTGATCCGCACTCAAATCTCCATGTGACTCAGAGGCATCGTAGCAACTACGGAAATGATGTCCATTGAGTTGATATTCCCAACCACTTGGATCATCATAGATCTTTTGTGCCTGCAGCCGAGATAATTCTCGCTTAACTTGCTCTAAAAATGCAGTTTTACCATCACCAGGGTTTCCAGAAAGAAAAACAATTTTTGGTTTTTGATTCAAAATATCTGGTAACAACTTTTCATCAAGATTTGTAGGTACATAGGTTTTAAGCACAAAATCTGAATCAAGTCCACGATTATTAGCATTTCCACCAACACTTGTCCGTATGAGGGAACGAATATCACTAACCCAAGGATTAATCTGGGGAACGAGATCATTTCTCGTTTCAGGTGTAGTATCAAATACGCGTAAGGCATTAGTTACTTGTTCACGAAATATTCGAGCACTTTGAGGACGTTCATCAGGATTATAACTAAGTGCTTTAGCCAAAACATCAATAATATTCTGTTGCCGCTGATTGGTATAAATAATCTTTTCAATATCCTGTTTTTTACTATCAATAAAAGAATTTTTCCCTGTTAATACCCGAAAAAGGATAATTGCTAACGCATAGCGATCAATCGATTTCGGTATAGTATTACTCGTTAGAATCTCTGGCGGCCAGTAGAGCGGTGTTCCTGCAAAACCAGCAGCTTCAGAATTGGAAAGCGCAAATCCGAAATCGATCAAGACAAATCGACTACGCTCAGTATCAAGAATAATATTTGCTAGTTTAATATCCCGATGGAGAAGTCGCTGATCCTCTAACTCTTCTAGAGCACTCAACATATGATCTGCAAGCTTCCACCAAGCATCTAAATCCCACGGAAATTCGGTTTGGAGTTCCTCTAGGTTTTGACCAGGAATATATTCCATTTTGAGGTGGATTTGCTTGGTGGCAGGAAAAATATCAAAGACTTTAGGCAAATAGCGTGAGGTCACTTGCTTTAATGCATTAAACTCATTTTGAACAGCTTGCCAAACATCAGCTGCATTAAAAAATTGTTTTGCAGCAATTAATCCCGTCGTAGGAAATTCTAAATCCTTTACAAGAAAGGTTTGAGCAGTTGCGCCTCGTCCCAACAATCGCTCTACTTGATATCGGTTATCAAGCTTCATTAGCGATTGCTCATCGCTAAGCAGAGTTCTATCAGCTAAATCACTAAATATTTTACTAATTCCTTGAGAATCACGAGTATTTGTTAGATCGCCATTAAGTAATGATTCAAAAATCTGAGTTAATTCTTCGATAATTGCTAGCTCTACGCTACTCCAGCGATGATAAAGATTAGGTATATTTATTGGCTTTTGATTGACTTCAGTAGCGTAATTACGTAAATCATTAATTGAACAAGCACTCAGTCGTTCAAGAAATACGAGTGCTAAGCTATAGCGATCAGTTGCTTGGGTCGCATAAGCATAACTCAATTTCAATGTTGGATGAGCATAAGCATCGGTTAAATCAATTTGATCTAATTGATAAGCAATTGATTGATCGTCAATTCGTGCAGCAAAAAAGTTTGAAAAAACTGCTCTTGGTTGGGGTTGACTACGAAGTTCCTGAATAGTAATTGCGGAAGGGTTAATTGCGCGGTGAATAACTTGATGTTGGTGAATCTGAGCGAGTGCTGAAAAACAGATGCTCGCTCGTGTTAACTCTTTGGCAAAATCATCTCGCGATTCGGGAAATGCAATCGCCGCCAATGTTTTACCTTTAGGCGGCGTTATTGGAATTACTTGAAAATGCTCAGACCATAAAATAGGATCATGAACTTCTGCAACAACGCCAGTCTCTTTCAGATTTGCCAGAGCAGTATATTCGCGATCAAAAAAGGCTGTTAACTCTGCTTGGTTTTGGACTTTAGTTAAATCGTAGACCATTAATAAGCGGCTTTGCTGACGAAAGGTGGCTTGAAAAATTTTTATTCCTCCAGGGCCAACACTTGATTCAAGAATTTGGTAATCCTGAATCATTGTTGGATTCGCAGGCCGATCGCCAAGATCATAGAAGCTTTTCTCTAAGGCTAGCCGATGGGTGCTACTAATCTTTGTTGATTGTTGTTGGTCTAATTGAATAAGTCGCTCAACCACCGTTTGGCCTAAAAATACCTGTTTTTGCATTCGGGGGTCTTTAACGCGAGGGAATTGCTGAGCATTGGTAAGGAGAATTCCTGCATGGACAAAATAAGAAAGATTGAGAGTGGGTATTTTTGCCCTTAAATGTCCTGCAAGCGGGCGAGCTACAAAATCTATTTTATTAAGCGGACTTGTTATAGAACTGCCGTCTGCAAAAACCCAAGTCTGGTCACTTCCACTTATTGTGCCATTCCATGATTTCTCATCAAGTATAAAAACCAAATGAAACCCAATAACAATAAAATCAATTTCAGAAGTGCGTCCATGGATAGGCAAGGTTTTATTACAAATAACAATCCATTCATCAGGTAAGGTAGCCAGAATATTGGCGGCACGCCTTTCACTCTCGGTCGCAAATTCTCCAGCATAGATCATTTTAGCCATTGTGATTACCCTCATAGGTATGATTGATGAGTATCAGATTACAGCCCTACATGAACTAACAGCTATTGTAGCTGATTATGATTAAATTGGAAGATTAATTTTTTTATACTTCGATTACGAAGACTATAAGTACAGCAATATAAAACCATACTTTGTTATTTTTAGATACAATAATTAAACACATTTTTCATATTTCAATAATCAATTAATATAATTACATATCTATATTAATTGAAAGTATTTTCAACAATAGATCCTCGAATGGAATCGCGAAAATACGGTTGATCAATGGCATCTGCAGCCACTCGCTGCGCCTGCTGGCTACGCTGCTGCGCTAGCTTGCCCCCGTTCTGCCAGCCCAATTCAGCTGCAACAACGCGAGTGGCTGGGCATAGCTGAGTAAAGTGCTGAAGGCTATTTTTTGTCAAGCAGCCAGCCCTGTGTTAAAATGCGCAATTGCGTTGAGCACGCACTAACTCGAAGGGCTTTACATGCAGCGGTTTCGTCAATCTTCGATTCTGATCATCCTGACCATGGCTTTGTTTGGCCTTGGCGGCCTGCTGATCGCTCAATGGTTGCGCCCCGATCGCTCGCCACGCACGTGGACTGGCGGCAATATTCTGGCCAACGCCGATTGGCAAAGCGCTGCCGATAACGGAATTCCTGATGGCTGGACGGGCAATGGCCTCAAACGCGCCGACACCACCAATGGCTATGTGCTCGACGATACGTATAGTTTGCAATTGTATGGGGTCAATAGTTTTGCTCGCTCACCACGCCTCACGGCTCAAGCAGGTCAGCGCTATCGGCTTGGTTTTCAAGCATTAATCGACCCCGGAACCCAACGCAGCAGCGTCGGTGCACAAATTCAGGTTTGGGTGCATTGGGTCGATGCCGCTGGCGATGATATTCGGCTCGATAAGCAAGAACCCATACTGCTGGGCTTCGATAGCCAAGGCGCACCAACCTGGACCCCAATTTTGCTTGAAACTGAGCCAAGCCCCAGCCAAGCAGCTTGGGTTGCAATTTCAATCCACGCGCTTTCCGATGACACCATTTATCTTGATAATTTGAGTATGGCCGCAGCAGGCATTTATATCGAACCCTATCCACAGGGCGCGGTTGCCGCCGTGAGCTTTAGCGTCGATTGGGAAACTGCCATGGGCGGGGCAATTCACTCGCTCAGTTTGCCGACCGATGCCATCAGCAGCGCCACCAGTTTGGGCTTGCAAGCACGCCAAGGCACCCACAATTTACTCGATTTATTTGCGCCACATCAGATTCGCGGCACATGGTTTGGCAATGGCTATAATTTTTTATTCGGCAACCAAGAGCGCCGCACCTGGATGGGCGATCCAACCTTTGCTTGGGCCGCCAGCACGCCGCGCCGTTGGCAAACGATCGATTGGTCGCAAACGCCATGGTTCAGCCACGATCCCTATGGCACGGTCGAAAGCGATCCTGCTTGGTATTTTGGCGATTTGCTTGCGCCATTACACGCCGCCCAACAAACAATCGAAAGCCATACGTTTAGCCATATGTACGTCGGGTTTGCTCAGGCCAACGAGCTAGCCAGCGATAGCAGCGCATGGCACGAATTGGCAATCAGCCAAGGGCTTGCACCAGCCAGCAGCCTCGCGTTTCCCTATGGCGGCAGCGACGGCGTAACCGAAGCTCATTGGCAAACCTTACGCGCCGCTGGCATTCGCACCGTGGTGCGGACGCGGGTGCTCGATGCAACCAACCTTCAACGCGGCTTAAACGATCGCCACTTGTTGATTGATCGCCGCTGGTGGCAACCGCGCCAATTGCCAGGCCACGATCTGGTTGCATTGCCAGATGTCTATCTCACGCCGCAAACCGCACTCACTGCAACCACCTATTTGCAGCAAGCCATGGCCAGCGGCGGAGTCATCGACATCTATGCCCATAATTACGAAATTTATAATCCTGCGCAAATCGCTGTTTGGCAAACCGCCATTCAACAGGCGGTTGCTGCTCAAGCGTGGATCGCCACCGTGCCGGAGATTGCCGACCGCTGGCGTGCGCTCAAATCCATTCAACTCACCATCGAACAAACTCCTGAACAACTCCAGATTCGCCTAGCCAACCAAAGTCGTTTTGATTTGGCGCAGCTAAGCTTGCGGCTTCCTGCTGAAAGCATTGGCAGCGATAAAGGCAGCTTTGATCAGGCCCAACATCGGCTGATTCTTGATTTACCAGCAAACTCCGCCGAGGAGATTACGATATGGCTCAAACCATCAACGCCGCACGTACCGTAAATGGCAAACGTCGTCGGTTAGGCGGCTTTCATTGGTTTTTGTTGTTGCTGACAATTGGCATGACCGTGCTAATTTCAGCGCCAACCCTGTTTTTCCAAACGGTTCAATACGATGCAAGCGCCACGATTCAACTCAATCCGCAACGCTATCGCAGTTTTATGGCCGAACAAGCCTTGCAAAATCAGTTATGCGATGCCAGCCGCAACGTGGTCAAAAGCATTTTGCCCAAATTTGGCAGCAATACCTTCGGCTCAGCCTGTGCCGCACCTGCTGCTGATGGCAGTTTAATCTTAACCGCCCAAGCGACCTCTCCAGAAGATGCCCAAGCCGCCGCCGATTACACCGCCCAAAAGCTGATTCAGCAGGTGCGGGCGGCTGGTGGCCGCGATAGTTTGCGCCGCTTGATGGAATATGAGCTTGGCTTATTGCTCAAAAATCAGCCAGCCAACAATGAGCTTGGTCGCCGTTTGCGCGAATTGATCGGTGTACAAGCCTTTGATTTTTCGTTGCATGCCAACACTGAACTGCCAGCAATCAATGCCGAGGATCTCAATGATCTGGTGCGCGCGTTTGAAGTGCGCTTCGATCAGATTGCCGTTGAGTTACGGCAACCAGATTTAGCAGCAGAACGGGCGCGCGACCTCAAAACCGCCCGCGGCTTAATTGGCACCATCCTGACCGATGTGCTCTACGCCGACCCGCGCTACCAATCCAATGATAGCAAAGCCAGCGCTGCTTATGTCAAACAAGCAGCGCTCTTGCCAACCCAAGCCCGTTCGCAAAATTTTGCGCTCAAATTTGGCTTGGCCTTGGCGGTTGGTATCGTTGGCGGCATTTTGTTGGTGCTAGCCGATCGCGCAATTGGTATCGTCGATAAAGTACGTGAGCTTTGGGCCTATCGCGAGCTGATTCGCAACTTGGTGCTGCGCGATTTACGCTCACGCTACAAAAACTCGGCCTTGGGCTATGTTTGGTCGTTGCTCAACCCATTGTTGATGATTTCGATCTTCTATATTATTTTCGGCCTGCTGCTCAATTCCAATATTCGCCATTTTCATATTTTCTTGATGGTGGCATTATTACCGTGGAATTATTTTATTGGCGGCATGGCTGAAGGTATGATGAGCGTGATCAGCAACGCCAACTTGATCAAAAAGGTTTATTTCCCACGCGAAATTTTGCCAATCACCACATTAATTTCCAATTTGGTAAATTTCATGCTGGCATTGCCAATTATGTTTTTGATTATGTTTATTACTGGTGCGCCAATCAAAGCAACGCTTTTATTGATGCCAGTCATTATCATCATCGAAAGTATGTTTATTTTGGGAATGATTCTCTTCTTATCGTCAATCACGGTATTTTATCGTGATGTTTCGCATATTATGGGGATTGTGCTGCAATTGTGGTTTTTTATCACGCCAGTATTCTACCCCTTAGATAATATTGCCAGCGCCAATTATGCCAAACTAGTGCGGTGGCTCAATCCAATGGCCTCAATTGTCGATTTCTATCGCGATATTGCCTATGGTGGGGTCACCAATATTCCCGATTATCCAACGCCTGGCTTGCCAAGCCTCGACGGAGTGGCGCGAACTGGTCTGACCGCCTTGATTGTGCTGTGTTTCGGAGCCTATGTGTTTAACCATTACAGCGCCCGATTTGGCGAAGAACTCTAAGCGAGGCAATGATGATTATTTTTGAGAACGTCTCCAAGCATTTTACAATCAAGCGCGATCGGCGCAATAGCATTCAGGAACGGATCGCAGGCTTGTTCAAGCCCCAAGCAGTGCCCGATGAAGATTTTTGGGCCTTGCGCGATGTGAGTTTTACAATCAATCGCGGCGAAACGGTGGGCCTGATTGGCCACAACGGTTCCGGCAAATCAACAACCCTCAAGCTGATTACGCGCATTTTGCAGCCCAACAGCGGCAAAGTCGTGGTCGATGGGCGGGTTTCAGCTTTGCTTGAGCTTGGTTCAGGCTTTCACCCCGACCTGACAGGCCGCGAAAATATCTTTTTGAATGGCTCGCTGCTTGGGTTCAGTAGGGCCGAAATGGCTCAAAAAGTTCCAGCAATCATTCGCTTCTCCGAGCTAGAAGAATTTATCGATATGCCGGTCAAGCACTATTCATCGGGCATGTATATGCGCTTGGGCTTTGCCGTGGCAATCAATGTCGATCCCGATATTTTGATTACCGACGAAGTATTGGCGGTCGGCGATGAGTTGTTCCAGCGCAAATGTCTCGATCGAATTTATCAACTCAAGCGGCGTGGTAAGACGATTTTGTTTGTTTCGCATGCCATGGGCCAAGTTCGCGATTTGTGCGATCGCGCCTTGTGGTTTCATCATGGCAATTTGATGGTCGATAGCACACCAACCGAAACGATCGATGACTATTTGGCCGAAACCAACCAACGCGATGCAGAGCGGATTGAGGCCGAAAAAGCCGCTGAAGCTCCCGAACCAGAAGTTGTCAGCAGCGAAACGGAAAGCGAAGAAGTAGCCGCCGAGCCAGCTCCCGAATTCGATGCTCGGCGTTGGGGCAGCCGCGAGGCCGAAATCTACAAGGTTGAATTGCTCAATGCTGCTGGCGAAGAGATTCAGACCGCAATCACTGGCCAAGCCTTAACCATTCGCATGCACTATCAAGCCCACGAGCCAATTGAAAAACCAGTTTTTGGGGTTGCGATTCACCATCGCACTGGCTTTCATATCAATGGGCCAAATTCACGCTTTGCTGGCCTCGAAATTCCCGAAATTGCCGAACAAGGCTATGTCGATTATCACATCGAGAACTTGCCGCTGCTCGAAGGCAACTACGAACTTTCAGTTGCGCTCTACGATCATACCCTGACCCATCCGTATGATCATCACGATCGCAAGCACGATTTGCGGGTCTATGCAGCCTCGATTGGCGAGCAATTTGGGGCGATTTATATTCCTTCACAATGGCATTGGCATAAATAAGCAGCATAATGGAAGTAGCCCATCCCTCGATTTTTAGCACGGGGAAAACTCTATGATCAAAGCTTGGTTCAAACCACAAGAATGGTCGTTTGATCGGTTTCTGTTATGGGTTTCGGGCCTCATGTTGCTAGGGATGGCATTATTAGTTCCATTACAAAGTGATACGTGGTGGTTATTGCGCACTGGCCAAGATATTGTTCAACAACGCACAATTATCACCACCGATCTCTATAGTTGGACAAATCAAGGCAATTTCTGGCCAAATCATGAATGGTTAACTCAAACAATGATGTATATTTTATATGCAATTGGGAGTTATCCATTATTAGTTGCAGCATTTGCCAGCATCATTTTCTGTACATGGTATTTAATTTATCGTTCAGAAAAAATCAATCCTAAATTAGCAATTTTACTCTTAACTCTTGGCATCGTTGATAATGTTAAAGGTTGGAGCATTCGACCGCAAATTATTACGATTTTTTTATTTGTTCTGTTAGTTTTAATGATTCAGCAACGTAAATATCACTGGTGGATTATCCCATTTATGTTAATTTGGGCTAATCTACATGCTGGATTTGTGGTTGGAATGGTGCTGATTGGCATTATCACTGCGGTAAATATTGTGCAACGTCAGGATGTTATACGTTGGCTTGCAATCAGTGCACTTTCATTTCTAGCCAGCTTATGTAATCCCCATGGCTATGAATTATGGCTCTTTACGCTCAATTCGCTGGATAGCAGCACCTATGCCTATATTGAAGAATGGCAGCCACAACGTTTTACGAGCCTTGCCAGTTATCCATATTTTTTACTGGTTATTGTAGTGGGATTAACGTGGTATCGTCGCCGTTATAAGCCAAGCACGAATTATGAATGGTTTTTAGCCCTGGCTACGATTTTGTTCGGCTTTATGGCATTTCGTTCAGTACGCCAAAATGTATTTTTTGATGTGCTGGCAGTATTGTTATTATTCAAAATGTTTGCAGTTACGCCCTATAAACCAAGCAAAACCAGCGCATTCGAACCAATGCAAGGGGTCATTCTAGGTCTAACTGCGATTATCGCAATTAGTTTAGTTACTTTTAGCTGGATTCAACGCACACCGTTATTATCCCAATCGATTCTCGATTCAATCAAAAATTGTTCGGGAAATATCTATAATTCCTATAATAGTGGCGGTGATTTGATTTGGTATTTGCCTGAACGTCCAGTATTTATTGATAATCGCTTTGATCCATATCCAAAAGATTTTATGAATACGAATATGCAAACTGAAGATAATGGTGCATACAAGCCATTGTTCGAGCAATATCAGATAAAATGCGCCTTAGTTGAAATTGATAGCCCAATTGCCAAAAATCTACAAACAGATAATTGGCAGCTAACGAGCCAAAATCAAACCTATCAAGTCTTTTCTCGACCATAGATCTGATCAAGCGCGATCTTATGTTCAATGTCAGGGGGTTTTTGCATGCGTCGATGGTTTTTTATTATATTGCTGCTTATTCTAGCAGCATGCAGCACAACCGGAGCGCCAACAGCGACGGTGCCAGCCCAACCTAGCCCAACCGCGACCACGCCGCCAAGCCCAACGCTTGCGCCAACCTCAACCACGCCGCCAAGCCCAACGCCTGTGCCAACCGCCACGCCCATCAGCAGCGACCCACGAACTGGGCGGCCTGCCATGGCGCGGGGCACGCTCAGGCAACGCCCGTACATCACAATGATCGACAACTTTCCAGCTGCCTATCCGCAAACGGGCTTAGACCAAGCGGCGATTGTGTTTGAGGCCTTGGCCGAGTATGGCGTAACCCGCTATATGGCGGTTTTCACCCCCGATTTGGTTGAGGTTGCAGGCGATTTGGGGCCGGTACGCTCTGCACGGCTCTACTTTGTGCAATGGGCCATGGGCTTTCGCGCGGTCTATACCCACGCTGGTGGTAGCCCAGAAGGCTTGGAGCGCTTAGCCGCCGACGACAACGATTTGGTGATTGATATTGATTTGGTGAGCTTAGAAGACCGCCAGATTTTCGATTATTCGCGCCGTTCGTTAGAACGCGATGCCCCGCATAATTTGTATACCAGCGCCGCCGAAATTGCCAAATATGTCGCAGATCGCGCTAGCTCCAGCGCCCAAGCAGATGTCAGCGAAGTTGGCTATTTGTTTGCCCCAGAAGTTCCAGTCGCTGAGCCAATTAGCACAATCGATTATTTCTTCATCTACCCCGACGACCCTGCTGGCTGGCGCTACGACCCAGATACCAACGAATATGCTCGTTTGCGCCGCGGCAGGCCGCATATTGATGCAGTCAGTGAGCAACAACTCACCTTCAAAAGCATCGTTACCATGGAAGTATTCGAAGCGCCAATTATCGGCGACGACAAAGGCCGCATCGACCAGCAAGTGGTTGGCGAAGGTCGAGCATTGGTATTCGCCAATGGTTCGATGCAAGCAGCAACGTGGCGCAAAGCTTCTGAATCAGCGCCATTGCGCTTTTATGATAGCGCCGAAGCGGAAATTATCTTTCCTGCTGGCCCAATCTGGATCGCCGCCATGCCCAGCTTGGAGAATGTGACTTACGAGTAAGGACGAGGGGTCAGAGGTCAGGGGTCAGTTTAATCTATGCAGGTTGTTTAGAGGCTATTGGCTATCGAGGAGTGGTTTGAAACTTAAGATTTACAGCCAATAGCCTCTAGTCAATAGCCAAACTTTTACCAACAAACGCTTATGTTCTATGCTCTATGTTCTATGTTCTTATGTCATTCAACATCCTTCAAGGTGCGCGAGGCCAAGGTTAATAGAAACAAGCCATAGCCAAGCAAAATCACAATATTCGTCCAAATAACGCTGGCGCTTGGCGTTTTGCCAATAATTTCTTGAATTGCATCATTGGCATAGAATAATGGAAAGGCATGGCCAAGCCAATTGGCCCACGTCGGCAGTTGCTCAGGATTGATCAACAAGCCAGAAAGAAATACCGACGGCAAGATAATCAATGGAATAAACGGAAACACTTGGCCTTCGTGGCGGGCAAAGGTCGAGATAAACATCCCCAGCATCACCGATGTGATAGCCAAGAGCCAAATCACCCCAAACAACATGGCCAAGTCGGCCCAAGCATAGCTCAAATCAAATAGCCACAAGGCCTCGGCCAAGGCAATTATTGCTTGAAATGTGGCCAGCAGAATGTAGCCCAGCACATAGCCGCCAATAATTTCGATGCGCCGAAAGCCATTGATAAACATGCGCTCCAAGGTTCCGGCTGTACGCTCCTGCACCAAGACAATCGCACATAGCAAAAAGGCCAAAAAATGCACCATAAAGGCGGTAATCGGCATAATGTAGCGGGCGTTGTTGAAGCCCTTGGGCATGGTATCGAAGAAAATCTTCAACAGATAAATAATCAACAACGGAGCCATCACCGACAAGCCAAGCAAGCGTTTGTCGTGGCGTAATTGGGTTAATACACGTTTGGCAACAATCAAAACTCGGCTCATTGGGCTACCTCGCTTTTTTGCAGCATACGCAACACAATCGTTTCCAATGAATCTGGTTGCAAGGCGATGGCTTGCACAGCTGGATTCAGCCCATAGCCAGCTAAACTTTCAGCCAAGGCGCTAGGCGTGCTAGCGATTTGGTGAGTGCTGGTTTGGCCAGCTTGTTGGATAGTTAATTGAGTTTGGCCATGCTCCAAAATTGCCTGCGGCGTATCGACAATCAAAATTTGGCCAGCTTGTTGGATGGCAAGGCGGTCGCAGAGCAGTGCTTCATCCATCAAGTGCGTGCTAATAAACAGGGTTGTGCCAGCGTTAGCCAATTCGCGAAAGAGTTGCCACGAACGCACCTTGAGATGCGGATCGACCGCCGCCGTTGGTTCATCGAGCAAGAGCATGCGCGGTTTGTGCAACAAGGCGCAGGCCAACGAAACCCGCTTTTTCATCCCACCAGAAAAGCCATAAACCGCATGATCAGCGCGGTTGGTCAATTCGGTAAATTCAAGCGCTTCACCAATTCGTTGTTCTAATTCAGGTACGCCGTGGGCGCTGCCAAAAAAACGCAAATTTTCGCGCGCCGAAAGATCTTCGTAGAGCGCAACACCTTGCGGCATATAGCCAATTAATGCGCGCAATTTGGCTTGATCGCGTAATGGATTCAGGCCGAGCACTTGCCAATCGCCGCTATTGGGCTTGAGCGCGCCAACCAAGGCTTTGATTAAGGTCGATTTGCCTGCGCCATTTGCGCCAAGTAAGCCAAAAATCATGCCTTCAGGCACACTTAAATCGATGCCTTGCAGCGCTTGGACATTGCCGTAACGTTTGGTGAGTCCCCGAACTTCAACTGCGTTCATGGGTTTACTCCTTTGGCTTGAGTCCATTCAGAAAAATCTCAATCGTGGTTGCAATATGTTCGTCGTCGGTTAAGCCGTCGGCCTGCAAGCTAGGAAATATGACCTTGCTCAACATCTGCGGCATCAACATGCCCATAAAGGCCCGACTGCTGGCGCGCGTATCGTGCTGGCGCATGCGGCCAAGCTGAATCTGATGTTGAAAGTAGCGCTCCAAAAATTGCTTGATCTGCGGCACGATCTGCTCGCTGAGCAAATCTGTTGGGTTGCGCCCAAGCAGCATTTCGCCCAAGATAACCCGCATTATTTGGACGGTGCGCTGGTTATCGCCTGCTTGCAAATAGCCTTTGGCTAAGAGCGTTAGCAATTGGCTTGGCTCGCGTTCGAGCAAGCCATCGAGCGCTTGGGCTGTTTGCAAAAACGGCATTTGGCCTTGCATCACCGCCTCAAGCAGCGCCTCTTTATTTGGAAAATACCAATAAATCAAGGCTGGCGACTGAATCTTGGCTCGCGCAGCAATCGATTTAATCGTTGCTCCCCGAAAGCCTTTTTCAGCAAATTCGGCCCGCGCAGCCTCTAAAATCGCCTCGCGCCGTTCGCCTTGTTCATCAGTCATACGCTACTCCAAAAAATTGATTGAACGTTCAATCAAGAGTATAGAGCGTGCTGATTGGGCTGTCAAGGGTGATTTTGGGCAAAACAAAACCGCGATCAAAAATTTGATCGCGGTTTTGCTGGAATTAGGTTTATTTACTGGCCCACGGAGCCCAAACCTGGTATTGGTTGACTACCGTGGTTGGGGTGTTGCTTGGTGCAGTCGTCGCGGTTGGCGTGTTGCTCACCGTGATTGTTGGCGGATTCGTTGCCGTCGGCGTGTTGCTTGGTGCAGTCGTCGCGGTTGGCGTGTTGCTCACCGTGATTGTTGGCGGATTCGTCGCCGTCGGCGTGTTGCTTGGTGCGGTCGTCGCGGTTGACGTGCTGCTCACCGTGATTGTTGGTGGGTTGGTCGCCGTTGCGGTGTTGGTCGGACCAGTCGTTGGCGTGTTCGTTGGAGCGGTGGTTGGGGTTGGTGTACCGCCGCCGTTGCTCTCGCGCAATGGCCCAGCTACCGCTAAACCATAGGCTTGGCTGGCAATTGGCACATTATGCGCATTAACCTCAATTTGATATGCGCCAAGTTGTGGAGTATTGATAATCACGCCTTCGAGGTTATTGGTGCGGTCGCCAGTGCTCTGATTGTTGCCATAGTAGCGCGTGCCATCAGGCCCAATCACCACTAAATCAAGATCATTGACCAATTGTTGAGCGGCAGCCAACGATGCTGGTGGATCAGTCCAGTTGAGCATCACTCGCAATGGTTGGGTGTTGGTCAAGACGGTTAATGGTTGGCTGGTGGTGTGGTTGTAGCTCACAGTTTGGCCAGTGCTCAAGCCAGCAGCATGATCATCAACCCACAAATCATACGGCGCTGCTTTGGTGATAAAGCTCAAATTGCTGCGCCCCCAACCAGCCACGCTGTTTGGTCGATTGTAGGGAATTTCTTGGGTTACGCCAGTGCCATATTGACCAGGGGCAATATCAACTGTGGTATTCAGCGCAATTGATTTGATCACTGCTGCACTTGGATTGCTCAGACCTTCAGTTGCTAACCATTCGCGAATCAATGCGACCGTGCCAGCAACCAGCGGCGTTGCCATCGATGTACCGCCAGAATAAACATAGTTGCCGTTGGTTTCGTGCACGCCCCACAAGGTACTTGCACCACTACCATACGAACGAGTAGAAACGATATTGGTGCCAGGTGCAACCAAATCGGGCTTGATCCGGCCATCGTCGGTTGGCCCGCGCGATGAGAATGCAGCCATCCCGTTGGCATCGTCCGAAAGTGTATCCGAAAGAATCGGCTCGGTTGCAAAACAAAAGCTCAGCAATAGCCAAGGCAAGCTGGTATAGCCACCAGTTGGGCGTGGGCTTTCGCTTGCCCCAACCGTAATCACATTTTTGGCGGTGGCTGGAGTCAACAGCGAATCGGGGTCAACCACGCCATTGCCACCAGTACAAAAACCCATCTCACCAACTTCGCCATCGGCCCCGCTATTGCCTGCTCCAAAGAGCATGGTGTAATCGGGGTGTTCCCACAAAAATTGGTCGGTGCGCTGAGCGCTGTATGGATAACCACCATACAAGGCTTCAGTATCGGTAACAGGCCCCGTCACATCGCCCCAGCTATTGCTATGAATCCGTGCACCAGCATTGTAGGCTTGTTGATACATTGGGTAAAAATCGGTTGGCAAGCCAACGATATTACCATTTACATCAGCCTCAAACGCTTGCACCACCAACTTGGCCTCGGGCGCAATCCCAGCCATCGAGCTGGTGTAGCTGTGGCTAGCTGGGTTGGAGCCAGAAAGCGCCCCATTGCCAGCAATCGAGCCAGCAACGTGCGTGCCGTGGCCATGATTATCGTCCCAATTACTGCCAGCAGAGAGCACCTGAGTAGCCTGAATTCGGTTGGCAAAATCGTTGCTCAAGGTTGCCAGCGAGCCAGTATCCAAGCCCGTGTCGGTGTAGGCCACAATTTGGTTTTGGCCATATAACTGTCGATCCATCCAAACTGGCTCGACTTGTTGCACCTGCCGCGCATATTGATCGATCAGCTTGGGTGTGCTGACCACTTCGATCCAGCGCACTTCGCTAATGCGAGCCAATTGCAGCATTTGATCAACACTACGAATCGCATCGAGCGTGAGGCCTTGGGCTTTGACTGCTTGTTCAGCGCTTGCCAACTGGTTATCCCAACCGATTGTGCGCAATGGCAAGCCGCGATATTGACCACGTTGCAGCAATTTCAGCAAGCCAGGCTGAACCTTATCGGCCAACGTCCAAGCGCCGCGAGCATAAAAGCCATCGATGGTGCGGGCTGCTGCTTGCTGCGCTGCTGAGCCACGCACCAAATAGGCATAATCGGGCAGATATTCAACAATTTCTAGGCCTGTGGCTGCTACTGCTTGGCGCTGTTTCAGCAAAATCGGCCCGCTAAATTGAATAACCGCATACCCGTCAATTGGCTGCAACCATGGATCAGCCTGAGTTTGGCTAGCCACCGTGAGATCAATCGTGCCCCGTTGAAGATACAACTTTGGTGGAATTGTGGCGCTGGGGGGCTTGCTAGCGGCACTTCCGAAGCTTAGCAAAACCAAGCTTAGCAGTAAAAGACCATGAAATAAGCGCATGCGACCTCCGGGTGGTAATTGCAGGTGTGCCCTGAGAGAATTATGAATATTGCACACCGTTGAGGAAAATCAATAGTCAAAGTATAAAAAATTTTTACCAAAATTACTAGGGGGAATTTGTATAAAGGATGAAGGATGAAGGATGAAGGATGAAAGAACAGAGAACAGAGAGCATAGAACAGAGAACATAGGGATTAGGGATTAGGGATTGGGCTATAGGCTATTGACTATCGGAGATTTGTTGAAATGGCAACAATTGTTCCGATAGCCTCATGCCTATAGCCTGTAGCCTCATTCCCCTTCGTGATTTCGATAGGCCATAACCATACTATCGAGAGAACGTGCTATCATAGGCGCAACGTTCTACTCAGCAATCTAGTAAGGTTCTTTTATGGCATCTACGCCCTTTATTGGCACGCGCTCACTGCGTCGCCAAACAACAATTGTGCTTGTAACCAGCCTTCTGCTCTTAGTGATTGTCTTGATTTTTCCACTGCGAATACTATTACTCCAATCGTTTGCAGAGCTTGAAACCAACTCCATGCAAACCGACCTCGATCGGGTAGTGAATGCCGTGCAAACTGAGCAAAATCGCATCGATACGGCCTTGGTTTCATGGTCAACATGGGATGATACCTACGCTTTTATCGAAGCTCCCGAAGCCGATTACATCAGCAATAATGTTGGCGATGATGTTTTTGCCAGCTACAAGCTGAATCTCATGGCCTTTCTCGACCAACAACAAGCCTTGATCTACGGTCGTATGACTGATGCTGGCAGATTTGGCGATTTACCAGCAGAATTTTTGCCTTTTGTGCAACAAGTGCCTCAATTGACGACGTTTAGCGATCCAACCCAGCGTAATTTAGGTATCGTGCGTTTTCAAGAGCGTATTGTCTTAATTGCGGCTCGGCCAATTATCAATAGCCAAGGTCAAGGCCCAATTCGTGGCACAGTGATTTTTGGGCGTTACCTCGACCAACAACTGCTTGATACATTGGCAGCGACAACCTTATTTCCTTTTCGCTTAGAAGATGCAGTTAATCCACCAAGCGATCTGCGCAGCTCAATGCAGCAGCTCAGTGCAGCCAATCCCCGCCTCATTAGCCCAATCGATGAGCATGCCTTGCGCGGTTTACAACAAATCAACGATCTGCAAGCCAAGCCTGCGCTCGTCGTCAATATCGTTCGGCCACGCACAATCTACAATCATGGCCAACAAGCCTTGCAGGTTGTGCTGATTTTGACTGCTGCGGTTACCGCCGTTGGTGGATTAATCCTCTACGTTTTGCTCAATCGGGTGGTGATCAGCCGCGTGCTCAAACTGAGCAGCGAGATCAAACATGTGGCCAATAATTTGCATGAACGCGTCGCAGTAGTTGGCAACGATGAAGTGGCTGGCCTCGCTACGAGCATCAATCAGACCCTCGCTGTGCTTGAGCAAGCTCAGCGGGCAACCAACGCGGCTGAAACTGAGCGCAATCAATTTCAAGCCAATATTCTTGCCAGCCAAGCCAAACAACTAGCCCTGCAAGATCAATTGATTCAAGCCCAAGATGTTGTGATTGCTGAACAAGCCACGCCACTGATTCCCTTCCGCGATGATATGCTGGTTATGCCCTTGGTCGGAGCCATCGATCAAGCGCGGGCTAGCCAGATTTTGCGCACTTTGCTGCAAGGTATCGAGCAACAACGGGCGCGCATCGCCTTGGTCGATATTACTGGCGTAGCTCAAATTGATGGGTTTACTGCCGAAATGTTGCTCAAGGCGGCCAATGCAGTGCGCTTGCTTGGTGCGCAACTCGTGCTGACTGGGCTTAGCCCAGAGATCGCCCAATCGTTGGTGGCATTTGGCCAACAGCTCGATCAACTGACAACATTTAGCACCCTGCAAGCTGGAATTGCCTGGAGCATTCGACGCTAAATCTTCTCAAGCTACTTGGGCCATGCTATGATGCAATTCAATGCTATTAATCGCCATCGTCGCTTCATTGGCCACCTAAACGAGGAGCTGCTGTATGGACAATTATCATGTGCCGAATGCCAAAGATATGCACGCGAGCTTTGCTTGCCCTGAGTGTGGCAGCAAAAAACAGCATATGCGACCCTTGCTTAACTCTGGGATTCACATGCTGCGCTTTTTTGTGCAATGTCTTGAGTGTGGCCACGAATATACCTACAAAAAGCCCTTGCCCAATCTGAATCGTCAATTGAGCAAGGACCCTTTGACATGGTTTATGTTGGTAGCAATGGTTTTGATATTTGGCTTTATGTTTTTTGGCTAGCGCCGCAATAAGCGCAAGCCATTGGCCACCACCAATAACGTGCTGCCTTCGTGGCCAATCACGCCCAATGGCAAGGCAATATTGCCAAACAACGCCGAAACTAACAGCACAGCAATTACGCCACCAGCAAAGGCAATATTCTGCCAAACAATCCGTTGGGCGCGCCGACCAAGCCGCAAAGCTTCAGCAAGCTTCAATAAATCGTCGCTGAGCAACAGCACATCGGCGCTTTGCAAGGCGACATCGGTGCCAGCAACACCCATGGCTACGCCTAATTCGGCTTTAGCCAAGGCCGGTGCATCATTCACTCCATCGCCAACCATGGCTACTGGGCCATAGGTTTGCTGCAATTCTTCAATCATGCGTGCTTTATCGCCAGGCAACAATTCTGCCCGTACATCGTCAATGCCAAGTTGGCTAGCCACATGCTGGGCAACAGCCCGATTATCGCCAGTCAACAGCACTACGCGTTTAACTCCAGCAGCATGCAACGCAGCAATCGCTTGCTTGGATTCAGGCCGCACAGTATCAGCCAAGGCGATCAGGCCCCATACTTGCTCAGTTGTGCCAACCCCAATCACGGTTGCGCCTTCGGCTTCAAGGTTGGCGGCTTGGGCTTGCACCAATTCGCCCCACAAGCGCGGTCGGCCAACTTGCACCAACTGGCCATGCACATCTGCTTGTGCGCCCATGCCCGTGATCGATTGAAAATCAACGGCGGTTGGCACGCTGATGTTGTGTTGCTCAGCGTAGTTCACAATCGCCTTCGCCAACGGATGCTCCGAAAAGGCTTCGACCGCTGCTGCTGCTTTCAGCCAATGTTCAGTTGGATATTGGCCAAGATCAAGCGTTTGGGTTACGCTCAATTGACCGGTCGTCAGCGTGCCAGTTTTATCTAAGGCCACAACCTTGATCTTGGCGGCAGCTTCAAGATAGCGCCCACCTTTGAACAACATACCATGGCGAGCAGCGTTGGCCATTGCCGAAAGCATCGCCGCTGGAATCGAAATGACCAAGGCACATGGCGAGGCAACCACCATCAAAGCCATCGCCCGATAGAGCGTCGTTTTCAAATCCCAATCGAGAAACAGCAAGGGAATTGCAATCGCCAACAAGGTCATTGCGACCACAGCATAGGCATAATATTGGCCAATCACGCGATCGGTAAAATCTTGGGCTTTGGCTTTTTGGCTGCGGGCTTCCGCTACAGTTTCGATAATGCGCGCCAAGGTTGTATCGCCAACCGCGACCGTTACCTCAATCGTCAATGCGCCAGTGGTATTGAGCGTGCCAGCAAATACCTTGCTGCCAGCAGCTTTATCGACTGGCAACGATTCGCCAGTAATCGCAGCCTCGTTGATCGAAGAAGCGCCGATGCGCACAATGCCATCGACCGGAATCCGCTCGCCAGGCCGCACCAGCACCCGATCGCCAAGCGTTAAATCGGCCACAGCAACCACTGCTTGCGTGCCATCAGCAGCAATCCGCGTCGCTTGGTCGGGAGCCATCTCCAGCAGGGCATTGACCGCGCGATGGGTACGGCCCATGGCATAGGTTTCGAGCGTATTCGAAAGCGCAAACAAAAACATCAAAATTGCGCCTTCACGCGGCTGACCAACTGCTGCCGCGCCGATTGCAGCCACAATCATCAAAAAATTAACATCGAATTCGCGTTGGCGCAGGCTTTCCCATGCATTGCCCAGCGGAAACCAGCCGCCACTGGCAAACGCCAGCACATACAGCACCCAAGGAATCCAGGTTGGCACGCTGGCAAAACTGCCTGCAACCCAGCCCAAGCCCGTTGCCAGCAAACAGATTGCGGTTAATCGCAGCATCCAAGGCAACGCTGCCAATTCATCGAGTTCGGCTTGTGCTTCAGCATGCAGGTGGCGGTTGCTAACACTCGTTGTCATGACCCATGCTCCTTAGCAATGAGAATGATTCTAAATTGCTGATAAAAAAATTTCGGCTATTAGCACTGTTTTAAATGTTTTAATTTAGAATGATTCTAAATTGAGATCAAATAAAAAGTGCCGAAGCACTCTTTACTTTAATTTTTACAACGTTCGCAGCGTCCGTAAACCACCACATTGGCCGATTCGAAGGTTGCGCCAGCGGTCGAGGCAATTTGGGCCAACATTAAGTCAAGCTGTGGTGCATGACAATCGATAATTGAGCCACATTGCGAACAAACAAAGTTCATATGTGGAGTTGTATCGAGGTCATAGCGGGTGTGCTCATCGGTATTCAACGGCATCGACTGAATAACCCCCAGCTTTTCCAAGGTTGTGATTGTATTATAGACCGTGGCTTGGCCAATGCCATGCTGTTTAACCACCTCGACAATCTCAGCAGCAGTGGGATGCCCGCCGTGGCGCGCTAAAGCCCAACAAACCGCCTCGCGTTGAGGGGTTGGTCGATACCCATGGTGTTCCAATTCGCGTAACAAGCGCCGTGCGCGCTCTTCAGGTTGCATAATTGCCATTGTGCTTCAACCTTAGAATGATTCTAATTACTATTCTAGCATTAGGCTTCATTTTTAGCAACATATGCTTAACTCGTCAAGTGAAGCTTTGACAACAATTATCCAAATCAGCCAATTCATGGCCAAAACTATGGTCATGCCCTAGGCTTGAGATCGGCATAGGTAAAAACCCACCCTACAGTTGGGACTAAGGTATCAGCAAAATCAATTCTATCCAGCATCGTAGCTGGGTACAATACATGCTATCACGGGCATTTGGGAGGGCCAGCTATGCATTATCTCTTTGATCATCCAACTTGTATTCGGCGGACATCGCCCCAACACTTGGCAAGTTATGCCTATGGCGTGCGTGCCAGCTGCTCGGTACGCCACCCTGCTGGCGATGGCGTTGACGATCCGCGCTTTTTATTATTCGGCCCACAGCGCGGCAATTATCGCCATTGGTTCGATACCTATGAGATTAAGCCCGATAATGCGCCCGATTGGTATGCCCTGACGTTTCCCAAACCCACCAAATTAAATGTGGTTTATTGGATGCATGGCCCCATGTTCGATGATCATGGCTGGTGGACTTCGCTGCAGGTGCAATATCGCGATGCTGAAGGTGCATGGCACAACGTCGAAGATTTACAGATCACGCCGAATTATCACTTTAGCCCTCAACGCGGCGATCGTAAGCCCTTCGGTGCGTATGCAGCCCATTTTAACGCAGTGCGTACCAGCGCAATTCGCCTGATTGGCCAGCCTAGCGGCCAACCGCAAATCACCACCATGGCCTATTTGGCCGCCGATTGGACGACCTGCGAAGGTATCGCCGCCCATTTGCGCCACATTGAACAACCATTGCCTGCTATTTTTGGTTTATTACCAGCCAATACCTTGTGGGATACCTTGTCGAGCCTGCGCGATTTAACCAACATTGCCTTCGATTTGCAAACCAACGCTGGTTTGGGGCTTGACCATTTTCTAGAGCCGCAACATTATCAACGTTTCCACGAAAGCCAACGTCAATGCTTCGCCGACGATTCGCTCTATCAACTGATCGGCCAGCACGCTGGTTGGCGCAAGCTTGGCCAAACGATTGAGCAAGCCCGCGAGCAAGCCTACGCCAGCAAGCAACCAGTCATCGCCCAACATCATGGCGGCTTGGTTTGGCTGGTCGTGCCCGTCATCAGCAATAATACTGTTTTAGGCACGATTGAAAATCGCAATTTTATCGCCCAAGATCCGATCGATTGGCAATGGCATCGTTGTTATGCCCAAGAGCTAGGCCTCGATTGGGAGCGCTACCGCATAGCCTTGGAGCAAATTCGCCCATTTAGCCAGCAGCAAATTAATGCCACGATCAATCATGTGCAACAACTGGTACGCTTAGCCCAACAATTGCTCAAAGATAGCCAAGAAATTCATAGTTTGAAAAGCAGCGCCTTGGCAGCCGAGGTATTTAGCCGCTCCAAAAGCACCTTTATGAGCATGATGAGCCACGAGTTGCGCACGCCGCTGAATGCAATTATTGGCTATAGCGAGCTGCTGATCGATGACCTAAGCGCCAGTGAGCAACAACAATCTGCTGATGATGCGCGCCAAGTGCGCAGCGCTGGCAGGCATTTATTGCACGTCATCGAAACAATTTTGCAGGTAGCGAATTTAGAATCAGGCGCATCAAACGTGCATTACGATGATGTTGACCTCGAAATGGTGACCAATTCGCTTGAGCTTAGTTTGCGCACTCAATTTCAAAAACGCAACAACCAACTCGAAATTAAGCTCGACCCAGATGCAAGCTGGGTTTATTCGGATAGCTCAAAAGTCCGCCAGATTATCTTCCAACTGTTGCACAACGCCAATAAATTTACCGAACAAGGCCAAGTGCGGCTAACGATTGCGCCCGATAGCCTCGACCCAGAAATGATCGCTTTTGAGGTCTGTGACACGGGAATTGGGATTGATCACGAGCATTTACCCATGCTATTTGCTGAATTCAGCCAACTTGATGCCTCAAGCACGCGCCGCTACGATGGCACGGGCATGGGCTTAGCGCTTTGTCGCCATTTGGCGCGGCTACTTGGCGGCGATATTCGGGTTTGGAGCGAACCAGGCATTGGCTCGACGTTTACCCTCGCTGTGCCGCGTCAAAGCATCATGGCCGCAAGCAACAACCACTAACCATTTTGCAAAACAGTGCTATGCTATAAACGCAACGGGGCTACTAGGAAGGATGTAGCCCTGTCATTATGCGTGGTTCCTAAGGAGGGCTTGTGGACCAGCCAAATCCTTTGCGAGCAGGCTTACGAATTGCTCGCACCCCTGAAGCATGTACTGTGGTGATTTTTGGTGCAACCGGAGATCTCACTGCCCGTAAATTATTGCCTGCACTCTATAATCTCGCCCGCGAAGGCATGGTGCCCGCAGGCTTTTCTTTGCTTGGTGTTGGCCGCCGCCCATGGAGCGACGATGATTTTCGCGCCGAGATGCGCAAAAGTGCTGAGCAATTTTCGCGCGTTCAGCCAATCAACGAAGAAGTTTGGCAAACCTTTGCCGAAGGCCTGTTTTGGGTTGGCGGCGAGTTTGGCGACCTCAACACCTACGAGCAAATTGCCAGCCGCCTCGAACAAATCGATCAGCAACGCAGCACTGGCGGTAATCGGCTGTTCTATTTGGCAATTCCGCCATCGTGGTTTGACGATGCGATTAGCAACTTGCAAAAGGTCAAATTGACCGAACAAAGCCATGGCTGGTCGCGGATTATCGTCGAAAAGCCCTTTGGCCACGATTACAAATCGGCGCAAGAACTCAACGATCTGGTCAGTCGCGCCTTTGATGAAAGCCAAGTCTATCGCATCGACCATTATCTTGGCAAAGAAACCGTGCAAAACTTGTTGGTCGCACGCTTTGCTAACGCCATTTTCGAGCCAATTTGGAATCGCAACTACATCGACCATGTGCAAATTACGGTCGCCGAAAGCCTTGGCATCGGCAGTCGGGCTGGGTTTTATGAGGAAGCTGGCGCGTTGCGCGATATGATCACCAATCATATGATGCAATTGCTGACCCTGACCGCCATGGAACCGCCAGTTGAGTTTAACGAGCATGAAGTGCGCGGCGAAAAAGTTAAAGTGCTGCATGCGATTCGCCCGATGAGTGCCAGCGATGTTGATCAGAATGCGCTGCGTGCCCAATACGATCATGGTACAATCAACGGCGATGAAGTGCCAAGCTACTTAGCTGAGAAAGGCGTTAATCCAGCCTCACGCACCCCAACATTCGTCGCGCTCAAATTCGAGATCGACAATTGGCGCTGGGCTGGTGTACCATTCTACCTGCGCACTGGCAAACGGCTGGCCAAACGGGTCACCGAAATTGCGATTCAATTCAAAAAACCGCCGTTGCTGCTGTTCCCCGAAATTCGCGATGAAATTGAATCGAACGTGCTCGCGCTCCGCATTCAACCAAACGAAGGCATCACGCTCAAATTTAGCGCCAAACAACCAGGCCAGCGCATGATTATCCATCCAGTTAATATGGATTTTCGCTATGGTTCGTCGTTTGGGGTGGCAGCGCCAGAAGCCTACGAACGCTTGTTGCTCGATGCCATGCTTGGCGACCCAACCCTGTTTACCCGCCGCGATGAGGTCGAAGCCCAATGGGCTTTGATGACCCCAATCCTCGAACGCTGGGAAAACGATGAGGTGAAGCAATTGCCGCACTACGAAGCAGGCACATGGGGTCCAGATGAATCTGATCAATTTATGCAACGTGATGGCCGCGAGTGGCGCAAATTGTAGGAGGTGGCAACCATGATGGGCGAAATTTCCAATAGCCCGCGTCCAGCGAATGTTGCTGAGATTGAAGACCAACTGCGCGATTTGTGGCGTGATTTAGGCGATCAGCATCGCGATGCCAACCATGTGATGACCCGCGTTTGTACCATGACCGTGATTGGCTATGGGGCAAATCAAGAACTGGCTAAGCGGATTCGCACTGCCTTGCCGCAAGTGTTTGGCGTGCATCCTTGTCGCGCAATTTTGATCGAAACTGCCAACGAGCCTGAAGAACTCAGCGCGTGGGTTAGCACGGTGTGCCAGCCAAGCAGCGAAGAACACGAGCAAGTGTGTTGCGAGCAAATTACTTTCGCAGTTGGCGAACAGATGCGCCGCCGCTTGCCTGGCACCGTGCTGCCCTTGGTCGTTTCCGATTTGCCCTTGTTTGTATGGTGGCCCGGCCCGTTGCACCCAGCCAGCAACGTGCGCACCCAACTCTTTGCCCATGCCGATCGCTGGATTATGGATTCTGCTGATTTTCTCGACCCGCTGCCGGATTTGGCACGCTTAAACACCATGATGACGAGCGACCAAACCGATGCGGTCAGCGATTTGACATGGGCACGCTTGACTCCGTGGCGCACAGCATTTGCCCAAATTTTCGATGCAATGGCCATGCGCCCAGTGCTCGAACATATCAGCAGCATCAAAGTCACCACCGGGCGACATCAAGCAGCAGGCTTGCTGAGCATCGGCTGGATTGCAACCTGCCTTGATTGGCAACTGGTCAGCGCGAGCGGCAATAGCGAAACCTTGCTCTGCAATTTCAAGCATCGCAATGGCACGGTCACAATCAGCATGCAAACCAGCGATCGAACTGGCGAAGAAGTGCCGTTTATCGAGCTGCAAGCTGCCAAGCACAAGGCGACGATTACGGTTGGCCGCAGCAGCAACAAACAAGCCTTGCTCGCCAACCTGCTGCTTGATACGGAAACCCGCTGCCAAATGAGCGAATTGCCGAATCCCAGCGATAGCCTCTTGCTCTTAAATGAATTGAATATGTATAGTCATGATCGGGTTTATGAACGGGCCTTGGCGATTGTCGCCGCCATTGCCCAAGCAACCGATCCGCATGGAGCACATGTATGACGCTGCAAATTGCCCCAAGCCGCGAGGAACTGATGATTCTCGCGGCTGATCGGCTGGTAGCCGAGGCTCAAACCGCCATCGTCCAACGTGGCCGTTGGATTATCGCGTTGTCTGGTGGCTCAACGCCCAAAGCGCTGTTTGAATTATTAGCCAGCCCCCAGTATCTGCACAAAATCACCTGGGGTCGCACATTTTTATTTTGGGGCGATGAGCGCTGCGTCGGGCCAGACGATGCCCAAAGCAACTATCGTATGACCAAAATCGCCTTAATCGATCATATTCCGATACCAGTTGCCAATGTGCTGCGGATACGCGGCGAGTTGGCTCCAGAAAGCGCCGCCAGCTTGTATGCCCACGAAATCAAACGCATCTTTGGGCTAGCAGAAGGCCAATTGCCGCAATTCGATACGATGCTGCTGGGCTTAGGCAACGATGGTCATACCGCCTCACTCTTTCCCGAAAGCGATATTTTGGGCCGCGACGATGTGTTGGTCGCCGAAACATGGGTTGCCAAACTCAAGCAATATCGTATTTCATTGACCGCGCCGGTGATCAACAATGCGCTCAGCAAGCTCTTTTTGGCCGCAGGCGATGATAAAGCTAGCGTTATTCGCGAGCTGTTTGAGCAAACTGGCAACTATCAAAACTACCCTGCCAGCCTGATTCAAAATGCCGATTGGCTGATCGACCAAGCGGCGGCCAGCCAACTACAACGTTAACTGATCGTTAACGCGTTTTCGTGGCACAATAGTAGGCATGCACCATAGCATTGAAAGGAATGTTCATGACTGACCATCGACCAACGATTATGCTTGTGCATGCCCACCCTGATGATGAAGTGATTTCAACAGGCGGCATTGCGCTGAAGTATCACGAGGAAGGAGTGCGGGTCGTTTTAGTAACCTGTACTCGTGGCGAAGAAGGCGAAATTGTAGATGCCGAATTAAACACGCCTGAAAACAAAGAGCGCTTGGCCGAAATTCGCGATGTGGAATTGGCAAAGGCGATTGCGCTGCTCAATATCACCGAGTTTCATCAGTTGGCCTACCGCGATTCGGGCATGATCAATACTCCAGCCAACGATCACCCTGAATCGTTTAACAAAGCTGATTTACAAGCAGCCACGGCGCGTTTGGTCGCCTTAGTGCGCCAATATCAACCAGATGTGTTGATTAGCTACGATGAAAATGGCAGTTATGGCCACCCCGACCATATTATGGCCCACAAAATCACGGTTGCTGCCTTCCATGCAGCAGGCGATCCCGAGCAGTTTCCTGAGGCTGGCCCAGCGTGGGAACCAAAGAAACTCTACTACACTGCCTATCGGCGCTCGATTTGGCGCAAAGCATGGGAATATATGCAAGCTCGTGGCGATAAAACGCCGCTCGACGATCCAGAAACCGATCTCGAACGGTATGTCGATGATCCACGCACAACCACCGCGATTGAAATTAGCCAATATCTAACGACGAAATTGCAATCGTTGCTTGAGCATCGCACCCAAATTGCGCCGACATGGGGCTTTTTGGCCTTGCCCGAGGAGTTACGCGGCGATTTGCTGAGCCATGAACATTTTTCGCTGATCGAATCGCGGGTGAGCTTGCCCGAACGCGAAGAGTATGAAACCGATCTTTTGCTAGGGATTCGTTAACTAAAAAATGAGGCTGGGCGAAATCATCGCCCAGCCTCCATTTGATTAATTGATTAGTTGTATTGGTACATTGGATTGACAACCGCGTTCCCTCACCCCCCAACCCCCTCTCCCACTGGACGCGGGCGAGGGGGAGCACCGTTTTAACCGACGAATTGGGGCAGAACCACAGCGTTAAACCCCCTCGCCCGCGCACGGGAGAGGGGTTGGGGTGAGGGGATCAGGCAGTGGTTAACGTGATGAACCATTACATCTAGTAGCTAGTCCAGCGATCTTTGGGCCAATAACTAACCAATGCCTTGCCAATCACATATTCTAAGGGCAATGGCCCCCAGCGCCTTGAATCGCTGCTAAATGGCCGATTATCACCCATCACAAAGACATGGCCTTTAGGCACGGTTAGCTCGCAATGGGTATCGCAGAGGGTTTCAACCTCGCCAATATAATCCTCGGTTAATTGTTGATCGTTCACCCAAACCTTGCCCTCGCGAATCCGAATCGTATCGCCGCCAACCCCAATCACCCGCTTGATATAATCTTTGTCGGGCAAATCGTGGGCAGCTGGGGGCGCGAGAAACACAATAATATCGCCACGTTCAGGCGGGTGCAGCAAATAGAGAAATTTTTTGGGTAAATCGCCATGGCCTGGCCACAAGCGCAAGGGCGCGTTCAAATCGAGGTGCGCATAAATTGCTTTATTGACCAACACATATTGTTTGGTTTGCATGGTTGGTTCCATGCTTTCGCCCTCGATTTGAAAATTTTGAATCAAACTGCGTAAAATCAAAAAACTCAAAATTAAACTTGCAAACAACTGCCACGAATTACGCAAACGCGGGCGTTGCGGCGCTGGTGTTGGCGGCGCAGGCAGTGGTGTTTGCGATTGCTCAAGCCAAGCAATTTCATCGGCGCTTGGAGCAGCAACCGGCAAAGGCAGCGTATCATCAAGCGCCAAACGGGTTGTTTTTACTTCAGGTTGCTCGAAATCGTTCATTGATCAGTTGGTGATGCATAACTAGGGGTTTGCACAACGCCCCAATCTTCTTTGGGCCAATACGAGAGCCATGCTTTGCCAATCACATTATCGAGCGGCAATGGCCCCCATTCGCGCGAATCGCTGCTATTATTGCGATTATCACCCATCACAAAAACATGGCCAGCAGGCACATCGACGGTGCAGGTTGAAGCGTAGCCTTTGCAGTTGGTTTGCGTGCCAGCATCAAGGTATTCCGCTTCATCAAGCAGTTGATCGTTGACATAGACTTGGCCATCGAGCAAGGTTACTTTATCGCCTTCGATCCCAATCACCCGTTTGATATAGTCTTTATCCGGCTCGTCGTGCGCCGATTCGGGAGCCAAGAACACCACAATATCGCCTTGTTGTGGCTTTCGGAAGGGATAAACCACATTTTGTTCAAGCTCGCCACGGCCAGGCAACAAGCGCAATGGGGCATTTAAATCAAAATGCATATATAAGGCTTTATTAACCAAAATATATTGCTGATCGTGCATGGTGGGGAACATACTTGAGCCTTCGATGCGGAAATTTTGCAATAAGCCACGCACAATAAAAAAGACCAAAAGCACAAAAACGACCGTCTCGATAATCTCTTTGACGACCGACCAGCCGCGACGTTGGGGAACGGTTTTCGCAGCAGCCTCGTCTAAATCCACCGGTTCTTCTGGTGGCGGGGCTGGCTCAAGCAGCGTTGGTTTTAATGGATTTGGATCATGGTGAGCACGTTGATCAATCCGATCCCGAAGCGGTGTTGAACTCATTGAATTATCCTTACACCCTGAATTAAGTCGCTGCGCGGCATTATAGCATACCAACTTTGGCCAAACCTGCCCTAGAAGTCTTGATCTTAATTGACCAAATTGGGGATTGATCACGTAGTATGCCGCTAAGCACAATTACTGTCAATTTTAAGCAAAGCCCATGCCGTCAGTTTAGCAATGTTAACGGTTCCATGCGTCATTAACTGATAGGCAACTGAACAACGCCTGATACTGGGTATTTGTTCCTAGAATGGTCTGCATCAGGCTGGCTTCTATCAGCATAACATAGGTCGCCTGCTTCCCATCGGTTGTTAATCAAGTGCTAATCAGTTGATGCTGGGCTGTAGGCTATGGGCTATGGGCTATCGGAACATTGTTCGGGCAATTCATGCAATTCGTGGCTAAAAAAAGAATCTTCGGGCACTTCGTGGTTAAAAAAACAGCTTTGTGCTCTTCGTGCAATTCGTGACAAAAAAAGTTCTTCGCGGTGCCAACCCCCGATCCCCAACTTCCGATCCCCAATACCCAACTACTCCATCGTTCGATTGATCGAATCAGCCGCAAAAATGTGCTATCATCAAGCGTGGCACCACTTGGCAACGAGAACCCAGCTATGTCCCAACTACTCGATATTGAAACAACCCTGATTCGCGATGGTCGCCTTGCCTCGGCAGCATGTTTGGTGGTGGCGGTTTCGGGCGGCCCCGATTCGCTGGCCCTTTTGCATCGCCTTACCGCCTTGGCTGTGCCCTATGGCTGGCGCTTGCATGTCGCTCACCTTGATCATGGCTTGCGCGGCGAGCAATCTGCTGCTGAAGCCGCATTTGTGGCCGAGATAGCCGCCGATTGGGGTTTAACCGCGACGATTGAACTGCGTGATGTTGACCAAATTGCCAAACAATTTCATGTTGGACTGCCTGCCGCTGCCCGTGCCACCCGCTATCGTTTTTTGGCCGAGGTTGCGCTGCAACAGCAAGCAGATGCGGTTGTGCTTGGTCATCAATCAGACGACCAAGCTGAAACCGTCTTGTTGCACGTGTTGCGTGGCACAGGCCCAAGCGGCTTGAGCGCGATGCGCCCACGCACTGAGTGGGCTGGTTGGCGCGTGACCGCTGGCATGCCGCATCAAGCAACCGGGCCAGCCTTGATTCGCCCAATGCTCAACATTACCCGCGACGAAATTGAGGCCTATTGCGATGAGCAACAATTAGATCCACGCCGCGACCCTACCAATAACTCGCTTGAATATACGCGTGGCCGAATTCGCCACCAACTCCTGCCGTTGCTCGGCGAATACAACGCCAAAGTTGTTTCGGCCTTGGCTCGCACAGCGCGCTTGGCAGCGATTGAAACCGACTACATGCAAAGCGAGCTTGATCGCCAATGGCAAAGCTTAATTGAATTTGAGCCAGGCTCAATTACCTTTCATCGCGAGCAATGGAACCATATGCACCCTGCCTTGCAGCGCCATGCAATTCGGCGCGCGGTGCATCTGCTGCGGCCTGAGCGCGAGGAATTAACATCCTCGCAGCTTGACCATGCGTTAAGTGCAATGAACAGCATGCAACTGTTTTGCCAGATGCCGCATAATTTGGTGTTGCATCGCAAACCGCATGGCTGGACGATGACCGTCGCTACCACCATGCAACCAACCAACGACGAACCACAATTGAGCATCGATGAGTGGCCACTCAACCAACAAGGCATGACTCCGCTGCCCGACGAACGCTGGCGGGTGATTATGGAGTTGATGCCAAGTCGGCCTGAATATAACCTTTCGCGTTGGCAGGGCTTGCTCGATGCCGATGCGATTCAAGGCAAATTGCTGTTACGTCAACGTCGCCCAGGCGATCGCATGCGACCTGCTGGAGGCATTGGCTCACGCCGCATCCAAGATATTATGGTTGATATGCGTTTGCCGCGCGAATTGCGTGCTCAATGGCCATTATTTGTCGATAGTGTTGGCATTCTCTGGATTCCAGGCCTGCTGATGGCCGAACATGCCCACCCTACGCCTGAAACAACCCGCTTTTTGCTGATAACCTTGGAGGATACTCACGCCGATGCATCCTGATCTTGAACGGGTATTAATTGATACCGCAACACTCCAAAACCGAGTTCAAGCGCTTGGCACAGCAATTGCCCAAGCAACGGTTAACGCGCCAGAGCTGGTATTAGTTGGCATCTTAAAAGGTTCGCTGATTTTTATGGCCGATCTGATTCGCACGCTTGACCGCGAGGTTGCCTACGATTGCATCGCCGTCTCATCGTATGGAGCCAGCACCGAAAGCACTGGGGTCGTACGGCTGAACAAAGATCTCGACCTTGATATTGCTGGCAAGCATGTCATCATCGTCGAAGATATTATTGATAGTGGCTTAACATTAAAGTATGTGCATGATATGCTCTTGCGGCGCAACCCAGCTGCTTTAGAGATTTGTGCCTTGCTCAATAAACCTGAACGCCGCAACGTCGATGTGCAGGTTGATTACTGTGGTTTCGACATTCCCAACGAATTCGTGGTGGGATACGGGCTGGACTATGCTGAACGCTACCGCAATTTGCCCTACATTGGGGTGTTAAGCCCACGTATTTATACATAGGAGTTTGCCTTTAGACGCATTGGCTCAGAAGCTTTAGCCCTAGAAGGAGCGCCTAGGAGCTTTAGCTATTTTCAACTGCTTGCAGAAACGCTAGATGGATGCTATACCCTATGCAACGAACGATTCGTCTACAACTTCAACCATCTCCCACACAGGCTGTCGCACTTACCGAAACCAGCCGTCAATTCACGGCGGCTTTCAACCTGTTTGCACAGTTGGGATGGTCAAACAGCATCTCGAATGCTACCAAGCTCCATTTTCTGGCCTACTATGCCGTCCGCGCAGCGCTTCCCGAACTCAACAGCAATCTGACAAATACCGCCCGTGCTAAAGCGGCTGAGGCGCTCCGCAGTGCCTTTACCCTACGAAAAGACCGCACGCGCATCGTCTCGATGCCCCGATCGCATCACTGCCCACCGCGCTACAACGTGCATACGTTTCGCATCGATTGGGAAAGCCAGACCGTACGGCTATCGCTCGTCGCTGGTCGGCAGACGATCCGCTTTTGCGTGCCGGCCTATGCCACCAAGTATGTGGGTTATGCGGTTGATACGGCGGATCTGCTTGAGCGCGATGGTCGCTGGTTCTTGCACGTTGTTGTAACAGTTCCCGCCCCGACCATCGTGCCAAGCGAGACGGTTGTTGTGGTTGATCTGGGGTTGAGCCATCCCGCCGTGACCAGTACGCGGCGCTTTTTGGGCAAGAAACGCTGGAAAGACCGTGAAGGTCGGCTGTTCAAGCTCAGGCGGGCCTTGCAAAAGCGCAACACCAAGTCGGCTAAACGGCACTTGAAAACACTGCGGCGCAAGCAGGCTCTCTTTCGGCGTGATTGTGACCACGTTGTGAGTAAGCAGATTGTGCAGTCGGTCGAAGCAGGTAGTACAATTGTCGTGGAAAATCTGACCAATATCCGCAAACGAATTAAGGGCAAGCGGCGCACCGCAACCAAGCGACGCTTACATTCGTGGTCGTTTGCGCAATTACTGGCGTTTATTATGTACAAAGCGCAGGAGCGCGGCGGTACGGTGGTTGCGGTTGACCCGCGACATACCTCGCAGATGTGTAGCTGCTGTGGGCATCAAGCCCGCAACAACCGTCGCTCCAGAGCCGCATTCAGATGTCTGATGTGCAGCTATGAACTCCACGCCGATTTGAATGCCGCCTACAACATTGTGGCCAAGTACCGTGCTCAGGGGGGTATATCTCGCCTGAGTGGGCTGCCCGTCAACCAGCCTATCGTGTCCGCTCCTAAGCCACTGGCTAAGGGTTGAGGTACAAGCCCAATGCCGTTAGGCGTGGGTTGTTGACATTAACACATTGCTAACAAAGCTTTCCCTTGCTAGGTAGGTAGCGCTTTGGTATAATTTTTGAAGGTCGCTGTACTCCGCATGGAGTGCAGCAAAATTTTATGAGCGTGTGCGCACGTTCAGGAGATACTGCGATGGGTGAAAATCGCTTCTTACGCAACAGTTTTGTGTATTTGATCATCGTAGTGGCGGCGTTGGCGCTCTTCTATCAATACATCAATGGTAGTCCTGGCAATACCAGTGAAAAGAGCTACAGTGAGATTCTCGATTTATCGCTCCAAGGTAAAATTGCCGAAATCGTGCAAACCGAGGGCAATATCGAGTTTCGCGCAACCACCAACGACACGCCACCAGTTACCTATATCTCACATAAAAACAGCACGACGGAAAGTATCGAAGAGTTGCTTTCCCAAAAAGCCCAAGATGCGAGCAAACTTGCAGAGCTGAAAGACCCAGAAAATAAAGCTGCAATTGCCGCACCTTTGGAAAACGCCGCCAAGGTTAAGTTCAACCCGAAATCGGCTCCAGCATGGGGCGGGATTTTAGGCGCAGCCCTAACCTTCTTGTTGCCAACGCTGTTGCTGATTGGCTTTTTCGTCTTTTTCATGCGCCAAGCTCAAGGCTCCAATAACCAAGCGATGTCGTTTGGCAAGAGCAAAGCCCGCATGTTCACTGGCGATAAACCATCAGTAACCTTTGCTGACGTTGCTGGTCAAGAAGAAGCCAAGCAAGACTTAACCGAAGTTGTCGAGTTTCTTAAATTTCCTGAGAAATTCGCCCAACTTGGGGCACGGATTCCTCGTGGTGTTTTGATGGTTGGCCCTCCAGGTACTGGTAAAACCTTGCTCAGCCGCGCAGTTGCCGGTGAAGCAGGCGTACCATTCTTCTCAATCAGCGGTTCGGAATTTGTCGAAATGTTCGTCGGCGTTGGCGCAAGCCGCGTCCGCGATTTGTTCGAACAAGCCAAGCGCAATGCCCCATGTATCGTCTTTATCGACGAAGTTGATGCAGTTGGTCGCCAACGTGGCGCTGGCCTTGGTGGCTCGCACGACGAACGCGAACAAACCCTCAACCAAATCTTGGTTGAAATGGACGGCTTCGATAGCAATACCAATGTGATTGTGATTGCCGCGACCAACCGCCCTGACGTGCTCGACCCAGCTTTGGTTCGCCCAGGCCGTTTCGACCGCCAAGTGGTGTTGGATGCTCCCGATATGCGCGGACGGGTCGAAGTGCTCAAAGTGCATACCAAAGGCAAGCCACTTTCTGAAGATGTTAATTTGGAAGCAATTGCCAAATTGACCCCAGGCTCATCTGGTGCTGATCTGGCAAACATCGTCAACGAAGCCGCTATCTTGGCTGCGCGCCGCTCGAAGAAACGCATCGCCATGCAAGAAATGCAAGATGCAACCGAACGGATTATGCTTGGTGGCCCAGAACGCCGCTCGCGTGTGATGACTCCAAAGCAAAAAGAGTTGACCGCCTTCCACGAAGCTGGGCACGCAATTGTGGCCAAAGCTATGCCAGGCGCAAATCCTGTGCATAAAGTGACGATCATTCCTCGTGGGATGGCTGGTGGCTACACCTTGATGATTCCCGACGAAGATCAAAGCTATATGAGCGTCTCGCAATTTGAAGCCCAAATTGCCGTAGCGCTTGGTGGCCGTGCCGCTGAAGAATTGGTGCTGAGCGACTTTACCACTGGCGCTTCAGGCGATATTCAACAAGTGACGCGCATGGCTCGGGCTATGGTTACACGCTACGGGATGAGTTCGGAGCTGGGGCCAATCGCCTTTGGCGAAAAAGAAGAGTTGATCTTCTTGGGCCGCGAAATCAGCGAACAACGCAACTATTCGGAAGAAACCTCACGCAAGATCGATTCGGAAGTGCGCCGCTTGGTTAGCGAAGGCCACGAACGCGCCCGCGCAATCTTGGAACGCAACCGTGAAGTGATGAACCGTATGGCCGAAGCCTTGATCGAGCATGAAAACCTCGATGGTGAGCCATTACGCCAATTGCTTGATGAAGTGATTAAATATAACTCCAACAACGGAGTCTATAACGACGCTTTGCCCAAGCAACGCATCTAAATCTCGCTCAAATGATTAATTGAGAATTGGCGCAGGCATTCATGCTTGCGCCAATTTTTTGCCAATCTTCTCAGGCATACGCTATAATGGTCAACAAAAACTAATGATTGAGTGGCACAATCTGTGTGCTTAATTGTCAACCGTAGGAGTTTTCCGATGTCAGGGCATACAAAATGGCATGAAATTCGCCGCAAAAAAGGGGTTCTTGATCAACGTCGAGGTCAACGCTGGACAAAAATCGCCCGTGATATTACGATTGCAGCCCGCGAAGGCGGCAGCAGCCCTGATATGAACTTTCGGCTGCGCTTGGCGATTGAAAAGGCCAAAGCCGATAATATGCCAGCGGATAACATTCAACGGGCAATTGATCGCGGCACTGGCGTAAGTGGTGAAGCAGCGCTCGAAGAAGTAACCTACGAAGGCTATGGCCCAGGTGGGATTGCGGTTATCGTCGATGCTGCGACCGACAATCGTAACCGCACGGTCTCCGAAATTCGCACCGCCTTCAACAAAAATGGCGGCACGCTTGGCGAAGGTGGCTCGGTTGGTTGGATGTTTGATATTAAAGGCTTGATCAACATTGATCGCACTGAGAAAACCGACCCCGATGAAGTGACCTTGTTGGCGATTGATGCTGATGCTGATGATGTGATCGTCAACGACGATACGATTATTGTTTACACCGAGTTTAGCAAGCTGGCTGCGGTGCGCGATGCACTCAACGAACAAGGCCTCAAAATCAGCACTGCCGAAAAAACCATGCTGGCCAAAACAATCATGGAAGCAGACGAAGCCACGACCTTCCAGATTCTGCGGCTCATGGAGCGGCTCGAAGATCTCGACGATGTGCAAAAAGTCTATAGCAACTTAGAAATTTCCGATGAATTAGCCGAAAAATATGCAGAACAAGGCTAATTAACCACGACATAGCAGCATAAACCAGCACAGCCGAAGACTGTGCTGGTTTTGTTTAAGTTTAGGTTATCTCCCTAAAATTCAAGCCAAAGAGTAAAACAAAACAAGGCGATTCTGGTATAATCAGGGACGATTATCCAAACCCTAGCTAACCAGAAGTCCTATGGACAACCTACGATACGCCTCAACTTCATGCCGCAGAAGTACGGCATGGAGTTATATCTACAGGTTAAGCACCATGGTATACAGCGCAATTGCAACCAGAGGCGCACACTCCCGCCTCATCCAGCACTATCCAGCACTATCCGCTAGCTCACGAGGAGACGCACGATGACCGATTTCGAGTTCTGGCAAAAAATTAAGGAAATGGGGCAGATCACCTATGACTGGTGGTATCCGACGATTGCGCTGCCGGCTTTAATTTGGGCACTATCGATCCTGTTCTTGGCGATTTTTGCTGCCCGCAAAATCAAAAAAGTCCATAATCGCTTCTTAACCCTCTTTTTATCGACAATTCCAGTGTTGCTCATCTTTCCATCGGCCTATATTGCAAGCGCACTGAAGAGCGCACTGAATCGGGTTGGCTATAGCATGCCCGCAAATGTCAATGATTTTGCCCGCAACGATGCGATTGTGCTCGGCAACTACCTGAATACGTTTGGGTTATGGGGCGTGTTAGGGATTACCTTAACCTTACCATTACTCTTGAATAGTCTCTCGCGTAGCGAAGTGCCCGTTATCAGCCCAGCGATTCGGAATGCGACCAAAACGATCACCAATATTGCCACCAGAGCCTTTGGGCGGCGGGGCGGAGCTGGTGGCGGCGGGCGGATTAACGCACCATTTGGCTCGGTAACGATTAACAACGGCTCGCGTAAAGGCTCAATCGAAGCCTTGCGGCCTGATTTTACAATTGGCAGCAAGGGCGATATTCAAGTCAGCGATGTGATTGTTTCACGGACGCATGCCAAATTCGTGTTGGAAGAAAATCAAATTGCAGTTGTTGATCTTGGCAGCACCAATGGCACATTCTTGGTCCGCGATGGTCAAGGCTTCATGCTCGATGGGCAACCAGTACCACTCGAACATGGCGATATGCTCTATCTAGGCGACCCCAACCAAGACAACGCCGTAGAAATGTTATTTGAGTTTAATACAGGAGCATAACCCCATGAAAACGTGGATTTTGCGTTGTAGCCTTGCTTTGCTGCTACTCTCGCCTGTTTTGACCTATGCTCAAGCAGCCTATGAAGTGAAACTCACCGATGCCCAATTGCTTGACGATCGGGTCGTTAACTTCAAAATGCGGGTCACCAACACAGCAACAGGCCAAGATGTACCACCCTTGGAAACTGGCGAGATTGCGATTTATCAAGATGGTCAATTGCTGACCGATTCGCAATTGGTGATGAATGCGATTACCACTGATGCGACCCATGATATTAGCCATACGATACCCTTTGATAGCCAAAATGTGTTACGAGCCTCGGGCGCGACCATTGGCTTGGTGACTGATTTAAGCGTCGCCTTGGGTGATCCCTTCATTGGCGAAGTCCGTGCTGCTGCCGAAAGTTGGATCAACCTTGGCAATTCAGTGTCGCCCAACGACCCTGAATCGATTGGCTTATTTATTCCCCGTTCGTCGAATAGTCAATCGACCCGTCCAGGAGGCGCGCCAGAGTTTGATCGCGACCACAATAGAGTTATTGGGGTTTTGCGAACTGAGGCACCTCGCGATGGGGCAACCAACTTGTATGGCGCAGTTTTAGAGGCGGTGACCGCAACTGCTGCTGAGGCGAAAAAGCGTGGCACCGATAGCTATGTGATTGTTTTTGGCGATGGTTCGGTTACACCAGATAGTGCTGGCCTCTTTAGTCAAATTGTCGATATTGCCAACAAAAATAATACGATTATTATTGCAGTAGGCATTGGCAAGCCAGAAAACTTGGATAAAGCAACCAACCAATTGCCCAATTTGGCCAGCAGCACCAATGGCCGCTATGTGGCTGGGGGGGCTGATGTTCGGCCTATAAATATGGAACAAGCCTATAAAGCCTTGGTTAAGCCGGTTAACCGCACAGGCTATGATGTGGCATTTGTCCATACTGCACCCCGCGACGATAAACAACATACCTTCCAAGTTAAGGTTACGATTGATGGCCGAACTTGGGAAAGCTCAACCTTGCCGATTCCAACCGAAGTATCAACAACCACATCGGAGTTTATTCCACTGAGTCAAATTCAAAAAGATTACATGCTGCGTGGCATTCCCGCCGCAATTATTTTGGCAGCAGTTACCACTGCTTTAGCAACCGCCACCCGCCGTCGCCCAACTCGGATTGAGCCAGGGGCTGGTAAGTAGGCTATCGGAGGATCGCCAATGCATCTTGTTGCAGGTCAACAATATGGGCGCTATGAAATTGTTGATGATCGTTTGGCCGAGGGGCTTTCTGGCCCGGTCTACCACGCGATCATCAACCACGATGATGGCCATCGTGAAGAAGTGGCGCTTAAATTCCTGACGAATAAACTGCCTCAGGTTCGGCAGTATTTTATGAATGAGGAACGCTTGCTGAAAAAAGCCGAGCACCCACATGTGATCGGCTTTGTGCATAGTAACGTGCGTGACGAGCCATATACCCTGGCCACGACGTTTGTCTATGCCTATAGCAACAAAGAGCTATCCAAACAAAAAAGCGAAACCATTGCGCTGCAAATTGCCGAGCAAATTGGTAGCGCCTTGGATTATCTGCATATTGCGCACCCAGATAGCCCAGTTATTCACCGTGACGTAAAGCCCGATAATATTTTGGTCGATAAAGCCTCGCACGATGCGATTTTGATTGACCTTAGCGTGGCTTCGCACGAACGGTTTGCCTTGGTTGATGAACGCGGTTTTGGCACGCCACCGTATATGGCTCCTGAGCAATATACTGGGCACGAAGTACCAGCCACCGACCAATATGCCTTGGCCTTGGTGGTCTACTACTTCCTGACTGGCGATACAATTCCAACGATCAAGCCGCCCAAGATCAAAGGCTTGGAGTCTGATGATCCGCAAATTTATCAGGCAGCCTTGGCTACCTGGAATACCGGCTATCGCCAGCAACTAGCGGCCCAAAGCGAGCGCATTCGCAAAAACTTAGCCAAACATCCAACCGCAATCGAGGTTTTCTTAAAGGCAACAGCGTTTGAGCCAGCCGATCGCTATAACTCCTGCGCCGCCTTCAGCATGGCTATGCACGAAGCCTTGCGCAACGATGGTGCTGCGTTTGCTGCCCCAAGCATGCCGATGAGCAACTCACGCCGCTCGACGATGATCAGCATTGGGGCGATTAGTGCTCTGGTGTTAATTGCAGTGCTCTTTTTATTACTTGGTGGCGATGACACGCCTGTTCCATCAGGCAAAGCAACGCCCGATCAGGCAGCGCTCCCACCAACCTTGACCCTTCCTGACGCAGTAAGCACGGTTCCTGGCAATTTTCCAACGGTTACGATTGAGGTCATTCCAACCTCAACCTTGCCACCAATTGTTGAACCGACGGCAGCTAGTAGCCGTGAAGTAACACTGACCCAAGCCTATATTTTACGGGCACAACCAGGTGATGGCAGTGCAAACGCCCTGCAAAGTGGCCAAGCCCTGACAGGCCAGAAGTTTCTTGTTATCAACGAAACGCCTAGCACTATCAGTGGTGATCGACGCAAATGGTTTAATGTACAACGTATCAGCGATGGAGAAACAGGATGGTTACCAGAAACCGTCTTACAATAGGCCACCAAGGAGCTTTGCAATGAGTCAAGCAGCTAATCTGCCCAATCTCGTGGTCTATGGTCAAAGCGATGTTGGGCGACAACGCAACAACAACGAAGATAATTTGGCATGGCGACATGCCGATGAACGCAGTGTTGGCACCAAATTTGTCAATGGCGTAACTGAACTTTTCGCCAAAATCCGTGGCGGTGGCGCAACCGGTTTTAGTGTTAAAATCGATCACAAGTTGCTTGCCAGCCATGGTCGGCTCTATGTCGTGGCCGATGGAGTCGGCGGCAATGATGATGGCGAGTTAGCCAGTCGCGCTGTGGTTGAATATACAACCAAGTTTTTCTACAATAGCGACCCCAAAAGCTATAAAAACAAACAAGAACAGCTGAATGCGTCGATTCAATATGCGACCAAAATGGTCTATAAAGAGGCTGGCAATACGAACCGCGCCTCAACTTTAGTGCTGGCTTTGGTGTGGGATGAAGGCAGCCTGCGCAAGATCATCTTCTCGAATGTTGGCGATAGCAAAGGCTATTTGTTCCGCGCCAATAACACCGAATACGATCGCGCAGTCCAAACCAAAGATCACGTTAATGCCATGAACAAAAGCCTGTGGCAATCCATGGGCGATCCTGAAGTAACTCCCCACTTCAGCGATGAATTGGTCTTGGGCAAAGATGATGTGATTGTGCTGTGTTCGGACGGCCTTTCCGATGGGGTCCAAGCAGAGGAAATTGGCAAAATTGCCACCCAAAATGCACCCCAAAATGCCACCACTGAATTAATTAGCCTTGCCAACGAGCGCGGCGGCCACGATAACATTACCAACGTGGTCGTGCGCAATGGGCCAGCACCAATTCAATGGGGAGCCTTAGGCGGGATCTTGGGCGTTGTCTTGTTGGTCGCAGCCCTCCTTGGCGGGATCGTGTTTATGGGCGGCGACGAGGTTAACCCCAATGGCAGTGGCCGCAATGCGGTTGTTATTCCCACTCGCCCAGTGATTAAGCTGGATGACGGTTCATTTGCCACCGTAACCTTGCCTGCTGAAACCGCGACTGCTGAAGCTATCTTGATTCAGCAAGCAACTGAAAATCCAGTTCCAACTGATACGCTTGGCCCCCAAGCCACCAGAGCTCCAGGCACAAGCCCAACCCCGCGCCCACAGGCAACCAACCCGCCAGTGGTCGCCCAACCAACCAACCCGCCAGTGGTGCAGCCAACCAACCCGCCAGTGGTGCAGCCAACCAACCCGCCAGTGGTGCAGCCAACCAACCCACCAGCCCCAAGTGATCGCGATGGCGATGGCGTTCCAGATGACATCGATGCATGTCCCGATGTCGCTGGGCCAAACAATGGCTGTCCAGCCCCAGTCGAGCCAACTGCGCCACCAGCAGTTGTCGATAGCGATGGCGATACGATTCCAGACGATGTTGATGCTTGTCCTAACGAGCCTGGCGATCCGTCACGTAATGGTTGTCCAAAACCGGTGGAAGCTCCACCAACCAATACGCCACGGCCTGAGCCAACGACGGCACCACAACCAACGGTTGAAGCAACGCCAAAACCAACGGTTAAGCCGCCAGTAACAGCTCCATAATCTAGCCATACTACAATTGCTAAAAAAGCGTTGTTAGGTTTTCAGCTAAGGAGTTTATTGAATGAGTTTCAAACGTGGATTAATCCTCAGCTTACTTGTACTTATAAGTAGTTTACCTAGTGCCAGTTTAGCGCAAAACATAGCAAAATCGCGACCTGATGTTAATCAAGCTCCACTCGTGGTTGAACAACCAAGCGCTGCTGAGGCCTTGCCAGTGGTTAAGTGGGATATGATTGATGTCAAGGTGGTTGAAGGCAAGGAGGCATGGCTCGCGCTGCGCACTGATACGCCAATTAATACCACCGGTGGGATTCGAATTGATATTGAGCTCTATACGACCAATGCAGCAAATGGGGCTGATATCGATGATGATTTTGATCGCGAAATCACCCTACCACAAACCAATCAGTCACGCGATAACCAAATTACTGGCTATATCAGTGGCACATCACAAGTGCTCTATATTCAATTACGCACAGTGAGCGATACCGTCAACGAGCAAAATGAAGTCTTCTTTGTTGATATAACCGTCTCGAATGGCACGATTGAATCACGGGGCAATCGCGCAACAATTACGATTGTCAGAGATGCAAAATTCTATCCTGCCTTTGCCAACTTCCAAAGCTGCCAAGATGTTGGTGAGCCAAACAATAATACTGCAACAACCAGCGGGTTATTAGCAGTCTCTGGCGGGCCATGCTACGGTGATTTCAATGGAGAAGTACCAACAAGGGCCGATTATTATCGAATTAGTCAAGCGGTTGGGGGGAATCTAAACCTACGCCTAAAAAATATAACCCCCGATCAACACGATCTTGATCTCTATCTTTACAAATTCAACCCTAGTATAAACCGCTATGAAGAAGTGGCGAACTCGCTTAATGGCGAGCAGGATGATGATGTGATTAATCGTCAAATCGCCGCCAATAACAGCAATAACGATGGACTCTACCTTGTATCAGTGTATTGGACTTCTTCAAGCGGTAGCAAAGTTCCAGTCTATGAATTAACTGCCAGCTGGCAATAAAGATTAAATCAAACAGGAGCCTGTACAAACAATACAGGCTCCTGTTTACCCAGGCTCTTGCTACAACGATGAGATTATTCAATCGTGAGGAGGATTCATTAGCAATGCGCATAGTTTCAAAATCTGCTCTTTTTCTCTTCCTACTCTGTTGGGTTCCAAGTGCTAGCTATGCTGACATTAAAACGCCCCAAGCAGCAACTCTAGCCTGGGATACACTCTCCGTAGCAACTGCCGAAGGGGTCGATGTTTGGTTACAAATTAATGTTGTTGGCGCTGGTACTAGCGAACAAGTTGATCTTAAGTATATCTACCAAACAGCTGGTCAAATGGCAACACCCAACGATGATTATGTGCCAACCAATTGGCCTAATGGCACCAAAGGTGCGATTACTGGCCTCCAACGAGTTGCTTATATTAGAATCCAAATTATCAATAACACTTATACTGAACCAATCGAAACCTTTCAAGTTGTGCTCCGTTCTGATAGCGCCGCCACGGTGATTTCTGGGCCAGCACGAGCAACGGTAGCAATTAACCCTTCACGGTTGATGATTCCTGTTGTCGGACATTTAGAATCATGTGTTCATGTAGGCGAACCAGCAAACAATACCGCGACAACCGCTGGTATGATTGCGCTCAATGGCGGTTGGTGTAGCAGTGATTTTAAAAATGAACAACTGCTGGCCGTTGATTACTATAGCTTAACGCCAAGCCGCAATGGTACAATCACGATCCAACTTGAAAATACAACTCCTGATCAGCATAATCTGCAATTATATTTATATTATCTTGCTGGCAATGGGCAGTATCAATTTTATCGGCAATCAACCAACTCAGGCCAACAAGCAGAATTGATTACTGCACCGATTGCAGTCAATACTAGCTACTTGATTTCAGTCTATTGGGAAAGCGCAAGTGGCGCGAAACTACCAACCTATCGGTTAAAAGCTGATTTCCCCTAGCAAACCCAATTATTGTTCGATTCACTTTATAATAGCTACGATTGTATCGTCATTCGTCTATAAGTAGGAGTATTGTAAGTATGAAATTTGCCAGAATCCTCATTCTGCTGTTACTAATCCATGGGATTTTGCCCCAATCTAGCTATGCTGAACCTGATGTCCCCGATGTCCCAGCAGTTCCTGAGGCTCCAAACGCAGCAACCCTTGCTTGGGATACTTTGACAGTTGTCACAGGAGAGAAGAGTGGCGAGGTTTGGTTAAGAATTAAAGTTGTTGGGGCTGGAGCTGGCGAAAACGTCAACCTTAAGTTTATTTATCAAACATTTAGACAACAAGCAACGCCCAACGATGATTATTATCCAACGCCATGGCCAGGTAATAGAGCCTCGATTACTGGTCTGCAACGCTATGCAGATGTGCGAATTGGGATTATTAATAATAGTCCTTATTACTTGGAGCCTTACGAAACGTTTGAAGTGGAACTGCGTTCTGATGCATCAAATACGACAATTACCGGCCCTGCACGAGCAACCGTAAGAATTCAGCCAGGTCGTATCCATCAACCAGTAGTCGGCCAGATTCAATCATGTACAAATTTTAGCGAGCCAAGCAACAACTCTCCAATCACCGCTGGACCCATTGTAGACAGTGGTGGCTGGTGTAGCAACGACTTTCTTGGTGAAGCAGTCCAAGCCTTCGATTATTATAGCTTTATGCCCTTGACTAATGGGACGATCAAGATTCGGCTCGAAAACACTACCCCCAACCAACATGATCTTGATCTGTATCTCTTTTACCGTGATGGTAATGGCAATTATCAGAATTATCGCCAATCAATTAATGGCAATCAACAAGCAGAATATATTGAAGCGCCACTTGCCGCGTATACCAACTTTCTGATTGGGGTACACTGGGTAAGCCGGAGCGGTGATAAAGTTCCAACCTACCGCGTAAGCCTTTCTCGTTAGTTAAGCCAGTTTTAAGGGCTCAGCCTTTGCTCAAGGGCTGAGCCAGCCTCATACGCAGTGTGATCACCCGCCGATTCTAGCAACAAGGATTCTTAGGTTATGCACAACAAACGTTGGTCATTATTCCTCCTCATAATCTTTAGTCTCATGGCCTTGCCGGTTGCTCATGCAGAGGAAGCTAGCCCAGCAAATGCGGAAGCTAGCCCGCAAGCTATCTCGGTAGCGTGGGAACGAACTGCGGTTCAGACGACTGAAGGAGTCAGTGTTTGGCTCAAAGTCATGGTCTATGGTGCCGGTGAAAGTGAGAGCATTAGCCTCAACTTACGCTATCAGACCTTCAATGGGACGGCTATTGCGAACAGCGACTACTCGCCAACTGCTGGCACTGGCAATGCCTTGACCATTACCGGTTTACGCCGCTATGCCTTGATTAACATCGGGATTTTGGCGAACGCTGTTGCTGAACCGTATGAGTATTTTCAAGTTGAACTCCGTTCAGAAACTGCCAATGTAAGCGTCATTGGTGGTGCTCGCACGACCATTGGCATCTCGCGCTCACGCGTGTTTGCGCCAGTTGTCGGTGACCTACAAGCATGTATACATGTTGGTGAGCCTGCCAATAATGCCTCAACAACGGCTGGTTTTATTAGCTTGTCTGGTGGTTGGTGCGAAAGCGACTTTATTGGTGAAGTTCCAAGTAACTTCGATTATTACCAATTCAAAGTGGCGGTTGGCGGCAAAGTAACCATCCAACTTGATAACATCACCCCTGACCAGCACGATTTTAATCTCTATCTGTATTATCGTGATGGCAACAGCCAGTTCCAAATCTATGAACAATCGGGCAATCCAGGCCAAACCTCCGAGTTGTTGAGCGCTGTTCCAATTGCAGCCAATACAACCTATCTGATTAATATTGTTTGGGCTGCGAAACTGGGCGATAAAACTCCAGTGTATCGGGTTAAAGCCTTATATCAACCCTAATTGGGCACGCTTGACCGCCGAAACGAGGTCGGTTGCATACACGCTCTTAGCATTTATGCTGGCGCTTGTCAAGGCTAGCGAATAGTGTGATAATGGGGCAGCAACGAAGTTGTCGAGAATAGTTAATCTTTGGTACTGAAGAGAGCGGTCTTCCGCTGTTTTCGTTGTAGGATGCTGCTATGGAGTCGTTTGAACATACACAGTTGGGCGAGTATGCCTTGCAAGACGAAATAGGTCGTGGTGGGATGGCGCTCGTCTATCGAGCACATCATCCCGACTATGGCTCGGTCGCCTTTAAAGTGCTGCCGCCTTATTTCGCCCACGATACCGACACGCTCCGACGATTCATGCTCGAAGCACGGGCGATTCGTGAACTGCACCACCCCCATATCGTGCAGCTCTACGAAGCCAGTGATATTCCTGATCCAAACAATACCCGTCAGCGAATCCATTATATTGCGATGGAGTTTATTGGCGGTAGCACACTCAGCGAACGCCTACAGAAGCAGCCCCGACAACAACTCAATCCGACGATTGAGATGGGCTTGCATATCGGTTCGGCCTTAGATTACGCACACCGCAAGCAGTTTATCCACCGCGATATTAAACCGAGTAATATTCTGTTTCGTCACGATGGCCATGCGGTGCTCGCCGATTTTGGGATTGCCCTGGTCAGTAATGAAGCCCGCATGACCAAAACCGGTGGCTTTGCTGGGACTGTGGCCTACACAGCACCAGAAATTGCTGAAGGCCAAAGTGCCGATGCACGCTCGGATATTTATGCGCTTGGCTTAATTTTGTACGAAGCCTTAGCTGGCAAAAACCCGTATGCCAACATGCATGCTAATATCGCGGTTGCGCTGAGCAAAATTATCAGCACACCCTTGCCACCCTTGCGCGAGCTGGCCCCGCATGTGCCACCACTCATGGCGCAAATTATTGAACGCGCCACTGCCAAAGATCCTGAACGACGCTTCGAAAATATGTCTGATTTCGTTGAAGCACTCAAACAAGCTAAATTTGGGCGCACCGCAACCAAACCAGATGTGCCGCTGAATGCGCATGGCAAACCCATGATCCCAATTGCGCGCCCAGGTGGCAGCCGTAACGAACGCAGTTCTGAAGGCGATTCAACCAGTACCCGGGTGTTCAATCCCGTCGTTGGGGCAGCCAGCGCGGCTAATGTGCCACTTTCTCAGCCCAACCAGCCAATGGCTGGCCCAGCCAGCGCGGCCAATATGGCCATGCCCGCCGAAGGTGCCCAAATCTACGCACCACCAGCAGCGAGCGGCCCAAATAGCCGCATTAATCAACCGCTGAGCGGGGCCAACCAGCCCTTACCAAATGGTCAACATTCGCAGGTCAACGCTTCATTGCCAAACGATGGAACGCAGATTTATGCGCCGGAGGCTGTTGGTGCGCCGAGTGGGGTCAATCTGGCCTTGGGCAGCGAAAGCACCCAAATGTATGCGCCTGTTTCGGGGGTTAACCAACCATTATCCGGAGTCAACCAGCCGCTAACTGGCCAAAACCCAGTGCGTGGCCCAAGCTCGCGGCCAAATCGCACGGTTAATGCCCGACCAATTGAGGTTGCCCGGCCAGCAACTGCCTTCAATCAAAGTCTTAACCCTAGCTCAGAGCCAAACCTCAATTTTGCAGGCACAGGCTCAGTCGCACTGAACCGACCCAACAACAAAAAGAAGGCCTTAATTGCTGGCATTGGCGGCGGCATTTTAGGGCTGGTATTAATTGGGGTCTACATCTTATCAGGCAACAATCCCGCCAACAGCACGACAGGCACCGGAACGCCGAATTCGGTTCAGGTTAATACCAATGGCGGAGCAACGGCAACCACTGGCAGCGCCAGTCAAGGAACTCCAGTTGGCACCCAACCAATTGGCATCGTCGATCCGGGCGCTCCAACCAGCACCTTGGCTCCAACTCCTGAAAATAGCCCAACACCAGAGCCAAGCAATACGCCAGAAGCAACAGCCACATCGAATGCGGTTGTCGCAACCAATCGGCCCCAAGCGCCAACCCAGCCACAACCAACACAGCGGCCTCGGGCAAGCAACACACCAGTGCCTCAAGCAACCGAGGTTCCACCAACCAACACTCCAGCGCCAGTCGATAGCGATGGCGATGGGTTTACCGACGATGTTGATGGCTGTCCTGGGGTTGCTGGGCCAAATAACGGCTGTCCGGCTCCAACCGAGCCGCCAGCACCAACGGCCATTCCTGACTCAGACGGCGATACGATTCCTGATAACGTCGATAGTTGTCCGAATGAGCCAGGCGATCCATCACGCGGTGGTTGTCCAAAACCGCCACCAACCAATACGCCACGGCCAACCGCTGCACCGACCGCGCCGCCAATTAATCCATAATGTTTGTCGGAGATCAAGCGATAAAGAGCGCACAATCCAGTGCGCTCTGTCTATGATCACAATCAATGTTTAGCATTAGGTGGCCCTCTATGCAAAACTTAAGTAATCTTCAACTTGGGGAGTATCATCTAGCTGAGCAGATCGGGCAAGGCGGCATGGCAATTGTTTACAAGGCTGAACATCCACAGTTTGGCACAACAGCCTTTAAAGTCTTGCCGTCAATGCTCGTTCATATCGGTGAACTGTTAACGCGCTTTCTCAACGAAGCTGATGCTGTGCGGATTTTACATCACCCGCATATCGTTCAATCGTATGAGACCGGCGCAGTACCCCACCCCAAACTAGACGAGGAGGTCTATTTTATTGCGCTCGAATATATCGACGATGGTTCGTTGTTGGAGCGCATGATCGCCAGCTCGCTTGCCGTCGAAGATGTAATTAAAATCGGGATTGATATTGGCTATGCCTTGGAATATGCTCACAGCAAGGGCATTATTCACCGCGATATTAAACCGAGTAATATTCTCTTTCGCAGTAATGGCCAAGCTGTCCTAGCCGATTTTGGCATCGCCAGCACGGCTCAGTACATTCGGCTCACCAAAACCGGCAATGTAACCGGCACGATCGCCTATATGGCTCCTGAGATTATGCAGGAAGTGCCCGCTTCGCCACGCTCGGATCTCTATTCGCTGGCCTTGGTGCTCTACGAAACCCTGACTAATTCGCGACCATTTGGCACGGATACTGCTTCGCCACAACTGGTACAAAAAATTTTGCAAGAGCGCATTCCACCGCTGCAAGAGGTTGTACCCCATATCTCACCAGCAGTTGCCCAAGTCATCGAACGCGCCTTAGCCAAACGCCCTGAGCAACGCCAAGAATCAGTTGGCGAGTTTGTAAGCCAGCTGCAACATGCCCTCCAACGGCGCATTCCCAGCGAATTTACCATTCCATTACCAGCGCCATCCGAGGATCTGTTCGTCGATCAGTTTACCCAGCCGCAGCAACGTGCACCAAACGCCCGCCCAGTCGATATCAATCGGCCAAGCGCAGCAGCACCAACCTTTGGCCTCCAAGCAAGCAGCAATTTTGCTAGCTCAGCTCGGGCAAAATTCAGCACAACGATTCAGTTTGTCTTGATTGCAGTTGTCACTTTCTTTTTAGTCCTAGGTATTTTTTTCTTTTTTCAATAATTGACCCTAGGTATTTTTGCATTATTAATTGTTGACACAACTGAACCAAGCGAACCGCTAGCAAGCCCAAAATTGCCCTTTTCAGCGCTTCATCGTAAAACAGCGATGAAGCGCTTGTAGTTAACCGGCCAGCAAAGTATATTAACAGCGTAGCCCGTATGGATACGGTTCAGCGGGAACAGCACCTGAACAAATCAACCAAACCCCAAATTGATCACCGCTATCGACTGTAGGATTGGCCTATGGAAATAGTCGGTGGTGCGTCGAAACTAGCAACTAGCATATCAGCGCTATGGGGAAACGCACAAAGACATGCACATGGCTCGGGCTGGTGGTGACTGATCACCGACGAATTCCCATCTGCTGCTCGGTTATCAATTTGAAGCATTGTTATCATACTTGCGTGATGTGACATAACCGTAATTTTAAGGTCAACCGTGAGTAACCCTAACAGGCCCAGCCCCTGCGAGAGTTTTCCTCGGCAGGCAGCCGCTTGAATTAGGCATAACAATTAGGTATTTGTGCAGCTTTGAAGCTGTCGAACCGTATCCGCGGGTCTTTTTGGTTAGAGTGTTTTGATGAATGCAAAAAGGATTGCCAGCATCTCGGAGGGGGTGCTGGCAATCGCATTTTAGGGTTTTGGCACATAGCTAAAAATGCTATCACTAAATTCAAGCTGATAATGCTGGTCAATCAAACGAATGCTTTCTTCAGTCCAACGCCCAGTCGCATCACGCTTATCTGACACATTAAATGGCAACATTATCAAGCTCCAACGCCGTTGCCGAATGCTCTCATACAGGCCATGCGACGGCCAAACCTTACTCTCAATCGCTGGCCCCATCGTCGATGGATCATCAAAGATCAGCGGTTTGCCAGCAGCAAGCGCCAAACCAGGGTTATCAAGCAACACATCACCAGGCTTGGAATGAATATAGGGCACAAAACGGGCCAAATCATTAATCTCAAACTCGCCACCATACCAACTTGGGGTTTGGCGCAATAACCAACCTTGCAGTAAGCCAGCACTCAGCGTTGCTACCGTCAGCGCATGCCACCAGCCACGCTTGCGCCAGCCATGCTCCAACAACAAGCCCAACGCCAGCCCGCCAGCCAAACTCCAAGCAATCATCGTCTCTAAAAGATGATTGTGATGTGCCCCGATTTCGCCAGCGCCATAGAGCGAAATCGGCGCAAGCACTGCATATAGCCCAGCTTGGCGCATTGCATAATTACGCCATTGCAAGGCCAAGCCAACCAGCGCCAAACCAAACAATGGCAACGACCAGCCAAGCAAGCGCACATACTTCCACATCAGATCAAAGCTCCACCACTCTGAGCGGTGCAAGCCCCAAATGTGGCGCGTAGCCCAGCCATCGGTCACAAGATCCAACGCCAAATAGGGCAGGCCAGCAGCTAAAATCGCCAGCGTGCCAAACTTCAACGCTTTGCGCCAATCGTGTAGCAGCAAATTCAGGCCAACCGCCAGCGGAGCAATCGCTAAAGTTTGTTTGGCTAAAAATGCCAAACCAAAACAGACTGCCGCCCAACCAAACCAGCGTCCTTCACGCCAGCTTGCCAACAGCAGCCCGAGCGCAGTAAAACTCAAGGCAAATAAATCGGGCTTGAGCCGCAAAGCCCAGAGTTGGGCAGGCGGAAAGGCAAGCCAACAAGCTAAAATCGCCAAGCCAAGCAACCAATAGCGCGTATTGCTGGCCACAAACAGACTAATGATCAGGCCAATCGCCAACATTGAAAGCAGCGAAACCCAACGCCCTGCACTAAACGGGCGCTCAGGGTCAAACGGCATAAACGAAAGCAGCATGGGGTGCAACGGGGTATACGGGGCGGAAATAAATTCTTCGGCCACAATCGGGCGATACAACGAACGATCACGTCGAATCAGTTGCGATTCATGCAATAACGTGCCTTCAAGCCCATCATCTGGGGTTTGCATGTTCAATACAGGCCGCCGCGCTACGCCACGTTCAAAGGCTGGCCACAGCAACCCAAGCATCAGCACCAGCAAGAATCCACCCAAACCAAGCCGCCACCAAGTCTGTTTTAGCCCTTCAGTCTGCTGTTTTTCCATCGTTGTTCATTCTTCCACAAGCTAATAAAAGCCCATGGATGATAGCAGATTCGCAGGGCAACGTCTAGCAAACCGCTTCGCTCGCAGCCGAATGCTCATCGAATTATCATTATGCCACAATCATCGCTACGCTTGCTTCTGCCAGCAATCTGCTGCAATCCTGCACGCTTTCTGCTCGTTGCAGCAGCAACTGCTTGCTACACTTGGAGTATCACGGATAGCATACCGTGCTTGCGGGTTGTTGATTTGATAAAGGAAGCAGGAATGAGGAATTTATTTTTCACTCTTTTGTTAGTTCTATTCGTAATCGGCTGTAGTAGCCAACAACCAGCCCAAATTTTACCATTTACGCGGCTTGCTGACCTTGATGATAAGCATGCAGGATTTGATGATTATCCTTACGCTGAAGCAGTCTTAAATCTCCGTTTCACCCAAACTGCTGGCCAGCAAACAATCTTACTCGAGGAACTTCCGAAGCAGCAAGATCCCTTTGTTGATCGGCAAGCAATTCAAGCTGTGGATATGAATACAACCGTGATTCTCACAATTTTCACCTTACCCTATATTAAACGTGGACACTGGGTCGCGATCAATGAAGTTCAGCGCGATCAACAAACCCTCACGATTAAGGTTGAGTACCATACCCCGACACCAGGCCAATTACTTACCCAGTCTTCAACAGTCATGTCGATTAGTAGTATTGCAGTAGATCGGGCGCTGCTGCCGCCAACTGATAGCTTAATGACAATTCGGGTTGTCGATCAACATCAAACCGAGTGGATTCGACAGGTCTATGAGTTAAAGCCAATCATTGAGTAGGAACTGGTTTTAAGCTTTTGCCCCAACTTGATCATAGTTGATTGAGGCGGGGCAAAAATTCTAGCACTCGTGCAAACTTTGCAGCAATTCGTCGCGCACGTTTGGCTCAGTTTCGCTTTGGAGGGCTTGCTGCAATAAATCCACGGCAGCTAAATCACAATTCCGGCCAATCGCCCACGCCGCATGCTCACGCACGAGGCTGCTCGCATCGTGCAACAAGGGCGCGAGCAAGGGCAAAATACTGGGGTCGCGCCAGTTGCCAGCAGCCACACAGGCATTGCGCACCAAGCGATCACGCTTGAGCCTGCTAATCGCGGCACTGCCATAGCGCTCGCCAAAACTGGCTGCATCCAAGGTTAATAGGCTGGCGAGCGTTGGTGCAGCCCGATCATGGTCAATTGGAAAAAAGGCAGCTTCTTGGCTTTGCACACCAAAACGCTGCCATGGACAAACATCCTGACACACATCGCAGCCAACAATCCAATTGGCCATTTGCGGGCGCAACTCACGCGGAATCGAGCCTTTATATTCAATCGTCAGGTACGAAATGCAGCGCCGCGCATCGAGCACATGCGGCTTGGGAAAAGCTTGGGTTGGGCAAGCTCGCAAGCAGCGGGTACACGAGCCACACATCGTCAGCGGCGCAGGCTGATCGTAATCAGTAAATTCGTAACTGGTAAGAATTTCGCCCAAAAAGAAAAACGAGCCACGCCGTGGGCTAATCAGCATGGTATTTTTGCCAATAAAGCCCAAACCAGCTTGCTGCGCATGCGAACGCTCTAAAATCGCCCCAGTATCCACATAAACCCGCTGCTGCACAGGATTGGGAATTTGGGCTTGCAACCAATTGGCCAATTCCTGCAAACGCGGAGTCATCAGATCATGATAATCAATGCCCCAAGCATAGGCTGCAATTCGCCCACGGCTGGGGTCGTTGAGCAAGCTCATGGGAATTGGCAACGTGCGATAATCGAGCGCCACAATAATCAACGAACGTACATTCGGCACAATTACATTCAGATCTTGGCGGCGGGCTTGGCGATCAGGCCGCGCCAAATAGCCCATCTCGCCATACATTCCGGCCTCAACCCATTGTTGATAGGCATCCAAGGTTGGCGACGGGCGTGCTGGCGTGATGCCAACCAAATTAAAGCCTAAACTGGCGGCTTGCGCGCGCACAGCAGCAGCAAGATTAATCGTCATACATCTCTTAAATCATCAGCATTTGGAGCTTGCTCACGTAACCGCCGCAGCTCTTGGCGCAGCAGATCGATTGAAGCCAAACTGCCATCAGCCGCTTGAAAAAACCAATGTTCCCAACCATTGCAACTTGGCTGGCCAGTCAAAATGGTGCCAAGTTTATGAATCGAGCCGCGCGTTCCATCGGCCATGCGCAGCGAAGCATCGGCCAACAGCGTTGCAACCAGTGCTGGATCACGATTAAACCACAATTGTTGGCCAGCCTGCAACAAACCATGTTCCAACAAATTGCCAAACGGAATTCGGGGAATGCGCCGTTTGTTGATTGGCAAGGCTTCGAGGGCATCAGTGCTGGTTGGTGGCACAATCGCCGCAATTCGGCCTCGCGCAGCCTCGACATAGCTTGGGTCGCGTTCGATGCCAATATAGTGGCGGGCCAGCCGTTTGGCCACCGCGCCCGTTGTGCCAGTGCCAAAAAAGGGATCAAGCACCACATCGCCGACATTTGAACTGGCCAGCAACACCCGATACAGCAAGGCTTCGGGTTTTTGGGTGCTATGCACACGATTGCCGTTAATGCGCAAGCGTTCGTTGCCAGTACACAGCGGAAATTCCCAATCGCTACGCATCTGTTTATCGTCGTTCAAATGGCGTAAGGCATGATAATTAAATGTGTACTTTTGGCCTGGTGATTTGGCACACCAAATTAATGTTTCATGGGCATTAGTTAGGCGCACACCACGAAAATTTGGCATTGGGTTGCGCTTAATCCAAACAATATCATTTAATATCCAAAAGCCTAAGTCTTGCAGAATTGCACCAACGCGATAGATATTATGATAGCTGCCAATCACCCACATCGTGCCATTATCTTTCAAAACCCGCTGACATGCTTGCAACCAAGCGCGCGTAAATGCATCGTAGGCGGCAAAATCACGAAACGAATCCCAATCATCATCAACCGCAGCAACATGGGTCATGTTGGGGCGCAATAAATCGCCACGCAATTGCAAATTATAGGGCGGGTCAGCGAAAATGAGGTCAACGCTGGCTGGTGGCAGTGATGGAAGAACATCACGACAATCCCCTAAAAGGATTTGATCGCGGTTCAAGGCTAAATCGGCCATAAGCAGTCCTCATGCGTGATAGTAAGATCGTATCCTACCAAAGAATCAGTGCATGTGGAACATGGAATCTTGTTAGCATCAGGCCAATTTGGTTCTCAGCAACGATATTGCCTAGTTAGTCGGCAACCTTGCGTTGAAACAGCCCAGCCAAGGCATTTTTGCGCGGCGCAAGCACCAAAACAATCAGAAAGATCGCCGTATGCGCCAATACAATCGACGAGCCAGTTGGCACGCCATCGATATAGGCCGAAACGTAAATCCCAATTGTTGCTGCCACCAAGCCCTGCAACGATCCCCAAATAATCATCGACCAAAAGCGTCGCACCACCAACGAAGCAGTTGCCGCTGGTGTGACCAACATCGCCACCACCAAAACAATCCCGATGCTTTGAATCGCCACCACCACCGTGATCGCCATAATGCTAAGCAACAAATAGTGCAAGAAGCCAACCGGCAAGCCTTGGGCCGCTGCCGCCGTGCGATCAAAGGTCATCAGCACCAATTCTTTGTAGAGCGCTGCAATTACCACCAAAATTAAGCCGCCAACCCCAACAATCGTCCAAAGATCGCTCTGACGCACCGCGAGAATATCGCCGAGCAGCAAACCAAACAGCTCTTTGTTGTAGCCACGGTCGCGCGAAAGCAGAAAAATGCCCAAGGCAAACATGCCAGCAAATAACACGCCAATCGCCGTATCGAGGCTCACTTTGGAGCGCCGCGTGATCCAGCCAACGCCCAACGCTGTGGCAACCCCAAAAATCGCTCCGCCAATGGCAATATTCCAGCCCAGCATCGAGGCAATCACCACGCCAGGAAACGAGGCATGGGCCAAGGCATCGCCAATAAAGGATAAATCTTGCAGCACGACAAACGCACCCACCACCGAACAAAGAATCCCAATCAGAATGGCGGCAAGCAAGGCGCGTTGGGTCGGCGCAAATTGTAACGGAACCACGACACAGTTCCATAAATCAGTACATTTCATCGGTCGAGAACCTTTTTTGAGTTGGGGATCGGGGGTTAGGGGTGTCTCTTATACAC
>NZ_PUBZ01000089.1 GCF_003205875.1 Herpetosiphon llansteffanensis
CCCAATCCCCGATCCCCAAATCCTAGCTTCATCCTTCATAATTCTTCCTTCATCCTTGTAATAAATGTCATAGCAATTGTCACAGCCGCGGTGTATGCTAGCTCTAGCATAGCAGCGGAGGACACAATGATTATTCCTTGGATCTACTACGTTCAAGCTGATGAACAATTATTAGTTGAGAGTTTTAGCCGCCGTTGGACGGTCAATGGGCCGCAACGTTATACAGCCCGACCCTTCGAACGCATTACGCGGCGCAACGGTTTGGTGCTTGGTCCAACCGAATATGTCTATGTCACCGATTCGTTGAGCGGCCAAGTGCGGCTCGAACGCGGCCCGCAACTGCTCTTCCCCAACGCCTACGAAGAGCTTGGTAAAATTCTCTTGGCAATTCCGCTCAAGAAAAACCAATATGCCCGCATTTTGGATCGCAGCACGGGCCAATTACGCGTTGAGCGTGGCGAGCAAAGCGTCTATCTCGAACCCAACGAGATTCAAATTGGCGCAATTGAGGCTGGCTACAATATCGATGAGCATCACGCTGTGTTGGTACGCAGCACGACTGATGGACAATTAAACCTGATCACCACACCCCAAGTGTTTATTCCTACTGCCGAACAAGAAGTGATCGAACATCGCCAGCGGATTTTGCTCGAAAACCATGAAGTTGTGGTGATAAAAGATCGTGACGGGCGCTATCAATTTCGCCGTGGCAGCCAGCGTGATCGCTCGTTCTTCCTCGAACCATACACCGATTTGGTGACCTTTCGCTGGTCGTCGGGCTTGCACAAAGATAAACGCAATTTGGTCATCACGCATTTGGATATTCGGCCAAAATTTATGTGGTATGCCTTCGAGGCCCGCACCCAAGATAACGTCGAAATTTTGATCGATATTACCTTCTTTTGGCAATTGGCCGATGTTGAGGCCATGATTGTGAGCACCGATGATGCGCCAGGCGATATTTGCGCCCACGCGCGCAGCGCCATCATCCAAGCAGTTTCGCAAACCAGCCTAGAACGCTTTCTGTCCAATTTCAATAGCATTGTGCGCGATGCAGTGATTGTGCCCGAAGACGATTTTTATGCAGAGCGTGGCGTAAAATTGCACTCGGTCGAAGTGCGTTCAATTACCTGCAAAGACCCAAATACCCAGCGTGTGCTACAAGAAATTATTCAAGAAACCACCAATCGGCTCAATCGGTTGCAAAAGCAAGAGAGCGAGAACGAAATTAAGGTCAAGCAACTCGAAGGCGAGATTGTGGCCCAAGAAACCCGCAGCCGCTTGCTCGAATTGCAGCGCCGCATTGCCCAAGCAGAAGCAGAAACCCACGGTTTGGCCGAAGCCGAACGCGTCCATGCCTTTATCCAAGGCCTTGGCGACGATTTGCCAATCAGCGAAAAGCTGGCAATTTTCAATATTCTGCGCCGCCAGGATGCAATTGCTAGCCTCAGCCAAGGCAAGGCTCAGTTGTATCTCACGCCCGCCGATATTAATTTGAGTCTTGAGCATCATTAGTTACTAGTGGGGGTCGGGGATTAGGGATCGGGGATCAGATAATGGGATTTATTTAACCACGAAGAGCACGAAGAACACGAAGGTTTAAGTTATTGAGTCCCAAATACTTATTCGTGCAATTCGTGGCTAAAACGTCTGATTTTTAACGCAGAGGCGCAGAGAAATGATGGCTTGTGGCGCTAGGCTATCGGAATATTTGTATGAAGTCCATGATCATACGTTCTATAGCCACAAGCCAATAGCCAATAGCCAATTTCCCCTTCGTGCTCTTTGCGTTCTTCGCGGTTTAGTGCCTTCGTGGATTACATTTTTAACGCAGAGCAATGATGGCTATGGGCTGATGGCTTTGTGTATTGGTATATTAACCACCTCATGCTCGATCCCCTCACCCTAACCCCTCTCCCGTGGCGCGGGCGAGGGGCTTTAACACCGTGGTTCTGTCGCAATGCGTGGTAAAAAACAGATGCTCCCCCTCGCCCGCGTTCAGTGGGAGAGGGGGCTGGGGGGTGAGGGAACACAATCTACTAGCCCACAGCTAATAGCCTTTCTTCGTGCTCTTTGCGTTCTTCGCGGTTTAGTGCCTTCGTGCTCTTCGTGCCCTTCGTGGATCAAAACTCATTGCTCATCCCTACGTTGCACAAACCGAAATTCGCCGCCTTTTTCCACATCCATCACATGGCCGCGCCAAACGATGCGTTGCGGGGCAAGCAAGGCCTGAATCAATTGCACGGGAATCAGCAATTCTAGAAATGGCACGAGCAGCCAATAGCGGCGTGGCGTGGATTGCGCAAGATATTGCTGATCAATTTGGATAAAATTCAATAGCCCAAGCAGCGTATAGATAGCGCTAAACCAGCGCTGGCGTTGGCTTGGGCGCAGCAGCGTCACGATAGCCAAGAGCAAGGGAAACAGGGTTGGCACAATCACCAAACACAGCAATAAACTGCGTTCGCGCCGATTCAAATGGCGTAGCAACGATTCGCGCGGAAAGATAAACCAGCGTTGAATCAGGCTCCGATAGCGCTGAGCATTGGTCACGGTCGTGCGAATTGCATGGCGCATACTGGTTTGCTGCAAGCCCAAGCCAGCCTGTTTAACCCGTTGCGCCACCGCAAAATCATCGGCCAAAATATGCTCCAGGCCATTGAAGCCATCCAATTGCTCCAGCACATCGCGCCGCAACGCATAGAACATGCCATTAATCGTAAATGGCTCGCTGACTTGAATATATGGCACATAGGTCAGCAAACTATTGCTATTGACAAACAATGCCACCAAACTCGACCAAGCATTATCAAACGAGCGATAGTAGGGCAAGCCAAACGCCAAGCCAACGCCCGCTTGATCGAGCCATGGCAAGCAATCTTCCAAACCATAGGCTGGCAGGCTGGTATCATCATCGAGCACGCAAATAATCTGGCCTTGAGCTTGCGCCAAACCAGCAATCAACTTGAAGGTTTTGGGATTCACGCGCTCCGCAGGCGCAGACAAGCTGATAATGCGAATTGTTTGGTTGGCATATTCTGCTTGTAATTCATGACAAAGTTGCTGCGCTACCCGATCATTATCATCAATCAGCCACAACCATTCACGAGCATAGTTGCTTGGCGCACTCAAATTGGCGCGTAAACAGGTGGCCAAATGGGGGTCGCCACTCAAAATTGGCTGTAGCAAACTCACCAAGGTTGTCGCTGGATCGCGCTGTGATTGGGGCGTAGGTTTGCGAAAAAAGCGCCAAACTTGCCACCACTTCCAGCAGCGTTGGCCAAGCATCAAGCAGCACAACAGCAGCCAAAGCCGTTTAATCATGATTTTGCTCCTTGCCCAGCCACTGAGCTGCTGCCAAATGCCGTAGCCGAATGCGCTCGCCACGCCAAACAATGGTGTCATCGCCAAGCAAGCCCCAAAGCATCAGCAATGGGTCAAGCAAGCTGCCAACGATGCTCAACGGCCAAGCCCACCACGGCGTTGCTTGTTGGCAATACCGCCGCATTTGCCAAACATGCAGGCTCAATTGCGCCGCCAAACAGGCCACCAACCATGGCCGCAGCTTTGGACTAGGCAAACTTGCCAACGCCAAAAGCGGCGGTATCGGCTGGGCAGCGCTGGTCAGGCCAGTTACCAACCGATCACGCCGAGTAAGCTCAGGCAACATCAACACCCGCGGAATCGTAAACCAGCGCTCCATCTGCAACCCATAGGCCTTGAGCGTGGCAAAATAATTATCAACTGTGTAAATTAATGGCGTTTGCAGATTGCGCAGCCCATGCGCTTGCACCCGCCGCGCCAACTCATGATCATCATCAATCCGCCCATCCATTGCTTCAAAACCACCAATGTGCTCAAACACGCTACGTTGCAAGGCAAATTGATGGCCGGTAATCGTGTATGGCTCGGTCAAGGCCGCCACGCCGACGTAGCTTGGCAAGGCATTGGCATTCACAAAATTGCTCATCAAAGCAGAAGGCAGATTTTGCCAATTCGTATAACAAGCCAAGCCAAAAATTGCCCCAACCTGCGGCTGCAACAAGTAAGGAATCGCTTGGCTCAAGCCATCAGGTGGCAACGTTATATCATCATCAACAAACCAAACAACAGCTGCTTGGGCTTGGGCCAACGCTGCGCGCATCTTGCCCAATTTCGAGGCGAAACGGCCCCAATCAGGTTCAATTTGCACAATTGTAATTGCATGATTTGGATTCTTTCTCTGTAACGCAGAGCATACTGCAAATGTTTCCTGATCAGCGCGATCAACCACCCAATAATGATTAAGCTGGCCAGAATAGCGCAAATTCAGCCGTTGCTCCAAGGTTGTGGCCAAATCGAACACGCCGCGAGTCAAAGGCTGAATTAAATCAATGCTTGGCCAAACATCAGGAGCAGCAGGCTTGGGCTTGGCAAAAAAGCGCCGCAGCACCAACCAACGCCAGCAACGATCAAGCAAATACCACAGGGCCAACAATCGCATTATGTCGCCTCAATCTGCGCCAAGGCATAATCAATATAGTCATCAATTTGGGACAGCGAAGCACAATGTTGGGCCTGCGGCACGCGATAATAGCTTGCCGTCGGATAATACTGGCGCAATAATGCTTGATCGCGCCGCCCAAACAAGCTATCGTGTTCAGCCACAATCATGGCTAGCTTGCCATGCCAACGCGCCGCCCCCAAATGCCAATCCAGCTCACGCCACCAACGCAACAAGCTCAGATAATCGTGGCGCTGCATTTTTTGCAAATTTTGCTGCAAACGCTCAGCCCAAAATGGCCGCAGAATACTGGCCATTGGCTGCAAAAATTGCTGCGTGCCGCGCCAAAACAGCCAGCGCACCAAGCCCAATGGCAAGATCGCGACCAGTGGATGCAGCAAACTGAGCCAGAGCCAACGCCCACGCCGAGGCACGCCAGTATCCGAAAGCAGCAAGCCTTGGGCCAATTGAGGGCGATAGTGCAACAGTGCTTGGGCAATCAAGCCGCTATACGAGCCAGCCACAATCCAACTCGCTTCAAATTGCAAATAATCGAATAAGGCTTGCAGATTGGCCGCCAAATCAGCGAGATTATCAATCGTGTTGGGATACGCAAGGCTAAGCACTCGATAGCGTTGCTGGCAACGATCAAGCCAGCGAAAAGCCAAATCGGCTCGCGCCAAGCCACCAGGCAAAATCAACAAGCCAGGCAAATTACCGCCCGTATCGCAAATTTCCCATTCGTGGCCGTTGATGCGCACCCGCTGCACTGGATAGCGCTCAAGAGTTGCCGCATAACAGGTTTGGCAATCGGCAGCGCTGATTAACTGCTCATACGCATGCTGGTTCATGAATCTATGCTGCCTCTCAAGTTGCGCTATTGCTGCGCCTAAATTGCTGCAAAGTTGCTCTATCTGCTCGATTGAGCTTGCTACACTCATTCTAAGCCTTTTATACAGGAGTTCTGCAATGGATAGCGTCGCAGTAGCAGACATTGATCGACCACAACCTTGGTGGCAAAGCATCGTTTATGGCTGGTATTTGCCAGCATGCTTGGCCCTTGTTTGGTTCACCAGTCCTATTTGGCTGAAGAGTGCAATTATGCTCCTCTTTGATTTTCGAATCAGCGAGATTATGGCTAAAAGCATCATTCTAATTCGGACTGCATTCATCGCAAGCCTCGTGCTGAATAGTTTGATTTTATGGTTGCTCAAACCAACAAACTACCTTTGGATTTGCACAATTTGGTTTCTTGGTTTGAGCATGGCCACGGCACTGTATGAAACAATCAACCGATCGGCTATCACTGGCAAGATACCCTCCTTGTTCATCATCAGAGTTCCTGGTAATCATTATAGTTACAATGCAGTGGCGATCTTAATTGGGTTCCTGCTGAGCGTTGTTTGCATGGTCGTTCAGTATTGGCTAAATCCCAAAGCATACCCTACTAGGCGCACGCTACTTGTCGCAGGGCTATGTTTAACAATTATTGCAACATGTGCTGTGAGTATAAAAACTAAAACAATTGATAAGCCACGAGCTATAAGCATTGATGCTTTCTAACCTCATAAGCAGTCAACTACATTTTGATGCAGGAGTTTTGCAATGGATAGCGTCGCAACGGCAGTTCAACCAATTCCACGCTGGCAAAGCATCGTTTATGGCTGGTATTTGCCAGCATGCTTGACGCTTGTTTGGTTCAGCAGCGCTATTTGGCAAGATATTACTTTCATCCAAGCAATTAATCATCAAACAATCAGCAAATGTATGCAGCTCTTGCATTCGATATTTTTTGCTAGTGTCTTTCTCAATGGTAGCATCTTATTTGCGTTAAATCCGCAAAAACATATTTGGCTTGGCATCATTTGGTTTATTGGCATCGCCCTGATTGTACGCTATTACGCTTCGCGCTATGAATCAGCAGGGTTTGCTTTATCGATTCGCGCCTTTGAACTCCCAAATGAAGCCTACTATGTCTGCAATGCAGGAACATTATTGCTGAGTGCAAGTCTAAGCTTGAGCATTATGTTAATTCAATATTTGGTTAACGCTCAAGCCTACACCAACTGGCGCAGCAGGATTTTGGCATGGCTCGCGCTCACAATCGTCGCAGCTTGTTACCTCAGTTTAGAATTTGAGGCTAACGCTATCCTAAAACCTGTCGCTGCTGCATTCAACGCCTTAAATTGGCAGGCTTAATTGAATATGTGCGCCTTGCTCGCTAGGAATCAGCACTGCATCGCCGCCATGCGCGCGCACGATTGCCCGCACAATCGCCAAGCCAAGGCCCGAGCCACCTTCAGCACCACGCACGCCGCGCTCCCAAATTGCATCACGCATGGCTGCTGGAATGCCCTCGCCAGTATCTTGCACATCGATCACAACGTGATCGGCGGTCAAGCTGACTCGCATAATAATTTGGCCGCTTGGAGGCGTGGCCCGTAACGCATTATCAAACAAATTCAACAAGGCTTGCTTCAAACGATCACGATCAGCCTCAATTGCAATTGGGCGCGGCGGAACTTGGGCCAGCAATTCCACCCCGCTGCGTTGCGCCCGCCCACTCAAATTCTGCACCAACTCGTGGATCATCTCGCCAAGATCGAGGCTTTGTTTGGGGCCAAGGGTTAGGCTTGGTTGAGCATCGTTGCGCAAAAGCTCATCGGCCAAACGCGCAAGCCGCGCAATTTCGGCCTGCATTGCCTGAATCGATTGCTGCTGTTCGTCGGCGTTCTCTGCATCCTCGATATTTTCCAAGTAGCCACCCAAGGCCATCATCGGCGTGCGCAACTCGTGCGAAACATCGCGGTAAAACCGCCGTTGCGCTTCCGATTGTTGCTCGATCCGTGATAACCGCTCAGCCAATTGATCAGTCATGGTATTGATCGAACGGGCAAGCTGAATAATTTCTGAGGGGCCACGTTCCAGCGCCCGTTCGGTGAGATCGCCATCGGCCACCTGCTCGGCAGTTGTGCGCAATTGACCAATCAGCCGCGCCAACCAACGGGCCACCAACGACGAACCTAAAAAGGCCGCTGCAAAAGCCAAAGCAATCGAAATAAAGACAAACCGTCCCAGCACGCGCAGCAAGCGATCTTCGTCGGCAACGCTTTGCGAAACCTCAACCACCCCCACAACCTTTTGCTGCCAACGCACTTGGCCCGCCACATAGCGCCGCCCACGGGCCTCGCCCACAAACACAGTTGGAATACTAGTTACAAATTGGCTGGCAGCAGCCCGACTCGGAAACGCCGAGTTTGAGCCATTGGCCCCAAAAATTTGGCCAGCACTCCCAAAGACCCGAATTGCGCCATCGCCATTGCCAATTGGCCGACTCAGCAGAATATTGGTTGCCGATTGTAAATCGCCATCGCTTGCTATCAGTTGCTCGGCAAAGGCAATATACAACTCAAGCTGATTATTTAATTCAACACTGCGACGATCAGCTTCGCTAATGCGTACACCCATCAGAATAATGATCGCGATTAATGCTAAAGGCACAACACTAACCGCCACCATCGTGATGGTTAGGCGCACAGCTAAGGTTACAATTTTGGGTCGATGTACTTTTTTCATAGCAGCATTATCGCATAGCTAGCCACTTGCATGGCATGATATAATCGCTTTTGAGAAATTTTGTCCCCTTCAATGAAACTTGATGTAGAAAGTGTAGAGGCAATGTCTACGTTAACCTATCCACACCTGCCCGCGCCCTTCGAAATCATCGGGGCTTGCGGCAAGCAGTCGAGCCATCGGCGTTTTTTTATGGCCAAAAAATCGGGCATTCCCTACTTGGTTTGGTGGGAAAGCCGCATTCCCGATGCCTTGCGTAAACAGCAAATGGTGGTGCAAATTGCCGAGCAGGCTGGGAGCGAAGTCGCTATTTTAGATGTTCAGGCCTTGTCGTTGCAACAACTTTTGGATACAGCTGGCAGCCTGCCTGCACCAGTTGCCGCTCAATATGCCTTGGGCCTGATCGAAACAGCCGAATTTAATCATCGCCAACGAACTGCATTGACGAGTAGCAATCTGTATGGGCCAAACTTGCTCGACCTTGGTTCACAAGGCACGATTGTGCCAAAAATCGATTCCAGCTTGGCTCAAAAAGCCGCGCCAATTCCAGCTCAATTATTGCCAGTCAACGAACAGCCAAACTCGCAAACCGATAGCTATTATATCGGAGCCTTGATTGCGTGGATGATGAGCGGCCAATTTGCCCCGCAAGGCAATCCTTTAGCCATGCTGCCAGCAATCGATGGCCGCCTAGCGAGCATTTTACAACGCGCCACTGCCGCCAATCCAAAACAACGACCAAGCGCCCAAGAGCTTGGCCAACTCATCCAAGATTGGTTATCGGGCAAAGTTACCGAAGCTGCCAAAAAGAAACCTTCAAAGCTGAAATGGGTGGTCGGTGCAATTGGCACAGCAATCGTCACCTTCTTAGTCATCTATGGTTTATCGCAGCGTGATAAACCTGCTGATACTGAGTTTGGGCAGGCCAAAGCCAATGGTCCAAGCACCGATTTCCAATCAGACAAACCAGGCACAGGTTTGGCCATGCTCACTGATGTCAATGAAGTTGAGATTAATCGCATCGATGATACGGGCTATCCCGACATTGATATGTATCTGAGTATCATGCGCCCGACGGGGGTGATAACCGATGTGCCACGCCAAAATGTTAGCGTCTTTGAAAATAATAATAAAATTGAAAACTTCTCGTGGGTTAATCTCTCGAAGATTCGTGATCCGCTGAATATTATGTTGGTGATGGATACCAGCGGCAGCATGGGGCCAAGTAAAGAAGGCTTAACCGATGGCGGTTTAGATGCAGCCAAAGTAGCAGCCCTCGATTTTATCGAGCGCCTGCCATCAAACACCAATCTTGGCTTAATTCACTTTGGCACGATGGTGACGGTTGATCACTCATTAACCGATGATATTGATGCAGTGCGCCAAAGCATTACCGAGCTTAAAGCCGAAGGCCAAACTGCGATTTATGATGCCTTGGCAATTAGCTACACCCAATTACGCCGCGCTGAAGGCCGCACATTCATCGTGCTGATTTCTGATGGCGCTGATACCGCCAGCAAGGGCGATAATTACGATAGCATTGTGGCTAAAGCTGCCAAAGCCAAAATTCCAACCTATATTATTGGCTTGACCAGCCCAGAATTTGATGGCAAATTGCTGGAAGATTTGCAACGCGATACCAAAGCCATGATCTACCAAACCCCATCCAAAGAGCAATTAACCAGCTTCTATGGCGAGGTCGCCCAAGAGGTTGCTGGCCAATATCGGGCAAGTTTCAGCGTGCCAGATAGCTATACAAGCGGCGCTGGAATTACGCTCAAGGTCGAGGTCAACGCTGGCGATGGCCGCTTAGTTACCAAAGAACGCAACTATAACAAACCTTAAACTGCTCACCGACAGCACGTTTTCAATCGCAGCATCGTACCAATGCTGCGATTTTTATTTTGGCCGGAAGTTGTGCTACAGTGCAAACCACAATTGAACCTATGAGAACACCCTATGCTGGATTTACAAAAACTGCGCATGTTTGTGGCGGCAGCTCAAAGCCGCAATTTCACCCGCGCCGCCGAGCAACTCGATCTCACGCAACCGACTGTTAGCCAACAAATCCAAACCCTCGAACGCGAACTTGGCGTGAGTTTGTTCGAACGGTTGAGTCGTGGCATCGAGCTAACCGCTGCTGGGCGAGCACTGTTACCCCATGCCGAGCAAATGATCGCGCTCGAACGGATTGCCGAACAGGCGGTACGCGCCGCTGCTGGCCAAAGCGAACGCACATTGCTTCTGGGCGTTGGCAATACCTTGGCCACCTATGCGCTGCCCGATTTGCTGCAACGCTTCAACTGGGAACACCCAGAATTTGTCGTGCACATCGGCACTGGCAACACCGAGCAGTTGCTGGCTCAAGTGATTTCTGGCGAATTTGAATTGGCGCTGGTTGGTTCGCCGATTAGCCACAATCAATTGATCGTGATGCCATTTCTTAGCACCGAATTGGTGGTCATCGTCAGCCCCGATGACCCGTGGGCACGCTTGAAACAGATTAATCTCGAAGCCTTGCATGGGCGGCGAATGCTCTTGCGCGAGGAAGGCTCAGCATTGCAAGCGAGCGTCAGCGAGTTGCTCACCAAGCAACAAATTCGCCCCAAACAGCCAATTGTGCTTGGCAATCTCGAGGCAATCAAGCGCTCGGTTGAAGTTGGTTTGGGCATCGCCTTAGTACCAGCCATGGCCGTGCGCCGCGAAGTAGCAGCAGGGCGTTTGCGCCAATTGCATTTGGCCAATATGCCAACGCGGCGGGTTTACAATGTGGTGCATCATCGCGACCGCCACATTACGAATGCAGCCCAATTATTCCTCGATCTTTTGCGCAAACCCTTGGGACCCGATACTAACGAATGAGCCATTGATATGATATGATACGAGCTATTGCTTCCGACCACCTTTTGGAGCAGAACCCGTTATGGGCTTGGGGGAATGGCCTGCATGACCGATGCAGAACGACAATGGGTGAGCGCCGCCAAAGCTGGCGACGTTGAAGCCTTCAATCAATTAGTGCGCATGTACGAAGGTCGAGTCTATGGCTTGGCCTATCGCATGCTGGGCGATAGCGATAGCGCTGCCGATGTGGCCCAAGATACCTTTATCTCGGCATTTAAGGCAATTCAGCGCTTTCGCGAAGGCTCATTTGCGGCATGGTTGCTGCGCATCGCCACCAACGCGTGCTACGATGTGTTGCGCGCCCAAAAACGCCGCCGCACCACCTCGATGGATCAAATGCTTGCTGGCGATGATGATAGCCCTGGCGAGCAATTTGAAGATCAATCGCTGCCACTCGATCAGCACATGATCAATCGCGAGCTGCAAGCAGCCATCCAAGCAGGATTGGCAACCTTGCCCGAAGATCAACGAGCAGTGTTGATTATGTGCGATATTCAAGGCTTTGCCTACGAGGAAATCGCGGCAGCTACTGATACCCAACTGGGCACAGTCAAATCGCGGCTCAGCCGAGCACGGGCAAAGTTGCGCGATTATCTTAAAAGTCGGGAACTTTTGCCAACTGCCGAACGTTAAGCGTGATATGACGACACAAGTGGGTATGCAATGACACTAATATCTGAACAACAACAAGAACTTCTTTCGGCAGCCCTCGATGGTCAGCTTAGCGCCGCCGAGCAAGCTCAGTTGGATCAACAGCTTGAGCACGACCCTGGCTTAGCTGTAGAATTTGCCGAGTTGCGCTCGATGCAGGCGTTGTTGCAAGACCTCCCGCCTGTTCGACCACCACGCAGCTTTACGCTTGATCCCGCCCTCCATGCGCCCAAACGTAGCTTCTGGCTCAGCGGCTGGACACGTTGGGTCACGGTAGTTGGCGTATTCGCGTTAATGCTGACGGTTGGCTTGCAGCTAACCAATCAGGCTGAGCAATCGATGACGATGGCTCCTGAATCGCGCATCCTGAGCACTGAATCAGCAGCTGTTCAATCCCAGCAAAATGACGAAAGTGCTAATCCTGTAGCGACACCAATGGACACTGGCAGCGGCGGCGCAGCCATGCCAACCCCAGAGATGGCACTGCTGCAACAACCAACTGGTGGAGCTGCCGATACAATGGGTGGGGCTTATCCACCGCCAGCCCAGCCATATGCTGCTGGCTCAGTTCCAATGAGCGATACGCTCGATATGGCACGGAGCATCAGCCCTGAACAAGCGACTGCCTTAGCTGGCAATCCCTTGAACCAACCATTGATCGAGCCTAATCGCACCTCATCGCCCGATACCAATGAGTTGGAGCAACCAGTGCTCAAGGATCAGGTGCTTGAGCAAGTAGCTCCTGCGCCAGCAGCTGAGTCTGAATCATCATTATTGCTCTGGTTCAGCATCGCACTTGTGCTCGGAGTTGGCTTAGCGTTCGCCATGGGCTATTGGTTCAAACTGCATAAACAAGCCTAAATTTACCACGGCTGCCCTTGTGCTTCTGCTTGGGCAGCCGTAATAAATTGGGCTAGCACTGCAATCCGTGCTTCAGCCAAACGCTGGGCGCTGGCAAGGCGCAGTTGGCTCGGCAAATGGTGTAGGTTGTGCTCCAAGGTCGCCAACACATCGCCAAAGGTTCGATAGCGTGTATCGCGACCAACTTTACTCACAATTCGCAAGATTCCTACCGCCCCTAGTTGCTCCAAAATATCAGCATCGCGCAATAAAGTGGCTTCAAGGCTAGTTGGCGTTTGCTGCGGGCTATGTTGGCCAATCGCCGCCACCACCGCCGCAATTTTGGCGCTGGGGAATTGCCATTGTTGCAAGAGCGCAGGCACTTGGCGCATGGCATAGGCCACATTATCCCAAGCAGCCAATGCGGCAGGTTCAGCAGGCCGATGGCCAATAAAGACTCCAAGATCGTGCAACCACGCCGCCGCATACAATACATCATCATCATAGACCAAACCTGCACCAAGTGTTATCGCCAACTGATATAAGCGCGGCTGATGGCTATATTTATCGATCGGCAGGGCTTGTTCACGAATATAAGTCTGAATCTGGGTGCGAAAATCTGGCATAAAACGACCTCTTGCACTACGAAATTTCCATTTTAGCCGCCAAAAGCAACCCATCTGTCACCCGTGTAGACCCTACTTTTGAGAATTGACATAAACGTCGTATCACAGGTACACTACAGCGACCACTCAACCACAACCCATTTTAGCAAGCAATGCTGCGTTGCCGAGCTTTAGGCGGTATGGTATAGTTTGGTTGACAGCAGTCTGCAACGTGAGAGCATCACCATGAGCGTAATCGTCATTGATGACCAAGTTGTGCATTACGAGACCTTTGGGCGTGGTCGTCCAGTCCTATTTCTCCACGGCTGGCTCGGTTCGTGGCGCTATTGGATGCCGACGATGGAATACGTTTCCAAAGATTTCCGCACATATTCGTTCGATTTTTGGGGTTTTGGTGATTCAGATAAAACAAGTACTGCCAAGAGCATTAGCATTACCAATTTCTCTGATCAAGTGATTCGATTTTTGGATGCCATGGGCATCGATAAGGTTCCGCTGGTCGGCCACTCAATGGGCGGAATGGTCGCGCTCAAAACTGCAATCCGCCACCCCAATCGGATTAGCCGAGTTGCGGCTATTGGTGCTCCAATCGTTGGTACATCGCTTTCAGGCTTGCTCAAACTCACCGATAATCAGTATGTTTCGCGAGCAATGGCGCGCGTGCCAGTCGTCACCAAGTTTTTGTTTCGCTGGTTTTTGGGCAATGTCAACGATACGTCCTATGGCGAAATTCTCGACGATAGCGTTAAGCCAACCGAAGAAAGTTTGCGCCGCGCCGTTGGCTCGATGATGCGCACCGATCTGCGGCCTGAACTCGAACAATTGACGGTTCCGACCTTGGTTGTCCATGGCGCTCGCGACGATATTGTCAATCCCAATCAGGCCGATATTTTCTTACAACGCGATATGGCCAACACGCAAGTTTTTGTGATGCCAGAAAGTCGCCATTTTCCTTTCCTTGACGAGCCAGCTCAATTTAACAAGGTGCTTCACGCCTTCTTAAAACGGCCAGTCAACGAAACCCGTGCTGCTGCTGAAGCAGCATAGGTAGTTAGGTCAAGTTCATGATTGATGAACAAACTGAAGCCTTAGTCCGGCGACTCAAAAGTATCGAAGGCCATGTGCGCGGCGTGCAACGTATGCTCGAAGAGGATGCCTACTGTATCGATGTGCTGCGTCAAACCCTGGCCATTCGCCGCGCACTCGAAAAAGTCGATGCCCTGGTGCTCGAACGCCATCTCTCAACCTGCGTAACCAATGCAATTCGCTCGCCCAACGAGGGCGAACGCGAACAGGCCATTACCGAAATTCTCGAAATTTTTGCGGCAACCCGCAGTGTTAGCGAGAAATAACCAACTCTATGAATGAGCTGCTACCCTACCCATTGTTGGGCATTGTCGGCCAAAGCGAGCTAAAAACCGCGCTTACCTTGGCCTTGGTCAATCCCGCTGTGGGTGGGGTTTTGTTAAGTGGCCCTTATGGCGTAGGCAAAACCACCGCCGTGCGCGGCTTGCTCGATATTATGCCCTTGGTCAAACGCTCGCGCTGTGAAAATAATTGCCCGCCCGACGACGAGAGCGACCTCTGCCCAACCTGCCTTGATTACCTCGAACGCGGCGAATCGCGGCTCAAAGATGATCTCATGCGCTTGATCGAGCTGCCACTCAACGCCCGCTTAGAGGATGTGGTCGGCGGTATGAACGAGCGCGTCGCCATCGAACAACAACGGGTAGTGCTTGAAGAAGGGGTTTTGGCCCGCGCCAACAATAATTTGCTCTATGTCGATGAAATTAATTTGCTTGATCACGCGGTGATCGATGCGATTCTCGATGCTGCCGCCCAAGGCCAAACCTTCGTGCGCCGCGGGGCAATGGTCAAACTCTATCAAAGTCGCTTGGTGCTCATTGGTTCGATGAATCCAGAGGAAGGTCGCTTGCGTCCGCAAATCTTGGATCGTTTGGGCTTACGGGTGTGGGTCGGCCCGCAACCAACCGCCCGCGAACGGCTCGAAATCTATCGCCGCGCAATTGCCTTTCGCCAAGATCGTACAGCCTTTCGGCTAGCCTATGCCCAGGCTACTACCCAACTGCGGCTTGATGTGCTCAAAGCCCGCGAGTTGCTGCCCAACGTTCATCTAACCAAAGCTGCTGAACGCTATGCCATGCAGATTATTACTCAATTGGCGATTCCTTCGCATCGGGCTGAAATTGTGTTGCTGGAGGCTGCCCGCGCCCGCGCTGCTGCTGATGATCGGCTTCGCGCTACACCCAACGACATCAAAGCAGTTGCTCCAATGGCCTTGCGCTGGAGACAAAGCCCGCATCTCAGCGATTTTCTGAAGCAGCATGCAACCGAAGAAGGCCTGATCGCCCAAGCCTTGCAAGCCTAATAATAGACTTCGCGACCAAAAAAGGCTTCTACATCACGCGAATTCATATAGGCCAGCACAATGACATTCCACAACATGCCGCCCCAAGCCCAGCGCTCACCCAACAAACCATCCAAAATATAGCCACCAATCGAAACATAGGCGCTGACAATGACAACCCACCACATGATCCGCCAGCCTTGAAACAGCGCCAAACCCATGACCACTTGAAAGCATGCGGTCACAACCAATACAATCGGATCTTCCGATAAGATAAATGATTGCAAAAAAGCTGGCACGCGCCCCAGCAAGGCCACGCCAATCTCAACCATTGCGGTCAGCACATAGCCAATCGCAATCACGGTAATCAAAAATGGGCGGCCAAAAGCCAACGATTCATTGCGTTTGAGCATACTTGCTCCATTTCTACAAAATCGGCCACAGCGGCGAGAGCACCAGTTCAGCAGCCTTGGTATACCACGGACGCTGAATCCATTCGGCCAAGGTAAGTTCGCGGGCATTGGTCATATCGCAGGCAAAAATTGCTTGCATTCGTTCAGCAAAAGCCGCATTGTAAATTTCAAGATTAATTTCGTGGTTGCCCGCCAAACTCAGCCGATCAAGATTGGCCGTGCCAACCGTCGACCAAATGCCATCAATCGTCGCGGTTTTGGCGTGAATCATGGCGTTTTCATACAGAAAAATTTTAATTCCATGGCGCAAGCAAAATTCAAAATAATGACGCGCCAGCCAATCAGCCAACACATGGTTCGATTCAGCTGGAACCAAAATCCGCACATCAACCCCGCGCCGCGCTGTGAGCACCAACGCCTCTAAAATCGCCCGATCAGGAATAAAATAGGCGTTGCTAATGTAGACAAAACGCTCGGCCCGTTCAATCGCATCAAGATACATCGAACGAATTGGAAACACCAAACGCCCAGCATCGTTGCGCTGCACTCGCACCGTTGATTGCCATTCCAAATCAAGGTCGATGTTGAGCCGAGGCAAGCGCCGCCGATAGCGATTCCATTGCGAAGCAAACATCTCGGCCAAATTACTTACAATCGGCCCGCGCACTTGCACATGGGTGTCGCGCCACTCGGTGCGATACAATTCGCCCAAATTGTAGCCACCAATAAAGGCTACGTCGTTATCGACAACCAATAGTTTGCGATGGTCGCGCGCATACGAGCCAATATCAAAAATTTGCGATAAGCGCGGAAATGCCGGATAGGTCAACAAGTGAATTTCAGCAGGAAACTTTTTGAATTTACGCGGAACCACCAAATTTGCAAAACCATCGACAATCACATACACCGCCACGCCGCTATGCGCTTTACGCATCAAGGCATCGCGAAATTTTTGGCCTAATTCATCGCCTTTGAAAATAAACGTTTCGAGCAAAATCAAGCGTTGCGCCGATTCGATAGCTTGCAGCATCGCCGGAAACAGCTCTTCGCCCGACATATACAACTGAAATTCATGGCGATCGTCGCTGGTTGGCGGCAGGCTAATCCGTGGATAGCGTTTATAGCTGGTTGGTCGCCATTTGCGCACGCCAATCAACAAAAAAGCCAAGCTCACTTGGAGTACCACGATTACCACCAGCATCGTTATCAGATCTTGAAATGATTCAAATGGCATCCGCCGTACTCCATCAACTATTGCAGTTCGCCAAACAGCACAATTTCGGCGTATTCACCACGAATAATGCCACGACTTGCCTCTGGCACAATCAACAAACCATTGGCCCGTGCCATTGAGCTAACCAAACCTGATCCTTGAGCACCAGTTAATTCAGCGGTCAAGCCTTCAGCACTGCTTTTAACAATTACCCGCAAATATTGGCGACGTTCGTTGCTTTCCAAATCGGCATCAAGCAATTTGGCCCAAACGCTAGGCCGAAATAGCTGCTGATAACCACCGATCTTGCGTAACGCAGGCCGCACAAACAGCTCAAAACAGACCATAGCCGAAACAGGATTGCCAGGCAAGCCAAAAATTGGTTTGCCTGCGATCGAGCCAAAAGCCAAGGGTTTGCCTGGACGCATGCGCACGCGCCAGAATTCAAGCTTGCCAACTTCATTCAAAATTTGCTTGACCAAATCATAATCGCCAACTGACACGCCGCCAGAGGTCAGCAACACATCAGCTTCAGCCACGGCTTGGGCTAAAGTTGCGCGCAAAGCAGCAGCATTATCGGGCACAATTGGCATTAAAATCGGAACCGCTCCCGCTTCGCGCACTTGGGCGGCATTGGCATAGCCATTCGAGTTACGAATTTGGCCAGCGTTTGGCTCGACTCCCACATCAACCAACTCATCGCCAGTAGCAATAATTGCCACGCGTGGTTGGCGAAAAACGGGCACTTGAGCCGCGCCAATCGTTGCCAAAACCCCAATACTGCCAGCATGCAAAACCTGCCCAGCATTTAGAACCAAGGCTCCAGCCTGCATATCCTCGCCTGCTGGCCGAATATTATTGCCATGCTGGGTTGCTTGAAACAGCTTCACAACCTCGGTTTGGGCGTTGGGTTGGCCTTCGTCGGTTTCCTCGAAGGGCACAACAGCTTCTGCATTAGCCGGAACTTGGGCTCCAGTCATAATCCGAATCGCGCTGCCATGCCGCAGTTCATGCTTTGACACCGCTCCCGCCGCAACCCGCTCAATAATCTCTAACGCCGCAGGCTGATCGGCACTAGCTTGGGCCAAATCGGCGACTAAAACCGCATAGCCATCCATGGCCGAGTTGGCAAACGGCGGGGCATCGCGATCGGCGTACATTGGCGTGGCCAAAACGCGACCCAAAGCCTCAGTTAACGCAATTGATTCGCTGGCGAGGGTGGTCATGCGCTCAAGAATCGCCGCTTGAGCATCAGCAACAGCAAGTAAGCTCATATAAAAAAAGGCCATGGATGGGCCAAAACCCAATCCATGGCACACTCCTCACAACAACTAACGACCACCAGCAGGCTGCAACGCCTTCACCTCGGTAATCGCATTTTGTTCATCAACAAAGACCACGGTTGGCTCCCATTCTTCGGGTTTGGCATCAACTTGGGCATAGGCCATGATGATCACCAAATCGCCAACATTGACCAAGTGCGCCGCAGCACCGTTAAGTTGAATTGTGCCAGAACCACGTTCGCCTACAATTGCATAGGTTTCGAGCCGCGCACCGTTATTAACATCGACTACTTGAACCCGTTCAAATGGCCAAATTCCCGCTGCTTCCAACAGATCCTCATCAATGGTAATCGAACCAACATAATTGAGGTCTGCCCCAGTGACGGTGGCGCGGTGAATTTTGGCATGCACGAGGGTACGAATCATCGTTGATTACTCCTTAGGTTGGTCGCCGCTGTTCATCCCATCGATCAACAGTCGCCGCCATAAACCATGATACGGCTGTCAGTGGTCTAACGCAAGTCGTTTTTATTGAGGTTTCGATTCAACCACAAATCCCTGCTTCCTTCGCCCGCGTTCAGTGGAACTGAGGGAACAGCGCCTTACTTTTGTGGATTAGGATAGCGTTCGAGTTTACCATCAAGGTCAGCAATGCGCTCGCGCAATTGCTCGACACTCAAGGCTGTGCCATCGTCATCGGTTGGCAACACAATCCCTTCAGCCTCAAGATCCCAGTTTTGTTCGAGGCCTTCCAAGGCGCGGGCCAATTTGCGGCGTTCCGAAAGCCATTCTTTGCGATACATGCGGTTTTTATATTGTGGCATACAATCCTCCAATTCAAGTAATAGCTCTATTGTACCATTCAGCGTTGCGCATTTTGAGCCAACCAAGCGGGCAGTTCGCTCAGCTGAGTTACGATCGCCACTGGTTGGGCAGCGCTGAGCGTTGCCAGATCATGCGTGCCTGTTGTGACCGCCACACTAGCAACTTGGGCGTTATGTCCAAGCGTAATATCGTGGGTCGTATCGCCAATCATCAAGGCTTGGGTTGAATTCAGGCCAAAATAGGCCAATGTTTTTTCCAACATCTCAGCATGCGGTTTGGGCTGGCTCACTGAATCATTGCCCAGCAACAAATCAAAATAATCTAAAAGGCCAACCTGGCGCAGCACCGCAGCACTCACTGGCGTAATTTTCGAGCTAGCAATCGTCAAACGATACCCAGCTGATTTTAATTCGCTGATAGTTTCGGCCACACCTGCAAACAAACGGCTGCTTGGAATCGCAATCTCACGATAGATTGTACGATAGCGCTCGGTCAAAATCGCATAGTTTTCAGGCAGAAAATCGGTTAAGCGTTCCCAAAAAACCTGCAATGGCAAACCAATCCATGGCGCGATTTGGCTATATTCTGCTCCAGCAAAGCCATGTTCCGCCAACACTTGATTGACCGTATCAACAATCCCTTGCGCCGAATCGACCAAGGTTCCATCTAAATCGAACGCCAATAATTGAATCTGTGTCGCAACCACAACCTGCTCCTAGCTTATGCAACGAATCTAAACAGCTATTATGCAACGTTTGAGCAGTTTCGCAAATTGCTCAGCAACCCATGCCAAAAATCGTGATCAAGTGTATCTAACCAAGCTGAGTGAATAGATTTACCAGCTATGTTCTGCATAGCATCCATTCCACAAAGGCTGGCAATCTTCACCCAAACCCAGCCTTTGTGGAGTTACCCATGCGCTATCTTGGCCTGAGTGGCCGCATTTTAAAACGACCTGATTTACAAGCGCCCAACCAGCAAGGCCTAAGCCAATGGGTTTTGTATCTTTACGATGTGCTGCGCTATCTCGACCAACACCACATTCATTGTTATCGCTTGCCAGCTTGGCCGTATGAGTTGCTGAATAGCTGGCCCGAAGCCGCCGACCAAATTCATTTAATTGGAGAATATGCCCAACAAGCCAAGATTCGCCTAACCTATCATGTGCCAAGCAATGTGCTGCTCAATAGCCATGATCAGCACATTCGCCACTATGCGCTGAATTATTTAACTAGTGCAGCAGCCTTTTTGACCCAGCTTGGCAGCTATGATCCAGTGATTGTGGTGCATATCGGGGCGCAATATGGTGATCGCGCTTGGGCTTTGGCGCAAACGGTTGCTAGCTTGCAGCAGCTTGATCCCGCAATTCTCAATTGCTTGGCACTCGAGGCCGATGGCCGCGTTTGGAGCTTGCTCGATGCGTTGCACATTCATGCCCAAACCAAGATTCCGGTGATTTTCGATTGGCTGCATCATCAGCTTTACAACCCAGCCCAATTAAATGCTGCCGCTGGATTGGAATATGCGCTGGCGACATGGCCAAGCCAACGCAAGCCCAAAGTGCATTTTAGCTCACCTAGAACCGAAATTCGGCTTGGTCAACGCCAGCAATTGCTATTGCCAACATGGCACGAACACAGCGATTTGGCCAATCCATTTGAATTAATCAGCCTGCTGCGTTTGCCATTCCAGCGTGATTACGACCTGATGCTTGAGGTTAAGGCGGGCGATTTGGCGCTAGAACGAGCACGGAGCGATCTCCAACGCTTTGCGCCAGAGCTTGTTGATGTGGAGTAGCGTATGCCAGAAGCGAACACGCCAGTTTTAGTCGCAGTTTTGAATAATCAAGCAGATTGGCAACGGATTCAGGAGCAGCAGTGGTATCGGGTGCCATTGGCGCATGCCCCACGGCGGATGGCTGCTGGCATCTTGGCATGGTATCAAACCAAGGCGTTTGGCGCTGAGGGCGGTCAAATTCGCTGGTATGCAGAAATTAATCATGTGAGCCAAGCCACCCGCATCCAGCTTATCCCCGAACAGCCTGAGCATCCCCGTGCTCAAGAGCACTACTGGCGGCTGCAAATTGGCGCGTTGCAAAGCTTGCCCCAGCCAATTAAGGCCCAACGTTTTCGGCGCATAACCTTCATTAGCACCAATTGGCAGCAGTTCATTCACGCCAAACAGATCAATGATCTATGGCTAGGTGATAGCTTAATCGAGCAACTAAGTCAACAACTCATCAGCGAGGGTATGAACGTAGTGCGGCGGCGCTTACACGATGGTAATACGCCGCCGCAAGGCACGTGTCTGCTGATTCCGTTGCTCAATCAACTTGAGCTCCAGATTGGTGAGCAAGTTTTACGCTTCGAGCATGAGGATTTAATTTGGGATTTTGCTGGTTGCTTAGCCCAAATTCGGGCTATTCAAAGCCGAAATTAAGGAAAGCTGCGCTTACTGACCAGCAAGCAACAAACGGGCGAGGCGCTCACCGCCAACCAAATCGGCCAAATGGGCTAATTGGTTATCTTCATAGGCTTGATTAAACAGCGCTACATCGAGGGCTAGCACTTTGCGGAAAGCAATAATTGCCTTGGCAGGGTCGCTACTCGTAGCGGAAATCTGCTCGCCACACGGCATAATAATATCCAGCATCGCCAACGGATAGCGCACAGGTAAACCGATACGTACATGAATTTCGCCAATTTTCAAGCGTTGCTGAGCATACGCTTCATCATATGTCCCGCGAAACAAATCGCTAAACCATGTTCCCAGCATACCCGTCAAGCGTTCGACCGAAACGCCATCGAGATATTCAGCGGTCGCGGCGTGACCAAGCAAGCGCTTGTAAAACGCATCGGTAAAATCTTTGGTTTGGGCTTTGGCCTGCTCGTGTAAGCCGCCGAGTAATTGAGCTTCGGCAGCAGAAACATCCATCATTTTGACCAACTCGGTAAGAATGGCCGTGCCTTTCACGCCCCAACTTTGACGATCTGCCATGAGCTATCTCCTTGATTAAGCACTCATCAATTCGGCGATTGCCCGACCAGTTTCCCGCGCTTCAATCCGAATCATGCCAAGGTTGGCTTGTTGGCGCAAAATAATGGCCAAAATCATTTGAGTAGCTACAGGCATAACCAAGAGATAGCCACTTTCGGCGTTTACAATGGCCTCGTTGGCCTTACCAATTTTCAAATCGTTGACCACGCGGGTCGTAACCCCCATCATGGTGGCTGCAATCGCTCCCATGCGGTCGGCATTAACATCAGCCGACATGCGCGAGCTAATCAAAATCCCATCTGAACTAATTAATGCGGCCCCATTAATATCGTTACCGTTATTGGTAACCAATTGGCCTAAAATAGTATTAATTTGTTCCGAACGACTAGCCATGCAAATGCTCCTTGTGAGTTACAGGCGAGGAGGATGAATTTTGGGCTAAAACGTCGATTCGATCTAATAACGTTGAAATAACATCGCTTACCGCAGCATAATCAGTTGCCACGCAAGCGAGAATCGGAATATCGTTTGGTAGCCCTAAACGGCGGCGAATATACGTTGGCGGCAAGGCCCCAGGTAAATCTTGTTTGGTGGCGGCAACCACAAATGGCACGGGGGTCATGGCCGCGAAGCGTTCCAATACCACAATCGTCTCGTTAAAATGGGCTGGGCGACAGCTATCAACTAAAACAATATAGCCCAAACAACCTTCGGCTAAAATTTCCCACATAAAATCAAACCGCTCTTGGCCTGGTGTACCAAATAAGAGCAGCCGTTGTTCGGCATCAATCGTCAACGTGCCGAAATCCAAACCAACCGTCGTATGATGTTTAAGCTCTTTTTCTTCGACGTGGGTCACGGGAACATCAGTATCAACGACATCGATTTCGCTGACCGTGCGAATAAATTGCGATTTACCCGCAGCGTATGCTCCCGTGATGACAATTTTATAATTGACCATTGTTACTCCTACGCACTAGCGCTGGTACGACGCAACCGCGCTTTGATCGCTTGAACCAACCCACGCACGCGATTTTCAACCATATGCTCGGAGTTGGGGGCCATCAAAACTGGGCTAAGCGAACGCTGAGAAACAACAATCTCGCTAGACACCTCCACTAAGTTCAAGGCGATCAAACGGTGCAAGACGGTGAGGGTTTGATCGTAATTCCAACCAGTGGCTTCAACCAGTTCGGCCACACTTAATTCTTGGACCAATTGGCTCAAAATGCGCCAATCTTCGAGGGTCAGGGTGATGTCGCTGGCTTGGCTAAGCTTTGGCACCAAGCGCAAACGCGAGGTTGGCTGAAGTTTGGTCGTGCCAGCCAAGCGTTGTGGTTGGTCGCGGCGACGCAAGCCTTCAATAATCAGCCAATCAATTGAACGTTGAATTTGCACGCTGACCGTTTCTTGTGGGTTGGGTGGCAAAAAGACAAACTGGGCATCATCCCACGCCAGCATATCAAACACCGCTTGTTCACCACACGTTACCCGTTCGTGGGAGGTATTTTTGACCACCCCTGCATTGATAATCGCACCATCAAAAAACCACAACATCGCCTTGAATGGAGCATTCGCAATCAGTAGACGACCAGTTTTGCGCCCATGATGAAATACATGCATCAAATCAATCAATGGCATATCAGCAAAATTACCTTCGAGAGCCATAGCCGTCTCCTTTTTGCGCAGTACAACCAGTCGATGTTGTCTAGGTTTTGTCCATATTCTGTACAAAAATAATACATAACTGGAACAAATATATTTTCTAGCAGGCTTAAGTGCAGGCATCGACGTAAGAAAAATGACAACTCTATTATGGCCGCAACTGGATGTATCCGTCTATGATATGTCAATACTCTTTATGGCTATGCAGGGGTAAGGTGACTATTGGGATGGAAGTACTAGAAGACGTTTCCATGGAGAGGAGCGCAGGTATAACGTGCTAGGTTGATTGAACCATGCCTAAGAGGGGTTTGTCAAGATGGGATACAATAGCCACGATCTGCTGTTTTTTTAGTATTGAGGTTGTTATGGGCTTACATGTATCATCGCATCCATTGGTTTTACATAAATTGGCGTTGCTGCGACGCGTTGAGAGCGAACCAAAGAAATTCCGCGAATTGGTGCGCGAAATCTCGCAATTTTTGGTCTACGAAGCAACTGCTGATATGCCGCTTGCGCCCTATACCATTCAAACCCCGTTGGGTTCGATGGAAGGCCATGCAATTGGGGCGAGAATTGGCTTGATTCCAATTTTGCGCGCAGGCTTGGGCATGGTCGAGCCAGTGATTGACCTCTTGCCAACCGCCCATGTCTGGCACTTAGGCCTGTATCGCGACCATAACTCGCTTGAGCCAGTTACCTACTATAACAAATTGCCAGCTCAACCTGATATTGATGTGTGTTTGATTCTCGACCCAATGTTGGCAACTGGTGGCTCAGCAGTTGCTGCGGTGGATATTTTGAAGGCTTGGGGCGCTGCCAAGATTAAATTCTTGGGGTTAATCGCCGCACCTGAAGGGGTAGAACGCTTGCAAACTGCTCACCCCGACGTGGAAATTCATTTGGCGGCGCTCGACGAACGATTGAACGAGCAAGGCTATATCGTGCCAGGCTTGGGCGATGCTGGTGACCGCCAATTTGGGACGTAGGCAAGAATGCGCATTTTAGTCACTGGGGCAACTGGTTTTTTGGGTTCGCACACCGCTTTGGCACTGCACAAAGCTGGGCATACGGTACTAGGTTTGGGTCGCCGCTGGCAGCAGGTTCCGCAGCTTGTGAACGCTGGCATTCAGCCAATTACTGCTGATTTACGCGAGCGCGAGGCAGTGATTGCAGCCTGCGCTGGTTGCGATCTGGTGGTGCATAGCGGAGCACTTTCTACGCCGTGGGGCAGTCGCCGCGATTTTCAGGCAATTAATGTTGATGGAACCGCGCATGTGCTGGCTGGTTGTGCTGCCCATAATGTTGGACGCTTGGTGTTTATCTCATCACCAAGCGTTCTCTCGAATGGCTACGATCAGCTAGATTTAGTTGATACTGCGCCCTATCCGGCGCGGCCAATCTCGCTGTATTCAGCCAGCAAACAGCAGGCCGAGCAGCTGGTGTTGGCGCATACAACGCCAAGCGTCATTTTGCGGCCTAAGGCGATTTTTGGCGAAGGTGATCAAGCGTTGTTGCCACGAATTATTGCTGCGGCGCGGGCTGGGCGCTTACGTCAATTTGGCGATGGTCAAAATCTGGTTGATTTAACCTATGTTGAAAATGTGGTGCATGCGATTGAGCTGGCGTTAACCGCACCAGCAGCGCTTGGCAAGGCCTATACAATCACCAACGCCGAACATCCGCAACTATGGGCGGTCATTCGGCGCGTGCTGACGGAGTTGGGCGTAAAGAGCGATTTGCGGCCCATGCCCTTGCCGGTGGCATTGCTGATGGCGCGCATAATGGAAACAATCAGTTTGCTGACCCGCCGCGAGCCATTGTTGACGCGCTATAGCGTGCTGGCCTTGGCGCGGAGCCAAACCCATTCGATCGTGGCAGCCCAACACGATTTGGGCTATCAACCCCAAATTAGCCTTGAGCTTGGCATTCAACGCACAATCGCCGCCCTCAAACAGCCAACAAAGGTGGATTAAATGCAGGTTTTCTTGCTGGACACTGGAATTTGCCGCGTGCCCGAATATCATATGTTGCGCGATGGCAGCAGCCAAATTATCGATTGCCATGCAGTTGTGGCCTTGATTGAGCATCCTCAGCGCGGTTGGGGCTTGTTTGATGTTGGGTATAGCCAAGCGATGCTCAGCGCCACCGAGCATTTGCCGTGGTCGCTCTATCGGCGGGCTACGCCACTGCGCTTATCGCCAGCGCTAGAAGTGATCAATCAACTGCCAAACTATGGCTTGAGCGCTGCTGATATTGGCTGGATTGTGCTTTCGCACGCGCATGCCGACCACGTAGCCGCGTTGGCCGATTTTCCAGAGGCCGAGTTGTATCTTTCGGCGGCAGCGTTTGAGTTGGTCAGCCAAGTTCAGGGGATTAATGCCTTACGGCGGGGCATTATCCCAAGCTTATTCCCCCCAGATTGGCACCAACGTCTGCATTTAATTCATGCATTTAACGATCAGCCGTTGTTTGCCTTGGGCAATAGCCACGATTTGTTTGGCGATGGGCTATTGCGTTTGGTTGAATTACCCGGCCATGCGCGCGGCCAAATTGGCATGTATGTTGCCAATCAACGCCCAATCTTGCTGGCGGCAGATGGAGCGTGGCACTCGCGGGCGATTCGCGAACAAGTGCTGCCCCATCCAATCACCTATTTTATGATCGACGATGCCAAAGCCATGGCAACGACCTTGGCGCGTTTGAGTGCTTTTGCCCAAGCCTATCCCGAGGTATTGATTGTGCCTTGCCACTGCCCAGAAATCTATGCTAGCGAGGTAGCCAAGGCATGAGTATCAGCGATATGGTGATTACAGGCGCGTATTTTGGGCGGGCGCGGTGGCGTTGGCGGCTGAATCGGCAGCGCTTGCGGGCTTTTCAAAATGCCAAGGCCCAGCAATTAATTCCATGGGTGGCTCAGCATTCGGCATTCTATCGCCAGCATTGGCATGGCCACGACCTGCGCGATTGGCGCAATTTGCCAACCGTCGATAAACGCTTGATGATGGCCAATTTCCGTGAATTCAATAGCTTGGAAGTGCCAGCAGCAGCGGCCTTCGATTTGGCGCAACAAGCAGAGCAAGAGCGTGATTTTGTGCCGCGCTTGGGCAATGTGACGGTTGGGCTTTCGTCGGGCACATCTGGCCATCGCGGCTTGTTTTTAATAAGTGCTGCCGAGCAATTGTTTTGGGCTGGCACGCTGTTGGCGCGTACATTGCACCAAATCAAGCCAACCAAAATCGCCTTTTTCCTGCGTGCCAACAGCAATCTTTACCAACAATTGGGCGGGCGTTTGATTCAATTTCGCTATTTTGATTTGACTCAAGCGCTTGAGCCGCAACTTGAAATGCTTAATACGTACCAGCCAACAATTATCGTTGCGCCGCCTGCATTACTGCTGCAATTGCTCACGGCAGCGCAAAATGGTGAATTGAAGCATCGACCTGAGCGTATGATTAGCGTGGCCGATGCGTTGGCTCCAGATGAACAAGCGCAACTCAGCACGTTTTTTGGCATTCCAATCGAGCAAATCTATCAAGCAACCGAAGGTTTGCTCGCCATTTCGTGTGCGCACGGCAGTTTGCACATTCAAGAAGATTTGGTGGCGCTGGATTTTGAGGATTTGGGTCAAGACCGAGTTACACCGTATGTCACCGATTTGTGGCGACGCACCCAGCCGATTATTCGCTATCGCTTGAACGATGTGTTGCGCTTGAGTTCGCAGGCCTGCAGCTGCGGCAGCAGCTTCAAAGTAATTGAGCAAATCGAGGGACGACGCGATGATATTTGCTACTTTACGGCCCATGGCCAGCGCCAAGCAATGTTCCCTGATAGCTTGCGCCGCGCCATTCTCCTAGCCCATCCAGCGATTCAAGAATATCAAATCATCCAGCCAGCAGACAACCAACTGCAAATTACGTTGACCGTGGCCAACGCAGTAGATCCTACAGTGGTTAGTACAGCAGTTGAGCAGCAGATTCAGCGCCAGCTAGCAGAATATGGTTGTAGCGATTATCATTTAAGCATCCATTTTGCAGCAATCGACTATGGTACGCTGAATAAACGGCGGCGTGTAATTCGCCAATGAACTATTGTATTTTGGCGCTTGGCTCGCGCGGCGATGTGCAGCCGTTTATCGCTTTGGCGCTTGGTTTGCAGGCTCAAGACCATCAGGTTGTTATCGCCGCCGCCCACGATTATCGGGCGCTGGTCGAAGGCTATGGTTGCCGCTTTGCACCCTTGATTGGCTCGATTCAAGCCTTGCTTGACCCTGAGCAAATGGCAGCGGGCTTGGCAGCAGGTCGCGGTGCAATTATCAAGCAATTTTTGCAACAAACGCCGCCAATTATTCGCCAATTAATCGCCGATGCGCTGGCGGCCTGTCGTGATGCAGATTGTTTGATTGTGGCAAGTTTGGGCATCTGGCCAGCCTTACATCTCGCTGAGCATTTGCAAATTCCAGTGGTGGTGGTGCATATGCATCCGTATGGCGCTAGCAGCCAAACGGCGCATCATTTTATGCCCCAATTGACGTGGCCTGCCTATCGCCGCATGAGCTACCATTTGGCCGAACAGGTGCAATGGCAAGTGCTACGCATGGCCTTCAACCAAGCGCGGCAGCAGATTTTGCAACGGTCAAGTTTGAGCATTGGCCAACTTTGGCAACGCAGTCGCCGGTTTCAGCCGCCAAGTTTGTATGCCTATAGCGCCTTGGTTGCGCCGCCGCCTGCAAATTGGCAGAACGCTGGCTCGATTACAGGCTATTGGATGCTCGAACCAGCATCACATTGGCAAGCTCCGGCAGCAGTGCGTGATTTTCTGGCAGCAGGCCCAGCGCCAATCGCCGTGAGTTTTGGCAGTATGATTCATGGCCAACAGCGCGGTGCGGAATTAAGCCAATTGCTGATTGCAGCCAGCCAAAAAACCAACGTGCGCTTGATTATCAACCAAGGTTGGGGCGATTTGGGCCAAGGTCGGTTGCCAGCTAATTGCTTTGCAGCTAATGGCTTGGATTATGCTTGGCTGTTTGAGCGCGTTGCGGCGGTGGTGCATCATGGCGGCGCAGGCGTAAACGCAACCGCCTTGCACGCAGCCAAGCCTGCGTTGGTCACACCATTTTTGGGCGACCAATATTTTTGGGGCCAACGAATCTACGATTTAAAGGCTGGGCCAGCCCCTGTACCAGCCAATCGATTGCAGATCGATCGCTTGGCGCAGCTGTTACGCAGTCTGATTGAACGGACTGATTATCACCAAGCAGCCCAGCAGATCGCCAGCAAATTAGCCGCTGAGCATGGCGTACAGCAAGCCATCGACTGGCTACAGCAACGGTTTTGAACTTTTTAATTACGAGGTAGTGTTATGCAGTTTCCTCTGCGCATCGCCGGCATCGGCGCTTACGTTCCAGCAACCATCGTTACCACCAGCGACTTAGCCGAGCGCTTTGGGGTTGATCCGAGCATCATTGAGCGCACCACCGGCATTACCGAGCGCCGTTATGCGGTGGAAGAAACTGCCTTGACGATGGCGGTTCAAGCCTCACAACAAGCGCTAGCCGATGCCAAGTACGAGCTTGATAGTATCGATTTGATTGTGGTGGCCGCTGCAGGCATGCATCAATACATTCCATGTACCGCTGCTTTGTTGCAAAAGGCTTTACAAGCGCCAGCTGGCCGGAGTGCATGTTTCGATTTAAATGCCACCTGTTTAAGTTTTCTGTTTGGCTTGCAATTGTTAGCACCCTTGATTGCCAGCGGAGTTTATAAGCGAGTGCTCTTGGTCAGCACCGAACGGGCTTCGGTTGCGCTCGATCCAAACGAATGGCAATCGACAGCCTTATTTGGTGATGCTGCTGCAGCCGTTATTTTAGAGCGTGGCGATGGCAGCAGCAGCCTAGAACATAGCCAATTTACAACATGGAGCAATGGCAGCGATTTGATTCAAATTCGCGGCGGTGGCTCAAACCAGCATCCCAACGCAGCTACTACCACGCCCGATATGAATTGGTTTTCGATGCAAGGGCCGTTAGCGTTTCGCTTTGTGTTCCGCGAGCTTCAGCAATTTGTAAAGCAATTTTTGGTCGATCTTGGCTGGCAAAACCACGAAGTCGATGCCTTGATTCCACATCAAGCCAACCGCCATGCCATTGAGCAAGTGCAAGTTCGCTTAGGCTTTACAGCGGATCAAGTGATTAGCAATTTTGCCAAACGTGGTAATTGTGTTGCTGCCTCAATTCCCTTGGCCTTGGCCGAAGCTGTCGCCGAGGGCCGCATTCAACGGGGCAATCGGCTGGTGTTGCTTGGCTCGGGTGCTGGCATTACTTTGGGCGTGGTGGCCTTGATTTACTAGGAATTGGCGATGGTTGTGTTGATTACTGGGGCTGGCACTGGCCTTGGTCAGGCGCTGGCGCTGGCCTTGGCCAAACGGGGTGCGACAATTATTTTGGTTGGTCGCCGCTCCGCAAAGTTGGCGCATAGTACTGGCTTGATTACCCAAGCAGGCGGCCAAGCTTGGCCAATTGTTTGCGATTTAAGCAATCAGCAGGCGGTGGAAGCACTCGCCAACCAGATTAAACAACGCTATCGGCAGCTCGATTTGGTCATTCATAATGCTGCAATCCTCGCTGGCGGAGCATTTGAACACCTGCCTGAAGAGCAAATTTTACCTGCAATTAATGCCAATTTAGTATCCCCAATTTGGCTTACCCGCCAACTCTTGCCCAAAGCAATCTTGATTGTTGGCAGCACCGTCAGCAGGGTTGCCATGCCCGGCGCAAGCCTGTATAGCCTGAGCAAAGCAGCGCTTGAGGCGTGGGCCTTGGCGCTCGCCGCCGAAACCACAATCAGGGTTGTGCGGGCCTATCCGCCTGCCAGCAAAACCGCCATGACTGCCGCCATGGCCAAACAAAGCGGCCACCGTTTTCCCCTAGCTGAGCCAAACCACGTAGGCGAGCACATTATTCGGCGCTACTTGGCTGGCGAAACCGAAATTATACTGAGTATCAATGATAAGTTAATTTTTTGGCTGCAACGCTACAGCCCAAAACTGCTCCAAGCGTTGCTCAAACGCTTTCATCGACAATTGATCAAGCTTTGGAGCGCCTAGCCCAAGCAATTTGACAAACCCAACCCAGCCGACTACAATTGCCGCCTTGTTGATACTTAATATCAATAAATAATGAAGAAAGGTTTGGCAATGCGGCGTTTTGGTGCTCAGCTTTCAGGGCTGATTCTGCTTCTCCATCTGTTAATCGCCTGTGGATCAACCAGCGAAACAGCTCAAACAACAACATCGACGAATGCAACGACCGAGCAAACGGCCAATTCCAACGGCGTATTGCGAATTGGTACTGGTATCAATTTGCCAGTTGGCTTGGATGTAGCCCAAGGCTCAACTGGCTACAACATGGTGACCTATGGTGCAGGCGAAACCTTGATGCGCTTTACCGCCGATAATAAACTTGAGCCGTGGTTGGCCGAAAGCGTTAGCCCAATCGATGCCACGACGTGGCAAATTAAATTGCGCCAAGGCGTGCGCTTTCACGATGGCAGCGAACTTAAGGCCAGCGATGTGGTTACTTCATTCAATAGCAGCTGGCAAAACCTGAGTGCCGCCAAAAACTTCATTCCTGCAGATAGCAAAACCACAGTGATTGATGATTACACCCTCAACTTGAGCACCAGCCAAGCTGAAGGCAGCGTGCCCTATAGCCTTGCCAACTGGAATTTCGTCATTCACAAGCCTGCGGTCAATGGCGTTTCAGTTTTGACCGGCATGTATCAGCCAATCAGCCTCGAAAAAGACCAAGAATTGGTGCTCGAACGCTTTGCCAACTATTGGGATGGTCAGGCAGGCCTACAAAAAATTAGCGTCAAGAAAATTCCCGATGCCAATGCCCGTTCTTTGGCCTTGCAAAGCGGCGATTTGGATATGTTGACCAACGTCGCGCCGGATCTGGCCAGCGGCCTACCAGCAGATATTGAGCTTCAGAGCGTTGCTGGCACGCGCATGCATTATGTTATGTTAGATAGTGCCTATCCGCCATTCGATGATCGTTTGGTGCGTCAAGCGCTGAGTTTAGCAATTGATCGCAAAGCCTTATTGCAAGCAACGCTTGATGGCCAAGGCGCAGTGGCAACCAACCTCTATCCAGCAAGTGTTGGGATTGAACTGGTCGAAGCCCAAATCTTTGATCCAACCCAAGCTGCCACATTGCTTGACCAAGCAGGCTGGGTTGTGGGCAGCGATGGCATGCGCAGCAAAAATGGCCAAGCGCTCGCCTTTACCCTGCACAGCTACCCGGGCCGGGCCGAACTAACCTTGATGGCAATCGCGATTCAAGCCCAATTGAAAGACCTTGGGATTGCCGTCGAAGTCAAGGAAGTAACCGATATTGGCGAAATCGTCGAAAAAGGCAACTTCAACGCCAGTATGTATTCAATCGGTACCTCGCCAGATCCCCAATACACGGTTGGCACGACGCTGATCAAGGGTGCGGCCTACAACTACGCTGGCTATAGCAACCCAGCGATTGAAAGCGCCTTTGCAGAGCTACGCGCCGAGCAAGATCACGCCAAACGGATCGCGATTGCCAAGCAGATTCAAACCGAGGTCAAAAACGATCCGGTGAATGTGTATCTTGCCAGCCCACCGCTGATTACGGCCTATCGCAAGGGCAGCCTCAGTGGCTATGTGCCCAATCCAAATGATGTCTATTTGATCACCAAGGAATTGAAACTCAATCAATGAGTACGCTGATTCGCCAAATTGCTGGGCGCTTGCTAAGCGGGCTGATCGTCCTATGGATGGTCAGCGTGCTGGCTTTTCTGATTATTCATGCAGCTCCAGGCGACCCAGCCCGAATGCTGTTGAATGCCAATGGCCTTGATGCACCGCCAGTCGAAGCGGTCGAGGCCAAACGCCGCGAGCTTGGCCTTGATCAGCCGTTGCTCAAGCAATATAGCAATTGGATTGGCGGCATTGTGCAGGGCAATTTTGGCAACAGCTACCATTCGGGCAAGCCAGTTTGGCTACTGTATCGTGAGCGTCTGCCAGCAACCTTGCTGATGGCAGGCTTGGCGTTGACGCTCTCGCTGGGCATTGCAATTCCCTTGGGCTTGCTCAGTGCAATCAAACGCCACAGTTTGTTGGATCATGCGGCGCAACTGATAGCGGTCATCGGGGCGGCGATTCCTGGCTTTTGGATTGCCTTGGTGCTGATTTTAGTCTTTGCTGCCAAACTACGTTGGTTGCCAGCCTTGGGGAGCGCCACATTTAAAGGTATGTTGCTGCCAGCAATCATCTTGGCCTTGCCCAATATTGCCCTAACCTCGCGGCTCGTGCGCGCTACGACGCTCGATGTGCTAAATCAACAATACATCGTGACTGCGCGGGCCAAAGGTCGCTCGGAACATGGCTTGTTATTTGCCCATGCCTTGCCCAATGTTGCTGCCAGTTTGATCACCCCCATTAGCCTTGAAATAGCGTTTTTGCTCACAGGAACGGTGATTATCGAGCATGTTTTTGCCTATCCTGGGATTGGGCGCATGGCTGTTGAGGCAGCGTTAATTGGCGATATGCCAGTTTTGGGCTTGGCGGTGTTGATTGCAGGAGGAATCTATGTTATCGCTAACTGGTGCGCTGACCTCGGCATGGCAGCGCTTGACCCACGGCTCCGCCAACATCGCCAAAGCTAAGCAGGATGATGAGCAACGCGCCAAGCAGCAGTTGAGCCGAATTGGTCGCGTGGCTGCTGGAATGTTGCTGCTCATGGTTGTGGCTGTCAGTATTGGGCCATTATTTTGGCAGGTCGATCCGCTGGCGCAACATATTGGGCAACGGTTGAATCCGCCCTCATTGAGCAATCCACTTGGCACCGATCAATTTGGGCGCGATGTTTTAGCCCGAATCTTGATTGGCGGACGTTGGTCGTTAGCGGGAGCGGCCTTGGTCTGTCTTGGCACAAGTTGTTTAGGCTTGGCAATTGGCGCATGCTGCGCCTTGGGGCCGCGTTGGTTGGATTATCTGCTGAGCCGCATGACCGAAACTTTGCAAGCAATTCCGGCAGTGTTATTGGCCTTGGCGCTGAGCGCGATTCTCTCACGCTCGTTTGGCAATTTGCTGCTGGCGTTGGTGCTGACCAATTGGACGTGGTATGCCCGCATGTATCGGGCCTTGATCATGAAAGAATTGGCAATGCCCTATATCGAAGGTGCGCAGGTCATTGGAGTCAAGCCGCTGGCGATTCTAACCCGACATGTGCTGCCCAACCTCTTTGGTGCGCTTGTTGTGGTTGCTACGACCAATTTTGGCAGCGTGATTTTGAATCTCTCGGCGCTCTCGTTTATTGGCTTTGGCCTCAACCCACCAACGCCTGAATGGGGCAATTTGATCAACGAATCGCGGACATTTTTTCAACGTGAGCCACGCCTGATGATCATTCCAGGCTTATGCATCGCCACAACTGTGCTTTGGATCAATCTCTTGGGCAATGCCCTGCGCGACCGCGTAGATCTTGATAAAACGTAGAGAGTGGGGGTTGGGGGTTGGGGATCGGGAGATCGATTTAACACAGAGAAATGATGGCTATTGGCTATGGGAGCAATAATCAAGCTAATCTGTGCAATCTGTGGCTAAAAATACTTATTCGTGCAATTCGTGCAATTCGTGGCTAAAAGTACCCTTTGTGAATCAAGCTTTTAACGCAGAGGCGCAGAGAAAGTATGGCTTTGGGCTATAGCAATAATTAATCTGAGCTAATCTGTGCAATCTGTGGCTAAAAATACTTATTCGTGCAATTCGTGCAATTCGTGGCTAAAAAAATAAAAGAACAGAGAACCTAATCCCAACAATCTGTGTCAATCTGTGGCAAAAAACTTCGTGTTCTTCGCGTCCTTCGCGGTTTCCGTCCTTCCTGCTTTCCCTGCTTCGTGTAACTTCGTGTACCTTCGTGGCTCAAAAACAAACCCCCGCCACCAAAACGGTAGCGAGGGTTCGTAAGCCATAGTAAAAACCTTTTAGTCAAGATATGCTCGGAGGTGTTGGCCAACATTTGGTTGGCGCAAGTGGCGCATTGCTTCGGCCTCGATTTGGCGGGTGCGTTCGCGGGTAATCCCGAATTCGGCCCCGACTTCTTCGAGGGTACGGCGTTTGCCATCGGCCAAGCCATAGCGCAACTGCAAGATTTGGCGTTCGCGGTCGGGCAATTGCGAAAGTGCATCGGCCAACTCATCGTGCAACATCATGCGCGTTGCTTGCTCGAGTGGCGCTTCATCGGTATCGTCGGCCAAAAACTCGCCAACCCGGCCTTGGCCTTCTTTGCCAATTGGTTGCTCAAGCGACACTGGCTGCACCGAAGCATTCAACATGCGCTTGACCTTGCGCAAGCTTACGCCCAAGGCATCGGCCAACTCATCGGGAGTAGCCTCGCGTTGCAGAGCTTGTTCAAGCTGATACGCAACGCGGCGCATTTGCGCGATTGATTCGCTCAAGTGAACTGGCAAGCGAATGGTGCGGCTTTGCTCGGCAATTGCCCGCGTTACTGCTTGGCGAATCCACCATGTTGCATAGGTTGAAAAACGATTGCCTTTGCGATAGTCGAACTTTTCGACAGCACGCATCAAGCCAATGTTGCCTTCTTGGATGAGATCCATGAACGACATATGATTGCCAATATATTTTTTGGCGACGCTGACGACCAAGCGCAAATTGGCTTGAGTTAGTTTGCGGCGGCCTTCATTGCCATAATCAACGCGGCGTTCGAGGGCTTTACGCTCGTCCCACGTTGCGTATTGTTCGGTTTGCAACTGGAGCTCCGCCTTGCGCCCAGTTTCAATTTGTTTGGCGAGGGTAATTTCTTCCTCGGCGGTAAGCAGCTCGACCTCGCCGATTTCACGCAAATACATCTGGACTGAATCTTCGACAGCCTCGGAATAGAGCGTTTTCTTGCGGCGTAGGTTTACTATGGCTAATTCTGCGTCTTCATCATTAAAACCCGGCTCAAGCTCCCAGCCCTCAGGGGCATCTTCAAGCTCCGGTTGGTTTTTTGCTACATTCATCGTTTCATACTTTGTCATCGTCCACGCTCGCTGGGCTACGCCCACTATGGCTCTCGCTGCTGGCGGCGCACGAAAGCTATCTATTGAACCCGCAGGATTCTTTCAATGTACTACGTTACGTCTGGTAAGTTTGGATGTTTGCTGGATTGTGACGGGCCGCTTATCGTTTGGACTAGGCTAAGCAAAAACCACGCCACGAACTGTAATTCTTACAGTTACAGTATAACAAGTATAGTATAGCAAGAGATTCGTCAAGATCAATAAGCCAAAAGGGGTAGTTTATAGATGTTCAAAGTTTCTTCATAGGTTAGGAGTAAAGTGCTAGTGTACAATGGGACTATTGTATGCATTGGGGGATTTATCGAATTGTTAGGTATCAAAAAGTAGCTTGAAATGAGGTCAAATAATAGTTAAAAACTATTGCAAAGGGTATAGCTATCCGCTATAATGCGTTGCGGTCAAAACCGAGGTTCCTTGCCGCAACGCACCTCTGCGGTGATAAAACCATTAGCGATCTTTGTACATGGTGCGAATATAGCGGGTGCTAACTTTCATTCGCTTCATTTGACCATTAACTTCAACCATAGCCCATTGGATATTTGGTTTCCATGAGCGATTGGTACGGTTTTTAGCGTGGCTCACATTGTGGCCGAAGGAGCGCTTTTTCCCCGTCATTTGGCAAACTGCCATGGGCGGACCTCCGTAGTTGAGACTTAAAAAGAGCCACCCTTGGTGGCTGTACCCGCTGACTATACCATAGGACGCGCTCTGATGCAACTTTTTAAATTATGCAAGTTTTCTGGTTGAATGCATAGCAATCACGGCCAATTGAGCTTCAGATTAAAGCCAATTATGGCATATGCTAGCTCTTGCATAATCGAGTATCATACAGCAGTAGCGCGGTTTGTTCCGCGCTATTCTCATCAAAAAACGGACGCTCGTGAGCGCCGACCATCGAACCATCTAGTTGCGAGGACTGTTCGAGTGAACGAGAAAACAAGTCTCGCGAATGTGCGCCAAAACGACGCTGGACGCATCGAGGTACATTCTCGCGCCATTGCTACTGTGGTAGCCGGAGCGGTAGTGCGGTGCTACGGCGTTGTGGGCATGGCCCCGCGCAACTTACGCGATAGTGTCGCCCATGTGTTGCGACCAGAAGATCAATATAAAGGTATTGACGTGCAAGTCAGTAGCGAGGCAATTAACATCGATCTGTTTGTGATCATCGAGTATGGCACACGGATTGCCACGGTTGCCCGTAATATTATGGAAACGGTTCAGTACGCGGTTGTGCATGCACTTGGCGAGGCCAATATTACGGTCAATGTGCATGTTCAGGGCCTGCGAATTGAGCAAGCAGACAAAGAACCAACAAAAGATGCAACCGAAGGCCAGCCCAGCCGCTGGCGACGTTTTGGCGTAATGGGAGGTCTGCGTGGACAGCGCACCGAAGAATCAAATTGATGGCACTCGGCTGTTGGCGGTTTTTCGCGCAGCCGCAGCGTGGTTTAGCCAGAATGTGGCAACTGTCAACGCGCTCAATGTGTTTCCTGTGCCCGATGGCGATACAGGAACCAACATGAACCTTACGCTGACAGCGGCGCTCAAGGATGTGCAGGATGATGCCTCGGTCGCTGTGGTGGCCGAACGAGTCTATCGCGGGGCTTTGATGGGCGCTCGCGGCAACTCTGGCGTGATTCTTTCGCAAATTCTGCGTGGGCTTTCGCAGGGTATGGCAGGCCAGCAGGTTTGCACGCCCGAAATCTTGGTTGCGGCCTTAGAACAAGCCTCAACCACTGCCTACAAAGCGGTGATCAAGCCAGTCGAAGGCACGATGCTCACGGTTATTCGCGAAACCAGCGAAGCTGCACGGGCAGGCTTTAAGCCAGAGATGAACTGGCACGAAGTGCTTGATTTAATTGTTAAAGGTGCACGGGTTTCGGTCGATAATACGCCTAACCTGATGAAAATGTTACGCGATGCTGGCGTGGTCGATGCTGGTGGCGAGGGATTGTATGTGCTCTTCGAGGGCGCGCAGGCATTTGCCCGTGGCGAAAAACTTGAACAACGAGTTGCGCCAGTCGATCAATTGGCCATGGCCTTTGACGATATTCATAGCGATGACGATTTTGGCTATTGCACCAACTTTATGATCCAAGGCGAAGACATCCCGTACGAAGATGTCCGACGCACAATTGCCGAAATGGGCACGTCGGTGGTTGCTGTTGGCGATGAGCGTTTGGTCAAGGTGCATTTGCACACCTTGCGGCCTGGCGATGCGCTCAATTATGCCGTGCAATGGGGCAGCCTTGGGGCGATTGAAATTACCAATATGGATAAACAGCGCAGCGATCTGCATGAGGCCAAAGCCCAACAAGCCAGCCAACCAGCGCGGGTTAAACCCGATGAGCCGGTGAGCGATGTTGGGGTGGTCGCGGTTGCGCCTGGCCAAGGCTTCCGCGAGCTGTTTGAATCGTTAAATGTTGGCGAAGTGGTCACTGGCGGCCAAACTATGAATCCATCGATTCAAGATTTGGTGACGGCAATCGAGAAATTGCCTCAGCCAGCGGTCGTGGTTTTGCCAAACAATAGCAATGTGATTTTGGCAGCGCAACAAGCGCAACAATTAACCAATAAAGTTGTGCATGTGATTCCAACCAAAACTGTGCCGCAAGGCATGGCGGCAATGTTTGCCTTTAATTATGCGGTTGGCGCTGAGGAAAATGTGCAGGCTATGAGCCGCGCAATTAAAGCTATTACCACGGCGGAAATTACGACTGCTGTGCGCGATGCTACCGTAAATGATGTTGAAGTGCGCGATGGCCAAACGATTGGCTTGCTCAACGGCGCACTGGTTGAATCTGGCGATCAGCCCGACGACGTGATTGATCGCATCTTAGCCCGGATGGATTTGGACGACCATGAGATCGTTACCATCTATTATGGCGAACAATGTTCGGCGGAACAGGCTGAAACACTAGCCCACAAAATCAACGCAACCTACCCTGCGCTTGATGTTGAGGTGCAAAACGGCGGACAACCATTTTATGATTACATTCTCTCTGCGGAGTGATACACAGCCCCGTTTCTGACGGCGCGATGGAGATATGTTGGGTTATGGCGCGAGTAAAGATTATTACCGATAGCACTGCTGATATTCCACCAGCCTTGGCACAAGAGCTGAACATCACCGTGATTCCAATTCATGTGCATTTTGGTGATCAGACGTTGCGAGCTGGAATCGACATTAGCAACGAGCAGTTTTATCGGCGGATGGCCGAGGGTGGGCCGTATCCTTATACGACTGCACCAGCACCAGGAGTGTTTGAACAGTATTATCGTCAATTTTCCCGTGAATATGACGGGGTCTTTTCAATTCACTTGTCGAATCGCTTTGGCGGCGTAGTTAAATCGGCAACGATTGCCCGCGATAAATTGCCAGCCTCGCTGACGCGGGTTGAGGTCATCGATAGCACCTCGACCTCGTTGGGTTTGGGTATGGTAGCAATCGCCGCAGCGCGGGCAGCACTCGATGGCGCATCACTTGATGAAGTGCATCGCACTGTGATGCAAACTATTCAATTGACCCACGTGGTGTTTTTTGTCGATTCAATTGATTATCTTGAACGTAGCGGGCGTTTATCGCAAGCCTCGGCAATGCTTGGCTCGATGCAACGAATCAAGCCTTTGCTGATTCTTGATGATGGTGAAATTGTGCCCTACGATCGCACCCGCACGCGAGCCAAAGCAATTGAAGGCTTATTTACCTTTATTGAGGATTTCCCCAAAGTCGAGCAGGTAGCAATTATGCACAGCACCACGCCCGATGATGTGGAAAAATTGCTTGAGAAGATCGACCCGATCTATCCTCGCGATCAGGTCATGATTGTGGAATATGGGCCAGCGCTTGGCGCACATCTTGGGCCAAATGCAATGGGTGTCGTGGTTTACGAAGGTGTCGAGTAAGCCAGCGCCGCCAAGCAACTGCGCAGCAACCAATCAATAAACCAAAGCAATACCCCACGCAGCGCCATTTTCGGCTATTATACGGCTGCGTGGGGTAGCTATTCCCTTAGCGAGCAGGGTGCTGGCAGTGTCGCCGAACGCCGCTCGCTACGATTTGGCTAAAATAAAGCCAGAAGGAGGCCAAGTGGCGATTATTGTAACCGACAGTACTGCTGATATTCCGCCAGGGTTGGCAGCAGAACACGACATTCATGTAATTCCATTAACGGTTAATTTTGATGCAGAATCGTTCTCCGATGGAGTCGAAATTACCCACGATCAATTTTATACCCGCCTCGTTGCCAGCAACAATTTGCCAACCACGTCGCAGCCCTCAGTTGGGGCCTTCGAGCAACTGTATCGCGCAATTGGCAACGACGAACCAATTATCTCGATTCATATTGCTGGCAAATTGAGCGGCACGATTCGCTCAGCCCAACAAGCAGCCGAATTATTGCCCGATTTCGATATTCGGGTGATTGATGTTCAAAGCACCACCATGTCGCAAGGCTGGGCAGCGCTCTTAGCAGCCCGCGCCGCCAAAGAAGGCAAATCGGCTGATGAAATTGAAGCCTTAGTCCATAGCATCGTCGAGCGCACCCGCTTGCTGGCAGCCTTGGATACCTTGCGCTACCTCGAAAAAGGTGGCCGAATTGGCAAAACCCGCGCATTGCTCGGAACGTTGCTCAACGTCAAGCCGATTATCGACGTGCGCGATGGCGAAGTTAAGCCGTTCGAGCAAGTGCGCAGCAAGAAAAAAGCAGTGGCCCGCTTGATCGAAGAAGCGCGCAACATGGCTCCGTTTGAAGAATTGGCAGTGCTCTATTCGCGCAACGAGGAAGAAGCGCAAGAGTTTGCCCAAAGCCTCAACGAAATTTTCCCCGCCGAACGGATTGTGCTGGCCGAAATTGGCGCAGTTGTGGGAACCCACATCGGGCCAGGCGCTTTAGGCTTCACTGGCGTACGTAAGAATAAATAGGCGATCAGGAATCAGGGGTCAGGGATCAGGCTTGAAATGGTGTACCTGATCCCTCATCCTGTGCAATGCAGCTTGAAACCACAAAGAGCACGAAGCTTGAAACCGCAAAGATCGCGAAGGCCCCTTTTCGCCACAGATTGCCACAGATTGGTGGGATTATGTTCCCAGAGCCAATAGCCATCCTTCACTCTGCGCCGCTGCGTTAAAAACTACAATATTTTTAGCCACGAATTCCACAAATTGCACGAATAATGTTCCGATAGCCCAAAGCCATTTCCCCTTCGTGCTCTTCGCGTTCTTCGCGGTTAAATTTCATCCTTCATCCCTCATCCTTCTATCTTGAATTCATCCCTCATTCTTCATCCTTAACAACAGCGACTTAAGTCATAGCTAGTCGTGCTATAATCGTTCTAAATAGCATAACAAGATTGCTCAATGGTGCGCGACACTCGCATCATTGTTATAGGAGCGCATAGCACCATGGGCTTGTTTGGGAAACGGGCGGATGCGCCAACACAAGAGGCAGTCTTAGCTGCCCTTGCAACGGTGCAAGAGCCAGAACTCGGCGGCAATTTAGTTGCCCGCAAAATGATCAAAGAACTGACCATTGATGGCGGACGCGTCGTCGTCTTAGTCGATCTGACCACGCCAGCCTGTCCGTTCAAGGACCAGTTGGCCAACGATGTGCGCGCAGCTTTGGCCCAAGTGCCTGGCGTAAGCGAAATCGAGGTCGATTTTACTGCCACTGTGCGTTCATACAATGGGATTCCTGATAAAGCCCGCGTACCCGGCGTGAGCCATATTTTGGCTGTGGCTTCGGGCAAGGGCGGCGTAGGCAAATCAACAGTTGCGGTTAATCTTGCGGTCGCTTTGGCCCAAGAAGGCGCACGGGTTGGCTTGCTCGATGCAGATATTTATGGGCCAAGCGCTCCGTTGATGACTGGCGCACGCGGCAAGCCAGGCATTACCGAAAATCAAAAAATTGCCCCGCTCGAAGCGCACGGCATCAAAATCATTTCGGTGGGCTATTTTGTTGATGATAGCCAACCCTTGGTTTGGCGTGGGCCGATGATTTCATCGATGTTGCGTCAATTTTTGTTCGAGGTCGATTGGGGCCAGCTCGATTATTTGGTCGTCGATTTGCCCCCGGGCACTGGCGATATTCAATTAACGTTGGCCCAAGCGATTCCGCTTTCAGGCTCGGTTGTGGTAACGACACCGCAAGATGTAGCCCTTGCTGATGCGATTAAAGGCGTTGAGATGTTCCGCAAGTTGAATGTACCCATCTTGGGAATTGTCGAGAACATGAGCTACTTTATCGCGCCCGACACTGGCAAGCGCTACGACATTTTTGGCCATGGTGGCGCTCGAACCGCCAGCACCAAATTGGGTGTACCCTTCTTAGGCGAGATTCCGTTGGGTATGTCAATTCGCGAAGGTGGCGACACCGGCCAGCCAGCGGTTACCCAAACAGCCAAAGATGCCTATGCAGAAGCCTTCCGCGATGTTGCGCGCACGCTCGCAGGCCGCATCAGTATTGAAACCATGGTGGCGGCCTAGCGCCTTGCCACTGGCAACGCTTCAATGACGCATGGCTACAGCTATGCGTCATTGTTGTCTGAAAGAGCAAGCCGATGATGCCGATTGAACTACTGGAAAGCCCTCAAACCAGCCAAATTCACGCAACTGCCCCTGCCCACGATGCCCATGGGCGGCGGATTAATTACCTGCGCATTTCACTAACCGACCGCTGTAATTTCCGCTGTTTCTACTGTATGCCTGAATGGGGCATGCAATTTGCACCCAAACCAGAATTACTGACCAATGACGAATTGATTCGTTTGGTGCGAATTATGGCCCAAACTGGCTTTGAAAAGATTCGCCTAACTGGCGGCGAGCCAACCTTGCGCCGCGATTTGGTTGGGCTGGTCGAAGCAATTGCCAATATCCCAGGCATTAATGAAGTTTCGATGACCACCAATGCCTTATTACTAGCTCCAATCGCCCAGCAATTGGCCGATGCAGGCCTCAAGCGAGTCAATATCAGCATCGATTCGCTCAACCCAGAAAACTTCCGCAAAATTACGCGTGGCGGCGATTTGGCCCGCGTTTGGGCTGGGATCGAAGCAGCAGAACAAGCTGGGTTGACTCCACTCAAACTCAATTGTGTGATTGTGCGCGGCGTAAATGACCAAGAAGTGCTCGATTTGGCCCGCCTGACGATCGATAAACCATGGCAAATGCGCTTTATCGAGGTGATGCCGTTGGTGGGCGTGGCCGATGTGGCCGATAACGGCGTAGTGCCAAGCAATGAATTAATTGGCCAAATTGAGGCCAACTTGGGCCTCGATTTCCTTGGCTGGTATGGAGCCGACCCTGCGCGCACCTATCAAATTCCTGGGGCACAAGGCAAAATTGGCTTTATTAGCTCGATTAGCGATCCGTTTTGTGCCACCTGCAATCGTATGCGGCTCACAGCCGATGGCAAATTGCACCTGTGTTTGCTGCGCGATAATGAGCTTGATCTGCGGTCGGCGCTGCGTAGCCAAAGCAGCGACGAAGAGCTAGCTGCCTTGGTTCGGCATGCAGTTTGGATCAAACCATGGGGCCATGGTTTGCCCGATGGGGTTAAGCCAACCATACGTGGGATGTCGGAATTAGGCGGGTAATAGTGGAGAAGCAAGCACATGCCAAACCCATTACGCATCAGCGCCAACGAATTGCTGAGCAGCGATCAAGCAACGACCTTTGCCTATGTTTGTCGGTTTGAAAATAACCGCGAGTGGTGGCTACCAGTCACCCATACTCAACACATCAGCGGCGCGGGCGTTGGCGCAATCTACGAGGAACACGCCAAAGTGGCGGGGATTCCGATGAAAATGCAGTTAAAAGTTTATCACTACGAGCCACCAAAACAGATCAAATTTACAATTAGCTCGGCGTTAATGCAATCGGATATGGATTATCAGTTTGTGGTTGAGCCAGCAGGCACACGCTTAATCATTAGCACGGCGATTGATTTCAAGTGGTTTTTGCGGCCATTTGCCCCGCTGATGCGTTCTGCATTAATCAAAGAAGCCAGCCAACATTTGAGCGTGCTCAAGCGCGTGTTGGCCCAAAAAACTGCGCAAGCGAGCGGTTAATAAGCAACTTTTTTGCTTAGGTCACCCAAACTTTATGGTATCCTATACAAAACTTAGACGCTGAGGTCAACGTTGTTGCTCGGCGTTTTTTGTTGTTGAAAGGATAGTGGCGCAATGGCGCGTACTGATCAAACCACTGAATCGGAAGTTTTAGCAGGTAGTAGCCGGGTTTTACGCTTTGCCTATTGTGTGCTGGCAATTTCTGCTGGCGCGCGGGCTTTGTTTCAAGTTGCCACCAAATTCAATCAAGCGCCGCTGGCCTATGGCTTAACTACCATCGCCGCGTTAATTTATGGAATCGCTTTCTTAGGCTTTGGGCGACGCTCACCGCAAGCATGGCGCGTAACCATGGCGGTGTGTGCGGTTGAGCTGTTGGGCGTGATTACGGTTGGCATTTTGACCTTAATCGAACGCGATTGGTTTCCAAAAGATACGGTTTGGAGCGATTTTGGCATTGGCTATGGCTTTACGCCATTAATCTTGCCAATCGCTGGGCTATGGTTATTGCTGCGTCAAGAAACCCGCGAAGCCTATGGCGTTGCCAATAAATCCTGAACCGCAGCCACAACCGCTGACCACTCGCGACTCGACGGATCGATTAACTCAAAATGATGAGCGTTTGGTAGCGCTACCAGCCGCACATCATCGCCAGCAGCCAGTGCTTGGGCAACATAGCTTTGGCTGATGCCAAACGGTACTGGCCCGTCATCGGTGCCATGCAGCACGATTTGGGGCACGCCCAACGGCAATAAGGCAACTGGCGAAGCATCGTGGTAGCGTTCGGGATAGTCGGCCGGCGAGCCGCCCAATAATTCTTGCACCGCTTGTTGGCTCAAACGACGTTGATCAGCCAAGGCCAAATCGGCAACCCCAGCCAAACTGACAACGCCTTGTAATGCTAAAGGTGCTGCTTGCCAAAGCGGGCTGGTTGGGGCAAGTTTCGAGCGTGCAGCCAGCCATAAGGCCAAATGACCACCAGCAGAATGGCCCAAGCCAATCACACTTTGAGCATCAATGGGATAGGTTTGGGCCAACTGGGGCACAAAATCGGCAGCTTGAGCAACATCAATAAAGGTATTGGGCCAACCACCGCCATTGCCAACCCGCCGATATTCGATATTCCACGTCGCATAGCCAAGTGCAGTCAGTGCAGCACAAACGTGGCCAATATGCTCAAGATCATAGCGAGCGCGCCAAAAACCACCATGGACAACGATGACCACAGGAAATGGCCCACTGCCAGCTGGCAAGCGCAAATCGCCAAATTGCAACGGATCAGCAGCATACCAAATTCGCTGATCAGCAGGCGGCGCGGCCTGAGCCAAAATCGAATCACTCATCGGCTATTCCTAAATGCTTAAAAAATACATACTTGTTAATAAAGTTTTAAAGGCGAATAGGACTGTTGGCCTATAGTCAATTAGGGCTTAGCATAGCACGATCTACCCATTATTTCCATTTAACTGCCAAGTTTGCAGTCACGGAGGAGTGTCTGGTATGTTCATTCGAAGGATGATGTTTGTTCTGCTCGTTATTTTTAGCTTGAGCACGGTTTCGGCAAAGCCGCTCGAAACGAGCGCACCTGAAGCCTCAGTCGTCGCTAGCCCAGCCGCAACCAACGCCTACAACATGCGCGCTGGCTTTCCAGCAACCAAGCCCAATGGCTCCTATTTTTCGTCACCAACCGTCGTCGATTTGTTCAAAGATGGCTCGCCGGAAATTCTCTCCGCCGATGCAACTGGCTGTATTTGGGGCCATAACATTTATGGTCAAGTGCTGCATGGCTTCCCATGGATGACCGGCGGCGCATGCGCCAACACTCCACGGGTGAACGGCTCGTTAGTAGTCGCCGATATTAACCAAGATGGCTTGCTTGAAATTGTGGTTGGAACGCGCGGCAAAGGCACTGCTGTCGGCCAACGCGGCAAAGTTTTTGTCTATCAACGCAATGGCGCAATCTTGAGCGGCTGGCCCAAAGAGATGGATTGGGCTTATATCACTAATGGCAATTTCCCCGAAGTTGTGCACGTTGCAGTTGCCGATATTATTGGCGATGGCAAACTTGAAGTGATTGCAACCACGACCAACGAAGCTGGCAACAATACCAATTTCGCGCCAAATGTCTATGCATGGTCGTCGAACGGAACGATCCTCAATGGCTATCCCCGCAGTGCCGACAAAGGTTCGGGCATTTGGGGCCACCCAGCCTTGGCCGACATCGATAACAACGGCCATTCGGAAATTTTGGTTGGCCGCGATGAAATCTATTTCTATCGCTACAATGGTGATGGTAACCAATATCCAGGCTGGCCAATTCGCACCTATACCAACGTCAATCAAACTACTTGGAACACCCACGATTATCTGGAGTTTACCCGCTCTGGGCCAGCAGTCGCCGACTTAGATGGCGATGGCAGTTACGAGGTTATTGCAGCAGGCAAAGTGCGTACGCCCGATGGTTTACCCGATAACAACTACGACCCCCAAATTGCTAGCGCGGTGATTGTGACCGAGCCAAACGGCACACGGCGCGCAGGCTGGACTGATGCCAAACGCGCAGGCGCACCGTTGGATGTGAACTTCACGCCCAATAACCCAATTGTTGTCGCCGATTTGGATGGCGATGGCATCAAAGAATTTGTCGTGACCTTCGATGATGGCACGATTCGCGCCTATCGCGAAAATGGGGTCCAAATGTGGTCGTTCTTCTATGCCCAAGAGCCGGTTGCTGGTGCACCAACCCGCAAAGTCTTTGGCAGCGAAGTAACGATTGCCGATGTAACTGGCGATCGCAAAATCGACATTGTGTTTGGCACCTATTCATTCGATCGAATTTATGCGGGAATTGTGGGTCTGTACGCGCTCGATGCTCGTACCGGAACCTTGCACAGCGGTTTTCCATTATCGCTGCCCAATGAAGGCCCATCGAACGATAACAGCGCTGGCTCGCAAAAAGGCATTCAAGCTGCGCCAACCATCGCCGATATTGACAACAATTGTTATGTTGAGATTTTGGCCCATAGCCGAGCTGGCAATATTTATGTTTGGGAAACCCCAGGCCGTAATTTGCCCGAATTAATGCCTTGGCCAATGAGCCGCCAAGATTTACAGCGTACCGCGTGGGTCAAAAACCCTGCGCCAGAAGCACCACGCCAACAAGTGTATGCTCCAGAGCAACTGCAAGGTGGCGATTACAAGGCCTATTTGCCAATTACTCGCACTGGCTGCGATTTCTAAATTCAGTGCCAGCGCAGGGATGGTCGAGCCATCCCTGCGCTTTTTTAATTATTGCAATGGAAGGCTAGGATCAATTTTGTAGCTTTGGACAATCCGTTGCAGGTCGGGCTGCAAGCTCTCAAATTGCTCAAGTGGCACCAAAATCTGAATCATGCTGAGATATTTGCCATCGCGGCGCACATAGCCATCGCCACTCATCGCCAGCAAGCTTTGCGGATCAACGAAACTATAGGAAACATAGGTTGTGCCATCTGCTTGCTTGACTGGCTGATCAAGATTAAACTCCGCCGACTCACCCACAATTTGGCTAATAAAATCGTTTAAAAACTCTTCATCGTTCGTAATCAAGTTTTCGCTATCCTCAACCACCAGCAATTGAATAAACGCTTGTTCTAAGGGATCGACCCAAAACAGCAGATTATTGCCTGCATCAACGCTATCGCGTAGTTGCCAATCGCTCGGTACATCAATTGAAAAAGCCTTGGTTGGATTGGTGTAGGTTTGCAGTTCGTTGATCACGATAAAGGATGTGCTATCGCCTGGAATATTTGCCAAATCGTCGATGGTTGGGGTTACTTGTGGACGTGGGGCAACCGTCGCTGGAATGGTGGGAGTAGCTGATGGCATGAGCAAAACTGGCTCAGCAGTAGCTGTGGCCGCTTGGGCAACCTGTTCGGTTGGTGGCACGGTTGTGGCCGTCGCGTCACCACAAGCGACCAAACTACAGATCAGCAAAAAATAGCCAATAAACCGCATAGAAACTCCTTCCGACCAAATTGGTCGGCTCAATGACGGTTTAGAGTGTACTCGATTTCGGCTTAGGCTAATTCGCCGCGTTGCCAAAGCGCCAATTGCTGCAATTCTTCGTAATAATCAGCCACACAGGCAATTCCTGCTTGAATGCCATCATCAAGGTGCAGGAGATCGGCCATACTCATGCGATTCACATCGGGGCTGAACAGCAGATCAGGCGGCGTTTCACGCAAGCGTTGCAAGGTAATTTGATGCACCATTATACCAATCGCCCGTTCGGCCAAGGCTAATTGAGTGAGTGGAACCCAGCGCCGCCACGAAAAAAGGCTGCTTTGGGCAGCACTGCTAACTTCAAATTGATCAAATTCGCCAATGAGATTGACCGCAATCACTCGTTCAGCCCCAAGTTGACGAGTTATGTCAATTGGCAAATTATTGCGAATGCCGCCATCGGCCAAAATATATTTATCGATGCGGCGCGGCGGAAACACGCCAGGCACGGCAGCACTCGCCAGCGCTGCTTCAACCAACGAGCCACGTTGCAACACAATCTCATGGCCAGTTACCAAATCAACCGCCACCGCTGCATAGGGAATTGGCAAATCCTCGATTAACTGGTCGCCCAATAATTCGCTAAGCACGCCAGCCAATTTTTCCGAGCCAATCAAGCCCCAGCTGGCCGGATCGAGGCTGAGAATTCGGCGCAATGGAGTCGAGCGAAAGGCTTGCTCGATGGTGGTAGCGTTGTAGCCCGCCGCCACAACCGCGCCAATAATTGCGCCAATGCTAGTTCCGGCCACCATATTCGGTTGAATGCCAACCCGTTCTAGCTCGTGCAGCACGCCAATATGAGCGCTGCCCTTGCCGCCACCGCCACCAAGGCACAAGCCGATTGTCCGTTGCATAGCTCAACTCCTGAGTAAATGACGCACTGCGTTATAGTATATCACAAAGGACGCAAATAACACCAAGGCTTTTTAGCCACGAATTCCACGAAAGACGAAACCGCGAAGAGCGCGAAGACCGCCAAGGCTTTTTAGCCATAGATTGACACAGATTATTAGGATTATGTTCTATGTTCTATGTGTACTGGTTCATAGCATTAACCATCGCCTGATCCCCTCACCCCAACCCCTCTCCCGTGCGCGGGCGAGGGGCTTAATCGTGCGATTCTATCGCGATGCGTGATAGAAAACGGTCGGCTCCCCCTCGCCCGCGTGCAGTGGGAGAGGGGGTTGGGGGTGAGGGGACATGATCGCCAATTCAATGAACCAGTACATCTATGCTCTTCATCCCTCATCCCTCATCCCTCATCCTTCACTACCCCTCATGGTTACCCTATCTCGGCAATTGTGCAATCTTAATAACTCTGTTACTGTTTTGAGTAACGCTATTATGTGGAGAGTCTGGCATATGTCCTCAGCATCAGGATCGCAGCTTGACAATGCTGACCGAACCGAGACACTACAAGAGCTAGGGCTCCTTGATGTTTCTTTCGACCCAGCCTTTGATCGATTGACCCGTTTAGCAAGCAAGGTGCTGCAAGCACCAGTTTCATTACTTTCCTTAGTTGAACATCATCGCCAATATTTTAAAAGTCATGTTGGCTTGGCCGAGCCTTGGGCAGAACGGCGCGAAACGCCTTTGAGCCATTCATTTTGCCAACACGTGGTCAGCAATGGCCATGAGTTAGTTGTCACCGATGCCCGCGAACATCCTTTAGTTCACGATAACCTAGCCATCCCCGACTTGGGCGTGATTAGCTATGCTGGCATGCCGATTCGCAGCGATGGCCATGTGCTTGGCTCGTTCTGTGTGATCGATAGCAAACCACGGGTTTGGACAGTTGAAGAACTCGATATTTTGCATGAATTTGCTGAATTGTTGATGACTGAGCTTAAATTGCGCCAAGAAATTCGCACCCATCAACACGATATTCGCGAACGTGATCGCCTGCAAACCGAGATTATTGGCTTGCAACAAAACCTGCTCGATGAGCTTTCAACGCCGTTGATTCCGCTGAATGATCAAGTGTTGGTTGCACCCTTGATTGGCGCACTCGATCAGCAACGAGCGCAACGTATGACTGAGGCAGTCTTATCGGGAGTTGGCAAATATCGCGCCGATTTCGTGATTCTCGATATTACGGGCGTGCCAGTTTTGGATACCTATGTGGCTTCGTTGTTGGTGCAAACCTCGCAAGCAATTCAGCTGCTTGGGGCGCGTATGGTGCTGACTGGCTTGCGGCCTGAAATTGCCCAAACCATCGTCAGCGTTGGCCTCGATTTGCGCAGCGTTGTGACCTATAGCACGTTGCAACAAGGCATCGAATATACGTTTCGGCGTAAATAACTGCACTGCTTAATCAAATGACGGCGGAGCGCAAACTCCGCCGTGTTGCGTTTAAGCAGCGTTGCGTTTGAATTTGCGTTGCAGGGCTTGGCTGAAAAATTGCAGCGCATCGAGTTTAAGCCACCACAATAAGCCCAAATAGATTAAGCCACTGCCGCCGCCCGCCACAATCAGCACCAGCAGCGCATTCAATTTGCTGGGCGTGGTTGGCAACACTTGTAATAGCCCCCAACATGTTGCCGCCATGACCAAGGCGGCCATTGCAATTTTGACGCTCGCTAGCAGCATAGCTTGGCCATCAAAAACCCGCAGGCGGCGATGTGCCACGACGGCCATTACCAACGCGTGGATGGTTAATTGAGCCACGTTGCCAGCAATCAGGCCATACATGCCCCAATGGCGATAGCTCAAACCAGCCACCAAAAAATAGCTAGCAATCGCTGGAGCTTGCACCAAATTGGGCAACAAGGTGTTCTTGCGGGCATAAAAGGCGAAAATTAATGGCTGATCGATCGCTGCCGCCAACATGCTTGGCAAATATGCCAGCAACACCAAGGCTGTAACTCGGGTATTTTCTGGGCTAAACTTGCCACCTTCAAACAAAATTCGCAGCACTGACTCGCCTAAAAAGCCAAAAATCACCAACATTGGCACAATTAGCAGCAACACCACTTTTAGCCCAATGCCTAAGATGCGACGAAAACCAGCTTCATCGCCATCGCTGTTGAGCCGCGCGAGCGTTGGCAAAATCGCAATCGAGATGGCCGCTGAAACTAAGCCCAAGGCAAATTGAATAAAAGTTGTGGCATTGCGCATATACGATGCAGATAGGTCATCGATGCTGCCCGCCAGCTGACGATCGATCAATGTGCCAATAAACGAAAAGCTAATGCCAAGCGCAACTGGCGCATAGAGTAAACCGATTCGGCGCACGCCTGGGTGGCGCAAACGCAGCATCGGGCGCAATCGTGCACCGCGCAAAGCTGGCAATTGCAAGCCAACTTGGGCCAACGCTCCAGCCACCATCGCCCAACCCAACACCCGCGCATCCTGCGGCCAAAACCAAATCAGCACAATCAAGGCCAAATTAAACACGGTCGAGGTAAAGGCAGGCAACGAAAAACGCCGTTGGGCTTGCAATAAGCCAGTCAGCACGCCCGACAAGCACATAAAAACCACGGCGATGACCATTGAGTGCAACATCGATACGCCAAGGTTGAGCATGGTTGGGCTAGCAACAATCTTAGAAGCGAGTACCTGATTAATTGGCTCAGCAAAGAGCCAAACTAGCCCACCCAAAAAGCTCAAAACAAGGCTGAGAATGGTCAAAATTGTGTTGATAATTTGCCATAAATCGCCATCATCATGCTGATCGATGTAATCGCTGAGCACTGGAACAAGCGCCGCGCTGACCAAGCCACCAACTAAAAAATCGTAGAGCTGGGTTGGCACGGCGCTGAGCAACGAATACAGGCTGGTTTCTGCGCCAACGCCAAAATTGTGATTGATAACTTTATCGCGGACGAGGCCAAGGATGCGGCTGGCAAAATTGCCAACCATTAATAACAAAGCGGCTAGCGCAATACTGCGGCCAGCCGTTGCTTGGGCTTTGGTTTCGAGTTTGGTGTTCATGCAAAAAGTGTCGTTTCTGGCTGATCGTTCAATCCGAACGAAGGATAGACGCGGTGTAAATAGGCGGTATTAAACCAATCGTGTTGGTCAAGGAATTGCTGCCAATCGTGGCGCTGCGTGGCGTGAGCATCTAATGCTGCGCGCTTGGTTTCGGCAAACTCACTCACATCAATAATCGTCGTTGCAGGCAAGGGATCGGGGAAATTGCCGCTGCTCGCCGAATTAATCACCCGATCGCTGCCCGGCGCAACGCTCTGATAATATAAGCGCGGCTGCTCGCTGCTTGGATTCAAGGCCATATATTGAGCAAAAGCTTGGGTTGTGGCCATGCTAATTGCAATATGATCAGGATGGCCATAAATTCCATCGGGGCCAAACGTCAAAACAATTTCTGGCTGCTCCGCATTCAGCACTTCAACAATTTTATCGCGCAATTCGCTGGCATTTGCCAACGCCAAGCCACCATCGGGATAATCCCAGACGATGCTGCGATCGACTCCAATTGCTTGACATGCTTGATGCAGCTCCTCTAGTCGCACCGAACCCAAATGTTCAGGATCAATTTCCAGCTCAGGGCTAATATCGCCGCGTTCGCCATGGGTTGCGGTAATAATCACAACGCGATAGCCAGCAGCACGGGCTTGGGCAAGCACACCAACAGGGCCAAAAGCTTCATCATCGGGATGCGCCCAAACAGAAAGAATGGTTGGCATAGTTAAGATAGTCCTCGACTAAGCAGGCTCTAGCAGGTTTAAATCAAAGATGCGGCTAAAAATCCGAATAACTCGTTGTTGCACATCGCTCAAAGCTGGCGCGACCGGCAAAAGCTCGGCCAACGACGTTACGCCATAATCGTGAATGCCACAGGGCACGATGGCCGCAAAATCATCCAAATTGGTCGTAACATTCAGGGCAAAGCCATGCGAGGTAACGCCACGGGTGTTCGAGCGCACACCAATCGCGGCAATTTTGCGATCGCCGACCCAAACCCCGGTATAGCCAGCAAAGCGCCGCGCACTCAGGCCATATTCCGCCAGCAGTTCGATAATCACTGCTTCGAGCATGCGCAGATATTGGTGTAAATCGCGGCCATGATCGCGAATTTGCAAAATTGGGTAGCCCACCAACTGGCCTGGGCCATGATAGGTAATATCGCCACCGCGATCAACCTCGATTAAGGCTGCGCCGCGTTGTTGCAAGCTTTCTGGGCTGACCAACAAGTGATCGTAGCCGCCAGAACGCCCAATCGTGTAGGTTGTTGGGTGCTCCAACAACACCAAGGTATCGGGAATAGTATCGGCGCTGCGTTGGCTCACTAAGTTGCGTTGCAAGTCCCACGCAGCTTGATAATCGAGCATGCCAAGAATTTGCACAGCCAATTGGCGTTGCACTTGTTGAATCGTCATAAAGGCATCAAGCTAATCATATCGCCGCCGAATGGTGATGGTTGGCTCAGCCGAGCGCCATAGGTTGCTGGTTCGCTCGCCGCCCAATCTACATAATCGGCGCTATATTGGCCATTAAAATAGACATGCACCACTTGATTGTGGGTCACGCGGCTCATCGCATCCCACACTTCATTATCGTCGTGGGAATATGCCACCAGCATGGCACGCTCAGGTGCAAATTCATCTTCCTCTGGCGGAATCACCAAGCCCAGCCATTGATTCGGATAGCGGGCTTCGATGATTTCGATGGCTTCTGTATGGCCGCGGGTTTCCATCGCGGTATAGGGGCAACCACAATTGCAACTCACGCCACATTCGGCGGTGCCACATTTGCCGGTTGAAACGCGTCCGCCGTGGTCGGCAGTGGTTAATTGAATTAAAACAGGCATAGCTTAAACTCACAAATTGAGAACAAACGCTCTGCGAGCATGATAGCACAATCAGCTTATTTGCAACCAGATCGCTAGCAATTAAGGAATTTCTGCTATACTAGCACGCTAGTTAGCCGCACATTGCGCGCAAACCTAGTTGCTTATGCTCCGTCAATGCCAAGCAATCAAGCGGAGGTACGATACACAATGAAGAGTGTTGATCCAACCCAAGCATCCTTAGCACCGGAAGATGCCGAGGCCCTGCTGCGCAGCTTGCAAGCTCGTTTTGAGCAATTCATGCAGCGCCATCCAACGCTGGAATGGGCCAAGATTGAAGCAAAACTTGCAGCCCAACCCGCCAAACTGTGGTCGCTCAACGAAATGGAGCGTACTGGTGGCGAGCCAGATGTGGTTAGCTACGATGCAGCAAGCGATCAATATCTGTTTTACGATTGTTCGGTCGAAACTCCTAAATATCGCCGTAGCATCTGTTATGATCGCGAAGCGCTGAATGCGCGCAAAGAACATAAACCAGCAACCAGTGCCCAAGATATGGCAGCGGAAATGGGGATTGAATTGCTGAGCGAAGCAGATTATTGGGCCTTGCAACAGCTTGGCGCATTCGATACCAAAACATCAAGCTGGCTTCAAACCCCACCTGCAATTCGCGATCATGGCGGCGCGCTCTTCGGTGATTATCGCTACAAACATGTTTTTATCTATCATAGTGGTGCAGATTCATATTATGCGGTACGCGGCTTTCGTGGCTTGTTGCGCGTCTAAAGCCAGCTTGTTTAATATCGCGGCATCCTATGCTACGCCAATAGAAAGGTCGATCAATGGTTGGACGTGAACTTTATCGGTTGTTGCAATGCCCTACCTGTAACTCACGGGATTTGGCGGTGTATGCTGAGCATGTGCTATGCGCTGGCTGCCGCAACGAATATCCCATTCACAAGGGCTACATTGATTTAATGCCGCGCCAAACTGAATTTGATTATATTTCAAAATATGTTTCCGAAGAAGAAAGCATGGGCGAGGAGCTTGATTATCGTGAGATGGCTCCCCCATTGCTGGCAGCAGGCGTGCGCCATCGCCAAATTCGGCGCATGTTGGCGCTCAAGCCCACTGATATTGTGTTTGATAATGCTTGTGGCAATGGGCGCTTTGGCTTGTGGAACGCTGATGCGGTTGGCTTGATTGTTGGCAGCGATCCAGCGGTGCTTTTCGCCGACCAAGCGCTAGCCGAGATGGAATTGGCCCAAGCTGATTCGCGGCGCTTGCCATTTGTCGATGGTGCATTCGATAAATCGCTCTCAGTCGATGTGCTCGAACACTTCCCGCGCGACGTGATCCACGATTATTTGGTCGAAACTGCGCGCGTGTTGCGGGTTGGCGGTCGAGTGGCAATCTTCTCGAATACCCGCGAAATGTCGCCAATTCAGCCGATCATCAATATTTCCAAGCGCTTGGGCAAATTCTTTGTCAAGCAAGGCGTTTACGATTTCGAGCGCGAAGCACGGCGTAAATCCGACCACATCAAAGACCTCAAAACGTGGGATGATGTGGAAGCGGCCTTGGTTGAAGCAGGCTTGAAGCCGGTTAAAGTGGTATTTTGGAATAGCGTTTTCACCTCATTTGTCGAGCATGTGCTGATGAAACTGGGCGAATCGCTGATTGCTAAGCGCAAAACCGCCAAAGCCACCATTGCTCCGGTGCTAACCGATGAGGCCGTCAATGCCTCGGCTGGTGCCCAACGCGAAATCGTGGCCCGCCGCGCAATGCGTCGCCACCTGACCAAAAACTCGCCAATTTATTGGGCGCTATATCTGGTCACACTGCTGATGGAGCTTGATTTGTGGTTGTTTGGCTGGATGCGCACCGGCCCGTATTTTGTGTTGGCCGAGAAGGTCGAAGGCCGCTATGTGCCAGCGCCCTTGCCCGCCGAAGAATAAAAAAAAAGCCCTGTTGCTCAGTTGAGCAGCAGGGCTTTTTTTGGTTAATCGAATTTCTATTGTTATACAGATAATAATCCCATCAAACATTGACAGTTCACATATTCAATTGCTATAGTAAGTTTAACGCTTTTTTGTAATAATTTACATAAAAAGGAACTACTATGAGCAAAGTAACTATTACACGTATTGAATTTAAGAACTTCAAAGCTTTTTCTCGCTATTCAATCTCCCTGAGCAAGATGAATGTTTTAGTTGGCCCAAATAATTCAGGTAAATCAACAATTCTTAATGCAATTCGCGTATTAAATGCTGGTATTCGGCGCGCAAATGCCAAAAATGCAGTTCCTGTAGCAGGTCCAGAAGGCTATACATATGGCCATATTATTCCAACCGATAGTATACCAATCTCATTGGAGAATGTTCATACAAATTACGATGAAAGTACGCCTACAACAATTATTTTTCATCTATCAAATAATACAAAATTAATGTTGTATTTTCCAATTGATGGTAATCCTGTGTTCATCCCCATGGATGGCTCTAAATCCGCGCGAACTGCCAGTCACTTTAAAAAGATTTTCCCTCTAAAAGTAGATTTTGTGCCTGTTATGGGACCAGTAGAATATAAAGAGGAATTGATTAGTAAGCAGACTGTTCAAAATGGTTTAGTTACGCATCGTGCTTCACGCCACTTTAGAAATTATTGGTACTATTTTCCAGAAAAATTTGAGGATTTTTCAGAAAAAATTAGAAAAACTTGGCCCGGAATGGATATAAAATTTCCAGAAATTATTGATCATTCAAGTTTAGTAATGTTTTGTAGTGAAAATAGGATTGACCGTGAAATATATTGGTCTGGCTTTGGATTTCAAATCTGGTGTCAACTAATGACCCATATTGTTCGTTCAAGCGATGCAGATCTTCTAGTTATCGATGAACCAGAAATATATTTACATCCAGACCTACAACGACAACTCTTATTTATTTTAAAAGAAATACAGCCCAATATTTTGCTTGCAACTCATTCAGCTGAAATTATATCTGAATCTGACCCATTAGATATTGTTATAATTAATAAAAGCTTAAATCATTCTCAACGACTAAAAGATATTGACCAAATTCAACATGCAATGAATATATTAGGATCAAACCAAAATATTGCATTAACGAGGCTATCAAAAACAAGAAGAGTTTTGTTTATTGAAGGTGATGATTTCAAAATTTTAAGTAAATTTGCTCAAAAAACAGATTTCCCTGAATTAGTAAATAAGATAGATTTGACAGTTGTTCCGATCAAAGACTTCGTTCGATGGGAAGATGTGCGATCATTGATATGGGGCATCGAACAAACCCTTGGAACATCTCTAGCTTTAGGCACAATCCTTGATCGAAATTATCGTTGTGATGAAGAAGTACAATCTATCCATAATGAATTAAAAAGTAATTTAAAATTCCTGCATATTTATAAAAGAAAAAATATAGAAAGTTATTTAATTAATATTGATGTTATTGATAGAGTTCTCAAAAAGAAGCTCGTTGACAATCCAGAAAATCCAAATATCTACACTGAAAATTTTATAACTATCTTGAATACAATAACAGATACATTGAAACCCGAATTTCAAACGCATTATATTTCCAATCGAATCAAATTTTTCAATAAATCATCATTAGATCAAACAAGCATTATAAATCAGGCATTACTATCATTCGAAGAACAATGGATTGATATAGAAAAAAGGATGAATTTAATTGATGGCAAACTAGTGTTATCTGAAATTAATACCTATTTACTCAATAAATATAATATTACTATAACCAATCAAAATATTATTTCAGAATTCAAACCAAACGAAATACCCGAAGAGATAGTACAATTATTTCGTAATCTAGATAGATTTCGTCGAATGCCGATCCAATAGCAATTATTCGCAGCATTCATCGTTTTCGTGGCGCACGATCATGCTAATTGGTAGGATTGTGTTTTCGCTGCTTGGCGTTTTGCCTTCGATCATTTCGATCAACACATTGGCGGCGGTTGTGCCCAAATCGTACATTGGCTGGTGCAGCGAGGTCATGCTGGGGTTGAGGCTGGCAGCAGTTGGCACATCATCAAAACACACCACGGTTATATCATCGGGAATCCGTAGCCCAGCTTCATGCAAGGTGCGCAATACCCCAGTTGCCATCACTGCACTGCTGACGAACAACGCGGTTGGGCGTGGTTGCAAAGCCAACAGTTGCTGAATCGCGCTTTGACCGCCGTGCTCGCTCTCTGCGCCAGTCACAATCAAGGCTGGGTGAATTGGCAAGCCGGCCTCACGATAGGCCTGTTGATAGCCCTCAATTTGATCGTGGCTAGCTGGAGCGTGCAATGAGCCAATAATCATGCCAACCGATTCATGGCCAAGTGCCAGCAAATGCCGCACCGCTTGATAGCTGCCAGCAAAATGGTCAATATCAACCGTCACGATATGGTGCAAAAGCGGGTGTTTGCCAACCAAAACCATCGGCACACGATCAGCAATCAGCTGCGGCAGCAAGGGATCATTGATCGTATTAGGAATTACGATGCGGCCATCGACGCTGCGGCCATGCAGCAATTTGGTCGCTGGATCATCAGCCCGATTGGCGCTATCGAGCGAGACCATCAAAACGTAGCCCTTGGCATTACAGGCCTCGGTCATGCCTTGTAGCAAATTCGAGAAGGTCGGATTGCGAAAGATCGTCGCGGTGGTTTCGGAGATAAACACAGCAATAACTTTGGGGCGTTGCCCAGCCAAGGTTCGGGCCGCTGCCTGCGGCGTATAATGATGCTCCTGCATCACTGCCAAGACCCGTTCGCGCACCTCGGCGCGCACATGCGGCTGATTGTTCAGCACCCGCGAAACAGTCGCGATCGAAACCTGAGCAATTTCGGCAATTTGTTCAATCGTAATTGATGGCATAATCCGACCTTCTAAACAACTTCTATTTGGAATGCTCGAAACCGCGTCCAAGCCTGATGGCGCAATATTTGCTGCGCTTGCTACGGCGATGGGATCGGTTCCGAGATTCGTGCTGCGTGCTCCTGCGAATATGATTAATTGGCCTTGAGCCAAGCCATAGTTGTGGCCAGCAATTGACGGGCAAACGTGCGCACAACATCAGTGTCATAATTGCGGTAATAGCATTCGATTGCCATAACCAAGGCCAAGTAGAGCGAATAGAGTTGGCAGCGTTGTTCTTCTGCAGGCGTAAAGCTTATTTTGCCATAGCCATGCATAAAATTGATCAGACTTTCGCCTGAGAAGGGGCGAAATTGGGCTTCCATCAAGGGATCGCCCCATAACGCCCGTTCAAAATCGATAATCCCAACAATCGTGGAATCGCGAACAAAGAAGTTGCCATTCCAAGCATCCCAATGCACTAACTGAGGCGTAGTCACTGCATCCAAGGCAGCGGCATGCGTGAGCACAGCGGTACGAATCTCTGCATAGCTATGATCAAATTCAACATTTTTGCGCTGACCATCGACAAGCAGGGCATCAATGAGCTTAATAAACGTGGCTCGCCAAGTTGTGCCGCGCAATTCGGGGTTGCCTTCGTAGCCAAAATAGCTGCCGCTAAAGCTATTAATCTGGTGCATAATTGAACCAATTTGGCGATCAAGCTCAGCTTGGATGCTTGGATCAAGCGTTGCCCGTATCTGCTCAAGGTTGGTGCCAGCAATTTTTTGCATAAAAAAATAAGCTGAATCACACATGCTCAAGGTGTCGTCGAAAAAGGCGATGCTTGGCACCGGAATCGCTGGATTTTGCTGCACCAAGCGCATTGCTGCAACTTCGGTCTGCATAATGTTTTTTTCGTAGCTCATCACATCGGCGGTTGGCGGTGGGGCAATTTTGAGCACAAACTCGCGACCATCGGCCAATGTAACCGCATAGGCGGCATTGAACCAACCATCTTTGAGTTCTTGAACTGCGTCTGCATGCGGCGCAAGCTGCATCCCAGCAAACGCATGGGCAGCCATTGCAGCAATTTGTTGGCGAGTTTTGAGATTTTTGGTCGTGCTGTGCATTGGAGTTCCTTTCGCAATCATGGCGCTACGCCAGATTAGCCCAGTGAACATTGCTGCTTAAATAAAACACTCCCAGCGCAGCAGCCCTCATCGGGAGAATCAAGGCCAATCCGCTGGAAGTGCAAGGAGAGTATGCTTCGAACACGCGAGGCTTGCGAATCTCGGTTTTTGGAATGTGTTTGCCGCACATGCTCCAAAGACCATTATCAGACGAAACGCTGAAGCAACGCTTGTGTTTCTGAAACGTTACAGAAGTATAGCACAGCAATGCTGCTGATGCAATAGACTTATTACAATGATTTGAATAACGCGGCACAACTGCTGCTATAGCCAATTCGGTAAAAATAGACGGGGATTGTATGAACTATCGCGAATATCGCATTCCTGCGCCAAACGTGCGCTCGTTATGCTGGAAGAATAATAGTTTGATCGATTGGGTTGCTGGCGGAACGCGCTATCAGCTTGATGGCAAGATCAAGCGTTCGACCACGGTCTATCCTTATCCCTTTGATGCAGCGGTGCAATCGGCCTCAGGCGAAGTGGTGGTCATCTATCAACGCTTGGGAACCAAGGGCTTGGTGCTGAAAAATGGCAAAATTGTGCGCGAAATTAATCGCAGTTATTACTACGCCGATAGCTATGAATACCCGATAGCCATATTGCAACATGCCGATTTAAATGATGTGCTGCTCCACTGTCCCGATAAGCACAACCAGCTTGATTTGGAGGATGTAGCAACCGGACGGCGGTTGAGCGAAGGCTGGAAGCGCAAACCAGTCGATATTTTTCATTCGCGCTTGAGCGTCAGCCCCAAAGGCACATGGGCGGTGAGCGCCGGTTGGCAATGGCAGCCAGCGCATACCGTGGCAATCTACAAAGTTGATGAGCTATGGTCTGAGCCACAAATTCTCGATACCGAAGGCTTTTGCCCACCAATCAAAGTTGATATTAGCTCGGTCAGCTTTTTGGATGAACAAACCCTGCTGATCATCACCGATGAATTTGCCAACCTCAATGCAAATTTGGTTGATACGCTGGTGCAGCGGCGTGGAGCGCATAGCATCGGCTACTACGATTTGGAAAATCGCCAGTTTCGGGCAACCGTTCAGGTCGAAGAAATCGTGGGCACGGCCATGGCCTTAAATGAGCGCTATGTGGTCGGCTTCTTTGATCATCCTAAATTGTTCGATTGCACAACCGGCAAAGTGGTGCAGCGCTGGCCAGAGTTGGCTACAGGCCGCCAAACCCACAGCATGATCGGCAGGCTCGACCAAGCGCTTCCGCCAACCGCCTTTGATTCAGCCAACAAGCGTTTTGCCGTCGCCGATGATAACGCTATTACGGTGATTGAATTGGACGTGTAGTCCACATGTTTTGCATTATTAAGCCCTGCATGGAAACCGTTGGAATGAATTTCTCGTTCAAGCGATGGTTAAACCAAAACGATAGTTGCCTTAGTATAGCAGCGCAAAACACTTATTGAGGCTTGAGATGGACTACCGAGAAGATCGAATTTCAGCGCTAGGAGTGCGTTCGCTTACGTGGCATAACAATCGCCTGATTGATTGGCTTGATGGCATGAGCTATCAACTCGATGGTACATCAGAACGTTTTCATGCAGGCTATGACAAAGAGTACGATTCAGCTATTCAGTCGCCTTCTGGCAATTTAGCAGTTATCTATCAACGTTTAGGAACCCAGGCAATGTTGATTGATCGGCATAAACCTGTGCGTAAACTAACGCGTGATCCATATCACGCTGAGATTTATGAGTATCCGGTAGTATTTCTGCAAGTTTCCAAAGAGCCTGAATTGCTGATTCATTGCCCTACACGCTATCTTAAACTTGAAGTTGAAGCAGCACGCACAGGTCGAACTCGACTAGCTCCTGGCACGTCGTTTATTAAGCGCTTGCGTTTATGGTTTTCCGAATCGGATGGGCGCAATCCAGAAGATATGTTTCACTCACGGTTGGCAATCAGCCCAGGTGGAACATGGTTGTTGAGTGCTGGTTGGATTTGGCATCCCTATGAAACGGTTGTGCTCTATCCAATTGCCGAAGCACTGGCTAATCCCGCCTTGCTTGATACAAGCACCTTTGATTTTGGCTATCCAAGGGTAGCCGACATTAGTGCAGCAGCGTTTGTCAACGATCAGGTATTGATGCTGATTAGCGGCGAATATCCAGAAGATGATGGCGAAGTACCTGAGTATCACGACGACCCCTTGTTTCATAGCGGCCCATATAGTATTGGGATCTATGATTTAGTTAATCGCCACTATCGTTCGGTTGTCAAAGCCGAGGAAACGGTAGGGACGATTATGCCATTAACCGAGCGTTACCTGCTTGGTTTTTACGAACATCCTAAGCTATTTGATGGCACAATCGGCAAAATTATCCAGCGTTGGCCAGAGCTTAATACGGGAACGCAAACCAGTAGTTTATTAATGAAGCCAGAGCTAATTCCGCCACCAATCGCCTTCGATCAAGCCAACCAGCGTTTTGCCGTTGCCGACGAAAAAGGCATTACGGTAATTGAATTGGATTCACATGATGCTGCTTGAATATCAAACTCTGCGCGATGGTTTAATCGCGCAGTTACGCACAACCCTCGCCGCCGATCAGCGCTTTGTAGCTGGCTGGCTGGTCGGCAGTTTTGGTCGCAACGCTGCTGATGCAGTCAGCGATCTGGATCTGATGCTGATAGTGGCCGAGGCAGCAAGCGCCCAATTATGCGCCAAACCAGCGATTAATCGCGCCAGCACAACGCCTGAACGAGCTGCCTTGTTTACAACATTTGGCCCAATTGCCACCTTGTATGAGGCTCATCAAAATGCGCCAGCAGGCGGAACCCAAAGCTTTGTCTGCTACCAAGGCACTGGCTTAATTGTTGATTGGACATTAGTTCCAGCTGACAAGGCACTACGCCCAGTCGATGCGTTGATCTTGTTTGAGCATGAGCCAATTGCCGTAGCTACTGCCCAGCAGGCTGAGCCAAACCCAATTGAATTAATCAAAGAACGAGTGGCCTTCTTTTGGATGATGAGCACAGTCACGATTAAATATCTGATTCGGCGCGATCATGTGTTTGTGACGACGTGGCTGGAGGAATTGCAACGGATTGTGCTTGACGTTGAACGCTTGAGCGAAAAGCGGCCATGGAGCTACCAACATGGTTCGCGTAGCCAGTTTGCCACCACAACCCACGCCCAAAAACAGGCAATGCAACATCTTATTGCTGCAATGGTGCAATTAACCTCGCCACTTGCTGAGCTTACTCCTGCACCGTTGCCAGAGCTTGAGCGATTGCTAGCCTTGGTTAATGCCGAGGATCTTAATCTATAAGGCTTAACTTTTTCAATTTAATCTCTTTGTACAACATTGTTTCGCCACCCTTCCGTCCCTCCGCCGGAGGGAAACGTCGGGGGTTTTCATCCCCCGACACCCCCTAATATCTATTTTGTGGATTATTATTGGGCCGAGAATTACCCTCAACTTTGTTTTAAAATTGAATAAAAATTATCCTCATCATGAAACGACAATGGTACAATAGCCGCTGCTGATGTGTAGATTGGGGTTGGCGATGCGGCGAAAAAAACCATTAGATTGGGCAACTCTTGGGCCAATTGCGGTGTTATTGGGCTTATTGCTGTTAATTGTCAACCAGCTTAATCAACCAAAAACCCGTTATGCCCCGCTAGGTGCGTATTTCAGCGATGCTGCTGCCAGCGTACCCCAAAGCCAAGTTACACCCTTGCCACCAACCACCTTGCAAGCGATTGAACAAAGCAACACTGCTGGAAGCTCCAACCAAATCGATTTGGTGCTTGAAACTGAGCTTTACCAAGACCAAAGCAACGAATTAGCGGGTGAGTTGCAAAGTGCGCTGGATTATGTCCAGGAGCGCACCAATATTCGCCTAAGCGAACGGATGACCGTGGTCATTAGCCAAGATGCGCAATGTGGCTTTCATGGCGTAACTTACTCCGATGTGCGGGTGATTTACATTTATAGTTGCGCTGGAGTTGCTCGCAGTCGGGTCGTTAATATCGCAGCGCACGAATTTGTGCATCAATTGCAGCAAGATCGCTATGGCGCTGCCCATTTGAGCGCCGACTTGGCGCTTTCCGAGGGCTTTGCCACCTGGGGCGCAGGCCGCTATTGGCTCGGCAGTGCCAGCGATTTTAGCAGTTTTGCCCGCGATTATAGAGCCAATGGCCAAGCCTTACCACTCTCTACCCACTACGCCAGCGTTGGCATTGACGGCATGAATGTGCTCTACTATCAATGGGCCAGCTTTGTCGATTATTTGATTAACAGTTATGGCCGCGAAGCCTTCGATCAATTGTATATTTCTGGCGGCGAGCGTCAGCCTGGCGCGGCAAACTACGCTGCAATCTACAATCGTTCCTTTGGTTTGTTAGAGGCCGAATGGCAGCAAACACTCGATTAGGCCGTGCTACAATGGCCCAAGCAATTGTTCTAAGGAGAGTCTATGCAACCGCCGTTTGGTCCGAATTTGCTTGAATTAGGCCCGATTATTATTCGAATGTATGCGATTGCCATTTTGAGTGGCGCGATGATGGGTGGCTGGTTGGGTGCGTATCGCGCGCGCGCTCGTGGCTACAACCCCAATATCGTTTGGGATTGGTTGATCGTTGGCTTGATTTTGGGCGTTGCCGGGGGGCGAATTTGGTACGTCGCCTCGTCGTGGCCCCAATATCGCGATGGCCCGTTCATCGATATGATCAACACCACCAAAGGCGGGCTGGCAATTCACGGCGCAATCGTTGGGGCAGTATTGACGGTGATCATCGCCTCGTGGCGCACCAAAACCAATGCCCTAACATGGATGGACATAATGGCTCCATGTTTGAGCGTTGGCCAAGCCATCGGGCGTTGGGGCAATTTTTTCAATAACGAAGCCTATGGTGGCCCAGTTAATAATGGCTTGCCTTGGAACCTGAACATTCCCGCGCAATATCGGATTCGTGGCACCGAACAATATGATGCAGCAACCCGCTTCCACCCAACCTTTCTCTATGAATCATTCTGGAATTTGGGTGTGTTGTTCGCAATTATTTTCCTTGAACGACGCTTCCGTGGCCGCTTGCGCAACGGCGATTCATTGCTGATCTACGGCGTGCTCTATTCAATTGGCCGCTTCTGGATCGAAGATCTGCGGGTCGACAAACTGTGTACTGGTGGCGTTGGCGGCGCTGCATGTGGCGATAGCCTTTCAACCGCCCGTTTAACCAGCATTGTTTTGATTGTTGGTTGTAGCAGTTTGTTTGTGTTGCGCCGTGCCTTGCAGCGCCGACCACCAGCCAGCAGCTACCAACAATGGGACAACCCTTGGCAACCAGAGCCAAGCGAACCAGCCAACGCAGCCGCTTAATTACAAAAGAGCTTGGGGTTGCTGCCTCAAGCTCTTTTTTCGCAACAATCAACCCCTAAACCACGTACCTTTTGCAAGATTTTCTCCCAATTCTGGCCATTTTCAGCAATGTTCTTTTTGAGAAAGGGCTTATTATGTTTGGCGTTTTGCGTGGGTGCTCGCCGCACCTCGATCAATCGACCCATGCCGCTTGGTGGAGCCATATTTGTGGCATGTGCCTCACCTTGCGCGACCAGCACGGCCAAGTTGCGCGCATCACCACGAATTACGATGCAGCCTTGCTTTCGGCCTTGTACGAAGCGCAACGCCCTGAACAAGGCGCACGCCGCACCAGTGTTTGTGCCTTGCGCAGCTTTCGAGCGCTCGATGTAGTTGCTGCTGATGATCATGGGTCGCGCTATGCAGCAGCGGTCAGTTTGCTGATGGCAGCAATTCGGCTACGCGATAATGTGGCCGACCGCGATGGCTGGGCTGGCAAGGTTCCCTTCGTCGCCAATGGCGTAGCCAAACGCTGGGATAAGCAGGCAGAACAAACTGCCCGTGAATTAGGCTTCGAGCCAGCCTTGCTGCGCGAACAAGCAGTTGCCCAAGCAGCAGTTGAAGCCTTGCCGAACGCCGATTTTTGCACCTACTCGGCTCCAACCGAGGCCGCTGTCGGCGCAGCCTTTCGGCATACCGCGATTTTGGCCAACCAACCAAGCAATGCCGAGCCGCTTGAGCAAATGGGCCGCATGTATGGCCGTATGATGTTGCTGCTCGATAGCTATGGCGATTTTGCCGAAGATCAAGCGCGTGGCCATTTTAATGCGCTGGCTGCTACGCCCCAAGCTGAATTGCGCACCGCGGCACATAAAATTTTCAATGATGCATTGGCAACCTTGCGCCAACACTGGCAACGCTTAACCCTTTTGCAAGCCCATTTGGTTGAGGTGCTATTGCTGAATATGTTGCCAGCAATTGGATCAAAGGCCTTTGGGGCCTGCAAGCGCCATAGTTTGGCCTGCGCGACAGCCTTGCCGATTGCAGCGGCATTAATTCCAGCCATGGCCAGCGATTACGATGACGATCCATCGCGCCGCGACCCCAACCGCGCCTACACTGGGCCAACGCGGGCGCTCAAACCCCACGAAAACCCAGAGTACCAAGGCCAATACCCGCAACAACCACCTTATCAAGGCCAACAATATCCATCGCAATATCCGCCGCAGTACAATCCAAATGATCCCACGATGTTACCACCAGGCACGTTGCCGCCTGCAAGCTCGCATCCTGCGCCGCAAGGCCATTATCAAGATAGCAAGCGTGATGTGGCGTTAGGTGCGGCCTTGTGTTGCTGCCAAAGCCGCCGCCATTCGCATCGCTCACGCAGCCGCTGTTGTGATAGCGATTGCTGTGATTGTTGTCAGTGTTCATGTTTATGTTGCGATGTAACCGATGCCTGTGAAGGCGGCTGTGGCTGTTGCGAATGCGGGAGTTGCTGCGAATGTGGCGATTGCTGTAGCTGCGATTGTTAAAATGCAAACCCCGCCATGCGTCTAGGCTGCATGGCGGGGTCGCTGTGTTTATCTGTAAGTTTTTTAGGCGCGAGCAGTAATTTGGCGGCCGGTCAAGCGTGGGCTGAGCAAGTTGTCCAGCGCCAATGAGCCTGAACCAAGCAAGACCAAGGCAAGGCTTGCCCCAATCAAAGCCAACACATATTCGTAGCCACCATTTTGTGATGAGAAACCATTTTCCAAGTGCACGGTTACCAAAGCCACAACCATGGCAATTGCTTCAGCCACTGCGACATAGCGCGTAAAGAGGCCGAGAATCAACATAATCCCGCCAATGAGTTCGGTCGCAATCAACAAAATCGCCATGAAATAAGGGGCTGGAATGCCAAGGCTGCCAAGGAACCCAGAAGTTCCATCAAGCCCACCTTCGCCAGTGAACTTATCCCAACCGTGCATAAAGAAAATAAAACCAACCACAATTCGCAAAATAGCGATCCCAAACCCTGGCTTATCGAGTAATTTATTGATACTTGCCATGACCGTGTGCTCCTTTCAAGCAAAGGTGAATTTCAAACCTCGGCCACTATAAAGCTAGATAGTCCGAAACAACGTCCTTGCTCACGTCCCAAAGGTCAATAAAAGATTAATAAACGATGAAGTTGGGATGAAGATTGCTGAGAAACTTAGCTAACAAACTTAATTTTAGCCAAACGACGCATAAACATGGGCAAACAAGCTACATAAAAAGCCCCTCGCACGCTAGGCATGCGAGGGGCTTTAACCCCATGATTGTACCGCAATATGTTGATACATAATGGTCGGCTCCCCCTCGCCCGCGTTCAGTGGGAGAGGGGGTTGAGGGTGAGGGGACGTTTGACTATAACTCTAAATTATTTACTTGGCAGTGGCACTTTGGCGTTTAACCGCAACATCGGTTTTGCGATGTTGCAAGTGTTCGGCAATCACATACGAGCCAATCACGAAGGCCGCAGCTGCCACTTGCGAGGCAATGCCTTCCCACGTTGCGTAGAAGCCCAGCCACATATTGGCCCAATAGGGAATTTCGAGGCTGCGAATTGGGTGCAATGGCATCCAGCCAACCAATTGCATAATGTGGACCGTGTTGCCAACCATAATCAGCAGCACCGCGCCAATCATCACACCAGTAACGATCAGCATCTTCTTATGCGGTAATTTTGCTTGCAAACCAAAGACCAGCACGCCAACCAAGGCCGTGCCGCCAAGCCCCAGTGCCACCCCACCAAGCACCACTTGGGTGCTGGCTTCGAGCACCAGCGCTTGCAAAAAGAGCACGGTTTCAACGCCTTCGCGATAGATGCTGGTAAAGCCCAAGGTGATCAAGCCCAGCCAAAGCCCAGCTTTGCCGCCGATAATTCGGCGTTTTTGGGCATGGAAATTGGCCATCCAGCCAGTCCAATAAACTTTGTGAAAAAACCAGTTGGTGATCAACAGCAACACACCAATCGCAATCAACGAAACAATCGCCTCGATCTTTTCTTGATCGCCACGGCGAATTAGTTCATTGATTAGGCCACGTGCCAACATCCAGGTTAGGGCTGTAGCAACCATAGCGAGGGCTGCGCCAATCCAAATTGGCTTGCGATAGCTGCGTTGTTCGCCAATTTTGAGGCTGGCGAGCAGCGAGGCCAAAATCAACACAGCTTCTAAGCCTTCACGGAACACAATCACCGCAGCGCTGGTTGCCACAGCTTCTGGCGTGCTGGAGCCGCCAAGGGCATCTTGCGCCAAATCAAGTTGTTTATCCAAGGCTTGACGGCTGGCACGAATGTCGCTCAACGACGCTTTTTGGCGAATCAACTCGGCAAGGCCAGTAAATTCGTCTTTGCCATACCAAAAGAGATTTTCAATTGGGGCTTTGTATTCTGGCGCAAACACAATCAAACGTGCTTCTGGGCCAGATTCGAGCACAGCGTAGGCTTCCAAACGCGCCGATTCAGCCAGATCGTATTGATCGCCAGCAACCGCATTTTCCATCTGATCAAGCATTGAATCGATCACATCGAAATCGCCTTCGAGGCTCGATTTTTGCCACTCGGCGGGCATAATTGAGGCCAAGGTTGTGGTAATACTATCGACTTTGGCTTGCACTGCATCAGGATCGGCAACGCTGGTACGTTGGGCCGCAGCAGTCAAAATCGTTTCAAGATCGCGCAACTCGCCAGCAACTTGCTGGGTTTTGGTCGCATCAATTTCGACCAACAAGCTTTCGAGGTCGCTAAATGCAGCAGCAGCGCCATTGCGGAAGGTCGTGGCTTCTTGAATTTCGAGATCAAGCGTTACTTGGCCGTTGCGCACGCCACGTTCATATTCAACTGGCACGAGGCTCAAGAATCGGCGCAATTGACCAGCACGGCGCACTTGCTCTGATGGGCTTAGTGGAGCTGCGCGAAAGCCGCTGAGCGAGCCTTCAAAGGTCGTAATTGCCGTTTCAAGGTTGGCGTTGCTCAGCGCTGCTTCGCGCAAGGCTTGGGCATTGGTTAATGCACTATCAGCCTTATCAGGGTATTGCCCACGATACGCTGGCTCTAAAATATTAAAATAGCCTTGAATTGCCGCGCCGGCCTCTGCTTGTTGAATGCGATTACCTTTTTGGGCGGCGCTGCGCAGAGTACGCAAACTTTCGTTAAGTTTGGCTTGGTAGGTATCCAACAAATCTGCATCGAGCGCAATGCGGGCATCGGCGGCGCTATAGGCTGCTTGTTTCCATTGCTCGATGGCGCGGGCTGCATCGCCGTTGGGGCGTGAAAAGCGCGTTGCATTGCGAAACTCGCGCACTGGCAGCCATTGCAAGGCTTGTTCTGGCTTGCCTGTATCGATTGATTGGCCAACGATGCCATAGCTGGCTTTGAGCAAATCGATCCAGAGCAACGATCGCTGTTGAGCAAATGCCGCAACATCGTTGGCTTCCAAGGCTTTGGTTAAATCTGCCCAGCGCGTGGCGATTGTGCTCGCCTGTTGGGGAGCCAAGCTGGTCAAATCTTTGGCGAGGGCTTGATCATACAAGGCTTGGGCTTCGCTGACTAAACGTTTGGCGTTGGCAGCATCAGTTGTGAGCGATAATTGGGCTTGCACCAACAACGAACGCACCGATTCGCTGGCTTGGGCTGGTGATGGTTCGGCTGCCATGGCAGACCATGGCAATAAGGCAACGACCAACGCCAGCAAAAAACGACGCAACCACATACAAGCTCCTAAAATTGTGGTTTGCTGCTCCTCACAATGAGCAACAGCAAAATAAACCGACAAAGGACGTGAACTGTATGCCAACAGTTCACGCCCTTTGCTGCTTAAGTTTTGTGATGGAGGGACGCACACCCAAACTCCATCGACCTTGCTCCGTCGCAACTTCTTTCTCATTGATCGCATAGGTATAACTGTGATACAAGCAGTATACCTATTTTGGTTCGATTTGCGAATCAGTTCGTGAACCGATTTTTAGCCTAATCCTGTGTTTTTTTGCTTACTCGCTGATTTTCACGTTCAAGCGAGCAGCAATTTGGCTGACTTGGCCGGTAATTGCATCAGCACGATTTTGGGCTTCAGCACCGAGCAAATCGGCTTCTTCAGCAGTAAAGCGTTGGCCAGCTTGTTCTTTTTTGTGCACATCGGCAACAAAATCGCGGAGGCCTTGCAAGTTGGTCTTGATTTGGCGATCTTGGTCGGCATCGAGGGTGGCAATTTTGGGGCTAAGGCTATCGTAGACAACTTGCAAGCTGCCCAGAATATCGCCAATGTCGGCCAAGCGTGAGATGGCCACAAAATCGCGTTGGGTGCTGCTATCGCCAGCAACAAAGCGCGAATTCTTCCACGAATCGAAATATTCGTTCATGGTTGGCACCATCACGACCAAGGCGCTGAATGCGTCGCTGTCGGTTGGTTCCCACGCTTTGGCGGCGATATCAAGCTCGGTTGCGGTAGCCTTGAGCTTTTGGGCTGCTGCCAATAAGACATTGGCTTCTGGCAACGATTCGCCAAATTCCACCGTGCCGTTGCCGTTGATGTCTGCTTCAACATCGGTGATGCGGAAGGCATCGTACGTGCCCCAGAGCGTGCTTTCGGTTACGCCAAACAAGTTGCCTGGTTTGGCAACCGTGCGGCCATCAGCCAAGCTCAAATCATAATTGACCACGCTATCGCCGCCTTCTTCTGCAGAAGCACCAGCATCAAGCGTTACGTCGAAATCGGCCAAGCTGCTTACTCCTGCAACGATCCCTTCCATTTGTTCGTAGGTAGGGCTGGATTTCAACCAAGCTGCTTTGGCATCGTTCAAGGTCGTGCCAACCTCAGCTTGCTTGCTGCGCCAGAGCGTTGCATAATCGAAATTAGCAGCTTTTGCCAAATCATAATAGCGCTGGCTAGCGGTTTCCAAAGCGGTGGTACTGGTGATCAAATCGCCAGTTTTGCCCAAAAGATAGGTCTTGATTGCGCCAAGTTCGCCAGCGGCGGCAGCTTGGGTTGGTTGCGTGGTAGGAGCAGCCTGTTCAGCACCACAGCCGAAAAGCACTGCTACGAGAGTTAATGCACAAAGCCAACGATACATGAGCCAGAAACCTCCAAATGCCAAGGTCTAGTTAAATCTGTTAGTACGGAAAAAACTGTTTTTATTGTGATTGGCAGAGTATACGTCGCGCTATTGGTTCTGTCAAACGAGAATGATTCTTAGATTTAAGCAGAATAATCACGCCGAAACATGCTTCAACGCGAGGTCAAGTCAATGGTACAATTTGTGATATTACAGCACAAGGAATCCCAATAAAATTTAACCTGTGCTGGAGCCATTCTATGTTTGAGAAAGGAACAATTGAATGCTAAGTGACATAGCCAGCGAGCTAGGAATTGTCTTGGTATTGCTGGTTGCCAACGGGGTTTTTGCTGCATCGGAGCTAGCCATGGTTTCGGCGCGGCGTTCTCGCTTAGAACAACAAGCCGCCGATGGCGATCTTCGGGCAAAGAAGGCCCTGCAACTCGCCGACCAACCTGATCGCTTATTAGCCACCGTTCAAGTTGGGATCACGTTAATTGGTACGTTTGCAGCAGCTTTTGGGGGCGCGAATATTAGCAAACCCTTTGCCGAATATCTGAAAACGATTCCTGCGCTCGAGAGTTATGCCGATTCAATTGCCTTTACGGTGGTTGTATTGCTCATCACCTATCTGTCGTTGATTATTGGTGAGCTTGTGCCAAAACGCTTAGCCTTGTTGCATGCAGATACGATTGCCCGCAACCTTGCGCCCTTGCTTTCGTGGCTTTCGTGGCTCACCAGGCCAATCGTCTGGGTGCTGACCAATTCATCAACGTTGATTTTGATGTTGATTGGCCAGAACAAAAAGCCTGATTCTAGCATAACTGAAGACGATATTTTGTATATGACGCGTGAAGGGCGAGCTGGCGGCACAGTCGCCTTGCACGAAGAAGCGTTAATCTCACGGGTTTTCGATTTTTCGGATCGCACGGCGCGCATGCTGATGACACCCCGTCCAGATGTGGTAGCAGTCAGCGCCAACACCCCGCTTGCTGAAATCACTCGCATTGCAGTTGAACATGGCTATTCGCGCATGCCAGTTTACGAAGGCGATTCGCTTGACCGCTCGATTGGCACGATCTATATAAAGGATGTGTTGCCATCGATGTTGGGCAACGACCAACGCCAACTGCGTGAATTGGTGCGCCCGCCAACCTATGTATTGGAGCACGAGCCTGTTTCCAAAATGTTGAGTCTGTTTCGCCGCACTGGCTCGCACATGGCTTTAGTGGTCGATGAATATGGCCAGATTTCGGGGATTCTGACCCTCGAAGATGTTTTAGAAGAACTGGTTGGCGATATTCGCGATGAATATGATTCCAACGAAGAACAAACCATGGTCAAACGTGATGATGGCTCATGGCTGATCGACGGCTCTGAATCCTACGCTGTGATTGCTGATCGCTTGAATATTGCGATTAATGATGCCAACGATTTTGTGACAATTGCAGGCTATGTGTTAAACGAGCTGCATCGCTTGCCAAATGTTGGTGATCATGTGGCTTGGGATGAATACGATGTTGAAGTGATCGATATGGATGGGCGGCGGATTGATAAAGTCTTGATCAAAAAACGCGCCTAAACTGCTTGATAATTGGGCAATGACGAAGCTCGTTTGAGTTTCGTCATTTGCGTTAAGCCGTCGCTGATTGAAGCTAAAAGCGCATGTATATAGCAAGAGGTGTTATGCTTGATTTAGATCGTGCTTTAGCCCAATTTCCCGTGTTGGAAACCGAGCGCCTGCTATTACGCCAGCCAGTTTTAGCCGATCGCGATCCAATGTTTGCGATTATGGCCGACCCACAGGTATTGCGCTATTTTGGTCAATTGCCAATGGAAACGCCTGAGCAAGCAGAAAATCGCTTGAACAGTCTCAAACGATCGTTTGAGCAAAAAATTGGCGTGCGCTGGGCCATTACCTTGCACGAGCATGGCGAATGGATTGGCTCAGCTGGGTTTTGGCGGTTTGAGAGCGAGCATGCGCGGGCCGAAATTGGCTACGAATTGGCAGCGCACTCTTGGGGTAAGGGCATTATGACCGAGGCCTTGCAGGCGATTCTACAATTTGGCTTTGAAACCCTTAAATTACATAGCATCGAAGCCCAGATTCACCCCGACAATCAAGGCTCGCGGCGGGCGCTCGAAAAAGTTGGCTTTCATCAAGAAGGGCTGCTGCGCGAGAATTACTTTGATATTGTCGAAAACCGCTTTACCGACACCGTGGTATTTGGCTTACTTGGCGCTGATTGGCGGGCGGCGCAGGCCAAAAAGATTAATAACGGTTAAGCCGAAGCTTTGACTTTTTATCGGCGCTACGGTAGCATAGCGAGCGATTGAAAACCCATGGAGGTTCTTACAGATGCGCAAACACATGTTGGCTAGCCTTGTTGTGCTAGCACTCTTGGCTGGTTGTTCAACCACCGGTTCAGCTCCAACCACTGCTCCGGTTAACAACCAACCAACCAATCCGGCCCCAGCCCAAACTCCTGCAACCTACCCAACGCCAGCAGATGGCAACGTGGTTGTTGAGCCAACCTTGGAGCCAGGCCAATACCCAGTGCCTAACTCGCAACCAACGGCCTACCCAACTCCCTAGGGTTGCACGGCCTTAGTGGTAGTGATATACTATAATCAGTATGAAGTACACAGACCGAAACGTGGGTGTCCCCCACGTTTCTTCTTGTCAACAAGGTTAACCAACGCAGGGTGGCTCCATCAAAGCAGGTATTATGTCGATACCTGACCCACTGCACCCCTAAGCGAGGCTAGATATGAAAAGTGATTTTTACGCAGCTATTTCACAGATTGCCGCTGAACGCGGCATTCCCCGCGAGTCGGTGCAGGATGTGGTCGAGCAAGCCCTAATTTCTGCCTATCGGCGTTATTTGGGCAATAATCCGCCACCCGTCGATGTTAAGATTGAATTAGAGCCAAACACTGGCCGCATTCGGGTTTACGCCGAGAAGCAAGTTGTTGATGAAGTGATGGATGATCGCTTCGAGATCGACATTGAAGATGCGCGTAACGTGCGTGCCGATGTTGAAATTGGCGAAACCGTCTATGTTGAAAGCACGCCCGACGATTTTGGCCGGATTGCCGCCCAAACTGCCAAGCAAGTTGTGCTCCAACGGATCAAAGAAGTTGAACGCGACCATATTTATGGCGAATACTTTGATCGTGAAGGCGAAATTGTAACTGCCACCGTGCAGCGTACCGCCAAAGGCAACGTCATTTTGGAAGTTGGGCGTGCAGAAGCGATTCTGCCGCAAAAAGAGCAAATTAGCCACGACAACTATCGCCATGGTCAGCGGCTTAAAGTCTATTTGATGGAAGCCCGCCGTGATGATCCCCGTGGCCCGCGCTTGGTGGCCTCGCGCACCCACAAAGATTTGATCAAACGCTTGTTTGAGATGGAAGTGCCAGAAATTTATAACGGCACAGTTGAAATTAAATCAATTGCCCGCGAACCAGGCTTACGCTCGAAAGTAGCCGTGCATGCCCGTCAAGAAGGCATCGACCCGGTTGGCTCGTGCGTGGGGATGCGCGGGATTCGGATTCAAAATATTGTCAATGAGCTGAACGGCGAGAAGATCGACGTGGTGCAATGGGGCGCTGATATGCGGGTATTTATTGCCAACGCCCTCAGCCCAGCCCAAGTCGTCGAAGTTCATCTTGATGAAGGCGAGAAAACGGCCACCGTGGTCGTGCCAGATAAACAATTGTCGTTGGCAATTGGCAAGGAGGGCCAAAACGTTCGTTTGGCAGCCAAACTGGTTGGTTGGCGCATCGATATTAAGAGCGCATCTTCACTCCTCGAGGAAGAACGCGCTGCTGCCGAAGTGCGCGAAGCTGCCGCGTCGGAACAAATGCTGCAAGAAGCAGCGCTTTCAACCGCTAAAGTCGAAACCCGCAAGGTCCGTGTCGATTCCTTGGTTACCTATCAAGGGCGACAATATGGCCCATTGCCAGCAGAGATTATTGGCGAAGAAGTCGCGTTGCGTGCCGCCGCCCAAAAACTCAATATTTATTTCAATGACAAGCTCATTGCTAGCTATATCATCGAAGATGAAGCTGGCGAGAGCGACGAGACGGATACCGAGGCATAGCCTATGGCTGCTCAAAAGCAGTCGCCGCGCCCACGCCATGTGCCACAGCGCATGTGTGTTGCTTGCCGGCGTACCGATAATAAACGTCAGTTGGTACGTCTTGTACGCTTGGCCGACCAAAGTGTTGTGGTCGATCCAAGTGGCAAGCAAGCGGGCCGCGGTGCATATCTCTGTGCTGAACGCCCATGTTGGACCAATGCGCTAAAGCGCGGGGCCTTAGAGCGAGCCTTGCGCGTCGAATTGAGCGCGATTGATCAGCAGGCTCTGCAAACAATTGCTGATCAATTTCCCGATGCTGACCCAGCGGTGGAGGCTGCGATGAACTAAGCCGCATCACTGCCTTCGCCTCTGGCTTCAGCTTCCCAAGCCCTTAAACACAAACTTCGTGTTGGGCATTAGGAGGACCATAGATGCCAGTTTCTCAAAAAAATACCCGCGATGGCGTAAGTGATCGCGCAAACAATCGCAAATCTAGCCGTGAAGGCTTCTCTGCTAGCAGCGGCGGCAGCGGTGGTAACCG